>CAIYRB010000193.1 GCA_903928445.1 uncultured Pseudomonadota bacterium | reverse complement strand
TACATCGTATGGTAAAAACTAGAACTTTGATGACGCGGAGTGGCCGCTTCGGCCGCACAACTCCTCGGCGCCCGCGCCGAGTCGGGCCGGTCTGCTCGACCCTGCCCTAAAGGACAGGGTTTGCGCAGACCACTGATCAAGTATATCGCATCGCAATCCGCCCGGATGCAGCGGGGCATGGACAGCCTGGTTGCGGTTGACTTAACTGGCGCCATTGACTAAACCTCTGCCAATTAGTCATCGGCAACCGGGCTCAGGCTGCCCCATAGGCGGCCGGCTCCCATCGATAGGTCGTTTATGCAGTGGCTGTTTCCATCGATCTATGGTGCCCAAGTCCGCCATCTTGGATTTTGGCGGGCGACGATCGGCGGGCTATTGATGTACGCATCGATTCCGTTTTTCGTCCTGCTCCACTTCATCTTAGCCTTGGTGGTGATGCCGACCTTGATGGCGAGCACAGCGGATGCGCCAGTGTTGGGCGATTTCATCCATTATAAAAGAAATATCATGGACGAACTCAACTGGTTTGACCGGTTTAACTGCGCATTTTGTTCGTGGGCCAATGGCGTGGTGACTTATCTGAATGCAGCATGTGACCATGTGGTGAGTCATAAGAATGATACATGGTCGATGCGGCAGCGCGCCGCTCTCATCCTAAGCAATGCAGTTTTGACCCTGTGCGGCTTGTATATAACGATCATCGACCGCAGTATTGCCTTGTTTCACCGCTGGACTAGTTCGTCCCCGGTGCGGAACTGGCTAGATCTGCGGGCGATAAAATACGCTGCCGGCGTCTCTAGTCCCTTCGTCAGGGAAACGTTGTTTATGACCAAGGTCAGCATGGTGACGGCATCTCATTCTTTGCGGCAGATTGAATCGCGGTGGTGCCCCATCAAATACGTGGAGGCCAGAATGGTACCAGCGCATCATGACCAGTTTCCTGCCCAGATGGATGTGATGAATCTTGCGGCGCACTTAGCGGAGCATGGTAAATTCGGTTAGGCATGCGAACTTACCAGCAATGTGGCTGCGACCCCGCACCAAGGCCGCAGCTCTCTCATCCAAATCCTAGTACTGCGCCACCAGAATCTTCTCCCCCTCAGCCCAGTTCAAAACGCCGTACAGTGTATGGCTCGGCCGGTCCGAGCTAAACAACTGCCATACCGAGCTAAGCGTAAACTGATCATCCAAGATGAAGTCCCGGCTTTTCAGTTTCAGCGGCTGCCCGCGAAAGTGCGCGCTAGTGTAAAGCGCCCGCCCAAAGGCCACGGCATTGCCGAACAGATCCGGACCGTGGAAGTCGTGACGTAGCTCTTCGCGAGCCCGGGTATAGGTCGCTTGAAGATTCACCACCCCTTCCATGCTCAGCTTGACCTCTGCTCGCCGCAGGTCGATGGGTGTGTACTGCATGCGCACGAAGTTGGCGCCAAGGAGCTGCTGGTCGGCGTCATAGACCTGGAATTCACCAGACCAAGTACCGGCTTCTTTCATCGGCAAGACATGCGGCGTATTGCCGCGGCTCTTTTCTTGGCTGATGAACTGGTCGATGCGGCTTTTGGTTTCAGGATTGGTGTCGTAGTCCGTGGCCATCAGATAGAGGCCATTGAATACCGAGACCAGCTTTGGGCCTTCGTACAGCAGCGAGGAATAGGCCTGGGTTTGGCCGTCGGGCAGGATATGCACCATGGTCTTGAGGTCTGCTGACCAGCCCGGCGAGTAGTAGTGGGCATCGACCATCGCGCCGTAGGGTTTACCTGCGCCGAAGAAGTCGGGCCCCATGTAGACACGGTCGTTGCCGCTATCGCGCACGCCAAAGGCAAAGCCTGGTGCTTCAAAACGCGCGCGCAGTGGGCCGGTGACATCCAGCTCGGTCTTCATATAGTAGGTGGTTTGGCCGTGATCAAAGACGCTTGACCGGGTGACTTTGTTAAAGCCGATGTGTTTGCCATCGGCGTCAAAGACCGATGGGCAGCCGTACCATTCTCCGGTGATCTTCTCTTGCCATTGCGATTCTTGGGACCTGCTCATTGTTGCCATGCTCCTGGGCGTTTGGACGCGCGGTTGTGGCCCCACAGGGTACCCACCAGGCGGTCGGTTAGGTCTTTGCCGAAGATTTTCTCGCCCATAATATTCGCTGGGTCGCGCTCGGAAATGGCGCGGCGCACGAGTAGATCGCGCTGGGCTAGTGCTGCTTGCTTCGCGACTGGCACTGGCTTGGCCGCGGCGACTAGCTGTAGCCACTCGTCGACTTTGGCGTGAGCTGCTTTGCGCACCAAGTCGATGTTTGCCGCACTCGGAGTTGCTTTGTAACACAAGCTCGTTCGCGATTGCGCTTGGCGCATATACAGGCAGCGACTGACAAAGGGGCTAAATGCGGGGTTCGCTTCGAACTCAAGAAAGGTCGCATTGCTCGGTTCATAGTAGCGGTCGAGGTAGTCCAGGTCGGTCGTCAGGTCCACGCGTGGGATGAGGTCTAGGTAGACGAACATATCGGGAATGGTTCCAAGGGCCATGCCAAAGTGCGGGACATCGATTTGTGGTCCAAGCCAGACGGTGAGGTGCATATTGCTGAAGCTACGTGCCGGAGTACCCATGTACGAGTGAATCAACCAATCGACCTCGTCTCCAGACCAGGCCGTCAAGTGCCCCTTCGTGCTTCCATCGGGCGTGCCATAGTCGGCCAGGTCTTTGACCGAAGCGTCCAGAGTCAAGGCAAAATGCGCGTCGATTTTGCCGCGAACCTCGCACAGAATCTGCCACATCTCCTGGAACTGGGCCTGGTTGTTGCGGTCCGGCGACTGCTGGATCAACTCGTCCACGGATTGAGTCGTGCTACTCATGGTGCTGCTCCCTTAGATGGTGAATCGGAGGCCTTCGAGACTCGCAAGCCTGCCGTTTTGAACGTGTTGACGCAGTGAAAACCACTGGAGTCCGCTTGGGCCCATGACCTCGATGCCGCTGCTTACGTCGCCATGGTGGCCGTGGGTTTCCCAATAAAGCAACGGCCCATAGGATTTAGCCATGCCGACGGCGCGCTGGTTTTTGTGCAAGACAAAGTCTGTGTCATGCGCTTCCAGATGAAAGACATCCTCGCGACCGATGCCGTATTCAACCCAATGTCCTGCGTCGAGGATCTCTCGGGTAATCTCGGTGCTTTGTTCCTCGTCACGGCTCAGGTCTAGGATGGTCGATTGTCCCTGTGCGGACTGTAGCGCAAAGCTTGTCGTAAGAGCTTGGGGCCAGTGATCATCGCGCACCTCGGTACCGACTCCAATCATGACCGCCACGGGCGACTGGCCGCGATAAAAGCAGCCTCCCGTCAATTGGGCGCTGCCGCTCAAGCTGATCGACCAAGAACGAAAGTTATAGCCAAAGCGAGGCCAGACTCCATGCCCGCAGACAAATCCGTCGGCAAAGCTGGTGCCTAGTCCGTGCACGTCTGGACCCAGATAGTGCCGCTGTCGACCCTGTTTTTTCAGACTAAACTGGAAGTCTCCGCTAAATGCGGCCATGGCGTGGTCCTGCAACTGCCGGCATGGTTGGCAATGCTGACCTACGAGGATGATCCCAGTGCTGGCCTGTGTCTGCAGCGTTCGCTTCTGGTGCACCGTGCCGAGCAAGGACCCATCGGGGCCAAATACCGATTCGGTGACCATCCACGCGCCAAGCAGGGATTCTGAGCATGGAGCCTTCATGCAGTGATCGCCCGGTATTTTAGTAGGCCCCATTCCGCGCCAAGGCGTTCCTCGCCGCGGTACCAGAGATTGACCAAGGCCTTGTAGGCACCGTCGGCGCTAACGACTTCGCGGCGCCAAACCCGAAGATCGTCTGTCAGGTGGTGGAAGGTACCGGCTAGTGCCCTGCCGCCATAGAGGCTATAGCTGCCGACAAAATCGCCACCTGCCGACCAAGCTTGCCACTGATTGGTGCTGAGCGTCGTGCTGACCTCGCTCTTGAGGAAGGTGCTACCATCCCAGGTAAAGCGGATGTTTTGACCGATGGGCTGGATACTCTGGCGCATACCGCTGCAAGTCGAAAGGTTGCTGCCCACCTTTTGACTGCGAATCTCACCCTCCCAGTAACCGGCTTGATGCAGCAGCAGGTGCTCGCGTCCGGCTTTGGGGTCATCCTTGAGGTCGTAGGTGCCACCGTGGACTAGGGGAATGTCGACCAAGGCTTTTTCGCCGACGACCTTCGCATTCTCACCGACGACCACGTAGAGCAACTGCTCGCCCCGTGACATCAAGGCGAGCGACATTTGTCTGAGACCATCGGGCGACACCATGAGGAAGAACTTTTGACTAAGACCCGTGACTGGCCAGTAAGCGTGAGCGCTCACGCCGTCACTGCCTAGGGCTTCCGCATGGCCGCAGTTAGCTGGGCCTTGATAGAGGCGATGATCGTCCTTGTTGGTGATGTAGTAGTGCCCAGAGAATTTTAACGGCCCAACAAAGGCGAGGTCGATCCGCGTGCGGCCGTCCTCCTCCTGGGTGCGCACATGGCGCTGATCGGCACCGTTGCCGAGAAAGTGGCCTTGGCCATCGTAAACTTCGGCGATGCCTCGCCAGTGTCCGATGCCACAAAAACCCTCTGTACAATCCTGTGTTTCCATTATGCCACCAAGGTGATTGTTTCGGTCTGCAAGCCACTATTGGCAAAGATGCTTTGGTAATCGACATCGACCGTCGACACGGGAATCTCAAACGCATACTGGTTTAAGACCAGACGGTCTTGGGCGAAAGGATACGGACTTAGGCGGTAGGTCTTGTGGCCAAGGGGTATCAGATCAATGCTGCAGTCGCGCGTTTGATCCTGAGGCACATGGACGAACTCGGTACCGTCGCCGTCTTTGCCAACGCGTTCATTAAAATACAGCGAGAGCGTGTCAAAGAATTGCAAAAGTTTGTAGTTTTGCATCAACTTTTCCGGCGCGACAAAGCGGCTAAAGTAGGGGTCTTCATGGCACCAAGCGGCGAGCTGCTGCTGCTGCTCCCGGACTCCAAGAAGCATGGCATCGGCTTTGACCTTGGCCTCGCCGCTGAGCCGGTCGACGACGATTTTGTCGGACAAGCCGTAGCGCCCATGAAATAGTCCCCAAACATGCATAGCGGCTAACAAACCGCAGTAGGGATGCTGCTCGGCATTGTAGGCGATCGACCGTGGACCCGTCGCGAGCAGCGTATCAATAGGCGTATTGACCAGGCTAAAGGGAAGCCCCGTCAGGGGGTTGCGCCCCATAGCCGCATCGGTGTCGTCCCAGCCTCGGTCGTGGTTGAGCGCTAAGAATTCCATCTGGGCACGCGGCTCTAGAGGAGCAAATTGCTCGTTACCAAAAGCGCGCGCTAGCTGCGCCGCTAGGTCGGCATGGTCCTTTTGCAGCACGACGCGGCCGCGGCCTTGTTGCTTGTCTGTTTCGCTGACGATCACGGTTGCACGATCCTGGTGAAATCCTGGATTTGAAAGCAGTGGCTTTTGCCGCCGCGGACCTTGTGGGTAATGATGCGCCGGGTATTGGCGTCGAGAAAATAATGGTTGTTGTAGACCGTGGTCTTGGTCACGTCGCTGTCGATGGTAAACACGTAGTTGTATGGAGTCAGCTCCGTGCCTTCGAGGCTAAGCATGTCGTTGCTGGCGAAGCAGCGTTTGCCTTCGGTCTTGATGTCGGTATGAAAGGTTGTTTCACCGACCTGGTAGAGGTGCTTAAAATACTCGTGCAGATGCCAGGTGTGCTCATCGACCCAGTAGACGTCCATATGCACATGCGTTGATTCAAGAAAATTTCCGCCGATATCGAAGGTCTTACACAGACCCTCCCATTTTCCCATAAAACATTGGTAGGGACGGTGCAGGGTTTCGCCATAGCGCTTCATCAGATACTCCTTTGCGTGAGTCTAGCTACTTAGTTTTTGCCACATAAGTTGATGTTTGAATGGTGGTTTGGCGTCCGTAAAATCAGTGCTAAGCCGCAGGCTCGTGGCGCTGCAATCCAGGTGGCGCTTTTTCGCCCGGTCGATGCCGTCTGGTGAGTGCCCTGCAAGAGGCAAGTGCAGCACTTCGCCACCCACCCGCTCATAGCGTCCAGCATAGGCCGTGAGCAGGCGCTTTGCCTGGTTGCTATAGATGCTAAGGGCCATCAAACCATCAGGCCCATAGTGGATGAAACCAGCCACAGCTTCGTCGCTGTAGGGCTGTTGGCTACCATCGGCGTAGACCTTATCCCAGCTCAGGAGTGACCAAAGACCGACCAAGGAGTGCTGCATCTTAAGCTCCCTTCCTATAGCGCGAGGCGTGGACTAGGCCGGTGCACATATTGACCTTGCGGCTGGCCAACGATGTGGCCGTCAGCATAGATCAATTGCCCGCGTAGATAGGTCTTCTTCACCGTGGCCGAAAGCTCAATGCCGTCGAGTGGCGAATAGCCCTGGGCAGACTGCGTCCGTTCGGTGCCGATGACAAAGCTCGCGGCCGGATCGACCAGAACTATATCGGCGTCAAAGCCAGGCGCAATATCACCCTTGGTGTTTAAGCCGTAGCGCTGTGCTGGATTCCAGCTAAGCAGCTCGGCCATGTGCGGATAGGACATGCCGCGTTTACTCCCTTCCGAGACCAAGCCAGGAAGCAGATATTCGCTGCCACCAAAGCCTGATTTGGCGAGAAATATATCATTCGGGCGTCTAGCATCCAGTTTATATTCATGGGCGCAGCAAGCGTGATCGCTGACAACCCAGTCGAGCTGTCGTTCTAAAAGTGCCTGCCAGAGGTATTCAACGTCAGCGCGTGGACGGATCGGTGGATTGACCTTGGCGAGTCCGCCGTGCGGGCAGTCGACGTCCAAAAGGAGGTGGCCGATGGTGACTTCCTTGCGAAAGTTGATTTTGGGAAAGGCCTTCTCCATCGTCAGCGCGGCTTCGACGGCTTTGCGCGAGGTTAAATGCAGGAGGTTGAGGTTGATGCACTCGGTTTCGTGGGCGAGGTAGGCGGCGATGACGACGGCCAAACCTTCGGAATGCGGCGGGCGCGCCGCGCTATATGCATGCAGTCCAGAAAGCTTGCCTTCGGTCTCGACGATCTGCGTATAGGCGCGCATGATTTCCGCCGTCTCGCAGTGCATGCTGAGGCTTAGCTGTTTGGCAAGGTGGGGGTTCTCATCGAGGCAATTTTTTAGGCCGCGCATGACGAACTCGAAGTGCGCGTAGTCATAGCGCTCATGCTCGCCGAGCATGAGGAAGTCCTGCTGCGAGTTGGAGCTGCCGTGTAGTCCATGGCTGCCGTAGAACATAAAGATTTTGAACGAGCTGACGCCAAAATCACGAACCAACTGGTTCATCTCGCCAATGTGCTGCTGGTTCATCGGCGCTAAGTGAAAGCCGTAGTCGACGTGGAAATTGCCTTCGGATTTGTTGAGGACCTCGGGAAAGAAATCGAGGTAGGACCCTCCCCGGTTGAGGTAGTAGCGACCGGTACGGATGTAGTTGAGCGAGCAGGTGACCCCGCCAGATGCTGCCGCGCGGCTTTCCGTCAAAGCATCTTCATCAAGAGGTGCGTAAATACCGGTGTGCATATGGGCATCGACGACCCCAGGAAAGGCCAGTTGGTTGCGGCCGTCGACCACCTCCTTGGCAAATTCTGGCGAAATATCAGGACCTAGGCGCTGGATGGTCCCCTTGCTGATGGCGATGTCGAGCAGCTCAACTTGGGCCTTAAGGGGCCTTACGACGCGGACGTTTTTGATCAATAGATCGAAGATTTTGCTCATCGTGATTCCTCTGATGTCCCTGCTTCCTGGGTCCGGATGATTTTTTTTGCGGTTAGCCCTGCCACCTCCGACGGTGTCAAGTTGAGCCACGAGCTTAAGACTTCAGTGCTGTGTTCGCCGACCTTGGGTGGCTGGCCATTGCTCGGGATGCGTTGATCGTTCCATTCCAGAGGAAGGCGCGGCAGTTTGCCGAGTTGCCCTCCGGGGAAGCGAATCGCTTCTAGCCCTTGCCCTTGGTTGAGTTGCGGATCATTAAACAGGTCCTCGGGCTTGGCGATCGGGGCAAAGGGGATGCTCGCCTCCTCGCATTTAGCCATGACGACAGCGCTGCTTAGCTGAGACAGCATGAGCTTTAAATCCGGCAGCAGCAGTTCTTGTGCCGCGATGCGCAGATTATTGGTCTTGAACTCAGCGCGTAGCAACAGGTCCTCACGGCCAAAAGCACGGCAGAACGACTCCCAGTGTCGGTCGCTGATCACGCCGATAAATACCGGTTGATCGACGGTCGTAAAGACTTGGTAGATGGCCCATGCACTGACTCGCTCTGGCATCGGCGGGATGGGACTTTGACTGATCGTCGACCACGCCAGGTGTTGACCCATGAGAAAGGCCGTGGTTTCAAATAAAGAACTCTTAATCAGCTGCCCGGTTCCTGTCAGGTCCCGCTCACGTAGGGCGGCGAGGATGCCGATGACACCAAACATCCCGCCGGCGATATCGACGACCGAGGTGCCCGCACGCAGTGGCCGACCTGAGGGGCCAGTCATATAAGCCAAGCCGCCCATCATCTGGACAACTTCATCAAGTGCTGGTCGGTGCTCATAGGGCCCGCTGAGAAAGCCCTTCATGGCACAGTAGATCAGCCGGGGGTTGAGGCTCTTAGTGTCCTCATAGCCCAGGCCGAGGCGGTCCATCGTGCCGGGCGCGAAGTTTTCGATCAGGATATCGGCCTTAGCGACGAGACGCCGAGCGATGGCTAGTCCTTCGGCAGTCTTTAGGTCGAGGCAAAGGCTTTTTTTGCTGCGGCCAAAATAGGGGAAATAGCCGCTACCAAATCCCTTGAGCGAGCGGGTGGGGGTGCCATCTAAGGGCTCAATGGCAACGACTTCGCCGCCGAGGTCGCCGAGAATCATGCCGCAGGAGGGGCCCATCACCGCATGCGTGAACTCGAGAACCTTAAGTCCCAATAGGGGTCTTATCGGTGTATCCGACTGCGGTGAGGTGGCTGATGGCATTAGCGGTAGCCCTCATGTTTACGCATATAGGGGACTAGGCCGCCAGCAGTAATGATGGCGCGCAAAAAAGGCGGCAGCGGCTCGACTCGGTATTGCCGGTCGTAACGGTAGTCGCTGACGGTGCCGTCGCCTAGGTTGAAGTCGAGCATGGAATCCGCAGCGATGCTGTGGCCAGGGATTTCCAGCACGGGCAGGCCGATGTTGATGGCGTTGCGAAAGAAGATACGGGCAAAGGAGCGCGCGATCACCACTGCCACGCCGGCAGCTTTGATCGCTACGGCTGCCTGCTCGCGCGACGAGCCGCAGCCGAAGTTCGAGCCGCAGACGACGATCGCTCCCGGCTGCACCAGTTGGCAAAAGGTCGGATCGAGATCCTCAAAGGCGTGCTTTGCCAGCTCGCTGGGGTCCAACGTCTTGGTGTACTTACCGGCAATGATGCGGTCGGTATCGATGTCGTCGCCATAGATAAAGACGCGTCTAATCATGGTTTAGTCCAAGGTATTCTTGTGGATTGCAAATCCGTCCCTTAAGCGCCGAGGCCGCTACGGTCGCTGGCGAGGCGAGGTAAACCCTAGCCTTTGGATTGCCCATGCGGCCTTTGAAGTTGCGGTTAGCAGCCGAAATCACTTGTTCATCATCACCTGGAACGCCTAGATGAGTGCCAACGCAGGGCCCACAGCCCGAGGGGAGAAAGGTTGCGCCGGCCTCCGTCAGAGTTTCCATCGTGCCGTCCTTGATGGCCTCTAGCAGAATAGCCCTCGTCGCAGGGACGACGTAAAAGCGCACCCCATTCGCCACCTGATGGCCTTTGACCACCGCAGCCGCGGCCCGTAGGTCTTCGATTCTGGTATTGGTGCAGGAGCCGAGAAAGGCCATGGTGATCTTGGTGTCCACGAGCGCGTCAACGTCATGGCTAAGCTGGGGTGCGTGCGGTAGGCTTACCTGCGGCTGGATGCGGCTGATATCGAGGTCGAATATCTCAGCGTAGGTGGCGTCAGCATCAGCCTGCAGCGATGCCACGCCAAAGCCCTCGACGATCCCGGTCTTGGCGCCAAGTTCGGCACTCATATTGGCAAACGGGATGCGTGCGGCGAGGGTGCTGTGGCGAAAAAAATCGCCACCAAACTCGACGGCACGATAGGAGGTCAGGCTAGATGTGATACGGCCCAGTAGGGTGAGCATCAGGTCCTTGGCTGCGACACCTGGGCGCATGGTCCCGTGGAGATTGACGCGGATGGTTTCAGGAACCCTCAACCAAATGGTGCCGGTCAAGGCGACCGCGGCGAGGTCGGTGCTACCGACACCGCAAGCCAAGGCGCCGATGGCGCCGTAGGTGCAGGTGTGCGAGTCGGCGCCGATAAAGACATCACCAGGCTTCACGTGGGCATGATCGATCATCAAATGATGGCAAATGCCACTACCGGTCTCGTAGAGTTTAGCGCCTTGCTCGGCCGCAAAGTTACGGATGTATTGATGCAGCCTGGCGACGGTTTCATTGGGTGCAGGCGATGCGTGATCAAGGACCAAGAATAGTTTACTGGGGTCCCACACGCGTCGGCCACCCATGTCCTGGAACGAACGGATCATCTGCGGTGCCGTCGTGTCGCTGGCCATGGCACCATCGACGGGCACAAAGACATATTGGCCTGGCTTGACCTCATGCCCCAATTTCGTGCCGAGGATCTTCTGGATGATCGTTAAGCCCATGCCGAGACTCCCGTGCTTGGTCCGTGGGCGCCAGATGCCGTTCTCGCCTTGTTGTGGAGCTGGTAGACCTTGCCGGGCAGCGCGTAGCCCAAGGTGCGCTCTAACGACCGTGTCGCCGGTAGCAGATCAGCCAAGGCGATCCCAGTCGTCACGCCCATGCGGTCGAACAGATGAACCACGTCTTCGATCGCGATATTGCCGGTGGCGCCGGGAATAAAGTTGCAGCCGCCGACTCCGCCCAGCGATGCATCAAAGGCGCGCACTCCGGCTTGATATCCGGCTAGCAAATTAGCGATCGCTAGTCCCCTGGTGTCGTGAAGGTGGAGAATCAATGGCAAGTTAGACCATTCACGCACCGCAAAAATCATATTTTTGATATCGTCTGGCATTGCTTGGCCGGTCGAATCGGCTAGAGCAAGCGCGTCGCAGCCGGCCGCAGTGAGCTCGCGCGCCAGCGCTGCGACGTGGTTTACCGGGACCTGGCCGCTGATGTTGCAGCCAAAGGCGCATTGCAAGCCGACGCGTACGGCGAGCCCAGCGGTCTTCGCCGTATGGACCATGGCGATGGTTTGCGTCAGCGCGGCTGGGAGGCTTAGTCCAGTATTACTTCTGCTGTGCGCCTCGCTGCACGATAGCGATAGATCGACGTGCGCGAGGCCGCTCGCCAGTAATCGACTCAGGCCTTTCGTGTTGAGCACCAGACCGCTATAGGCGACGCCGTCTACGGCCGGTAATTGCGCCACCAGCGCCTCGACATCGGCCATCTGCGGCACGCGCTTTGGCTGGACGAAGGAGGCTATTTGTAGGCTTTTCACGCCTGCTGCGAGCATCTGCTCGATGATTTCCAGGCGTTGATGCAGCGGGATCAAAACGGCTTCGTTCTGGATACCATCACGCATGGAGACGTCGATGATCGACACCTGAGTCGTGGTCATGTCGATGCTCCTTTCCGTTCTGGAAACACGTATCACTTTTGCACAACATCTAGCGGATCACTTGGACCACTACTTATCAGAAATTTCGTGTAAAGAAACTGGTTTCATGTTTTAGCGAACTGGATTATAAATCAGCGCAGATTTCCCTTGGTACAGTTTATTCGAATCTTGAAAGCGTTGGGATGAGAGGCCTTCACGGGTTCACACCGGAAACCGTCTTGATTGGGAGAAGCATCTATGAAACGAATCTGGCTCTTAGCGGCACTGATCAGTCCTGCATGCTCAAATAGTTCGAAGAAGGACCCAGCGCCGGCGGCATCGGCGGCGCCTGCAGCAAAACAAGGTGATTCAAGGCCGATCGTCAGCCAGCCTGATCCGGTAAAGAGGGCTGATCCGGTAAAGAAGCCTGGTGACGTCGGTCAGGCTCAGTCCGGTGATGTCCCTGGTTGTAGCGCTGCAGTCATGCCAGGAAGTGATCATAACCTCGCCGTCTCCCTCGACAAGGACAGCGGACGCTACCTAATCGACTTTGCAACCCCGGGTGATCGCGCCTTGCATGTGATCGCGCTTTACGTCACGGCGCCGGAGGATGCGATCCCCACCTTTAAGAATGGTTTTAAGTTTAAGGGAACCCCGTATTGGATGGTTGCGGTAGAAAAGCCGTTTACCACCTACTTCCAGCTGCCGATCTTGTACGGAACGGTCTCTGGCAAGGCCCTCGATGTCAGCAAGAATTACAAGGGACTCGAGGGAGGCCAATTGCTAGGTTCCTTGACGGCGCCGACTTGCCTCAAGATCACCGTGGTGACCTTTGAGGCGGATCAGGAGCAATCGTTCAAAAGCAGTGAGTACCAGCTTTCGTACAAACCATGACTTTGGGAATGGGGTTGGAGCAACTCGTGGATGAAGTACTGATCATTGGCGCCGGCCCAGTTGGTCTATCTCTGGCCGTTGATTTGACGAGTCGCGGCATTCCCGTGGTCGTATTTGAGCAGGATCAGCAGATCGTTAAAGAGATCCGAGCCAGTACCTTTCACGCCGCGACCATGGAAAAGATGGAAGAATGGGGGGTGTTAGACGCGGTCCTGGCTAGGGGGCACCGCGTCGATCACCTGCAGTTTTGGGATCGTCGGGAGCGCAAGATCGTCGGTGATTTTGATTATAGCGCTATTGCCGCCGATACTAAGTTCCCCTTTCGCCTGCAATGTCCACAGCATGTTTATGCCGAGACGCTGCTCGAGCGGCTGCAACGGGAACCACTGGCGACCATTCACTTTGGCCACGAGTTCCTGAGTAGCCGCGAAGGGCGCTCTGGTATCGAGGCCCAGTTTGAAACCAGTCGTGGGGTGCGCAGCTATAGCGGGCGCTTGCTGTGTGGAGCCGACGGGGCGAATAGCGCGCTGCGACGGTCGCTGGGTCTTAGTTTTGACGGCATGACCTATGAAGACCGCTTTCTCTTGATCGGTACCGACTTAGACTTGTCGCGTTACTACCCAGGAATGGCGAGCGTCAGCTACATCTTTGACCCAGACGAATGGGTTATTACCCTGCAGTTAAATGAACTGCTGCGCATCGTCTTTCAGGTGGCGGATGGCCAAGATGGCGAGGTCGAGCTAAGCGACGATAACATCCGGCGGCGGGTCTGGAAGTTCGTCGGCGAGGAGATCGATTTCCCGATCCTGCACAAGTCGATCTACCGGGTGCATCAGCGCGTCGCCGACACCTTTCGGGTCGGGCGCTGCTTGCTCCTAGGCGATGCCGCGCATATCAATAACCC
Source organism: uncultured Pseudomonadota bacterium (assembly GCA_903928445.1). Lineage (GTDB taxonomy): Bacteria > Bdellovibrionota_B > Oligoflexia > Oligoflexales > CAIYRB01 > CAIYRB01. The sequence goes on along the minus strand of CAIYRB010000193.1, from coordinate 10,490 downwards.
AGCCTCCGGTATGGGCATGAATAGCGGCATCCTCGACGCCCACTGCCTTGGTGAGAAGATCAGTGAGTACCTGACCTACGAGCGCGACGAAGCGCTCGATGGCTACAGCACTCTACGCAGAAGCTATGCATTGGATAAGATCAGAGGTTACACCAGGCAGCGTTATCAGGATTTGAGCGCTGCAGACGCCCAGACGCGCCAGCAGCGTAACCAGCAGTATGAGGCGATCAGTCGGGATCCGCAGCGGGCACGTGATTTTCTGTTGCGTGCGGCCATGCTCGAACACCGGATTTGATTGCAGCTGGGCGGTTGTAGGTTAGCCCTTTCAGCTCGTTAGAGGGATAAAACATCATGATCGACATGTGGTTAGGTGGGGAGCGGTATGCGCCGCCAAACCGAAAGCGCATCGAGGTTGTAAATCCGATGTCGCGTTTGGCGATCGGTGCGCTGGTCGTCGCCGATGCGTCGGATGTGGATCATGCCTTTGCGATTGCCAGCGCCACCAGTATTCATTGGCGATCGTTCTTGCCCGATGCGAAGGAGCAGATCTTTCATCGCGCTGCCGCATTGCTCGAGGCTCAGACTGAGGCCCTGGCTGCGCTGGTAGTGGACGAAAGCGGTTCGACCCTGAAAAAGGCTCGTCACGAAGTCAGCTATGCGGCGCAGATCCTACGCGCAGCCGCGGGTGAAGCCCGACGTCTGTATGGCGACACCATACCGGACGATCGCGCCGAACGCATGTCCATCGTCATCCGCGAACCCCTGGGCGTGGTGGCCGTGATCAGTCCGTTCAATTCGCCTTTGGCCTTGTTGGTTAAGATGATCGCGTTCCCCTTGATCGCCGGTAACACTTTGGTGGTTAAACCATCGGAGCTGACGCCGCGGACTGCGGTTGAAGTGGCCAAGGTCTTTGCGGCTGCTGGGCTGCCCTCTGGGGCGCTAAGCGTGCTCCATGGCAGCGGTAGCGAGGTTGGCGAGGCCATCATTCAACACCAACAGTTAGATGGACTGACCTTTACGGGATCCACGGCGGTCGGACGGCATATCGGTGCAACCCTAGGCGCCAAGCTGAAGACCCTGCACCTTGAATTGGGTGGCAATAACCCGCTTATTGTTCGGGAAGATTTTGACCTTGATGCGGCAGTCGACGCGGCCGTTTTTGGCAGTTTCTACCATGCCGGCCAGATCTGCATGGCTAGCTCCAGACTCCTGGTAGCAGCAAGTTGTTACGAGGCTTTTCGCGACCAACTAAAGCACAAGCTCGAGACCTTGTGGTTTGGCCGTCTTGATGATGAGCGCACCTTCTATGGTCCGTTGATCCATGCTGCTGCGGTCGAAAAGGTCCGCCATGCAGTCAGCGACGCGCTTAGTCAGGGTGCGGCCGTACTCACCGGTGGGCAGGTCTTAGATGGCTGGCGCTTTGCGCCAACCGTGCTCGAGAATGTCCCGCGTGGCGCCAACCTATGGCGCCACGAAACCTTTGGTCCAGTGGTTTCACTGACGCCTTTTTCCACTGACGAGGAAGCCCTTACCCTGGCAAACGATAGCGACTACGGACTGAGTTCTGGTGTCTTGACCCGCGACTTTGGCAAAGCCCTAGCCTTTGCCAAAGGCTTGCGCTGTGGCGGCGTGCATATCGGGTCGCATCCTTTTCAGAGTGGCACGATGACCCCGGTCGGGGGCCGCGGTCAGTCCGGGGTTGGGATGAGTGGTGGGCGTTACTCGATTGAGCATTTTACACAGTATAAGTGGATTAGCTTGCATAGCTAAGCCACCTCCAGTGAGGAGGTCATTGGCCTTGGGACAAACTCTCTTTGACAAAGTGTGGCAACAAAATACCGTCAAAGCGGAAACCCCAGACCAGCCGGCGCTGCTCTACGTCGGTCTGCATCTGCTGCACGAGATTACGGCGCCGCAAGCGTTTGCCATGCTCGAGCAGTGGCGGCTTCCGGTGCGCCGTCCCGATTTGAGCTTGGCCATGGTGGACCATTGTGCACCGACAAGCAAGGATGCCAACGGCCGCTTCATGGTTAAGGATCAGGCGACCGTAGCGCAGATCGACGCGTTGACATCGGGCTGCACCCGGCACGGCATTCCGTGTTTTAGTTTAGACCATCCCTTTCAGGGCATTGTCCATGCCGTTGCGCCCGAACTCGGGCTATCGCGGCCAGGCCAGGTGATCGTTTGTGGTGATAGCCATACCAGTACGCACGGAGCTTTCGGGGCTATTGCGTTTGGCATTGGCTCAAGCGAGGTGGCCGAGGTTTTGGCCACGCAATGCATCCTGCAGCGGCGGCCGAAAAACCTACGGGTGATCGTTGACAAGGTGCTCAGTCCAGACGTATCGGCAAAGGATCTTGCCCTGTATATCACGACAAAACTCGGTGCTGTGGGCGGCAAAGGCTACGCTATCGAGTACCAAGGTGCGGGGATTCGCGCGTTGTCGATGGAGCAGCGTTTGACCCTGTGCAATATGACGATCGAAATGGGAGCTCGCTTTGGACTCATCGCGCCGGACCAAACGACCCTGGATTATTTAAGTCGGTGCTTGCTGCGGCGTGAGATCGAGGCGTCGGCACAGGGCTTGTTCAGCGATCCAGATGCGCAGTGGGATAAGGAGCTGGTGATTGATGCCGATCAGGTGTCGCCGATGATGAGTTGGGGGACCAACCCTGCGATGTCGATCGCAATCGGTGAGGAGTTGCCGCTGCCGGCGACTGCCACGGAGCGTCAGGCTTATGCGTATATGGGCTGGCAGGGCCAGAAGGTGGCAAGTGGTCGCGTCGTCGATCATGTGTTTATCGGTAGCTGCACCAATGGGCGCATCTCCGATTTGCGGATCGCTGCAGCACAGATGCTAGGAAAAACCGTTGCGACGAACACCCAGTGCTTGATCGTGCCGGCGTCTAAATTAGTCAAGCAACAAGCTGAGGACGAAGGCTTGGACCTGGTCTTTCGCCAGGCGGGTGCGACATGGGGTGAGCCAAGTTGCTCGTTATGCAATGCGATGAATGGTGACCTAGTCGCGCCAGGTCGGCTCTCAGTAAGCACCAGTAACCGCAATTTCGAGGGTCGCCAGGGCCAAGGTGCCAGGACCGTCCTGGTCAGCCCTGCGAGTGCTGCGCAGATTGCCATTCGGGGTCACCTATGACGCCAGTCACTGTGGTCAGAAGTCAGTCGATCAAGCTACTCGACGAGGACCTCGATACCGATCAAATGGTGCCGGCGAGGTTTCTGCGCACCTCTGCCGCTACGGGCCTCGGCTCCTGTCTGTTTTACGATCGCAGGTTTGGTCTAGATGGTGAGCGCCTGGCAGGGTTTCCCCTGAATCCCCCCATTTACCAGGGCGAACGGATCTTGATCGGCGGCGCCAATTTTGGTTGCGGCTCGTCCAGGGAGCACGCACCGTGGGCGTTTAAGGACTTTGGGTTGGATGTCATCATCGCGCCATCGTTTGGCGAAATTTTTTATCATAACTGTTTGAAGAACGCCCTTCTGGCCATCGCGGTCGATCCAGAGTCGCACCATTTTCTGAGTCTTTGGGCAGGCTTAGTCACCGTGGACCTAGAGCAACAGATGATCCAGGCAGGAGGCGTTCAGGTATCGTTTGCGATTGATCCATTCATGCGCTTTTGTTTGATGCGGGGCCTTAGCCAGCTTGGCTACGTCACCGAGCAAGAGCCCCTCATCGCCCTTTTTGAGCAAAAAAATGCTCAGCGGATCGTACCGCTAAGTGGTGTCGGTTCGACATGAACAGCAGTGCTTTGTTCCCATCACCAAGAACCTGAGGAGATGACAGATGACAGATGCATTAGGTTGGCGGCGCAAATTCGGCGTGTTGGCGCCAAGCACCAATACGATTGTTGAGCCAGATTTTTACCGCATGGCGGTGCCCGGTGTAACGTCGCACTTCTCGCGGATTCATATCCGCGATCAGGACCTGTCAAACAATGCGAAGATGGAGGCCTTGCTGATCCAAATTCGCGAAGAGATCCTCCACGCCATCGACCGCGTCAAGACTGCCGAAGTCGACTACTTGGTGATGGGCATGAGTGCTGAGACCTTTTGGGGCGGAATGGAGGGCAACCGCCAGTTCGTCAAGCGTTTGGAGGATTACTCCGGATTGAAAGTGGCTTCGGGCGCCGAGGCTTGCGAACGCGCCTTGCATTTATTCAAGGCAAAAACCGTTGGCGTGATTACTCCTTATCAAGCCATTGGCGATGAGAACGTGATTAAATTCTTCAGCGATATCGGCGTCGAGGTGAAGTTCATTAAAGGACTGAAGTGCCCTACAGCGGTGTCGATTGCTCACGTCAGCGAAGACGAGCTGCGTGCGGCACTGATTGAGGTGGACGCTGCGGGCGTCGACGCGATCGTCCAGGCAGGAACCAATCTAAGTATGTTGCGCTTGGCCGATGAAGCGGAGCGCTGGCTGAATAAGCCAGTGATCGCGATCAATGCCGCCACCTGGTGGTACGCGCTGCGGGAAAACGATATCCATGACCGCATCGAAGGCTGCGGCCGACTACTCCGGGAGTTTTAGGCCGATGGCGCACCTGCAATCTAGCTACAAGGGCGTTTTTGACCATCGGCTTGGCTTTGGTAAAAGGCCGGCTGTGCTCGTCGTCGATTTTGTTAAGGCTTATACCACCCCTGGTAGTCAGCTCTATGCAGCCCCAGTGGTTGACGCAGTCGCTAAAACCCAGCATCTGATCGCCGCAGCGCGTCAGGCTGAGGTGCCGGTAATCTACACCAAGGTGTTATATAGCCGCAGCCTCCTCGACGGTGGCTTGTTCGTGCAAAAAATTCCGGTGCTGCAAACCATGGTGGCAGGCGAACCCCTTGCAGAGATCGTCGGTGAGTTAGAGGTGCGCGAGGATGATTTGGTGTTGGTCAAACAATATGCCAGCGCCTTCTTTGCGACGCCGCTGGCGACGACATTAACGAGTCTGCAAGTCGACACCCTGATCCTCGCCGGATGCAGCACCAGTGGTTGCATTCGCGCCACGGCCGTCGATGGTATGCAGCATGGCTTCCGGGTGATCGTGCCACGCGAATGCGTCGGCGATCGTCATGAGGCGCCGCATGAGGCTAACCTCTTTGATATCAATGCAAAATATGGTGACGTCGTGAGTCTCGGCGAAGTCGTTGAGCGTCTCAATATGCTAGGGAGCCGTGCGCCATGAAGCCACTGGAACATATTAAAATCCTCGATTTGACGCATATGCTAAGCGGTCCCTATGCGACGCAGCTGCTCGCAGACCTTGGTGCCGAAACGATCAAAGTCGAGCCCCCCGGGCAGGGCGAAGGGACCCGCCGACTGCTCGAGCATGACGCCGCTCACAGTATCGACGGCATGGGCGCCTATTTTCTGACTCTTGGGCGCAATAAACAGAGCATATGTATCGACCTAAAGTCCGACTCGGGGCTGGCCCTATTCTACGATCTAGTCAAGCAAGTCGATGTCGTCGTCTATAATTTTCGCGCCGGCGTCGCCGAAAAATTGCGGATCGATCATGGCCATTTGCAGGAACTCAACCCGCGTATCGTCACCTGCAGTATCACCGGCTTTGGTGAAAGCGGACGCAATAAGGGGGCGCTGAGTTTTGACCTGGTGGCGCAGGCGACCGGTGGCGGCATGAGCATCACCGGTAGCGAGGAGCAACCACTGCGCTCGGGGATTCCGATCGGTGATCTCGGTGGCGGTCTGATGGGAGCGATCGGTATCCTCTCAGCTCTGGAGTCGCGGCATGTCTCGGGTAAGGGACAGCATATCGACATATCGATGCAGGATGCCCAGTTGTCGATGCTCAACTATATGGCGACGATGTACTTCCTTTCCGGCAAGCAGCCTCCTGCTAGCGGTAACTCCCATTTTGTCCACGTACCCTACGACAGCTTTAAAACCAAGGATGGCCACATCATCGTTGCGATCATCACCGATGGCCTGTGGGAGCGCTTCGTTGGCATCATGGGTCTCAAGCATTTGGACACCGAAGAAAATCGGGGTCAGCCGGGTCGTTGGAAAAATCGTCAGAGCATCATGGTCGAGGTCAGTCAGTTGCTGGCCACTGAGGACAACCAGGTGTGGCTTGATCGCTTGCAAAAGGATGGCATTCCCTGTGCGCCGGTGAATACCTTCGCCAGTGCGCTGAGTGATCCGCACGTTCTCGATCGCGGCATGGTGGTCGAAGTACAACATCCGCATGGCCAAGTCGTTAAGCAGGTCGGTAACCCGATTAAGCTGTCGGATTATCCTCACGAGACCTACCAGTCGCCACCTCTTTTAGGTCAAAACACCGACGCGGTACTCACCCGCCTTCTAGGCCTAGATGAAGACACCTTGTCGGGCCTGCGATGTCGTGGGGTGATCCAATGAGTGGTGCAAATCAACGAGAGTTTGTCAGCGTTTGCGAAGTCGGTCCACGCGACGGCCTGCAAAACGAACGCGTTCACCTTGCGCTCGAGGACAAGAGTCAGCTGGTTGCGGGCCTCGTTAAGGCGGGACTTCGGAAGATCGAGATCGGCAGTTTTGTCAGTCCTAAAGCCGTGCCGGCGATGGCGGACACGGACGCCCTGACCACCAGGGTCAAGCGGACCTATGGGACGGGGATTCGCACTTTGGGCTTGGTCGTCAATGCCCAGGGCTTTGATCGCGCCTTGGCAGCGGGGGTCGACGGCGTCTGCATCGTCACGGTGGTGTCTGACACCCTGTGTCAAAAGAACAATCGCTGCTCGTCGCAACAAGCAACTGATACGGCCGTGGCGCTGATCAAGCGGGCCAAGGAATCAGGCTTATCGACGCGGGTCGATGTCGCCACATCTTGGGTGTGCCCCTACGAGGGTCAAGTCCCCTTAGATGCGGTACAGAGAGTTGCCGACCAGGTCTGGGAGTATCAACCCGACGAACTAGCCTTTTGCGATAGCATCGGTCATGCCCATCCCTATCAAGTGGCTAAGCTCTTCGCAGCCTTTGGCGAGCGCTATGACCGTTCGCGCTTGGTGGCGCACTTTCATGATACCCAGGCACTTGGCCTGGCCAATGCGACGGCGGCCCTATTTCAAGGTATTCGCCGCTTCGATGCGAGCGTGGGTGGACTCGGTGGTTGTCCTTTCGCTCCAGGTGCAAAGGGTAATTTAGCCACCGAAGATCTCGTCCATCTGTGCCACCTTTCCGGCTTTGAGACGGGGGTTCAACTTGACGATCTTTGGGCCACCGTAGCGCTCCTCGAACAACAAATAGGCAGGCCGCTGGGCGGTCAGAGTCGGTCGTGGTTTCACTCGACGCAGCGAACGCAACATAACTAAGAGCAATACCCGAGGTGTTAGCGATGGCAAAAGTCACAGCAGAGAGTTTTATCGAAGATTTGACGCCGGAAGAAAAGGCTCGGGCGGCTCTGGTGGACCTTATTTTGCCGACCCTGCGTGAACGGGTCGTAGCAGCCGACCATGACGGCGAGTTCAACCGCGACAATCTGTCCTTGTTTCGCGAGCACAATCTGACTGGTCTGGTCATTCCCAAGGAGTTCGGCGGACTTGGCGGAGGTTTGCGCGACCTGGCGGCGGCGACTTTTGCCCTCGGTACGGCCTGTCCTTCCACAGCCCTGTGCTTCTTCTTTCACTGCAGCACGTCTTCGCGTGGGTTGTTGGCACTTGAGGCGATCGAGCGCGGGCTGTTTACTTCGGAAGAGGTCCCGGTGGTACGCGACTTTGCGCATAAATTGCTGCATCGCATGGGTACCGAGCGTAAATGGTTCGGCAACTTCGCGAGCGAAAGTACGAAGAGCGAAAAGGCCCTGATCACCATCAACACCAGGGCGAAGAAGGTGCCGGGTGGATATCAATTGACTGGCGTCAAGTCCTTTGGCTGCTCGACTGGAGTCGCCGATTACTATTTGGTGACCGCCCAACTTGAAGACCATGCCGACGCCCGTGGCCTGACCACATTTACCGTACCACCGCAAGCAGTCGGCGTTGGCCAGCGTAGCAAGTGGGACGCCATCGGCATGCGCGCCACCAATACCCACGGCATCACCCTCGACCAGGTCTTTATTCCTGACGCCGAGGCTTTGGTCATCCCTGCGGCGTTTACCCGCATGATGCAAGTGAGTCGGGGCAGCTTTGTCGGTAATCAGGTCGCTGGAACGGCGGTTTATTTAGGCGTGGCGCACGCGGTCTATCATAATACCGTCGATACCTTGCTTAGCCGCAAATATGCCGATACCGATCGTTCCATTGCCAATTCGCCGATGCACCGCGAGCTGATTGGTCGCATGGCGGTCAATCTTGAGACGGCGACGCTGTGGTTGCGCCGTCAGCTGCAGCTGGAAAGCTCCGAGTCTCCGACGCTGGACAAAGACGAAGTCGTCAAGAACTGGCGCCTGTGTAAAGGCGCAGTGAGTGATGCGGCCTTTGCCGTCGGGGTTGATGCGCTTAAATGCTGTGGCACGTCGGGGACAGGCAATTCTGGCTTTATAGCAAGGGCGTTGCGTGATTTGGCGATGGGCCTGGTGCAGGCGTTTCCAAGCGAGCGTGGCCGTCTCGAGGCCGCGGAGATGATTATCTCCAAGAAGCAATCCGTCCTTTTTGGGAGTTGAGACCCTATGAGATTTCCACCCGGATCCGTTGGCGAAACCCTCACTGCTATGCAGGGCGTGTGGCACGATCATATTCAACTCTACCATCTAAACGGTGATACCCTCAGTGAGGATGCGTGGAGCGGAACGCCCGGACCGGCGCCGTTCGACAATCTGGTCTACATTGAGTTCGACGGCGAAAACTACCGACAGACCAACGTCACGTTTCGCGGTAGGCCGCTGCATGTGCGTAGCTTTCGCGGGGTTTTGCAGGACGGAGTGTTGCGCTTTGGTCACTTGGGGCCAAATGATCCGGTGCATATCGGTACAGCCGCAGGCCCTGGCCGCCTTGTTTTTAGTCCACAACAGGTGACTGATGCTTGGGGTCAATATGTTGAGCCAGATTTTATTCAACTGACCGGCGCTGGGCAACGCACGCGCACCACGGTGTTGTATCGTCACGGTGTTGCGGTGCGAACCCTGCATGCTTCTGGGTATATGCTGAGTCCCGATCCGACCAGGCGGCTTGGCTGTGACCCGCGCCCGGGCGACGGCCCTGTGCACGAAGACCCTAAGCCGACGACTTCTTTCCAAAGGTGAATAGGGGAATTCTATGAACACTGCAGTGACATGGCCCGTTCTCAGGAACTATATCGGCAATGAATTTGTCGAGCCGCTATGGCGCGAGCAGAGCCTGGTTAATCCGAGCGACGAGGCCGTCCTCGGGCAGCAGGCCGGCAGCTCGAACGAGGCGTTACAGGCTGCACTGCGCTGTGCCGAGGCCTGCCATAAGTCTGGCGACTGGTTTTCTCTAGGTAAAGGCCGCGCCGATGTCTTGATGAAGATCGCTGACCAGGTGTCCCTGCATCTAGATGAATTAGCCCTGCTCGAGGCCCTCAATAGTGGCGTCATCCTAAGGCAAACGAAGTCGTTGATCGGTTTGTTGCCGCTGATTTTCAAAGCTGCGGCGGCGCAGCTTTTGCAACATCCAGATTGTGAAAAACTCGGCACCACGCAGGCGATCCAGGTGTGGCACAAACCTTGGGGTCCAGCGCTGTGTCTGGCGCCGTGGAATTCACCAGCGCCGATCGGCGCGCACAAATTGGCCTCGGCCTTGGCGGCTGGAGCCCCGGCCATTCTCAAACCCTCGGAGTTCACGCCGTTCACCAGCCAGCGTCTGTTTGAGATCATCGCGTCTTGTGGATTACCTCGGGGGGCGGCGCAGCTCATTCATGGTTCAGGCTTGGAAGGAGCCACGCTGGCTGCCGACCGTCGGATCAAAGCGGTGTCCTTTACCGGAGGACTAAAGAGTGGTCAGGCGGTCGGTCAGATCTGTATGCAGCAGCTAAAGCCGGTCCAATTGGAGCTTGGGGGACATAACCCGTTTATTATTCTGCCCGATGCCGATCTAAAACACGTCATCGATGGGTTGGTCGCCGGCTTGACCACCTTGAATGGTCAATGGTGTCGAGCGATCGGCCGCATCTTTGTTCCGGCGGCGATGAAGGCCACCGTGATCGACGCCTTTCTACAGCGAGTGGAGTCCCTTCGCATTACAGCTGCCACTGATCCTGCCGCCGACATGGGGCCTTTGGTCAGTCGTCAGCACCTGGATCATGTGCACGCGACGATTGGACGTTTGGAGTGTCTTGGTGCTAAGCGCCATCGAAGCGAAAGGCTGCTGCCCAGCGCCGGATATTTCTTCGCACCAGAGCTGCTGTCAGGACTGTCGCTCGAAGCCGATGATACCGAGATTTTTGGTCCCGTCGGCGTGGTGCACAGTTATGACGATGTTGAGGGTCTTAGCGACCGAGTGAATGAAACTAAGTTTGGACTTGCGGCCTATATCTATGGATCGGATGAGGGCGTTATGTATAAATTGGCGCAAAGCCTCGATGTCGGCAGCACTAAGCT
>CAIYRB010000192.1 GCA_903928445.1 uncultured Pseudomonadota bacterium | reverse complement strand
TGTGCTTCTTGATTTTCTTTAAAGCGTTTTCGATTCTTGAAACCATCCCGCTTAAAGCGTCTTTGTTTTCAGTGTCGATGAGCCAAACCTCAGCCGCTTTTTTAATCTCGTCGACCATTTGGAAGGTCTCAATGGCATTTTTTGGTGACCATTTTGATGCCTCCCCCCCTCCTTTTGGGCCTGAAATTGACCCCTCGCATTCGTTTTGGTGACCTTTTTGGCATATCCTCCCCTCCGCAGCGAGCATCCAAGCGAGCCAATTCGGTTGAAGTTCGGGCCGGGGTGATGAGATTTGTGATAACGTTTAATTCTATGGCTACCGAGACGGGCGGCTAATCAAATACTAGACTAGGCCCCGCCGAAGTGGTTGATGATCAGATCGTTCCTGGCTGTCGGGCGTTTATACTATCGCTGGGAATGTTAGCTGTCACGCTGCGGGCACCCATGGGGTGGACGCTGGTCGGAGGATAGATGCTGCGGCAAAAGGTCTATATTGAAACCACGGTGATCAGCTACCTGACCGGGCGAGTCAGCTCCAGCCTGTCAGTAGCATCGCACCAACAGACCGCTCAGCGGTGGTGGGATCTGCACCGTGCGAACTATGATCTCTTTATTTCCCCACTCGTAGTTGATGAAATTCGCGCTGGAGATCCTGTAGCAGCAGCAGCACGGGAGCAAGCGATAGCCGGTATTGCAGTTTTGGCAACGACAGAGGATGCCTTTCGGTTGGCGCAACTGTTCCTCGCAAAAGGCTCGATGCCAAAGAAGGCCAGCGACGACGCACTCCATGTTGCCTTGGCGGCGGTGTACGGTATTGACTACCTCTTGACCTGGAACTGCACACACATCGCCAATGCCTCTATCAGACGAATCGTCGAACGGTTAATTTTCGAAGCGGGCTATTCATGCCCGACCATATGTACACCAGAGGAGCTGTTAGGAGGCGAACATGACGAGTAAGCAAAAAATGACCGACGAAGACCCTGTATCCGAGGTACGACGCATTCGCGACGCCCATGCCAAGAAGTTTAATTATGATCTGCGAGCAATCTTTGAGGATTTCCGACGCTTCGAGATGGAACAAAACCTAAAGACGGTGACGCTTCCCATCAAACGGATCGGACAGACCGGTTCATAGCCGCCGCACCGGCCACAGTCTCCGGCGCTCACTTAAATTGACCCACTATGATTGGTCACTGCCCGGTGCCAGCGGACCTGGGTCAATCCTCCGGCGCGCAATTAAATTGACCCACCCACGCTCAGAAGACTGACCCAAGGTACTGCGCTCACATAAATTGACCCACCCACGCTCAGAAAAACTGACCCAGATAGCTTGGGTCCGCAGGCCAATCTCAGGGTGATGAGCGATCACGAAGGCAATCAACGTAGCTTTCACGCCTGGTCCTGTGGCAGCCCACTCCCAATTGCGCTAGCGTCAATGCACTGCTGACGTTTGAGCGTCCGCATTGGCCTTGGCTTTAGCGGCCAGCGCAAAGGGGGTATACAGGTGCGGATTGGCTTCCAGGTCACCACGGGCCACGTAGAGGTGCTGGAGGTACTCGCCGATGTCGATCTTCGCCATCGTGCATGTTGCGTTGATAGTCCGCAATATATCCAGGACCGCTCGGCCGTTACGGGTCCGGCGAAATTTCGAGGACACAAGCATGGCCTGTTCGGCTCGCAAACCGCGCTCACGGCGATTGTTTGTGATTTCCAAACGTGGATCTTCCAAATATGCCGTCAACTCGGCGAAGTTTTTTACGATGTAGGCACACGCCTTGTAAAGCTTGCTATCAGGTGGCCAGCGGAAGGGTTCTGTCTCGTGTATGCGTGGCAAGCACCCAGGGGTCGGCGATACGCCCGTCATCGCCGCCGTAGCCCGATTACGGATGGCATCCCAAACCCAGCGTCCATATTTGCGACGCAGTTCGAGAGTGGTTTCTTTGGTCCTGCCACGCTGGTCAATCATCTCTTCTATTTCGGCCAGGACCAGGAAGCAGCGCAGCATATAATAACAGAGTTCTTGGTCGTCCTCGCGCCAGCGCCAGAACGGCCTGCGTGCGTGGGCTGCACATCCCACCATTTTGACCGCGAATTTTTCTCGGATCTTCGGGCTCGGCATGTTGGCCGAGGACAGGTCACCCTGGATTATCACAGAGCCCGCACTCGGCTTGCGATGCTCGAGAATCTTAGTCAGGACATTGCCTACGTCGCCAAAATGCGTGCGGAAGAAAGCAATAGTGCTCGATGGCTCGGTTGCCACAGTCTTGCCCATGATCAGGCTGATGTTGAGCCGAGTCTTCACGCCGTCGCCCTTGGCCAGTGGCTGCTGCCATCCAAGAGCAACATCGACCAGTTTATGAAGTGGAGGGGGTTTCACACGACTAATGACCTTTTCGGATGTCCTCGCCGTGTCAGGCTTGGGTGGTGGATCACTGGTGACAATGACACGAGTTGGACTGTCGTCTCCGGAGAGGATGCTCGCTTCTGCAAGCGCTTCGGCAAGATACAGGTAGATTGGCAGCGCCAGGCGTGCGGCAAACTCCAGCACCCGGTAGATTTTAGCAGGCGTGAAGTGAGGGCTGCCGAGCATGAGAGCCACACGATTGATGGGGATCGCAAAGCCAACGACCATTTTTATCAGATTAGCCATGGCCTTCCAGGTCAGCTGAAAGCCGGCCGGGCCAACGTGGTCGAGATTGGCTCGCGCATGCCGTCCGGTCGTCGGATCGGTCAGCGATTCCACACGAAGGTCGAGCTTGGTGATGCGCACCTCGAGGTCGACCCTGGTGACGTTATCGTAAGTGGAGTGAAGTCCCTTTTTCACAATAAAATCTCGCTCTCTATTCATCCGCTCGGCACGCGAGGCGGCCTCAGTGTCACTCAAAGCTTCCGTAAACATCGACTCAGCAGGCTGCACTAATTCAGGGCTTGGTTCCTGTGGAACGTCTACACCAGTCGAAGTATCGACATCACGTTGTCTTTTGGCTTCAACGTGACGGCGCAGCTTGGCCTGATAATAAGACTTTTGGTACGATGCGCGATCTCTTTTTCGCCGGAGCTTGGCTTCAACGGGGTCTTCGCTCCCCTGGTCATTACCAGGCTGATCGCCAGCCTTTTGAGCGGCCGCAATCAACTGAGCGCCCCGTTCAGACTTCGGAATAAAGCCCATGGCAACCCGTAGTGTCCGCAACGTCTCTTTGGCCCGGGCAGCACTTTTCAGCAACCACAAATATTGCACCAGCAGACGCTCGATCACGGCTCGCAGCGACTCAGGCAGTCCAGAAGGATGCGTGTCTAGCCAGGCTTTAAGTTGAGTAAACTCTGCCTCTGTCACCGCTTCCATGCGAGGGCAAGGCTCCAAACAAAGGATATTTGCATAATAGGCTCATGCACATGAGGTCATCTTGTCAAGATGTTTTGGCATCCTCGGCTCATGGGTACGTCTTAACCTTTCGCGAGATGTGATAGGCCGATCCCTCCAAGATAAGTGCCAGCTCCGCCTGTGTGATCTCATTGCATGAGGGATCGGACAGGAATCGGAAGCTAGTTTTGATGCCCTCTACCGTGAAGCGCTTCGATGACAGCCATAGCCCAGTGGTATCCGCGTAGCAGACGCGAAGATTGGTGCGACGGCGACCGATAAAGATCACTAAGTCGCCCTTAAACGGATCGAGTCCCAGATTGAGGATAGCCGCGAGAAATCCGTCGTGTTGGCGACGAAAGTCCGTATGGTGACATGCCAGCCATATGCGTGTGACACGGGTGGAGAAAATCATGGTGCCTTACCCCCGATCTTAAACAAATGCTGCCATAGAACCTCGTCTTTTAAGGCCGACATCGGCAACTCGATACTCACCGTCGGGCCGAGTCGCACGGTCACTAGCTCCCCACTGCGGGTAAGCGATCCTGCCTTCGTATCTGGGATAAACTTTAGCTCCCGCACTGGCGCACCAGCTGCATCCTGCCGCCAATGCGATACAGTAGTCGGCGGCAGTCCCGTCGCCATGACAAGCTCGGCAGCAGTGACTCCTTCGGTCATGATCGCTAAGGCCTGGCTTCGAAGCTCGTCTGGAAAGCGGGCCACTTTACCGTGACACTGTTGCCGCACTGCAATAACGCCCGAACGAAGCTCTTCGACACGCTGGGCAAGAGCGTCGGGTAGACCCGGGACATGCAGCGTCCCGGACCCGCGCAATAGCGCCTTACGCCACGCGAAGAGGAGGTTGGGGGCGATGCCGTGGTTTCTGGCGACCGCCGATACGCTGGCACCGGGCATGGCTGCCTCGGCGACGATTTGTCGCTTCTCTTCATCGGTGAAGCGACGACGTCTCTCAACGCTGGTGATAACATGGACCTTTTCAGCCATAAAACCGCCTTTGGCAAATGGCCGTAGGCGGCTTGAGCTGCTTACGGCTAGTCATACAATTAACTGTAAGACTAGTCGTAAGGGACTTCAGCAGGACCAGGCGTGAAAGCTACTGATGAGCGATCACGAAGGCAATCAACAAATAACCGACGTCATGGGTGACACGCATGTATTCAACGGCAAATAGCCGATGGTGCCCTTGTATCTGCCGCAGTAATCATCACCGGACCGCAATCACCATTGTCCAAATTTTCCATGGGTCGTCCCGTGTCTTGCTTTTGTTCACCATGTCCTTTCTTAGCACAAGACATCGGCATTGCGAAATCGATGTTCAATGACTTACTAGCATCCTCTTGGCCAAGATAAATATGATATTGATTATGGATCTTATTGGCAATAGGTCGATCACTAACAGCTGGCGCCCACACATTATGCAGCATTTGGTGACTTTTTTGCATGTGCGCAGTCAAACTTGGCGATCTTTCCATTGCCGTGGTGGCAAGCGGAAGGAGCTGATCCCGCATGTGGAGATTCCATGGATAACACGAAGCTCAAGAATGTGATTAAGAAGTACCAACAGCACCTGGTCGTTGACCATGGGATTGGCCGGAATACCGTCGATGGATATGCGCGAAGCCTCAGCATAGCGCTGCGTAGGATGCGCAAATTTGCCCCAAAGCCAGCCGAAATCAAGCAGCACATCTTGTGGATGCACACCCGCAACTATTCGTACAGCCACATAGTTAACACCTCGATCGCAATCGAGCACTATGCAAAACAGAGAGGCATTACCGTTAGGATCGGCCGACCGCGCAAACCAAGGCGCGTGATCAAGGATATCCTGACTGAGTCCGAAGTTTCGCGCATCATTCAATCGGCGCGAAATCTGCGCGAAAAAGCGATCGCCTGTCTCCTAGCGTATTCTGGTATGAGAAATCGTGAAGTTTGCAACCTTATGGTCCGCGAACTCGATCTTGGGTCCAACAGAATTATCGTCCTCTCAGGGAAAAACATGAAGGACCGAATAATCAATATTTCATCCGACTGCACTAAGGTATTAATTGAATACCTGAAATCATATCCGAGAAATGAAAATGAATTTCTATTTACGACCCTAAAAAAAAGAAACCAGTTGACTCCCGGCGACCTTCGTAAGATCCTGCGCACGGTGGCAGCCCGGCAGTTAGGAACGCGTCGAGTGTACCCCCACTTACTTAGGCACTCGCTAGCTACAAATCTTCTGAATCGGGGAGCGAGCCTGATTACAATTAAGGACCAACTTGGTCACGCATTCTACGAATCAAGTTTAGTGTACGTTAACTCAACTGCATTTCGCAATCGCTCAGAGTATGAATTTTATAAGCCAGCGTATATGTGATGCTGAAGCTGCATCCCATGCCGCAGTGGATATCACCAGGCGTTCATTAAAGGCAGAGTGTTTGCAACCGGCAACTGCTGCCTATCATGATGCGCGAGGGAGAATGCGGCCGGTCTTTAGATGCCGTTCTTTGTTGCGTGCCGCGCAGAGGCGACACTGGGTCGAACGTCCGCTTCTCAATCCGACTCCCCTGACGACATGGACGTCTCCGCAGCGGCAACGACATTTCCATCTAGCAGCGCCGTATTTGTCACTATATGCAAACGAAAGCACTGTCCAACCGTTGTAGACCTTGCCGATTTCGTCGAGGAGGTGACCCGCCGAGGTAGTATCCTTGCGGTGACAGCCGCAGCTTTTGCTGTGACCGCTGCGCAAGCTGGATTGAAACACTGCGGCCTCCGTACCGCACGCGCATTTGCAGACCCATTTTTTAGGCGTCATGGAGGCGACACGGAGCACTGTCCAACGACAAAATAGCATGCCAGTTAGATCTAAAATCTTTCTTTGATGTTTACGTTTTGTTCCCATTTGGAACTACTTCGGCAGATCTGACCTAGACATAAGTGACAGGCCGTCCGGATTTTAGGTGGCTTGCTCTGATAATGTCGAAAAATCTTTGAATCCTGGGCAGTTGAAATCATCGCTAGCTGGGCAGCGGCTCTCGGACGGAAGGCCAAGTGGGCTTGGCAAAACAGCCTCGCCCACCAGCAGCACCCAGTTACCTGATCGCCAGGAGCGAAAGAGTCATCTTGAGCAGACCTGCGATCACGCTGATCACCAAGGCGCTGGTGCGCAGGCAGCTCCGCCAGCCGCTAGCGACAACGCCCGCAGCTTGCAAAACGATCGTGACCTGACAGCCGCCGACACTGTAAATCGAAATGTTGTTGGCCATAGCGAGCCCTCCCATTACGAGCAAGTGAGGGAGGAGAGCGTGGACATGTTCGCTGTCGAAGGCGGCGGCACGAGCGATACGACCAAATGCCGGGCGTTCCTGCCAACGCGCTCCGCTCGGCGGACGTGCCGCTCCCCGCATCGCAGCACTCACCGCCATTGCCACTTCAAAATCGATCCCTTTCTGCTACGGCTGCTACACCCGGGCCGTCACTGGCCGCTGCACAACATGCGGCTCCGACGACCTCATGCGCGAATTGCCGGGCAACGGGGTCGAGTATGGCTGCGACTGGATCATCCGCGACATTTTAAACGCCGCACTGACTGCCGCCAACACCGAGGACGCCTTCGAGCAGTCTATCGCCGGGTGCTATCCTGAAACCGTCCAGATCGGCTGGCTCACCTACGATGTGGTCAGCGCGATCAAAGAACTGGGTCCGGTATCGTGGGGTCTGGCCCATTCCGAGTGGCTGGATAGCGAAGTCTCAGACGTCCATCTCCTCAGCTTCGACGGCGGCGACACCCACTACTGGCGAACCGATGTCGAAGACTTTATCGAGGCTGAAGAACCGCAACCCAAGTCGTAGCCGCCTCGGTGCCAGTCCTGGCTGACGCCATGGACTGGCGTGCCCGGCACCCGCATGGGAATCACCTCATCCCAACTGGGCCGCTGCGACCTTACGCAGTCCAACGGTTTGGAAGTTAACGACTGCCTTGGCGACGCCGAACTCTGCAACCGTTTGCTCGACTTTGCCCGCCCCGTAAACTTTGTGGATTACCTGGGTACCCACGGTGATCTGGGGCGGCGTGATCATTGAACGGAGGCTAATCTCAAGCTCGCCCATGCGCTGCGACCCAAGAGGAGTAAGGCAAAGCTTTCGAACTTCGATCCATTGGCCGTCTTTGTAAAAGCTGCTGGTCTTTATGCGGATCACCTCACGACGACCAAGCAGCTCTAGGCGATGTTCAAACTGTGAGCGTTCCACCCCGCCGCGTTCGAAGACTTCTCGGTAAATCCTTCCTGCCGCCTGCTCGTCTTTGGTGGCAAGCGTGCGGAGCAAGCGCAGATCGAAGTCGCGGGTAGACGGTAGTGCTTCGCTGTCTTGCGCGATGCCAACGGACGCTGGGCGGCACACGCCACACAGCCCGCAGGTTAGTGCGGCTTCTTCCGAGTCGCCAAAATGCGCCACCAAACGGCGCATGCGGCACTCCGACGACGCAGCGAATTGGGCTACCTGGAGGAGTTGAAGCGCACGGTGCTTGCGTTGGCTCAGGTAGGAAGGCCCCCATCCCGGCTGACCGCGTAACACCTGTCCTTCGACGTCCAGCGCGGCACCGCCGTGGACCCGAAGCTTATCGATGGCCGCCGTTACAACGTCCTCGTCGTGACCCACCAAGCGCTGAAGCTGCTCGCGGGACATCGGCGTTTCAGGTGAAAGCTGGCGGTAGAGCTGTTGCAAGACCTGGACGTCCGGGTAATTTTTCTCAAACAGGAATTCGTGGGTCCGCCTATCGACAAATGAATGCATCAGAATCGCCCGAGACGGCCGGCCGTCGCGACCGGCGCGGCCGATCTCCTGATAGTAGCCTTCAATCGTCGAGGGCAGGGCCATGTGGATGACCGTCCTGATATTGCTTTTGTCGATACCCATGCCAAAAGCGATCGTCGCCACCACGACGTCCACGTCGCCACGAACGAATGCCGCTTGGACCAGATCGCGGTCCGTCGCCGGCATCCCGGCATGGTACGGCGCGGCCTTAAGGACTTTGGCCAGCTCGGTGGCATA
>CAIYRB010000191.1 GCA_903928445.1 uncultured Pseudomonadota bacterium | reverse complement strand
TCGATGGTGACGAGCTGATGGTCCACCTAGAGCAGGGTCGTCGCGGCCGCGCGTTAGTCAACGTCTGCTCACGCAGTGAACAGCAACTGGGCGTCAACCTTGGAATCTGGGGATAAGTGGGAAATGTGTGTTGCCACTACACCACACGATGGACTCAGCTCAGGTGGGCGGGGTGCAGCGATCTGTTGCATTTACTTCTTTGCCCGGAGGGCTCTATAATATAAAAATGCATTCGGCATGTTAGGAGTCATCCGTGGATCAAGTCGGCGTTCAATCGGCAAAGCTATATGCAAAGAGTCGTCATACCTTTAGTGCAGCGTTGTTGCTCTGGACGGCATCGACTCCGAGCGCGAGCATGGCCTGCGCTTGTGGCTGCGGCATCTTTGATGTCGGGACTTTTGCTAGCGGATCTGGCGGCACCGCCTTTCTCGAATACGATGTCCTCGACCAAAAGGTCAATCGCTCGCAGAGTGCCAAAGCACCCGAGTCGCAAAACCCGGACAAAGAGATTAAAACGAGTTTCTACACTGCAGGCGCCCGCTATATGGTTGATCGCAGTTGGGGCGTTGAGGTCGCTGTTCCATATTGGCAACGCCATTTCAAAACGACGACCGACGATGGTTCTTCCGAAGCACATGACCATGGTGCACTTGGCGACGTCCGTATTAAAGGACTATACACGGGTCTGTCCGAAGATATGTCAACGGGTGTGAGCTACGGCTTAAAACTTCCGACTGGGGACTCAAGCTATGCGCATTTTGACCCGGATACGCAAATAGGATCTGGGAGCTATGACGTGCTGTTCGGCGTCTATCATCTAAGCAGACTGACGTCGGACAATACTTGGGTCTGGTACTCTCAGCTCAACATCGATCAGCCTGTTGTCACCAAGGCCAACTACATCCCTGGCAATGAGATTGATGTTGCCATTGGCCTGCACTTCAATGCCTGGACCTATGGCGCGTCAAGTAAGGTCGCTCCAGTCTTGGCACTACTCGCGGCTATTCGCGGTAACGACAACGGCAACCAGTCTAACTCCGCTAGCTCCGGATACAAGCGACTGCTTGCCGCTCCTGGGCTGGAGGTAGATCTTAACAGAGTTCGCTTCTTTGCTGGTGCCGACGTTCCGGTCTACGAGTATTATTATGGCAATCAACTGGCCTCGACTGTGGCGTATAAAGTAACCACCAGCTTCGACTTTTGAGGTGACCTCGTTTTGATCCGAGCAAAGCTGATGGTGCTTGCGTCTTGCTTTGTACTGAGCGTCATACCAACGTCCTCCTCTTATGGCGCCGAAAAGGTCGGTAGCCCGGCTCCGCATCTGGTTATAAAACCGCTACGCGGCACTGAATTTGATCTGAATGTGCAGAAGTCAAAGGTCATCATCGTCCACTTTTGGGCGACCTGGTGCCCACCATGTCGCAAAGAGATGTCCATCCTCAGCGAGATTTATCAGCAGTATAGAGCGCGCGGCATAGAAATGATTGCTCTAAGCGTGGATCGACCGCGTGAGCTTGACGCGGTGCGTGAGGCGGCGCGTGATTGGACCTTTGCGGTCGCCATGCTTAGCGATGCCACAACAAACGAGTTTGGCACTCCGGCCTCGCTGCCAATGACTTACATCATCGATCAGAAAGGGCTCATCCGCCAGATCTTTACAAGTGACGGAACTGAGCTGAGTAAATCCTCTTTGGGCCATGTATTGGATACTCTGCTGTCGAAGCAGCGTTGAGCTAACCAATAGTGACGAGGGCGCCGTGCAAGGGAGCATCATTAGTCCCCTGCTTGCAAACGTCTACGAGCGCCTTGGCGTCACAACCCAAGGCAGGTGCCGGATGCGTTAGCAGCGCCAGTCCGGATCTGTGGACGGGGTGTTTGGTAACAGACATTCCTACTCCGACTTAGCATCTGATTGCCGAAGCGGCAGGTGTATGTGTTGGTGATGCGACCGGCCTTGGGTTGAGTTGTGATCTTGCCCTGAGGGGAGCGATAGCGCTAGCTGAGGGTTCGGCCCAATTGCCCTGCGATGTCGGGCACAGTCTAATGAACGGCATCATCAAGGTCCGTAACTGTCGACAACGACATCGATCGTAGTCTTGCGTTCGAGTTGTTCACAGTCATTGACAGCATGCAGTCCTTACCATAAAGTAAGGACATATACTTTTTGTAAGGAATGGCGAGTTTATGGCCAAAGCCCAAATGACTAGTAAAGGCCAAGTCACGGTTCCCAAAGAAATCAGGGACTATTTGTTGGTACAAGCCGGTGATCGAATCGAGTTTGTGGTCAATGCCGATGGCACCGTAGTGATTCGCGCCTGCAAATTCGAAATGGATGATTTACGCGGGATCCTTCATAAAAAGGGCCAAGATACGGTGTCTATCCAAGCCATGGATGCGGCGATCAAGCGTAGGAGATCGACGTGATCTCAATCGATACGAATGTTTTGGTGCGGTTCCTGACACAGGACGATAAGGATCAGTGCCGAAGGATCGACCAGCTGCTCGAAAAGAGCATAAAAGGTGGCGAGATTATTTATGTCTCTGACTTGGTTGTGATCGAGACGGTATGGGTGCTCGAGTCTGCGTATAAGCTAAAAAAGGCTGAGGTGCTCGATGCTGTTGGTAAGGTTCTTCTGGCCGCCTTTCTCGATTTTGAGGACTTGAGCCTCTTGCTCCGCGCTCAGGTCCTTTACCTAGGTGGTAAGGCTGACTTTTCTGATTACTATATCCAGTGCAAGGCACAAAAGGCCGGTTGCACTCGGCTGCTGACCTTTGACCGGGCCTTCGCGCAGAGTTCGACCTTTTGTAAAGGCCTTTAAATCGCAAGCGATTCGCTCAGGCGCCTATGGTAGCTCTGATATTGGACTGATCGGATTGCACTGCCCGTTTAGAAATGACGGGTTGCAATCCTTTGATGCTGGTCCTGGCGCGGCTTTGTATGCTGGACGGCCGATGTATCTCGCGTGCTTGAGTCAAGGTAAGATCGGTGCGATCGCGAGCGAATGGACTGAGGTGCAAGAGCTTCAAGTGAATCCTCGTTCGGACAAGTTGAAGTGGATCATCGACGAACGATGCTAGGGACTCATCATGCCGGTGGACGCAGCCAAAGATCAAGCGAGCCGCGGCTTGTAGTATATTCGAAGGGGTCAACTTAAGTAGCCGCCCCTTCAAGCTTGGCCACCGTTGTCATTTTGGCCCCATTGTCTCGACCAACTGCTTGCGATTTTGCGTGCTCCCGCGTGCAACTTGACTCTGATTTAGATGG
>CAIYRB010000190.1 GCA_903928445.1 uncultured Pseudomonadota bacterium | reverse complement strand
TGGAACATTTTTCTCGCCAATAACCCAAAAATGGCAGCGACTTCAGCACCAAATGTGTCTTGCTTCTACACAGGAAGACTCTCCATGCCGCCGGTGCGACGCCCACGCCCACTCTTAACTTCAACCGCGATCAGCCGACTCGTGCTGACCATTGCTGTTCAGACCGGACAAAAGGTCGCGGCCGGTGACACGCTCCTCGTCGGAGATTGCAGCCACGGGGGTGACCATGATCAGCGTTTATATGTTTCAAAAAGTTCGCGATTTACATGCAAATGGTGTCAGCGGGCGCCAAATTGCTAAACAGCTCAAAATAAACCGTAAAACGGTGGCGGAATACTTAAGGAGCAACGCTCCGCCCAAGTATACACCCCGCATCCGCGAGAGTCGTACAGACCCGTTTGCTAGCTTTGTCGGCCTGGCATCGTCGATGCTGGAGGTTGTGCCGTATCTAACGGCCGGAGAAATTTTTGTCGCGGCTAAGGAGCATGGCTACGAAGGAAGTGAGCGCACGGTCGAGAGACGATTGGCAGCTATAAAGAGCCAGAAGCCGAAGGAGCGCTTCTTCGACCAGGAGTACGAACCGGGCGAGCAAGCCCAGTTTGACTTCAAGGAAACAG
The DNA here is from genome assembly GCA_903928445.1 of uncultured Pseudomonadota bacterium. Classification (GTDB taxonomy): domain Bacteria; phylum Bdellovibrionota_B; class Oligoflexia; order Oligoflexales; family CAIYRB01; genus CAIYRB01. The sequence goes on along the minus strand of CAIYRB010000190.1, from coordinate 10,443 downwards.
TGCGGCTGCCCTTCGTGGACGGGGTGAGAATCTGCAATCTGCACTTCGGGACGTTACCATTCAGCGACTTTTTTTGGATCAAGGGTTACGGGATCAAGACTTTCGAGGCCTTTATTGATGGTATCCACTCCTTCTTTGAGCAAGCTGGTGGGATGACCAAAAATATCCGCTTTGACAACCTCTCGCCGTGCGTGCGCCGGGTGCTCAAGGGCAATAGCCGCCTTGATACTGAAGCATTTGAGAGAGCTACGGCTTACTACGGCTTCGGTCTTCTGCCTTGCGCGCCGGCAAAAGGATCCGATAAAGGCGATGTCGAACGCGAAATACGCACGCAATCTCAACGTCTGCAAAACTGTATCAAGATTACAGGTAAGGTGTTCCGCGATTGGGATGATCTTAACACGTGGCTAGGAGATTATTGCCGTAAATACCAGTTGCAAAAGACTGCCCAGCTTTTCGCCAAAGAAAAGCTAGTGTTAAGCCCCCTACCGCCTCGTGATGAAGAGGTTTTATGTAAAGTTAAGACAATGCCAGCAACGTCGTACGGCACGGTCCGCATAGCCGAGGCCATTTACTCGGTACCGGACGAAGCCATCGGCGTCGCTTGTAGAGTGGTAGCATCAGCTTATCAGATCAAAATCTATCGCTCTGGTGGCAAAGAAGAGCTCTTGGCTGTCCACCAACGTAAGCCGGAAGGCGAAAGCTCCCTACCTCTTGAGCATATTCTGCCTTCACTCATCCGTAAGCCACGCGCGATGGTCCGGTGGGCTTATCGTGACATCTTATTCCCAGAGCCGATTTTTAAGCGGTTCTATGAGCGACTGAGGAGCCTTTCGCAGGATGGGGCCGAGCGCGAATACCTACGGGCCATCAATCTTGTGCAGTACACGACGCTAGCGGAAATAGCTGCGGGTATGGAGCTTGTGCTCGAAACCAACTCCGATGCTCCTTTCGAGCAGCTGAAAGTTTTGCTTTTACCGGGCGGTCACAGACCGTCCGGAGGCGCGGGGCCGTCAACAGCGGCATTTACCCAAGTCCCTCTTAAACCTGAGCTGTCGATGTACGACAGCCTGATCCCCCAACTCAAGGAGACCGGCACATGAAGCATGAAGAATTGATTTCCAGCCTAAAATCACTGCATCTGATGGCTATGGCCAAGGAATACAGCGAGATCGCGCGTCAGTGCGAGTCAGCCAAAAAAACCTACGAGCAGTATTTGGCGGCGATGGTGACCTTGGAAATCGGAGCAAAAAAGGACAATCGAATTGGCAGGCTCGTAAAAGATGCCAAGTTACCAAAAGATCAACGTCTTGCCGCCTACGATTTCAAGTGCAGAACTGGCATCTCCGAAATGCAGGTGCGTCGTCTAGCGGAAGGCGATTTCGTGCGGCAAGGATGGAATGTCGTCTTCTATGGTGGCTTTGGAGTCGGAAAAAGCCACCTGGCAAGCGCCTTAACCCGGTTGCTTTGTGGGCAGGGCTTCCGCTGCCTTTTCACGTCGACTCACGAGCTAATCAATGGCTTGCTGGAGGCCCAAAAGACTTTGACGCTTGCTGCTCACTTTCGGCGGCTAGACCGATTTGACCTTATTACGCTCGATGAGCTTGGCTTCACACCTCAAAGCAAAGACGGTGCGGACCTCTTCTTCCAGTTTATTTCGCAGCGTTATGAACGAAAGAGCCTGCTGATAACGACCAACCTAACCTATTCCGAATGGGATCAGGTCTTTCTCAATGCCGTTACCACAGCAGCGGCTGTGGACCGCGTGATCCACAACTGCGAGACATTCAATATCAGGGGTCCAAGCTGGCGAGCGGAGGAGGCCAAAAGGCGTGCGCTTGCAACAAAAACTGAGCTTGAAAGCAGCCAACAATTAGACTAAACGTCGGACCTCAACTGGCCCGTTTTTCATTGGCGACGATCCCACCTTTTGGACCAGTTTTCGTTGGCGGCTTACATGATCATCACCGGCTCGTCCGCCAAGCTGCTCAGCTCTGAAATCGCCACATCGATTAGCGGTCGCTGCGTCGAGCAACATGTCTGGCCTTTATCCTTTCACGAATTTCTATCGTTCTCAGGCACAACCTGCACGTCGCCAGACATGTGGCTGTCGGCATTGCGCCGCTACATGAACAGAGGCGGCTTCCCGGCAGTGGTGCAGGAGCCTGACGATGATGCCAAACGCCTCATCTTGCAGCAGTACCTGTCCGATATGGTCCTCAAGGACGTGATCGATAGGCACGAGATTCGCGCCAAGCGGAGTCTGGATCAGATCGTGCTTTTCGCCCCTACGGGCGGGAGTCGCCGGTCAAAACCCACTCACCGCTTTTATACCTAGAGGCGCGCCTGACCGCTGGTGATAGACTCGGTCACTTCAGGACTTTGAAGAGTCCAAGCTGCAACCTCACAACTTGGTCAGCGCCCATATCTTCGGAAAAATCGTCGTTGACCGAGCGGATAAACTCGCGGATGCGCTCCTTGAGTTGAGGAATCTGCTCTCACTCATCGCGACCGTCAGTCACTGGAACTCACGATCTGCAAGCTCATCATTGATCCGATGCTGCGCCAAGGCGAGAAACTTGAGGTGGTTTTGTTGCCCGTTGATGCGCCAGACGTTATTTTACACCTGGAACTCGACATTCGCTGGCACCCATCGACCGTCGGATTCCAGTTCTGCTGCGATCGCGCGTGTTTAGCTAAGGCCGTCGAGGATTTCTTGAGCCCATTGAGGAGCCGTGGACAATGCGGTGTTGGTTGCTGGCGCATTCCCGCCTCTTGCGATCTCCGTAGCGCTACCGTGCGACGTATCGAAAATGCGAAAGCGATCAGCAATTGCGATCGCTGCCTTTAGATTCGCATGCGTTCTGGTCCTGCGGTCCCTGATCTTCTTAGTCGGGACATCGTGCCCACCTTTGGCGGCGCGCTGCTTGACGCGGGCGACGTTGACCGCCACGTTATCGTTCGAGACGATACATAGTTCGACTTCGTAGCCATATGTGTGAGCGGTCTTGATGAGTTCGATTTTCGAGATGTGTGAGAACACGGTCTCGAAGCAGAATGATTCCTGATCCTGAAAATATAGATTGATTTGAGCTTGAGCTTCCTTCTGGGCCGCCTGCGATTCCGCCTCGCCGATGTCCTCGAACCGCGCACGGGCGATCAGGTCGGCGTTCACGAACGGGAGGGCTTTGTATTCAGGAAAATTGATGCGCAATGTTGATTTGCCGGCGCCGTTTGGGCCGGCGAGGATAACCAAGAGAGGCTGATTCAATCGACTGCCTCAAAGCGGTCATCGACCATGCGACCGGTCACGCAGCGTCCATCTTTGAAGAGCTGATCGACGAACTCGGGGCCGCGCGGACTCGACGTGAAAATGAACTCGGCATCGGCGAAGATGCTCGCTTGGAGCCTGCGATCGAGGTCGCCACTTTCGCTGCGCTTGTTAATGGCGTTCCAGAGAACGATGTTCCCCGTGTCCTCTTCGCTTCTCAGCCATTCGTTGAATAGAGCGCGGTGCGCGTCGACGAAGCGCAGGGCCTCTTCGACTGCCTGTGCTGGAAGGGAGTACATTTCCATCGCCTTTTCGACGGAAATGTTGCTGGACCGCATCGTGTGGACGAGTCCGAATACAGTGAGCTTGCGCCCCTTGAAACGCCATACCCCATCGGGATTCGAGATGAAGAGCTGCTTATTTGAGCGCCTGCGCGGTGCTTGCTGCTGCTCGGCGAGTCCCTGCGCGATCTCGTGGGCAGCGAGCTCCTCGCGCGCTGCCTGGATGGTGTGTTGGAGGATGAAGTCCGTAATCGACAGCTCGGCTACCGCTGCCGCAGACTCGATGATGCCTTTGTTTGCGTCTGAGATTCGAAGATTGATGCGGCCCATATTATGCCTCCGATCTACCTATCGGCATTCTAGCAAAATACTTGAGCCAATTGTACGTACAATTTTCTTACATCATTAAAATCAGTGCTTTATAAAAGATGCGATGACAGCTGTATCGAATAAATTGGCCAAACTTGCTAGCCTGGCCGACCACTAGCATCCGGATTCATCGAGCTCGACGGGTTTGCCGTTCAAGTTCTCCAGATAGTCACTCAAAGCGTGAAACAGTATGGCCCGCGTGTATGGATCGCCGTTCACGTCGACCAGTTTCCAGCGGCCTGCTCCCCGGGACAGCGTGGCGCGTGCGCTGCCGGCTTGCTGAATCTCGAAAAGCCGTACTGGCACCATCGTGTGCTCAGCCATATCTCTGGCTGCGATGCTAAGGCGACCAAGATCCCGGTTGCGAATCTCAGCGGGTAAGGTGTCTGAATCGCTAAGTCCAGATGAGATTCCCGGGCTTTCAGCTCCGACGGTTTGGGAGAGCTCCCCGCCGCGTGGTAGCAGCGAGCTGTAGCTGGGCTCTGGAGCTGGCATGCTCGAATTGGTCGGCGGAGGGAGTTTGTTGTTGGTCTGCGCTTTGGTCGATGCTCGGCTCCCGGCACGGGGGCGTGCCGCAGCAGCCACCGGCCGCTCTTTGGGCTTTGGCAGCGTGACTTGGAAGGTGACTCTTGATGAGGCGCTTGCTTCGATCCGGCTAGGCTTGGGGACTTCGTCAAAGCGCCAGAGACTAATTATGACGGAGTGCGCAAGCAGCGAAGCGACAACTGCGGCGCAAATGCCATGGGGCCTAGAGCTCACTCAAAGCCTCGTCGGCATCACGACAAATTCAACCAACTCCTCATCGCGGTTGATCGACTCGACACCGGCGAGGAAATCACGGATATTGGGCAGCCAGTCCACAGCCGTCTCCTGGTGAAAGCCGACCACGACCGTCCGTGGCCCGCCGCTGCTTCGTGCTTCGAGCAGGTTGGCCTTGAGCACCGCTAGCATCTGCTTGCCGCTCATATAATCGGCAAGGCAGGCATTGTCAGGCACCTCGAGCAAAGAGCCCTGGGTGGTCTGCATCAGATAGGGCTGACTCGTTGGCGTGATGCCGCGCCAGGTAGCGACGGCCCAATCGTAAAGGGGGTACTGACTGAGGCGTGCGCGCAGGAACTCTGCCGGCACTGCCGAACTATCGGTCACGAAGTCATTGGCAGCCAGCGCGTTGGCAAGCTCCGGGCTCAGCATCCAGCCGCCGGTGCGAAAATGCTGGGCACGGCCGAAACCATGGGAGGACAGGGTGTCGACTGACAACTTGATCACCTGACTCAGTTCGGCCTCGGTGTAAGCGCGAATGGGGATCGAATGCCCGCAGTCGAAGGCACAGTCCGTGGCCGTCAGAGCTTTGCCCCCAGGATTCCAGTTTGGCTCCTTGCGAAAGCTCACACCCGCCGCTGTGAACAGCGACTTCCAGCCATGGATGTGGAGGCCAAGCTGGTCGATGGGCAAGAGCGTGGCGCTGATCGCTTGGGTGACCGCCTCGGGGTTGGTGCGGGGTTTAAAGTAATAGGCCGCATTGAGGTACTGCACGATTGGCAGCGCCGGGTAATCTTGCCGGAAGCTGTGCACTGCGGCGATGTTGGCGGGATCGAGCTTGCGGCCCTCCCAATCCACGGTCATGACCACGCGGACCAGGCCAGTATTGGCCGGCGCCGCTGGCTTGGCCACACTAAGCGCAGAGCCTGATGCGAGGCCGCAACTTACGGCAAATAAAAGGGATTTGGTCGACGCGCGAGTCAAGGAAGCCCTCCTTAGAAAGCTCATAGAACGATCGCGAGGCTGATAATATTATGAAACCGATAAGTCAAGTTTCAATAATCATGGGCACTTGTGAGAAATTGGCTCGGCAAACTTAGCCGGCGGCGCTAAGCTTCGGGTCCAGCTGTGCCACTAATGCTTGGCATAGGCCTGGCAGGAGATCGGAGCAATCATGACACTATTTTTTGAAAAGCTTGATAGCATCGCCCACCGCCAACTCCAGTCTGCACGCACGGGCGAGCTCTATTCGCAGTCGGCCTCGATCTCGGAGCTGATCGGCCTCAAAGATGTCTTCGTTCACCATGAAATTATCGCACCGGGGCGGCGAGCATCGGCTCCCCACACGCATTCCGAGCAAGAAGAGATGGTCTTTGTCCTCGAGGGCCATCCCACTGCCCACCTTGGCGATCAAGCGGTGCAACTGGTGCCCGGGGGATTTATTGGCTTTGCCCCAGGTGCTGTCGATGCGCACTACGTAGAGAACCAGAGCGAGGGAGAGGTACGTATCCTTGTGATATCGCCGAAAATCAAGACTGACAAAGTTCGAGCAGCCATGCCTGAAGGGTCATAGGACCCTTCGGGCATGGCCTGCCGCTTTACCTCGCCCCAAGCTTAGAGCCAGTGGCAGTTGATAAAATCGGCCTGGGGAAAGCTGCCCGGGGGGTTTGCCGCAACAAAGCAGTGGTACGAGGTGCCGCGGCCGCCATCATTGGTGACACAGCGCCACACTTCAGTGTTAGGTCCAGTGTCCATGTCCCAGCCAACGTGGTCGATGGCGTTGTACCAGCGCCCATCGCCAATGTGCCCGCGGCTGCTACCGAAGGTTTGGCTGGTCCCTGAGTTGAGGCCGGTCACTGTGAAGATTTTGGTGAAAATCTCGCGGTTGGGAATGAGGACATCGTCCGGGCCAGCCACGTTTTCGCAGGCCCAGCCGAGAGCAAAGGCGTTCTGCGCGATTGCTGAGAAAGCTTGCTCTTTCGGGAAGGACGCTGTCCATGAGATGAACCATTGATTCAGACATTCTTCTTGAGGAGCAGCTTGGGCAGAAGCCTCTTTTTTTAGTGCTGGTTATTTGCCGGGAATAAACAGGTTGTCATCCTCTCCCCGAATCACTACATGAGAATTGTCCTCTTCGGGAACCAGCTGCTCGATCTTCTGTAAAATCTCCAGATAAGATTGCTTGCCCTCGATCAACGCATCAATAAAAGCCATGTTGGTGGCGGGCATCTGGCTAAAATAGGTCGAAGTCAGGTTTGAAATGAGATCGACGTTCTTTTTGGCTGGGGTGGCGGTGGTTGTGGTGGTCGCCGGGGTCAAAGTGTTCTTGAAAAAGGCACGCCCCAAATAGCCGAAGGTGCTGCAGCCGTTGGCAAAGAACATTTGGTAGTGATTGTCTTTAGGCTGAATCAGCTGTTCAAATTTCTCTATATTCATGCCATAACCTGCATGGCCGTTATAGCTGATAAAATCGGCGACAGCGGAATAATCGGCAATTTTTTGCTGAGTCTTGCTATCATCTTGGTTTCCCCAGCTATAATAGAGCATGTTAAAGGTGAGCGTCCGCCCATCAGCCAAATCGAAGGTTATTTTGCTTTCGGGATGTTCGGCAGGCGTGGGAGTTTGACCCAATAGCGAAGCGTCGATGGTGCTGCTTTTGGGCTGACCGAACCGGTTGATCAGCAGCTTGATCATGTTTACATAATTGCGCCCGCCGTCATCTTGATTGGTAAAGTCCGAAACGGGGGTGAACATGAAGGCGGCGGTCAGTTGACGATCGCGCCAAACCTCTTGGTACTCGGGATATTTGGGTGTCGCCGGATTTTCTTCGCTCAGTTTGAATTGAACGCTCAGCTTTTGAATCTGGTCGCCGAAATTTTTCGCATCGCACTGAGGAAGTTCGGGATTGAAATAGTAAAACATCATATTCATGAAATCCTCGGGAAGGCTGACACGTAGGTGGTCAACTTCGCTGGTAAAGCAACCCTTATTGCCTTGATAAAAAGCCTCCTTGGCCTGTTTTGTCTGATTGCGCATCACAAGAAATTCTTTGGCGCCAAGCTGCGGAATCTCACCATCCTTGGCGACAATTTGCAGCGTGGCGCTATATTCAAAGGAGACCTGAAACGCCTCCAACTGTCGGCGGTTTGCGATCACAATGTCTTGTACAGTGAAGGAAGAGCCGTTGTTTAACCGCATAACTCCGATCATGAGACTTGCCGACATCCAGGCAGCAACGTTATCCATCTCATTTAGCATGGTGGGGTTACTGGCTAACGACTCACGCAGTTGCTCCTCACTCATGCCATCGGTCTTAAAGGAATCTGTGGGGTTGTAGATCACATTGATCCCCGAAATCTCCGCGGTATAGGCTTTGCCACGCATAGAGGTTATCTTGACGTCAGAATTGCTATTTTGGGGGTCACTACATGCAGCTAAAATGAACATAGCCATAAATAAAGATTTTATGTTGTGATTTCCTGACATAGCTGCCTCCTGGAGTAATAGATAAGAGCACCAAGCTCTTTTACACCCCCGGGTTCTTTCAATAACCATGCCGTCCCAATATCCGGAGTGGGGGAGAAATAATTGCGCCATTTCGGGTGGTTATCAGATATGGATGGCGTGCGTGAAATCGTACCATGACCAAAAAGCTATGAGGTGTCCAAGATATTTACATCGCGCGGGTTCTGCGAATAGGAATTATGCTTCCTGTTTACACCGTCGGAATTCATTGAAAAATTGGCGGCTAGTTGCGGCTCATTATTCGATAGCTTTCCGAAGCGACAACATATTTTTGCCGATCATCCCTTACACTAACGACGTCAGGGTGCCGGCGATCATATAAGCCACTTAAGTCGCACTGTCTGATAAGAGCGGCCAATATTGCTCAGCCCTGTTTTGCTCGCGTGCGCAGCTTCCCTTCACTCGGGTAAACCGACGATCAGATATGAATCTTCGGTATCCTAATTTACCAAAATCAGGCAGCCTGATTCACAGCGAAATCGACCATTTCGGCGCCCCCACGGATAACCGCTTTGGCCCTCTTTATAGCGCACGTCTTTACAGGTTCGGCCGTCACGATTGACTGTGTGGCAATCAGGGGGCGGCGCTAGCTCTAAACAGTTTTGTCGGCAGCGAAACAATCCAGCAGCAGCCCCCCACGGATACCCCGACTGCCCCTCGGTATAACCCACGTCAGCGCAGGTGCGACCATCACGGTTAAAAGCCCGGCAGTCACTGGCCTGGGGAGCGGGGTGGGTCTTATCTAAATTCGGTGGAGATGAGTCGAAGTCGAAAACCATAAGATCAGCATTTTGTGGATCGACCGTTTTACCGACCAAATTATCGAGCAAGATCTTTCCAGAGTGATAATGACCAACAATTAAAACATTGCTTGGCGTCGTTTGATTCATGAGGAATGTGCGAATTTTTGCCGCGGATTGCTCGACTACGTCCTTTGTCATACTGCCTTGATCCCAGCAGCACTCGGCGATACCGCTTTCGATGTAATTATCGATCGCGCTATATCGATTGCCCTGGCCGTCTAAATACGGCTTGATGGTCGATCGCGTCCGCCATAAAGGGCTAATATAAATTTGGTCAAACTTAACGTCCATGCCTTGTAACTTGTCGGTTAGCGCCCTGACCTGCTCGGAGCCTTTGGGCGAAAAGTTATCGGCACTTTCAGAAGTCTTAGCATTCGACTCTGTCTCACCATGTCGCACAAAGTAGATGTGGTGAGTTATCTTACTCGTGGACAACCCTGTCTGATCGCCCTTTAACGACATTTGGTTCGTGTTTTGTTGGCGGCAGCCCAATGCTAGCATCGCGAAGGCGAGTATAAGAATTCGGTTCATTGTGACCACCAAAAAGCCGGAGTTAGTAGTATTAAACCGTGACATTTGATATTAACCTAGGCCGATGCCCGCAGAATCAGGGAGCGACTCTGAACTGACGGTAGGGACCCACTGCCTTGCGGAGCTCCGTGGCATCCATGGCGGTGGCAACGGCTTTGATCTCCAAATAATCGCTGGCGTAGGGGCGTATGCCACCGGCTATGTGGTGGATGACCGCGGGAGGCGCGTAGTATTTGACGTTCTTCTGCGTGATCTCCTCACCGGAGGGAGATTTCACTTTCACCACGGTTCCTTCGGGGATGATAACGTCGAGATCCCTTACTGCAGTCATGTCGTCTTTGACATCGACGAGAAAGTCGCGCCATGCCTCACTATTGGTATCCTTGCCATGATTGACCCTGATCCAGGCTTTCATTTGGTCAGATCTGAGGGTAGCCATGATTCTGCCTACAGCCTTGTCGGTGATGCCAGGCACCTTTGCATCCAAGGGACTCATGATCTGGCGAAGCCCGGGAGTAGCCACGCCGCCGCTCTTTCCGCCGTTTTCGATAACATTCAGATAGTTGGCATAGGCCAAGTCGATGTTCCCGTACTGGGCGAGGGGTTGGGCCGAGGCGTCGTGTTTGATCATCTTGGTCGCAAACGCCAATGCGAATTCCATGTATTTTTCTGCGCCGATTCCGGTGCGTCTCATCGCTTCAGGAAGAAAGCCAAACATGACTCCCGTGGCCATCACCGGGCCAACGTCGACCCAATTGCCATAGCTTGTAGTATATTCGAAGGGGTCAACTTAAGTAGCCGCCCCTTCAAGCTTGGCCACCGTTGTCATTTTGGCCCCATTGTCTCGACCAACTGCTTGCGATTTTGCGTGCTCCCGCGTGCAACTTGACTCTGATTTAGATGG
>CAIYRB010000189.1 GCA_903928445.1 uncultured Pseudomonadota bacterium | reverse complement strand
TTGCCGCATCCAACAATGCCGGGAACTAAAGCGCCTTCACGGACTTTGCCGCGAAAATGCTGTTCTAGGGATCCCTCCAGCGATCGATTGATGTACATAGGCGTAGATACCTTAAATTTAGCCTCGGACATCCCATTCTAACAAGAGTTTCGGATTTTAGAAAGAAATGTGCTGCATAAGTGCCACATTCATGTAACTTATGTTAAACTACTAAATATACAGACTTATCTTTGTTAAGGAGGCTGACGGTTCGGGTGGAATTCTTCTCGACGACGGTGCCGGCCTGGCCCCCGGCGGTTCTTATTCGCGTATTCGAGCCTTCTCCCGCCAAGGGAGGCCTCCATTGAGGCCTCGTTGTTTGCCTAGGCATGGCTAGGCATAGCCTCGGGAAACCGATCAAAGTATCGACGAGCACAGCGAAGTACTTGTCTACGGTCGTCCGTCCAACCTTCCCGTAACGGCATCTCAGGGTTTAAGCAAACGGCGCAGGCCTGATTATGATTGCATCTAAGACTTTTCGGAAACCTATCAAACGGACCACGACCGCCTCAACCTATCTACCGCGTCGATGAATAGTGCCTCGCTCCAGATCTCAATGCCCCGCTGATCCGAAGCAGTGAGGAACCTGGCCACGTCGATACGGGCTTTGCTCCAGTCAATCGACCGCACCTTCTCCGCCAAGCGATCTGTAAGCCACGGATTAGTCACTTCGGTCGCCTGTCCCTGCCAAGGGCCTACCTGATGGATAGCACTTCTGCACAGCGCGAGATTCGGCTGAATTCCTCGCTCGGCATACCAAAGCAGATCAAACCAATCTCGTCCCTTAATATACTTGCGGCAGAGCAGGGCGTGGATCTTACCAGCAAAGCTGGACGGCAGAGTTTGCACCGTGACAGCTGCTGGCCCCGGGAAGATGAGAAATCGAGATTCGCCGTCGGCTCCATCGGGAGGGTGGGTATCGATCTCGACCTTTACAGCAATTTTCTGCGCTGAATTGCGCGCATGCGGCAGCGATGCCACCAAGAGTTTGCCAATGGAGTTGGTCTTTAGAAAGGCCGATTTGACAGCTCCCGTGGCCTGAGCGCGATCCCTGACTTCGAGGTCGATACCAAAGGCATTGCACTCATTCAACACTGCATCTAGATAAGGCTTCCACACGAAATCGCTCGAGGGTGTCTTGAGGACAAAGTCCAAGTCTTCAGAAAAGCGCCGTAGATTCCAAAAGATTCGGAGGCAAGTCCCACCGTGAAACATAGCACGTTCAAAGAAATCGGTCCTTGCGAGCGCAAACAGAATAATCTGCTGCATGATTTCAGCGAGGGCGACCTCCTGCTCGATCGCATTGGTTGGCCGGTAAGTAGATAACCTATCTGTAATAAGACTCACTCTGACACCACCCGGGTTCGACTTTATTTGGTCATTAATGCAGCTGATCGACCCGTCATTAATCCAGCGATAAAGCTCCTAACCCGCTGATTGCGATACGCATCAAATACCGCCTCGAGATCCTTTTTCAGCAACTGAGCCCATAGCTCTTCTGGCTCTATACGCATCGAGCCTTCCAGGAAATCAAATCCTTCTTTGTCCCAACATACGTCACGCCGTAAATAAACCAGGTCCGCTATAGCCCGTGCTGGTGATGCCATGAGCGTGGTCACACCTCGGTGTCCTGATTCCATCGCAATGCCGCGAACACCTGCCAACAAAGAACGGACAGGTACTCGCGTAAAGGTAAAGTACCCTACGCTGGTGTTGAACATGCAGGAACGGCGCGATGTCGCAGCGCTTACCGTCTGGACGATATCAGGAATCAAGCCGTAGAATCGGAGGGCGCTTTCGAAGCTAATATAACTTGGCCCGTAGATGAGCGACGAGAGCATCATTGGATCAATTCCAACCTGCCGAAATGGTGGTTCCAACAGATATAGCCCGCGGCGGATGATCGACACCTCGCCGGCGGCGCAAGCCCGGGAAATCAGGTTTTGTTTCGCAGCTGCCGATGACTTTGGAAAAAGGCTGGCCACCACCGACTTGTCAAACAAGCCGCTCGGCGGTGCTAATTTGAATAGTTGTTCGGTCAGTGATTGCATACGCAACTTTTTGCTAGTTAAACTCGAAATTCGAGATTATCACACATTTAATTGAGCGGGAAGTTGGCGTCGGCATATGTAAAAATTCCCAATAGTTAAGGAGGCATATAAGGGTGAGGTGAGTTGGGCCCGCCCCCGGATCCTGGAAAGGCACGGACAACGCCATCACCGAAACCGCCGCCAACGGCACAAAGTGGCGATCACAGCTTTGACCAATGCAGGATCCGTAGCTGGTCTGCTTCTGACGACTGAGGCGCTGATCGCCGATAAGCCGAAAGACGATGAAGACCATGGCCATGGCGGCGGTCGCGGTGGTATGGGTGGGATGAT
>CAIYRB010000188.1 GCA_903928445.1 uncultured Pseudomonadota bacterium | reverse complement strand
TTGGGTTTGACCACGGAGGCGCGGAAGTAGGGAGACACGGAATTTTCGGACAGCCTCTAACTTTTAGCGCAATAGTGACTCAGGCTCAATGCGCCGTCGCCTGGCGACTTGGCGACGGCGACGATGGTACTGGCAGCGGAACAAAAACCAGAGCCCCAGGTTCGGTCTCCCGGTAAGCTGTATAGAATGCACGAGGTCCCTGTTGCACCAACTGGACCAACGCGGCCTTGCCAAGCCGCGCTTCTATGACCTTGGCCATGTAGGCACCGGTCACCGCGATCACACCGTCGCGCCGTTGTGCCGATTCGAGTTGGCTCCACGCAGCCGCGGGCGCCAATCCGCCTTGCACCTCACGCAGCACAAGCTGCAACACCTGCACCCTCGCCTCGACCTGCTGCCGCGGCATGAACAAAGTAAAATCCTTGGTCGCACTAGCCGCGTCGACGCCGTGACCGGCGACAAAACTCGCCATGCCCAAGCGCTGGAGCTGGTCGAGAAGGACCCCGGAGAAGGCCTCGAGGGTTTCTGGTTCAACGTGACCTTGCGGCGGCGCAACCTCCGCCAACGCACTTAAGGCACTTAGATAAAGACCCTGGATGACTCCCACCCACTGGCTCCGTCCCTCCCACCAAGGCGCCATGACGTCGATCTTTATGCCGTCTAGTGTGAGGATGAGTGGCGCCACCTGGTTCACCGCTAAATGCACCCGTTTTGGCACCTCACTGCCAGGCGGCAGATAGGACGCAATCAGCGGCAACACCCAACTCTCGAGCTCACCGTCGCGCTGCAAAAGTCCAGAGGTCGCTAGCTCCAAGCGCTCGCGCCTCGGCTGGTCCAGCCCCAGAACCTCGCCCTGCGCCTGGCGGGCATCGATCAGAGCGACCTTTTGCCGCTCCTGGTCACGGCTCGCCCGGTCGCCCAAAAGCTGGCAGCCGCATGAAAATAACGCTATAAAAAAGGGGATATAGCTCCTGCAAGCCAGGCTTTGGCGCGGCCTCATCCAGGTCCATGTATAGCGTTTGCGCGTGACCTAACTCCGTTGTTTCGTTGATGCATCCATGGTAGGGTGCCGCCACTATCACGTTGTCCATAACACGGGCCCATGGCAATCTATATGGCCCAGTTCTAGGGGTAGGTCATGACTCAAAAAGTTGCACTGGTCACCGGCGCCGCTCGCGGCATTGGCGCCGCCTGCGCCGTCGCTCTTGGCCGCGCCGGTTACAAAGTCGCCGTGCACTACCGCTCCGATGAAGCCGCCGCGCGCCATATCGTGGAGCAGATCGGCGACGGCCAGGCCGTGGCTTTTCGCTTTGACCTAACGCAGGAGAATGCCTGCGCCGAGTTGGTGAAGGTGGTCAAGGCTGAGCTCGGTTCCCTGGACGTCCTCGTAAATAATGCCGGTTTAGCGGTGGATCAAATCCTGCCACTGGCCAAACCCAGCGACTTCGACCTGCTGCTAAACACCAACTTAAAGCCGGTCTTTCTCCTCGCCAAGGCCGCCAGCCGCATCATGATCCGGCAAAAGGGTGGGCGCATCATCAACATCACCTCGGTCGTCGGCCACACCGGCAACCCCGGACAAAGCATGTATGCGGCCACGAAGGCCGCAGTCACTGCCTTTACACAAAGCATCGCCCAGGAATTCGGCAGCATCGGCATCCTCGCCAACTGCGTCGCGCCCGGCTTTATCGAGACCGATATGACCAAGGATCTCAAAGAAGAGGTCAAGCAAGCGATCTTGAGTCGGGTCCCACTGCGCCGTCTGGGTCAGGCTGAGGAGGTTGCGGCCGCGGTTGAGTTTCTTGCCTCAGACAAGGCTAGCTACATCACCGGGACAACCATCCACGTAAATGGCGGCATGTTTACAAGTTGAGTGGCGCCTGGGCGCGAAGGACGGTACAACGTGGCTGACACACCTCTATCGCAGACAGCAGCAAAAAAGCGCCTGGTGATCACTGGAATGGGGCATTATTTCCCTCCAGAGGTGCTCACCAATGAGTTCTTCGAAGGGCTGGACATCGGCGCCAAAGCGGACTGGACCTACGAACGCGTCGGCATCAGACAGCGTCACTCCGTGCTCACAGCCGAGGACATCCGCCAACTACGCTACGGACTCACCACACGTCAGGAGCTAGTTGACGCCGGCCGCGTCGCGACGATGGCCGAGATGTGTAAGGAACCCTGGCAATTAGCGCTGAGTCGTTCGGAGCACGGACAAGAATCGCCAGCCATTGATCTGGTCATCTCCGGCACTTCAGTGCCCGACTGGGATATCCCAGCCAATGCCTGCTCCATCGCTGCCGGCCTAGGCCTTGAGTGCACTGCCTTTGATGTCAACTCCGCCTGCTCCAGCTTTGTCGTCGATCTTCATGCGGCCCGCGGCCTCATGCTCAGTGAGATGGCAAGTTCCGTCGCGATATTCAATGCCGAGCGCTATTCGACGCGACTTGATTTTACCGACCGCGGTAGCTGCATGCTCTTTGGCGACGGTGCCGCAGCGACCCTGCTAAGCAGCCATCGGGAAGCCCATGGGCTGGAGCTCATCGACACCATCGTCGAATCGTCGCCGAGCGGGTTTCAAAGCGTGCGCATGGCCGAAGGGGGGCTGTTCACCCAAAACGGCGCCGCCGTGCAGCGTTTTGCCGTCACCAAAACCGTGGCGATCACCAGGCAGCTGCTCGCACGCCACGACTTGGTCGCCAATGATCTAGCCTATTTCGTCAGCCACCAAGCGAATTACCGGATGCTCACCTCAGCGTGCGATAAACTCGGGATCACTCCCGAGCAGCACCTGCATAATGTCGAACTCCGCGGCAACCAGGGCGCAGCTGGCGCCCCGTCGGTGTTATCGGCGAATTGGGACCGGTTTAAAGTCGGAGACTTGATCGCGGTGGCGGTGGTCGGCTCGGGGCTGACTTGGGGAGCGGCTCTATTTAAGCGAGTCTAGTGTTCAGCGCGAAGACTATTTAGCTGGCTCAGCCAGACGAATTGGGCGATCCTTTGACCATGGAAAGCCTGACCACCGAGATACTGTTAAGCGCCTATACTCAAGGCTTCTTCCCGATGCCTGAGCCAGAAACAGGCGAAGTCTTGTGGTATAATCCCGACCCGCGCGCCATCATCCCCCTAGACGGCCTGCACATCTCTCGCTCGCTCGAGCGCACGCTCAAACGCGGCCACTTTGCCGTGACGATCAACCGTGATTTTCCTGCTGTCATCGCCGCCTGTGCCGATCGCCCAGAAACGTGGATCAACGACGAGTTTAAAATCGCCTACACTGCCTTGCACCGCCGCGGTTTTGCCCATTCCATCGAGGTCTGGCAGGACGGCACCTTAGTGGGGGGCACCTATGGTGTCTCCTTTGCCGGCGTGTTCTGTGCTGAGTCGATGTTCCACCGCGTCACCGACGCGTCTAAAGTTGCTTTGGTCCATTTGGTGGAGCACATGAAGCAACAGGGTCTGGCCCTGCTCGAGGTCCAATTTGTCACCGACCACCTAGCTACCCTTGGCGCCGTCCAGATCCCGCAAGCGACCTATTTGGAGCGACTGGCCGAGGCCATGCGGCTGCCGGTGAACTTCGTCTGAGACCAGGCTACTGCCTGCCCGGAGCCTTACGGTAGCGACGCTGCACCCATAACGGACTCCACGAGCACCCAATCGGCGCGACCGCCCAACTTCTTCAGGCTCACCCATTTTTATCATCTATTTGATAATAAAAACCCCATATGACCTACATAGCCCAGGTCACTTTAACCGCACCTTCACACCCGGATACTGCGGCGCCGACTCGACGGACCCATCACCGATAAACAACCACTTCAGCAGTGCCCGGTAAAAGCCAAACAACGGCTCTTGACGCGCAATCTCATCGCGCAAGGCCTCGCGTTTTGACTTGAAGCCGGCGTGGCTTTCCTGCGTCAAGAACTCTTGCTCGCTAAAGTAGTTGCGCAGCGACTGCGTCTGAATCTCAAAGGTCTTGCCACCCCAACGCACGACGGACTTGATCGCCGACCAGCCGCTGGATTTGCGCCCGTCTCCGCCACTGTAGTCCTTGGTTTCCAGGTGCTCGAGGCGTAGCACATCGGGCGACGGCTGTAAGCCGAGGCCGGTGATCAGCGCCTCTTCCCACCGGGTTTCAACGAGCACGCGGTGCATGGCCTCGACATCGGCCTTGCCATCGACGACGATTTTAATGCCAAAGACGTCTTTGACAAACCAGCTCAGATGACTCATTTGCTTGTCGCGCCGTACCAGGCCGTCGAGGTCGAAGATCTCGTCGACGACCTTGTTCCAGATTTCTTCCTCGGCCTTGATGCGGCTGATGAGTTTGTGGATGTGCAGCGCATTCGATTCCGCCGGCTGATACTCGACATAGTTTGCCACTAGGCTAGCATTGCTCCAAACACCGCGATCGATAAAGCGCAGCTTCGCCAATTGACGCGTGCCTAGGTCGATATCAGACGTTGAATAGAGGTCCTTTGGCGACAGTCCCTGGCTGAGGACAAAGCGCTCTTTCGTCGCGTCGATCTCGCCGATCACGACGCTGCTAAGTTGGTAACCGGTAAAAAACTGGCGGCAAAAAAGTTCGCACAATTGGTGCAGGGCTTCCTCGCCGCGCACGATCATCGAGCTAAAGGCCTGGCGCACATCGGCGAGCTGCTGGCGGGAAAACTCCAAACGGTGCTCGCGCTCTCCGGTCGGAGCCCGCAGCTGTTGTAGCAGCGCGGTGAGGTAACCGACAAATTCATTGAGCAGTGGTTCCTGCGTCACCATCCACAGAGGCGAGCGAGCCGTATTTGCGGTCCACGTGCTGTCTTTATCGTGCATCATCGACCCCAAATGCCACCACTGCAATAGGCTCCTCGTACCTTGCCGACCTCACTCGGCCGGTTGTGGCCCCCAGACCGGCGATTCGACATGAAATAGTCCGGTATTTAGCGGCCTCTGCGCACTGCCATCGCGGTTCATCACGTAAAGATGGCGCACGCCTTTGACATCGCCACGACTCGGAGTCCGACTCGATTCAAAGATCAGCAGCTGGCCATTCGGCGACCAGCTAGGATGCTCGTTATCGCCCGAACGAATCGTCAAGCGTTCTAAGCCGGTACCATCCGGATTCATCATAAATAAATCGAAACGATCGATGTCCTTGTCAAAGCCGGCAAAGGCGATCTTATCGGACGCCGGCGACCAGGCCGGGCTGGCATTCCACCATCCTGCATAGGTTAAGCGTTTGTCGCTGACGACGCGCACCTCGGTATCACCGGTCCATTTTAACTCAGCGCGAAAGATATGCGGGTTGCCAAAGCGACCGGAAACAAAGGCCAGCCATTTGCCATCGGGAGAAAAGGCCGAGTCGACATCGAGGCCAGGACCACGAATCAGCGGTTTGCTTTGCGTCCCATCGGCTTTGATATAGTAGATGTCGGCATCACCATCCACCGAGCCAGTAAAGGCGACGATTTTATTATTCATCGCCCAAGCGCTACCGCTGTTGAGACCTTTGCGCCCAGATAACTTGCGTTTCACACCGGTGGCGACCTCATAAACAAACAGGTCTGGATTGCCATCTTCAAACGAGGTGTAGGTCACAAAGCGACCATCGTGGCTGAAGTTTGGCGAGATATGCGGCGACTTTGCCGAGGTGATCGGTGTGGCGTTGCTACCATCAAAATCAGCGAGGTAGACCTGTTTGGCCGAAGTGGCCGTCTGCTTGCCGACAAACAACAACTTAGAGGCAAAGATCCCCGGCTTGCCGGTGTAAGCCTCGAGGATGCGGTCGGCGTACTTGGCCATGACCCGCTTGATATCGCTAGGTGCCACCTTGGAGTATTTTTTACCGACCAAGACCTTGCCTTGACGTATGTCCACGGTGCGCAACGCAATGGTCAAGGTTGGTCCTTCGCGCACCAGATCGCCGACGGTCAGTGACTCGACGCCAATGGTCTTCCAAGCGGCCAGATCGATTCCTTCTAGCCCCTGGGCACCTGCCGTCCCAGCCCTAGCCTTCGCCAAAAGATCCTGATATCCGGCGGCGGCCATCGGATTAAACAATCCAGAATAGGCGAGTAAACGCGTCAACTCGGCGGCACCTTCGCTGCCCCAACGCGTTAGCTCGGCATCAACGGCAGCAGTTGGACCAGGGAAATCCGGCACAGCCGTCACCAGCTTACGAAACGCTGGATTGTCGATGTTGACAATCAACGGCGCATCGGCGGCGGCAGGCTCGGCCGCTGCAGGCGCCGCGGCGACCGTCAAACCAAACCACAGGGACCATACCATCAGACCCAGGCCGCGCCGCCTGGAACCCATAGAACGCATCGTTCAACCTCCCGTGTCACACACCGCCCTAGGGCGTAAAGCTTAATTCAAACGGCTCACCGGCTAACCCCGCCGGCGGCTTTGGCAGCGGCACGGATGCGCGCACTGCCTGCATACTCAGATCGTCAAACACTGGATCCCCCGACGGCTGCTTGACCACCAGGTCCATCAGATCACCGCGCTCGGAGATCGTGATGCGAAACACCACGCGCAGATTAGCTCCCTTCAGCTGGTAGGCTTCCGGCACGGTATAATTGCGCGAGACGATGGTTTTTACCAGTGCTCCGTAGGATTTAAATGACCCATGAGCGGCACCACCAGTCGCCACGGCCGTGTTGGGGTTCTTATCCAGCGCCTCGGCGATCTTCGCTAGCTGGTCTTTTTCTGGGGCTTCGGCGGTTTTGGCCAGCTTGTCGTTCTTGCGCAACTTCTCGAGAGCCGCCCGCTTTAGGATCTCGGCCTGGTCCATCTGGTTATCAACGCTGTTCTCGGTCTTGATCTTCAGATCTTCCGCCGGCTTCGGCTGCTCCGCCACCTTGAGTTCCTTGGGCGGCTCTGGAGCCTTGACCTCAGCGATGGCGGCGTCGGCCTTGGTCGGTTCCTTGACGGAAAACTTCTCCGGCAACTGCGGCAAAAGCTGGACTGGGACCTTCGCCTCCGCCTTGATCACCGCCTCGGGCAAGGCGGTTTTGTTCGGCATCGGCGCATCAAGGTCGCTGACGACATCGGCGTCCATGGCCCATTCGTCCTTCATCGGCAGCGGGCTGCGCAGCCAATGCAGGGTGCTGACAAAGAACACCAGCGTGTGCACGGCGATCGACACACCGACAAAGGTCCAAAACATGCGCCCTTCGCTAGCACCACGCAGCGACACCGGAATGATGGTGCGACTAGCGGCGAGGATCGAGTCGACGCTGGCGGGCTTGGACTGGCTCGGGCTATCTGCCATCAGTGATGCGCGCCTTGCTGCGGCGCCGGGGCAGAGGCGTTGGTCAGCATCGCCAATTTGGTGACACCGGCTAACTTGGCCGCGCTCATGGCAAACACCACTTTACCGTAGGCCACGGCGGTGTCAGCCCGGATATAAAGCTCCTTTTTCTGTCTAAAAGCATAGATGGCGCGGAATTTAGCCTCCAACGCTGCCTGGGCTATCTGTTGCTTGTCGAGGAAGAAGCCGCCCGACTTATCCACCGACAGCACGACTCGGTCCTCGTCGACGACGCCGCCCCGGGCTTTGCTCAGCGGCAACTCGACCTTGATCCCGCCAATGCTCAGCGGCGCAGTCACCATGAAGATGATCAGTAGCACCAGCATCACGTCCACTAGGGGAATGATGTTGATCTCTGCCATCTCTTCGTAGTCTTCGCTCTTGCCTTGCCCGACCTTGCCGAAAGCCATGGCCCGTGTCCTCGTAGGTGATTAAAGCCGCTCGGCGAGTGGCGACTGTGGCCCTGCTGAAGCGCCGGCGACCGGTGCCGACTTGGATTTATCCGAGACCAGATAGCGCTCGACGATATTAAGGAAATCCGCAGAAAATCCGTCGATGGTGGCCATCAGATGGCGCATCTTCGCAGCAAACATATTGTAGCCGACGACGGCTGGAATCGCCGCAGCCAAACCAAAAGCCGTCGAAATCAACGCCTCCGAAATACCCGGAGCCACCGCCGCCAAACTCGCACTACCCGAACGGGCGATGCCTTCAAACGAACCCATAATGCCCCAGACCGTGCCGAACAGACCGATAAATGGGCAAGCCGACGCACTGATCGACAGGATTGACATAAAGCGCTCCATGCGCCGCCGTTCCATCGCCTTGGCCTTGCCCAACGAACGATTCATATTATCGAGCGCGGCATGCACCGCCAGATCGGCACTGGTCACCAGATCGCGCAGCTGACTGCCTCGGACCAGCTCAGCATAACCGCTACGAAAGACCTCGCGCACCGGGCTATACGGGTGATC
Source organism: uncultured Pseudomonadota bacterium (assembly GCA_903928445.1). Classification (GTDB taxonomy): domain Bacteria; phylum Bdellovibrionota_B; class Oligoflexia; order Oligoflexales; family CAIYRB01; genus CAIYRB01. The sequence goes on along the minus strand of CAIYRB010000188.1, from coordinate 1,382 downwards.
CGCCAGCCGCCCGTTCAGGTCATTGAGCGAGCGCGAGTCCCAAAAGCTCTTAACGAAGTGCTCGCCCGTTCTACCGATGCGCAGCAGGTAAAAATACTTGGCGATGATCACTGCCCAGGTCACGACCGACATGGAGACCAGGATGAGCAGGCAGATAAAGACGACCCACCCACCTTGCATGGCACGGGTGAAGATCCCCGGACCACCAAAATCCACCTCGGTCGTCGCCTGCGCCGTTGCCGGAGCCGCTCCTCCGGCTGCCGCTGCCGGCTCAAGCGTGGTCACCTCGCCCGCTGCGGCGGCCAAGGCCGAAGGTGCCGCTGCAAACTTCGGGGCCACCACGAACCAGCCCAGTCCCAACCCAACCAACAACAGCCGCAGGGCGCATTTGCGCATGGTGCCACCACCTCATAAAAATAAAAAGCCTTAGAGCCAAACTATAGCCGAAGCGTTAGTTAATGGCAAAAGGCCACAGCGCTGGCGCCGCCTTATAATGCTCAAAGGTCGCTTTATTCAGGCGCAGGAACTCTGCCGCAAAGGCGTATCGCGACAGCAGCGTGAGATCCCAGTGCCCAAGCATGGCCGCGGCGATGAACACCGCCTCGATCGTCGCCAGGCCAGAGTCTGGGTCTTTATCTAATTTATTGCGGCGCGGGTAGGCTGTGACAAAACCCTGCGGAATGCCGACCAGGGTCGGCAGAGGCTTGGCAATGAAGCTAAGCACCGTGTGTAAGCGCTTCCACGTGCAATCGATGGCCGACAGGCTCACCACGGCTGAGCCCTGGTCCGTGCCACCACGCCACTCATCCAGGGGCAGACCCTCGGGATGGAGCAGCAGCTGCCCGGTCAAGGCAGCTAGCGGCTGCCCACGGTTATAGCGGACGATATCGAGATCTTTATGACCAGCTAGAGGCAGGATCGTGCACTTGTTCACACGCTCGCTGCGGTCAACGAGGACTTGAAAGCGCATGCTCACTCGTCATCGTCGTCGTCATCCCCACCGTGGTCATCATCATCCTCGTCGTCGTCATCGACTTCGTCTTCGTCGCCGGCATCGTCGTCATCAACATCGACATCCTCGGCGTCAGCCCCGAGGTCTGAGGCGGCAAACGGGATCTCGCGATCCTCGTCATCGGCCTCAAAGGCCTCTTCGTCCTCCTCTTCCTCATCGGCTTCATTCTCGAGGTAGTCTTCTTCCTCTTCGTCATCCATTTCGTCGGTGTCGTGCTCGTCGTCAGGCAGGTCTTTGCGCCGCTCAAGCCAATCCTTGGCCTGCTCATCGGAGTCAAAACCGGCCTTAACGATACGTCCTGTTTGAATATGATAAACCTTCCACACGGCGAGCCACCTTCCTGATCTCGGGGAGCTTTGTGATCTCATGG
>CAIYRB010000187.1 GCA_903928445.1 uncultured Pseudomonadota bacterium | reverse complement strand
TCCGTGGCCGCGTAAATACGTCGGAAAAGCCGCCCAAAAGCCTTGACCGCGACTCGTGAAGTAGTCGTGAAGTTTAGGATTTTTCACGAATTAAAACCGTCAAAGTCGAGCTAAGTGTATGGGTCGTGACTGCCTTGGTCATGACAGCTGGCGGATGTGGTAGCAGTTTGAAAAAGGCTGGGTTGAAGCCCAAGACTGCAGCGACCAGCAACGCTAATGCCGCGACTGCGCCGAGCCAGGCCGACGCGGCGACCTCTGCGGCTGGGACGACTTGCCCAACGACCGCACCCACCGCTACCCCGGTAAACAGTTATGGTTCGACCGCCGAACCAGTGATCAAAAAGGCCTGTTTATCGTGTCATGCCACCCAAGCGCCGTTGATGAATACGGCTGCTCAAGCGAGCGCCCAAGGTGCAGCCATCGTCGCAGCTTCTGTCGCTGGCCGTATGCCGCCTGGAGCACCACTTGCCGCAGCCGATCTAGCTGCCCTGCAAAGCTGGGCCGGTGGTGGCTTCGCCCAGCTTTATTTGGCCGCAGCTACCCCACCCACTTATGAGGGGACGATCAAGCCGATGATCCTCGCCAAGTGCGCTTGGTGCCACAGTGGCACGGCCGCAGCCAATGTTCGGACATCGCCATACCTCACGACCATAGCTCAAACACAATCGGCTGCGGCATCGGTCTACGAGAAAATGAACTCAAAAGCAATGCCTCCAGCAGGCGCGGTTCCAGCGCTAGCTGCAGGCGATGCCGCCACCTTCGCCGCTTGGCGGGCGGCGGGATATCCTGTCGGTACGCCGCCACCTGTGGTAGCGCCTGGGCAAAGTGTTTACTATCTAGGGGCAGTCGACGGGCTACTGGCCGCAAATTGCGTCGGCTGTCACGGCGCCGGCCTCACTGCACCTGACCTCTCTAATTATCAAGGCGCCCAGGCCGCTGGCGCCGCACTGCTTAGTGCCATACAGGCGGGCCGTATGCCGCCTTCTGGTGCGCTCAGCAGTGCCATCCAAGCCGAGTTTAAGGCCTGGTCCGATGCAGGATTTCCCTACGATGCGGCAGCAACGCCACCACCGCCACCGCCGCCTCCACCCGCACCGGCCCTTAGCCCTGCGCCGGCGGCGGTGGCCAACCCTGCACCAGCATGTCCGCCGATTTAACCGGTCATCTATACGGCCAGGGTGGTCCTTTGCTCAGCCCGCCCCAGCCCCTTCGAGCTCAACGATCGCCGCGTCGAGCTTGGTAAACGGCGCCACCGGCGGGCGCATCGTCTGACCCACAGGCAGTGCGCTCGCCTCCCAAACTCCGACGGCCTGCTTGTGGTCGTAGCGCAGAACCTGGTGCTTGCTGCCCCCAGCCTCGGCCCGCTGCTCGGTATAGGATTCGCCAAACAGCTGACCATCAAAGCCTAGGGCTTCATGAATCAGCTGCGAACTATCAGGCAGAATCGGCGCCCACATGGTCTTAAGCCAGGCAATGCACTGCAAGGCGACGTAGACGGTGGTTGCGGCCCGATTCGGATCGGTCTTGATCACCGTCCACGGCGCCCGGTCGCTGAGGTACTGATTGACGCGCTGGCTGAGGCGGCGCGCTTCTTCCAGCGCACTGCGCAGCTTGACGCCTTCGTAAAGGTCGCCGACGACCTGGAAGCCCGCTTTGACCTCCGCCAGCAAGGCTTGATCGTCGGCTTCAAGCTCGGTGGCCGGCGCTGGAATGCGGCCATCAAAGCGCTTAAAGGCAAAGCCCAGCATGCGGTTGGCGAGGTTACCCCAGTTGGCGACCAGCTCATTATTGACCTTCTCGAGAAAATCGTCCCACGAGAAGTCGACATCCCCCGTCTCCGGCGCCAACGCCGTGAGCACGTAGCGCCAGGCATCTTTTTGGTAGCGTTGCAGCACGTCGCTGACGGTGATCGAGGTGCCGCGGCTCTTGCTAAACTTACGGCCGTAGCTGTTTAGATACTCATTGGCCGGCACATCATAAGGCAGGTTTAGTCCACCCTTGGCGATCAAGTATCCCGGCCAATGAATGGTGTGGAAGGTGATGTTGTCCTTGCCTATAAAGTAATAACTTTTAACATCCCCGGCCGTGTTGCTATCCCACCAGTCGCGCCACGCTTCCGGCTTGCCTGAGGCTTCGGCCCACTCCACCGTGGCGCTCAGGTAGCCCATGACGGCTTCAAACCAAACATAAATCCGTTTTGTTTCGTAGCCAGGCAGCGGAATCGTCACCCCCCATTCAAGATCTCGGGTGATCGCCGTGCCGCGCAGCTCGCGCTTTTCCAGCATGCCCTTGGCGAAGTTAAGCACGTGCTTGCGCCAGTGCTGCTTGCCGTCGCTGATCCAGGCCAAAAGGGGTTCGTTTAATTTGCCAAGATCGACGTAAAAGTGCTTTGTTTCGCGCACCTCAAGGTCTCTTGAGCCGGTCATCTTTGACACCGGGTGCTTTAGCTCTACGGCGTCATAGGTTTTGCCGCATTGATCGCATTGGTCGCCTCTGGCTTCTTTATAGCCACAAAGCGGACACTCGCCTTCGATATAGCGGTCGGGCAAAAAGCGCTGCGCTTTGGTGTCAAACAGCTGCTTTGAGGTGTCCTCGTAGATATAGCCTTTGGCCAACATATCCTTGAAGTACTCGTGCACCACCCGGGCATGGCTCTCAGTCCCGGTGTGGGTGAAGTAGTCAAAGGTGAGCCCGATCTTCTGGTAGCTCTCGATAAACAGGTTGTGGTAGCGCTCGACGATCTGAGCCGGGGTGACCCCCTCTTTTTCGGCTTGGATCGTCACCGGGGTCCCGTGCGTATCGGAACCGCTGACCATCAAGACGTCGCTGCCGCGCATGCGCTGAAACCGGGCAAAGATATCCGGCGGCAAATACGCGCCGGCGATATGACCGATATGCTGCGGCCCGTTGGCGTAGGGCCAAGCGACACAGATCAGGTATTTCTTCTTCGTCGCGCCAGCACCAGACATCACAACCCCCAAAGTGGACCAGCCGTCTCTTGTAAATGACCGAGGAACCCAGCCGTCGACATCGCCGCCAGCTGCTGACCATTTTGCAGGCGTGCGGCCACGGTCTTGGCGTCTTTCTCTTTATCGCCGATGACGATCATGTACGGGACCTTCATCAACTGGGCTTCACGGATCTTGTAGCCTAACTTCTCGTTGCGTAGATCCACCTCAACCCGCACACCGGCGGCTTCGAGTTCACTGGCGACTTGCAGCGAGTACTCCTCCTGGTCGGAGGTGATGTTGATGATCTTGACCTGCACCGGTGCGGCCCACAGCGGAAAGTGTCCGGCGTAGTGCTCGATAAAGACGCCCATGAAGCGCTCAAGGCTACCGAGTACGGCCCGGTGAATCATCACCGGCGTGTGGGTGTTGTCGTCAGCGCCGACAAATTCCAAACCAAAGCGACCCGGCATGGAAAAGTCGAGCTGAGCCGTGCCGCACTGCCAGCTGCGCTCAAGCGAATCGATCAGATGGAAGTCGATCTTTGGCCCATAGAACGCACCGTCGCCTGGGTTCAGCTTGTATTCACGACCGGTCTTGTCGAGCGCATCCTTGAGCGCCGCCTCCGCCTGCGCCCAGATCTCGTCGGAGCCAATCGACTTTTCCGGACGTGTCGACAACTCGATGCGGTACTTGGCAAATCCCAGCGCTTTGTAGGCTTCGTCAATCTGATCGAGAACGCGGATCACCTCGCCTTGGATCTGCGGCACCGTGCAAAACACATGGGCATCGTCTTGGACGAAGGTGCGCACGCGAAAGAGGCCGTGCGTCACGCCGCTACGCTCGTGACGGTGGACGCGACCAAACTCGCTCAGACGCAGCGGCAGCTCTTTATAGCTGTGGCGGGTCGAGCCATAGATCAGGCAATGGCCCGGACAGTTCATCGGCTTGATGGCCGACTCTGAGTCGTCCACCTTGGTGAAGTACATGTTCTCGCGGTAGTTGTCGTAGTGGCCGCTCTTGCGCCACAGCTCAACGTCCATCACCAGTGGCGTGTTGACCTCGGTGAAGCCGTACTTGACGTTGCTACGCCGGACAAAGGCCATCAGCTTGTTGTAAACCGTGGCTCCATACGGATGAAAAAAGGCATTGGCCGGTGCTTCCTTATGGAAGGAAAATAGCCCCAACTGCTTACCAAGCACGCGGTGGTCGCGCTTTTTCGCCTCTTCGATCCGGTGCAGGTGATCGTCTAGGTCCTTTTGCGTCGCCCAGGCGGTACCGTAAATCCGCGTCAGCTGCGGGTTGCGCTCGTCGCCGCGCCAGTAGGATCCGGCCACGGTCGTCAGCTTGAAGGCACCGACCTTGGCCGTCGATGGCACGTGCGGGCCGCGGCAAAGGTCAAACCAATGCTCCATCGCATAGATCGAGACATCTTCGCTTTGCGGGATTGCGCTGATCAGCTCGACCTTGAAGCTCTCGCCAAGTTTGTCAAAGCGCCGCACCGCTTCGTCTCTAGACACCACTTCACGGCTGACCGGATGGTCGGCTTTGACGATCTTCTTCATCTCAACCTCGATGGCCTCGAGGTCTTTGTCGTTGATCTTGACGCCGTCAGGGAACTTAAAATCGTAGTAAAAACCGTAATCGACCACCGGACCAATGGTGACCTGAGTGGTCGGCCACAGCTTTTGCACGGCCATCGCCAAGACGTGAGCGGTCGAGTGGCGGATGATCTCTAAACCATCCGCCGATTTGCCGGTGACGATCTCAAGGTCGGTGTCGCTGGTCAGCGGCAAGGTCACATCGACGAGTTTACCGTTGGCCTTGACCGCCAAGGCGGCCTTGGCTAACCCCGCGCCAATGCTTTTGGCGACGTCAAAATAAGTCACTCCGGCCTCATACTGACGCTCGGATCCATCTGGCAAACGCACCTTCACCTGTGCCATCCATTCCTCCCCAAACTGGCATCGCTCGCGGCTATTTCGCGCCCCCTACTCATACAACATTAGGCCGGGAAATCCCTGCTTTTTTCGCCGTCTTGGCGACCTCCGACGGGACCTAGGCGGCCGCATCGGCAACAACGCCCTTGGCGAGCCCCGATGGGCGCTGCCTGGCCAAGGTTAAGCCGCTCAATTTAAAGGATATCTTCGAGGCTGGGGACCTAGTCGAGGACCCTAGTGGATATGCCCGCCGCCGCTCATCTCCTTGGCCATGCGCGACATGATGTAGGGCACTTGGTCGAGAAAGCTGCCAGCATTTTCGTGACCCAGGTCGTAGGCGATCGCCACGACGTCGATGCAGTCGACCGCCTCGTCGCCCTGCAAGCGGACCGCCAGATCATCAAGGATATGGCCGACCAGCAAGGTGTCTGACTCGACGGAGTCGGAGATGATGCCAAAGGGCAGGGTCAACCGATTGAGCGTCAGCGGCGCATTGGAGTAGCTCTTCAAAAATTGTAGGTATTCCTTGAAGGTCATCGATAGCCGCATATCACCACACTCCCATGCCGCCACCGTGGCGACTCGTGGACAGAACATCCGTGAGGTACTTCCTGCCTATCGGCACGAAAGTTCTGGGCATGAGCTGCCGAGCTTGCCGCGGGCCCTGATGTTTTGCTAAGGAGGTGGGGTTATGTCTGAAAAATCAGCCCACCACCGCCCTCCTTTAGCCGAGCGTCGCCGTCCCCAAGAGCGGGAGGATCTGCTTGGCCAAGAGCAGGTGTGGGCGCAAGGCTCGGCCCTTTGGGCCTTGGTCCGGGCCGACCAGTTTACCTCGCTGCTGTTTTGGGGGCCTCCGGGCACCGGCAAGACCAGCTTGGCAAGGGTGATCGGCCGCGCCAGTCAACGCCCCGTGGTCGTCATGTCGGCTGTGGTCCACGGCGTCAAGGATATCCGTGCGCGCATCCAGGAATCAGCCGAGCGCTTGGCCTCTGGAGCGTCGGCCCTGCTCGTCTTTATGGACGAGATCCACCGCCTGAGTAAGAGCCAGCAGGACGTGCTGCTGCCGGCTTTGGAGGCAGGCACCATCAAGTTTATCGGCGCCACGACGGAAAACCCCTCGTTTGAAGTCAACAGCGCGATCTTGTCGCGGACTCTGGTGTTTAAGTTTGAACGCCTCAAAGACGACGCCATCCTTGCGGTCCTCAGCCGGACGCTCGCCGCGCCAGATCACGGCCTACCTCGCAGCGACATAGCAAGCGAAGTCTTAACCGCCATCGCCCAGGCCGCCGACGGCGACGCCAGGCGCGCGCTCAACCTGCTCGAAGCCGTAGCCATCAGCGCTCCCTCGGAGCAAAAGCCCGTCACCGTCGCCAGTCTAAAAGGCGTGATGCGCGAGCTGAACCTGCGCTACGACAAACAAGGCGATCAGCACTACGATCTGGTGTCAGCCCTGATCAAATCGATTCGCGCCAGCCAGCCAGACGGCGCGATTTACTACCTAGCCCGCATGCTCGATGGCGGCGAGGATCCGATGTTTATCGCGCGCCGCCTCGTCATCGCCGCGAGTGAGGACGTCGGCAACGCCAATCCAACCGCCTTGCTGCTGGCGACCAGCTGCATGCAGGCCGTGCATTTGGTCGGCATGCCTGAGGCGAGGATCATGCTGGCTCAAGCCACCACCTATCTGGCCGCATCGCCCAAGAGCAACAGATCCTATCATGCCATCAACAAGGCTCTGGCCGACGTGCAGCAGACCGGCTCGTTAGAGGTACCGCTGCACCTGCGCAACGCGCCGACCAAGTTCATGAAGGAACTCGGCTACGGCGCCGGCTATGTCTACGCCCACGACGACCAAGCGGCGGCCCAGCGTCAGGTCTACCTGCCAAAAGAACTGGCGCATCAGCGCTACTACGAGCCATCTAACTCGGGTACTGAAGCGCAGTTGAAGAAAAATCTCGAGCAACTCAACCACCTCGGTCAACCCAGTAAGCTCAATGCGGACTCACCACCGCCTCAGCGATAGGATGTCTCCATGCCCGTCAGCTCTTCGCGTCTTGCCCTGCTATCGGTCACCGACAAGTCCGGCCTCGTGCCCTTTGCCCGGGGTTTAGTCGCACTCGGATACGACCTGCTGTCCACTGGTGGGACGGCTAAGTTGCTTCGCGAGCACGACGTACCGGTCGTCGAAGTCGCCGCCTACACGGGCAGTCCCGAGATCATGGATGGCCGCGTCAAGACCCTGCATCCAAAGATTCATGGTGGCATCCTGTACGACCGCGCCCAAGCCGCCCATGTCGATCAAGCCGCCGCGCACGGTATCCGCCCGATCGACCTGGTCGTCGTCAACCTCTACCGCTTTGCTGACGAGGCCGTGGCAAAACAACTCAGCCGCGAGGCAGCCATCGAACATATCGATATCGGTGGCCCGACTATGCTGCGCGCGGCGGCAAAAAACTGGCTCCACGCCACGCCGCTGCTCGACCCAAGCGACTACCCAGAGGTCTTGCGCGCCTTGCAAAGCGGCGGACTCAGCCGCTCCTTGCGCCAGCGCCTCGCCGCCAAAACCTTCGCCGCCATCTCCGCTTACGACCAGCAAATCGCCGCCTATCTGAATGAAGCCGCCACCGACTCGGCACCGGCAAGCCTCGGCGCAGCGCTGCCCCTGCAGCTGCGCGAGGTGCAAGACCTGCGCTACGGGGAAAACCCCCACCAGATGGCCGGACTCTACGTCGACGCCGCCAAAGCTCCGAGTGGACTTGGCCACATCCAGCTACTGTCGGGCAAAGAGCTGTCCTATAACAATATCCTCGACCTCGACGCCGCCACGGCGCTGGTGTGCGAGTTCACCGCTCCGGCGGTCGTCATCGTCAAGCATACCAACCCTTGCGGCGTCGCCGTGAGTGCCGACGGCGACATGGCCTCGGTGTTTAAAGCTGCACTAGCCTGCGACCCAAAGTCCGCCTTTGGCGGCATCATCGCCTTAAACCGCCCGGTCGACGAGGCGGCTGCACTGGCTATCACAGCGCTGTTTACTGAATGCGTTGCCGCACCGGAGTTCAGCGCCGAGGCCTTGGCGATCTTTCAGAAAAAGCCAAACCTGCGCGTACTGCAAGCCCCTTATGCGGAACCTTCAGGGGCCCATCAAACAAACAAGTCCCAGCCAACGCGCCTGGACTCTACCGACTTGCACCTGCGCAGCGTGCGTGGAGCCTTTTTGGTGCAAGAGGCCGACGCCGGCCAGTTCGATGCCGCCGCCTGGACCACCGTCACCAAGGTCGCACCCACTGCCAGCCAGCGCCTAGACCTTGAGCTCGCCATGATCATTGCCAAACATGTGAAGTCCAACGCCATCGTCTTCGTCAAGGACGGCGTTAGCGTGGCCATCGGGGCTGGTCAGATGAGTCGGGTTGATGCTGCCAATACCGCCGTGGCCAAGGCGATGGAACAAGGGCGCAGCATCAAGGGTAGCGTGATGTCGAGCGATGCATTCTTTCCGTTTCGCGACACCGTCGACTTTGCTGCGGCGCAAGGAGTCGTGGCGATCGTGCAACCTGGGGGATCCAAGCGCGACAACGAGTCCATTGCCGCCGCCGACGCCCACGGGATTGCCATGATGATCACCGGCGAAAGGCATTTTCGCCACTAATAGGCTGCCGCCGGCTACCCTCCGGTGGCGACTTGAAAGTGCACCGAGTAGCTTTCGTCATCGGACCACAGCAGATTGACGTCGCTGCCGCCGCGGGCCCCGCCGACGAGGTTGAGAAACACCGGCCGGCTAAACAGGCCCATGGCTTCTGCGTCCTCGGTCTCAAAGGCGGTGATCGGCTGGACGCCGACGAGTCGCGCGAAATCCCACTCGCTAACGGCGACGCGCCGCGGGACCATCTCACGTGGCTCGCCCAAGCCATAGGCAATGACCTTGGCGCGCGGTGAGCTCAAGGTCGCCATGCCGCTTGGGGCCACCTCTAGCCGCCATGTTTCACGGAAGCTCTCAGTCAAGCTAGGCGTCACCGGCCCGGAAATATGAGTGTGGGTCAGCTGCCACGTCACCGGTATGGCAACGCGAATCGGCTGCGCCTGGACCGGACTAGCCAGACAGGTCAGGAGGAGAAAAAAAGCAAAGCGGGCAAAAGATCGACTCATGAGTCCATTTTATCTATATTAGTGAAATATAGAAACATTGACTCTGACCCCTATCCGACCTTGACCCTGACCCTTAAGCTGTGGGGCTCCCGTGCCAGCGATGCACCCCTTGTTTGTTGCACTGATGCTGATGCTTTGGGGAAGCCTTGCGGCCACCGACGCGGGCGCAATGATCCATTCAGCGCCGGTCATCATCAAGGGTCAGGAGATCCGCCCCATCACTCGCTATCCCTTGCCGATGTACCGGGTGTTTCGCACCGACCCGGTGAGTGGCAAGGCGGTGATCATTCCGTTTCAAATCGATGAAATCAACGAATGGGGTGACTATGTCCTGCCCGAGGGAGGCTCGGTCACGGCCAAAACCGGCACCGGCATGTTTGACGTCCAAGATGAGCTGAGCTTTATGGGCGACGATGTTGGACCGGCCAAGTCGCCCACGGACTGGAGCTCCTACGGCAAGCCTTCGGTGGTGTTTGAAATCCGGCTGGCTTTTCGCGGCAAATCAACGTCGGGTGATCCAGTTGGTGCGGTTTATGTCGGGATCTACTTCCAAAACGCGCCGAAGTTGTCCGAACGCTCCTACGTTAGTTTTGATCGTCCCAAGGCCGAAGTCCTGACGTCGCGCTATCGCTATAGCTTTGACCAAAAAAATTGGCTGGTGTCGCGCCAGGTGGACATGCTGCGCAAAGGGCCAAAGCCAGACTCGCCAACGGAGTTTGTGCCGCTTTGGGCGTCGAGCACCTTCTATATGCGCGCGGACTTGAAGTATTTCCTCACCGTCGAGGCCAATCATCGCTCCATCGACAGTATGTTGGAAGCCTACAAGACCGGGCCCATCCGTTCGATCATCCGCATCAGCTTCCACTACACCTTTTTGAAGCTTAACTTCGAGCTCGGGATGTACACCGAGGTCAGCTTCTTCTCTAATGCCGTCTACCTGCCGACGGTGCTGTACAATCCACTCGACGGCAAAAAGAATCTCAACACTGGCAGCGGCTTTTACTACGGCATGGCGTTGGTCGACAATCCGCGCGATCTCAAACTTGAAAGCAATATGCCCCCCTATAAGAAGTCCGGGATTCTCGATTTTTTTGCCTCGCAAAAGGCGGAAAGCTTGTACTGGATCTCGGCATCGGCTCCGGATCGGATGCTGTACATGGAAATCAGCCCGTCAGACCTGATGCGTAAACGCGGGGCCGTCCCCATGCTCTATTCCGAGCCAGTCGTCGGCAGCGCCGTCGTCGATCGCAACGCCGGACAGCCGGCAGAACTCGGACAAGGACCAGTGAATATGGCGCTGTATTTTGATATGACCAAGTTTAACGAAGGCGAACACGCGATGGCCTTTCGCTTATTTTTTGAGAACGTCAACGATGAACGCCGCCTGCAAGCCTTCAAAAGCTTAGGCGACTGGGTCATCACGGCAACCCGCATGACCCAATAAGCGCCGTTTGAGGCGTTAGGTTGAAAGCTCGATGAACCACGATTTAGATATGAACTTGCCGCCCGCAGACGCTCCTGCGGCACACCAAGAGGCTGCGGCCTCTGAACCGCCCGCTCCGCCGGTGAGCGGCGCGTCCGCGCAGGAGCTGCCGATGATGGTGTGGCTGCGTGGCGACGAGGACCTCTGCTCTGACTTTAGCCTGGACGCCGACGCGGTGATGCAGCGCCTCGGGATCCGCCGCTCACGCCTTACCCAAATCTCCGGCCGCGAGCTACGGGTTGGACGCATGCGCAAGGGGCGCTACGTCTCGCCAGTGTTTCGTCCAGAGGATGTCGAGGCGTATTTAAGTTGGACCAGGGCCTCGGCGTCTCACCTTAAATCGTCGGGCCTGCTCCACGACGCGGCCGGTGAACTGATGCAGCAGAGCGCGCGGCTTAGCGACCGCTTTGAAACATTGCCGCAGGAGCTGCAAGCACTGGGTGAGGCCTTACGCCACAGAATCGATAAAATCGATGACGCCACGGCCGAGTTGCTGGCACGGTTCGATATAGTCCTGGCGGAACGCGGTGCCAAGTGGCAGCAGCTGGAGGCTGGCCTGGTCGCCGGCGAAAGCCGGCTGGAGCAGCGCCTCACGGAGCAAGCGAGCCTGCTGGAGAGCTTCAAGTCGCAGTTAGATGCACACCAGCTGCTGCTGCACATGATCACGCGCGAAGTCGGCGAGGTGGCGGCCGGTGCGCTGCTGCAGAGGGCAGACTGGCAGGAGCTGCAGCAAGGACTGCTGGCGAGTCAAGAGGCGCTGCGCCTTGACTTAGGCAGGGATTTACGCGACGAGCTGGTTGCGGCCCTGCAGCCGCAGGGTAAAGGTGCGGTTAAGTCGCGACTGGCGAGTCTTGCTGCGGGTAGGCGGATTCGGGCGCTCTCGCTTAGAGATGCTGGGGCGGGGAGCGGAGCGTTGACTGGAGGGCAAGGTCAGCGGTCTTTAAAGTCGCAGGCGCGTGCTGCCGCAACGGCAAGGTCAAGGCGGCGCTAGCCCCATCCTGACGCAACGGCGAGCCTTACTTCGTCAAACCATGCCGCCGCAGCAACCCGATCAAGGCATCCGCCGACTGCTCAAAATTAAGCGCACTGGTATCCAGCAGCACGGCATCGTCCGCCTGCTTGAGCGGTGCCGTCTTGCGACCTTGGTCGCGTTCGTCGCGGCGGGCGATGCCCTGTTGGATGCTGGCTAAGGTGGCGCCTGTCGCACTGCCCTCGCTCGCGCCGAGTTGCTGCAACCTGCGGCGCGAGCGTTCTTCGAGACTGGCAGTCAAAAACACCTTTAAATCGGCATCGGGAAAGACCACGGTGCCGATATCGCGGCCATCGACCAAGGCGCCGACTGGAGCTGCCAGCGTGAGTTGCCGCTGCACGGGCAGAAGGCTGGCGCGCACCAACTCCTGCTTGGCCACCTTGCTGGCCGCGTAGCCGGCCTGCTCCGAATTCAGCTGCGGCGTTAGATGTTCGTCTTCGTACCACAACTCACGGCGATCTGAGTCCCAGCGCAGGCGCGAGCCGCAGCTATCGATTAATGCGACTAGTCCGGGGACGTCCTCGAGGTCGATGTTGCGGGCCATCGCGAGCAGGCCGACGCCGCGGTATAGGGCGCCGGTGTTGATATAGGTCCAACCAAGGCGCTGGCACACGAGGGCACACAAGCTGCTTTTACCCGAGCCGGCTGGCCCATCCACGGCGACTATTTTCGGTCTCTGCACGGTTTATCCTATCGTCCCAAGAACGGTAAAAAACCGCGGGAAACTTACATCAACACAGTCTGGATCCTTGATGTGCGAGGGCGAGGTCGCCGCCTTCGCTAGAATCGCGGCTGCCATCGCGAGTCGGTGGTCTTGATCGGGGTCAAAATGAAAGCCGTGCACCGGCCTGTCGGTGCCGCCGTGTCCCTTGATCACGAGATCGTCGCCCTCGATCCAGGCCTCGCCTCCCGCCAGGGTCAGAAGCTCGCGGATTTTTGCCAGCCGATCGGACTCTTTGACGCGCAGCTCGCCAAGGCCGGCGAAGCGGCTCGTACCGGTGGCAAACAAGGCGGCCACGGCGAGGACCGGGACCTCGTCGATAAAGGTCGCCACCTGCAGCGGGTCGGTGTCGACGGCGCTAAGCGTATGACCGCCGGTGATGACGAGGTTCATGATCGGTTCGAGAAACAGCTCGCGGCTGGAATCAACCGGCTGCTGCTCGATCTTGGCGCCCATGTCGGTGAGCACCTTGATGAAACCGGTGCGGGTCTTGTTGTCGAGCACCCCGTGGATCTTCACCTCGCCTTGGGTAATCGCCGCCAACACCGCAAAGAACGCTGCCGACGAGGGGTCGCCTGGAACGCGGTAGGTGCGGCCAGTCGGGCGAAACGGACCATGCACGCTGATGTCTTCAAGCCCGTCTCGGTGCATGACCTTGACGTCCGCACCAAGGGATTGAAGCATGCGTTCGGTATGGTCGCGGCTTCCACTGGGCAGACGCACATTGGTGCGGCCGCTGATATTTAGCCCTGCTAGGAGCAGGGCCGACTTGACCTGGGCGGTCGCCTTATCGATGACATGGTCTGCAGGCCTTAGGGTCTGGCCGGCGATGGCCATGGGCAGCAAGGTGCCTGAGGAGCGGCCTTGAATCTGTGCACCGATATGACGCAGCGGCGTGACGATACGGCCCATGGGGCGCTTGCTTAGGCTGGAGTCGCCAAAGCAGGTGGCGAACAGTCCAGGCGTCGCAGCAAAGACTCCCGTCAGCAGTCGCGCCGTGGTGCCGCTGTTGCCAAAGTCCAAGGGCACCAGCGGCGATTGCCACTGATCCCAACCCTTTGACTCGACGATCAGCTCGGCTTGCGTGTTGGTCGCGCCGGCCGCCGCCGCCGCCAGCTCGAGCTGGACGCCCAAGGCGCGAAAGACCGCAATGGTCGAACGACAATCAGCTCCCAGCAAGGGGCTGACAATGCGGCTTTGACCTGAGGCCATCGCGGCAAAGATGATCGAGCGATGCGTCACCGACTTGTCCGGCGGGCAAATCAGCTCTCCAGTGATGGGGGTGGCTCTGCCCAAGGGCAGCGGCAGGACGACAGCTGCACTATGCGCGGCTGGCTGGGCCTTTAAGTCGGCGATGCTACCCGGCAGGATCGGTGAAATGCTCATAGCGACATGATCTCCCGGCCGTCACCGACATAACCCAGCTGCATGAACTTCTGCATGCGGTGCTCCTTGAGGGCTTCACCGCTCAGGGTACAAAGCTGTTCGAGGTCTTTGGCGATCGTGGCTTTGATGTTGCTAGCGGTCAGTTCCGTACTGCGGTGGGCGCCGCCTTCCGGCTCGGCGATGATCGAGTCGATCACGCCCAGCTCTAAAGCATGGGGTGCGGTTAGCTTTAAGGCTTCTGCTGCGACCGAGGCATTGGCCGCCTCCTTCATCAGAATCGAGGCGCAGCCTTCGGGCGAGATCACCGAATAAATCGCGTACTGCATCATATGCACCCGATTGGCGACCACCAGGGCCAGAGCGCCGCCGCTGCCACCCTCGCCGACGACGACGGCGACGATCGGCACGCACAGGCGCGACATGACCATGATGTTCTTAGCGATCGCCTCCGACTGCCCCCTCTCCTCGGCGCCGACCCCGGGATAGGCCCCCGGCGTGTCGATCAGGGTCAGAATCGGCAGGCCAAAGCGCTCCGCCATACTCATAACGCGCAGGGCCTTGCGGTAGCCTTCAGGCTTGGGCATGCCGAAGTTGCGCAGGATGTTATCCTTGGTGCCACGTCCCTTCTGGTGGGCGATGATGGCGACGGAGCGGCCATCAAAGACGCCAAGTCCGGCCACGATCGCCTTATCGTCGAGGAAGTTACGGTCGCCATGCAGCTCGACGAAATTCGAGCACATCGCCCCGATGAGCTCTAAGGCATTGGGCCGCCTTGGATGTCGCGATAGCTGCGTCGTCTCATAGGCCGTGAGGCGCGAAAACATCTCGCGTCTTAGGGTTTGCGCCCTTTGTTCGAGTTCCCCGATCTCATCGTCGAGGTTGACCGATTGCACCGTCACCATGCGGCGCAGTTCGTCGATCTTTGCCTCTAAATCGGCCACGGGCTTTTCAAGCGGGATATATTCCATCGAGTTTCACCATTTTTTGTCACCGAAAGGTTATCGCACAAGTCGATTAAGTTGCCAAGATCGTTCGGATCTTGATAAACTGGGAACGGCCACTCATACATGAAAGGGCGCAACTCATGGTCAAGTCGGAGCTGATAGAGAACTTGGCGCAACGATCGGATATCACGCTAGCCAAGGCGGAGGAAATCGTCGACCTATTTTTCGATGCCGTCGGCGATACCTTGTGCTCGGGGCACCGCGTTGAGATCCGTGGCTTTGGCGCCTTCACCGTGCGGGAATACAAGGCCTACGAAGGCCGCAATCCCAAGACCGGCGAAAAAATCACCGTTCCGCCCAAGCGCCTGCCGTTTTGGAAAACCGGGATGGAGCTGAAACAACGCGTCGATGCGGCCTTTCCCCCGACGAGTAAGCCCGCGCGCTAGACCTTGACAATTCACCCCAGCGGCTTCAAATAGCATGCTGATGTGCTCTGCTTTGACGGCCGAACACGGTGAATTTTTCAGGGAGAGTGCGGCGTGCCTATCTATGAGTACCAGTGTCAAGCCTGCGGCGATGTTCAGGAAATCATGCAGAAAATGACCGATCCGGCACCGACGGATTGCGTCGTCTGCCATGGTGGTCCTATCAATAAGTTGGTCAGCAAGACGGCGTTTATCCTTAAGGGTACCGGCTGGTACGTGACGGATTTTAGAAGCAAAAGCAAGGGCACGGCCGGGGGCGAGGTGCCCAGCATGGCCGATGTCGAGGCGACCAACAAAAAGGACAAGCAGGAGAGCAGCTCCAGCGCTTCGACCGGCTCCTCCGGCGCTGAGTCCGCCAGCGCGTCGGCGCCAGCTCCGGCGGCCGCTTCAAGTCCCGCCAGTCCGAGCAAGTCGCCTGGGACGACCTCGACATAGTGATGTTATTCCAGATGCTTACCCAGATGGTTCGCGGGGCTAGGCAAATGTCGCCAGGGTCATTAAAGTTTCACCAACTTTAGGCCGATAAGGTGGTTGTGTCGCGGTGTTCTGCGAGGCAACCGATGAAACCCTGGCTTCCGACATTTTTATGCTCTAGTGCGCTCCACGGCGCCTTGGTGGTGGGCGCAGTTTCGGGGCATTTTGCGGCAAAATCGGCTGCCAAAGTCGAGCCTATCCACATCAGCTTGACCCATATGGGGGCCCCGGCGCCAGCGCTTGCGAGCGGCAACGTCGTGGCGCAGTTGGTGCCGCCTCCTCGGGCAGAAGTGGCGAGTGCTGCGGATCAGCTGCAAGCGGTGTCGAAGCCCACGACTAAGTCGCCTAAGTCGATTCGTAAGGTGCCTGCGGCTCCGCTGAATCAACTCGATCAAGTGCCACCAACACCACGACTCGCGGTCGCCGCGACCGGCGCAAGTACGCCAATTTCAAGCGAACCAACGTCGCTTCCCCGCAGTTTCGGTGGCGGCGGAGCCACGCTCATTCGCGCCACAGTCGACGAGCCAGACTATACAGGCGATGCCTTGGCCGCTGGCTACGAAGGCATTTTGGTGGTTGAACTTGTCGTCGACGAACAAGGTGAAGTGGCGCAGGCCAAGCTGCGCAACCCGTCTGGCTTTGCCATTGATGGTGGGGTGCTCGCGGCCGCTCGCAGTGCTCGCTACCTTCCTGCCAAAGGGTCTGATGGTCGCGTTGCAGCGACCACGGCGCAGCTGAAGTTCAACTTTCGCTTGTCGGACGCTGGGCAGCACCATGATGGTGCATAACTAACTTCTTTTTGTCATGAACCTGAGATCTGTTAAAGTTTTGGCTAAACTTTGCCGGAGATCAAACCATGATAAAGCGACCCATCTCGTTGTCCCTGCGACCGATCATTGCCATCCTGCCGTTGGCCTTCGCTGCAGGTATCGCCGCAGCTGAACCTGCTAGCGACACCATCGAAGTGCGCCCTAAGCGCGATGTGCAAGTAAACCCCGACGCGATTGATGGCAGCTACAAACAGCCGCAGTGGACTAGACACCGCATGTTTACCAACAGTCGCGTTTACGTCCTGGATGAACACCAAGTCGAGGTCGAAGCTTGGGTGAAAAACCAGACGTTTAAAGACACCCATCAAAACCAAACGCTGTTTCAGCAGGAGGTCGAAGTCGGCCTCGGACATCGCCTCCAGCTCGACCTATATGTAAACCAAAAGCAGTATTACGACGAGGCCAAGGGTAAGAAGATGTTTGACACCGAAGGCCAGCAGATCGAGCTGCGCTATGCTCTCGCCGATTGGGGTGAGCTCCCGCTCAACCCGACCCTTTATTTTGAATACCATCCCGTCAAAAACAATCCAGAACGCTTCGAGTTTCGCCTGCTCTTATCGGATAATCTAGCCGCTAACTGGCACTACGCCATCAATCTTGGCTACGAAGTCGATCTTTGGGGGCAAAAGCAAAACGGCCAACCCGAGCGCGAGATTCCCGTTGATTTGGCGATCGGCACCACCGCGCTATGTCCGCATGTCTCGCTTGGCGCCGAAGTCAAAGTCGAATGGCGCGACGGACCAGCCAGGCGCGGCCACTTTGAGCAGGAAATCGACGTCGGACCTGCCGTCCAATGGCGGCCGACACCGACCTTTCACCTCAATGTCTCGCCTCTGTGGGGCGTCAAAGACGTATCGAAAAACGTCTCGCCAGTGCTGGAGACCTGGATCATCGCCGGACTAGAACTCTAGTCCGGCCGCAGGTGACCGGATTACTGAAAGCCGGTCACCTGCACCTTTCTCACATTCATCAGACTGCTACCGTTGTTTATCTGGGTGAGTCGAATATCGACGCTATCATAGGTCTGCCCGCTGCACATCGCCACCGAGCTGAGCGTCGTCGGCTGCAATGCCGCTGCGACATCCGCGAAGGCGACGTAGTCCGGCTTTGCCGCATTGGCCATATAGCAGCGGGCTTCAAGGGTGATGTCCGACCAAGTTGTATTGGTGATGTCTCGTGGTGCCCAGGTGAAACCGGCGGTTTTAAAGGGTTTGGCCGCGTCATAGCCTTGGACAGCACCTAAACTGAAGGTCTGCTCCGTCTTGGTTAAATACAAAGTGGCACCGGTAAAGTCGGTGTACATATAGGGATCGCTGGCGAGTTTGTAGATCTTTGTCGCGGTGACCCCCTTCGTGATGTCTTTGGGGTCTTTGAGGCCGAGCAGGATGACTTCCCCAGAGGCGCGCACAACGCCAACGACGTGGCCGTCGCCCAAGGCGCTCATTGGACCCACCTGGAAGCCCACCGTTTGCGAGTTGAACGAACTTTGACCGGTGCAGGTCTTTAACGAGGAGAAGCAAGCGGCTGGAAAAACGTTGAGGGGAGCTCCGCCGGCGACGCCGCTACCCCAGATCGTGTGCGACAGTGGCTCATAGGCGAAGGTGTAATAGCCGGTGCCATTCAGGATATTGCCGTTGGCATCGCCGGACATGGCGTAGCTGCCCAAGCCTAACGACGCCTTTGGGCCAACCGTTTCGGTGGTGAGGTTGCTCGACGTGAAGGTGCCGTTACCAGCTACCGCGGCAGGAGTGACCGCCTTCATCGTGTTGAGGTCAACGGCCTGGATGGGGCCGGTCGCCGGATCGGCCCCCTGGCCCATGGTGGCCCACTGCGAATAAAAGATGAGGCGGTTTTGATCGATGAAGCAAGAATAACCCCATTGCTTCGGTCCACCATTGGCCGCATTGAGTTTCGCCTGGGACCAAATAGGCGCAAATGGCGCCGTGTTACTTTGCGGGACTTCAACGAAATTACCAAAACCCCAAGCCAACCCAAGGAAGCGGTTGCCGCCGCGACGATAGGACACGGCACAGACGCGGTCATAGGTTTCGGCCGGTCCGGGTATCTTGTAGAACGATGCCCCGCCGGCCGACTTGATGTCGCCTTGGGGAGTGCTGTTCGGGTCGATAAAATAGATATAGCCACCGATACGCGAGACGATGACCCCGCCGCCTTCGAGCACATAGGTACGTGAACCCGGTGCACCGCCAGCGCCGCCGAGCGCTCCGGTCCATTTCTTTGTCGACACAACGGCATTGTTGGCCAGTTGCAGCAAAGTCACGGTGCCATCGGCGGTGGCCGCCCAAATGTAGTTGTTCTGCTCGGGAGTGAGCGGCTTTACGACGTAGATGCCGTTAAAGCCGTTATCATAAATCCGAATCGGCGTGTTGCCGGAACTGTCGGTCGGACCATTCGGGGCAGCCTTTGTCCCGGCGTTGCCGGTGGTCAGAGGGCCGTTCTTGTCGTCGTTATAACCCGGGTTGATGCGACCTTGGTCTAGAGGATCGGTTGACGCTCCTCCAGAGCCAGAACCATTGTTGGCGTTGGTTCCTGCTTCATTGCTGGTGGTGCCGGTGCCGGTGCCGGCCTCATTTTTCGCCGGCGCCTTGGCCCCTGGTCCGCCGGCGAACTTGCTGCTGCTGCAGGCTTGGCCGCCCACCAACGGGGCCGCAATGATGCTGCTAAGGACCATCAGGCGGAGCCACGGTTTGTGATAGACAGCCGTCATAAATACCCCTTAGTAAAGTTGAACCATCACCGATAAGACGTCGTCGCTACGGTTGTAAGCGGAAAACGCCGTGGCTACCTTGGTCTCACCTTCTTTTGGTGCAAACACTTCGATCTTCGATAGTTCTGACAGCTTGCCGAGGCGTCCGTCGCAGATCAGCACCGCATCTAGCGGGCCATCGAGGCTACCGATCTGGTTGTTGGAGCATCCCGAGCTGCGGTAAGCCCGTTTTAAATCGGTCCAAGACGTCGTGTAAAACGGCGCACTTTGCGCGCCTCGGTAGAATTTGATCGTGGCACCCGGGTCTTCCAGGCCGATCGAGGCGCCCTCCCAGTTAATCGTCATATGCACAGCGCCAAGCGTTTTGGTCGGTGGCACAGCCGCTAGCGGCATCAAATTCTCTTTGTTTATGGGCATCATCGTGATGGGTTTGCCCAGTTCCAACTCGGCGTACTGCGGCTCTCTGGGCGCGGTGAGTTTGTGCAGCAACATGCCGGCAGCTGTGACCGCTGCCACTGCGCTGATTCCCCAGCTGATGATTGATCGCTTTCTGGCCATGAACGCTCCCAAAGGTGTTGCCCTCTACTCGGCCTATTAAGTTATCGGAAGACCGGATCGCAAACTTTAGATCCGCGCATAAATGGATTCTTATACCAATGATTACAAGATGTTATCATGTGATTAAAAGAAAGGCCTAAGGCATGCTCTGGGCCGAAAGACATGATTATTTTTTTATAAATAAATATCAATGATATCAATAATATGATATTATAAAATTGAATTTTTATATAACTTTATATATCTTGCCGAGATGAACCTTTACCTAGAGGTGTCTTGTGGCGCGCACTCTGTCTCCTCTCTGTATGATCGCGGCCTTGCTGCTCGGATGCAGCCAGACGGCCGACCTATTCGGACAAAAGAGCAAGGCAAAGGCACCAGACAGCCCGACCTTGGTCGCTCCCGCACCGATGGTCGCTCCCGTGGACCCGTCGGGTGTGATGCCTGCTGGTTCGACTCCGGCGCAGCTGGTGGATTTGCCTGAGGGCGATTCCTATTTGACCAATTTGCAAACGCTGATCGAGGCGACCAACCTGAGCGCCTATCACAAGCTCGGCCAACACGGTCAAAACCTCACCATAGCAATTCTCGACAACGGCTTTGCTGGGCTAAACCACAGCATAGGCAATCGTCTACCGCCAGACACCACACTGGTGAAGCCGCCGGTTGATCAGATGCAAGATACGACGCATGGCCTGAAACTCGCTGAAATCGTCTACGCCATGGCCACTGGTAAAGCCTCTTACGCAGCGGATGTGCCGGGACCCCGCATGCTGCTGCTAAACACCGATGGGTTCACCAATTTGCAAGCGGCGGTGGCGACGGTGATAGCCGAGAAGGCCGATATCGTCTTATATGCGCAGGTCTGGCAGTACGGCGGCAACTTTGACGGCAAGGGCTTTATTAACGCCGAGATCAACAAGGCGACGGCCGCCGGAATTCTTTGGATCAACGCCGCCGGGAACCTCGGCCAGACGACGTTCAACGCCAGCGTCATCGACTCGTCAAGCGATGCCAGCCAGGTGGTGTTGCCGTATGCGGGACGCTATGTTCGCTTCACCGTTGCCCGCGATCAAACACCCGTGACCGCAGTGCTGAGTTGGAATGATTTTCAAGATACCAAAGAGTATATCACCGCTCAGGACCTCGACTTGATCATCGAGGATGAGGCCCATCATGTTGTTGGCTCCAGTCGCTTGCATCAAACCGGAGTCGCACCGGATCCGCTCGCCACGCCCGATCTGCTGTATTCGGCGCATGCCCGCGAGCAGATCAGCACGATACTCAATGTCGGTACCTACTATGCGCGCATCGAAGATCACTCGCACAACTTTAACGCGGCCTCAGTCCTACGTTTGAGCATCGACGGAGAGAATCTGCGGCTGTTGGATCTTTCGGGTGGCAACACCCTGGGCATACCCGCCGATAATGCGACGGTCTTGACCGTGGGCGCTAGCGACGTCGACTTCAGTGGCGCTCAGGTCGACTCTGCCGGCAAGACGATCAAGCCCGAGGCGCAGATCACCTCGTCGGTGGTGTTTTCCGACGGCGAGAGCCATGTCGGGACGTCTTCGGCCAGTGCCATCGTCGCCGGAGCACTCGCGGTGTACATCAGCGCCTACGGACCTTTGGACCGCAGCAAAATCCTCGATCTGATGAGTGCCGGGACTTTGGCTGGTCCGCGTAGTGATAGCAGCAAAGCCTACAGCTTTAAGCTGAAGTGAGTGGCGCTAGGTTATTTTTCGTACTCGAAGGTGTCTGCAGGCGGCGTGTCATCCGCGGCCTTGACCGAAGTGGCTGGCATACTAGGCGCCTTATCCTGGAACAACTGCAGGTGCGAGCTATCGTCATCGAGTTGATCTAGTTGCTGCTCCAGCTCATCGTCAGACATGACGTTGCTGGCCGAACGGGTCTTGCGCAGCTCCGTCGCCGATGCCGGCTCTAGCTCGTTCGAGAAGATGATGGAGGGCGAGCCCTCACCTTGCACGACGGCGAGCAAGGCGGCGCGACGCGCCTGCGGGATGGGGCGTTCCTGCAGCGCTTTGACGACCCAGCTCTTGATGCGGCGGCCTGGATCTTGGGTGGCAGCCACCATGTAGAGGTCGCGCAGCTCGTCTTTTGACCGGCTGATCGCCCTGAGGACCACCAATCGCCCTTTTTCATCGAGAAGACGGACGATTTGCCGCATGAGATAGAGCTGGCCGACGTTCGGACGATGCACGAAGCGTTCAAAGAAGTTAGCAATCAGGTCGGAGCGAGCATGCGTCAGCGCGGCCTCCAGGGCATTGATGGGAACCTCCGTGGCAAATTCTGCCAGCGTCACAGCCGCGTTCATGCGAACCCAAAAGCCCTTGTCTTTGAGCGCCACCCACAGCAGCGATTCGCTGCCGGAAAACTTGCTGGTCTGAATGCTGCGCACAGCTTTGAAGTGCTGATAGCGAAAATGGTGTTCCAGACTAAGGCGCAGCGTTTCTTCTTCGTCGGGCGTCCAGGCTCGGCCCAAAGCCGTGCGTGAACCGACGAGGCGGTTGGGCAAAGACCAATAGGGATTGCCCTTGACGACCTTTAAGGCATCCGCAGGTCTAAGTTTCTTTGCTTCTAACGTAGCAACTTCAGCTTTAGGAGCCCTGACAGGGGCTTGATCTGCGTCTTTACCGTGAAAAAGATCCAACATCGCCGCCCATTTCGCCGTCCAGTCATCGACAAGGGGGTTATGGTTGTTGATCAGGATGTCATAGCCGACATAGGATGCGGCCACGAGTATGAGGAGCACGCCGCTCAGCAGCCATTTATTGCGTCGCGTGCGCCGGCTCTCCAACCGCCTTAACTCACCGAAATCATGATCCACTTCGACCTGCTGGGGCATGAAGTCAGCATGGCCAAAGTCCCAATATTCTTGGGATGAAGCGGCAGGCTTGGACTTCGCAGGAGCGGCGGCCGATCCCGGTCCCGGGGCACCAGGGACTGGTAGCGGAGCCGGTGCCGGCTGCAACAGGATGTC
>CAIYRB010000186.1 GCA_903928445.1 uncultured Pseudomonadota bacterium | reverse complement strand
CACAAATCATATTGATTCCTGAGTCTTAGCCAAGGACCTTCAGAGGAGGGGCGCGCTTTGCGCGGCGAGGTTCTGCATGCAGCGCGGCGATCAAGTTCAGCTAACCGCCGAATCGCTGGGGCACATACAATATTTGTCTCAGTAGAGGCCGTTATGCTACGCCATATAGGTTCATGATAGCCGGTGTTTACAGCCAGGTCACGGTCGACATGAGGCGTAAGCAAGGAATTTGGCCAGCTCCTAACACACCTGTCCGAAAAGTCGATGTCACCTCAAATATTTGGGCTTTTCTTTACGCCGAAAGATTACAATGGGAGCACATCCCAATGGTGCAAAGGTTGCGAAGGAGTCCCATGCCTGTCTGCGAGCGAGGTGAGGTCGAGCTTTACTACGAGCTTTCGGGCGCAGGTCAGCCTGTGCTGTGGATCCAAGGCGTTGGCGTCCCGGCCGAAGGGTGGCGGCCGCAGGTCGAGTGGATGCAAGGGATTCAATCTTTGATTTTCGATAACCGCGGCCTTGGGCGCAGCACGCTGCTAGATGGCAGGATCAGCATTGAGGACATGGCCGAAGATGCATGCTTTCTTTTAGATCAGGTCGGCTGGGACTCGGCTCACGTCGTCGGCCATTCGATGGGTGGCCTGATTGCAACAGAGTTAGCTCTGCGCCATCGCCAACGTGTTCGTAGTTTGAGTTTACTCTGCACCTTTAGCAAAGGTACGGAAGCTTCGCGATTAACTCCATGGGTGCTATGGATGAGCCTGAAGACACGAATCGGGACGCGTGCGTCGCGCCGACGCGCCTTCCTCGAAATGATCTGTACACCTGAGTTCCTCAGCGCTGAAGATCCGGCGACTATTGCCGCGAACCTGGTTCCCCTCATGGGACGCGACCTAGCCGAACAGCCGGCGATCTTAATGCGCCAGGTGATGGCCATGGGCCGGTACGACCGGTCTGCTGCCCTGGGTGAGCTGGCAGGCACTCCGACCCTAGTCATCTCCGCGCAGCACGATCCTATCGCCAAGACCAAATACGGTCGGGTTCTCGCTAGTAGCATTCCCGGTGCCAAGTATCTTGAAATACCCGCGGCCTCTCACGCTGTCCCGATTCATGCAGCAGTTCAAGTCAACCAACTGCTACAAGATTTTATAACGGGCCTTGGCTCGTGAACTTTTAATATGCCGACATCAAAGCCACACCTCGCCCAATCTCGACCCGACTCCTCCGTTGCTTTGGGGATGGTGGCGCTTCTCGCCATCACTGTGCTGGTGTTTGTCAGGTCCTGGCCAAATCCATTGATCTACGACGATCTGCTCAAGATTGTCGAAAACCAAGATATTCGACGTCTAGACCTGCTCTCTACCACGCTGATTTATCCCTACGATGCTTTGGCCACAACCTGGCGCAACGATCCGTCAAGGCCGCTGACCTACCTGATTTATGCGCTTTGCTACCATTGGGCCGCGTCCTCCCCGTGGTTGTATCACCTGGTCAATACGTTGTTTCATGCTGGCTGCGGTGTTTGGCTCTTTCGCTTAGGCAGCAAACTATTGCGGCCGCTATGGCCGAAGCAGTCGACACTCGCTGCCTGGTGTGGCGCGCTACTTTTTGTCTTGGCGCCGATTCATGCTGGAACCGTGCTTTATGCCTACGGCTTAAGCGATATCTTGGCGGCCTTTTTTGTGTTGGCCTCGCTGAACGTCCTGCTTGCCGCAGAGCCATGGAAGAGTTGGCGCTTACTGCTTGGGGCAGTGCTTTTTTCCTTGGCGCTCGCTGCAAAACAAAGTGCTGTGGTCCTGCCGCTGTTTTATATCCTGCTTCTTGGTTGGCAAAGCGGTGGTGGAGTGAATGCGCTGCGGCGCTATTGGCGGCGCTATGGTCCTCTGCTTGCAATAGCCGCCGCGTATTTATTTGCGCGATGGAACTACTTCGGCCAGATTGGCGACCTTGAGGCCTTTGACCAGGTCTTTCCGCGTGGTGCTTATGCCTCGGTTCAAGGCATTGTTTTGGGACGCTACCTGCTGTTTAATCTCCTGCCGATGGGCCTCAGCGTCGATCATTATGTGCGTCCCGAGGATTTCAGTGTCCTCGCGCGAATCGCCGCGTGGGGTGCGTGGACCGTTGCCGTGGGAGCATCACTATGGGTCTGGGCACGGCGCGGTGGAGGAGTGTGGTCCTTAATCGCTGCGTCCATACTGTTGTTTGTTGCGGTCTTGGCACCGACGAGCACGGTATTCCCAACTGTTGACTGTTTGGTCGAACGCCGCGTGTATCTTGCCAACACCGGCTGGTACCTCCTACTCGGAGCTGGCCTGGCATCGTGGTTAGCGCGTTTAAGGCGTCATCAGCCCATGGCGAATCTCACCCTCGTTGCGGCCACCGGATCCGTCGCTGCGCTGCTATTAGCCGGGACACTGCAAAGGCAACGGGTCTATCAGTCCCCAGTGATCGTCTGGCAAGAAGCTCTGGCGGCCTATCCAGAAAATATCCGCGCACGCATCAACCTAGCCACGGCCCTCATCGACGATCACCGCTGCGACGAGGCTGCTGCTCTGCTCCAGCCGTTTTTAGCGCAGCATCCGGAGCATGCGCCGGCGCATGTGAAGTTGGCGATGGCTTATCAGGATAAAGCGTGTCCGCATCCAGATCAGGCCTTAGCCTATGGCGAATATCAGAAGGCGATGGCCCTGGCGCCGCGTGATGCCGTCGCCGTGTTCAATGCGGCGGTGTTAATGACGGAGCAGGAGCGCTGGGCCGAGGCCGAAGCACTTTACGAACAGGCGCTGCGACTTCAGCCAAAACTGCTCTACGCCTACCAGGGACTAGGCGAGATCGCCCTGCGCCAGCAGCAATGGCTTAAGGCGCGGGAGGCCTTCAGCGCGGCACTGCGGATCGACCCAACCTTTCAGCCGGCGCTCGTTCAGCTGGAGTTGGTGCAAAGGGCGACATCGCTTCGCCCTTTGCCGTGAGCCCTGGCGCGACTTATTTTTTCAAAACCATATCGATGCACTGATAGTAGATGTCTTCCGAGGTATAGGCAGGATCGTAAGGTGCATGAATGGGGTACGGGTCGGTCATGATCTGAATGACTTGCAAGGTACAGTTGTCGCATTCGACATCGGGGAGTTTGACATCCCACGAGTAGTTTCTACCGAGGATATTGCCCTGATGTGGTTCGAGGTTGTCGAGTAGCACGGTGCTGTTGTTGTAGAAGTCGGTCGCGCCGCAATGATCGGCAGGGTCTTGCATGCATTCGCGGTTGATCGGCAGGACGGTGCGCGGGTTCATAAAGCCGGCGTCGCCATTGGGATCAAAGGCGATGCGGAAGTAGCCTGGATGCGGCACGAACTCGGTGATGGCGACCTTGATCGTTTCGCCTGGTTTATAGGTATAGATGTTGGTGCCACGGGCGCCGTCGAGGCGGCCGCAGGGACCTTTTTTCATCTCAAATCCGTAGCGGGACTTGTGCGTGCCGGCGAGATCGAGGCTGATATGGGCTGAAGCGACCTGGCTGGTCAATAGACAAGCTGCGGTAAGAGCTAACTGGCGTAGGGACATCTTCATAAGAAAAACTCCGACTCTGGATGCGGTGGATAGGCGGGGGGAATCGACCCGGGTTATAGCAGAGTCATACCGATCTGTCCACGGGATCAGGGCCCTGCTATTTTAGGTGGAACGACGATCATCGGGCGGGTTGGACTCGGTGCCGGAAATCTGTTTAATGCCGGACCGATAGCTTCGACTGTGGTATTTTTCCGGTAACGGTAAGAGGGCAGCCATTCGGCTGCCTTGAGGATTACAGATGCGTCATTGGCAAGAGTCGAACCAAGCATCCACTGCGGCATCTGCCGCTCGCCAAACAACCGTGCTTGGACACTGCGCGCCTGGCTTCGAAGCTGTAGGCGAAGCGTTCCGCCTAAACCTAGTCGAGCGTGGTGAGGTCGGGGCCTCTGTGGCCATCACCTGGCGCGGTGAGTCGGTCGTCGATTTGTGGGGCGGTGTGGCCGACCCCAAAACCGGTCGGCCTTGGCAGAAAGATACCGTCTGCATGGTTTGGTCTTCAACAAAAGGCGCCGTGGCCCTGTGTGCCCATATGCTTGCTGACCGCGGCGAGCTCGATCTTGACGCTCCGGTGGCACGCTATTGGCCGCAGTTTGCTCAAAGCGGTAAACAAGACGTGACCGTCGCGATGCTACTGTCGCACCAAAGCGGACTCTCGGCGCTGCGTGAACCAATCCCGGAATTCGGCCTTTGCGACTGGGAAGCCGTCACCTCCGCCCTCGCGGTGCAGAGGCCCTACTGGCAGCCCGGTACCCAGCATGGTTATCATGCTTTGACCTTCGGCCACTTGGTCGGTGAGGTGGTCCGGCGGATCAGTGGTCTGTCGCTAGGAACCTTTTTTCAGCGCGAAGTCGCCGCACCGCTTGGCCTGGATTTTTGGATCGGCCTACCGGAGGAGTATGAGGGGCGCGTAGCGCCGATCATACCTCCGCCGCCGCCCTCGGTCGAGGCACCGCTGTCACCGTTTATCCGTCTGGCGATGTCTGATAAGGAGTCGAGCGCTCATCATATGCTGATGCACTCCGGCACTTTTGTCGTCCCGGGTGCCTCCGATCAGCGTGCTTACCACGCAGCGGAAATCCCCGCAGCCAACGGCATCACCAATGCTCGTAGTTTAGCCGCCATGTATCGACCTCTTGCATTGGACGGCGCGTTTAACGGCGTGCGCTTGGTCAGTTCAGCGCAGCGCGACGGCATGGGTTCGGTGGTTTCCGCTGGGGTCGATGCGATGATGCAAATTCCGACGCGTTTTGCCCTGGGATATGTCAAGTCGATGAACAACCAAAGGCGCGTCGTTGGCGAGCGCGATAGCATTCTGATGAGCGAGGAGGCCTTTGGTCACACCGGTGCGGGCGGGTCGCTAGGATTCGCTGACCCGCGGGCCGGATTGTCGTTCGCCTATGTCATGAACCAACAAGCAAGCGGCATCGGCCTGGGGGCTCGCGGTCAAGCCCTGGTCGATGCCGCTTATGAGTCAATCGGCTATCTTGCACCTAAACAAGGCGCTTTTTGGCGCCCAGCTTAAGGTGCATCATTAAACAGGCGATCATTACTTGTGGACGCCGAGCAGCGACTCAGGCTGGGCGAATTTCAGATAATCGGCGTACGCTGCTTCGCGGGTGCCGTCGGGGCGAACGATGCGACGCAGCTGGTAGCCAGGAAACCAAAAAACCGAACCGAAGGTATTGTCGCGAGAGTAGTGACCTTCCGAGATCCAGGTCATGGTGAACGACAGCAGTTCTTTTGGCGTGCGATTGTTAGCACGGAGCATAAAGGTCGAGATCGGCAGGATTTGCGCGAAGCTGTAGTCTTCGTTGAAGTGCAATTCATAGGTCAGCTGGCTGTCTAGAGCGTCTTTGAAGGCTTGACGGCCCTTGTCTGTTGGTAAGAATGAGAACACGCGGGGGCCTGCGACCGGTAACACGGCGACGCGGGTCTCTTGGTCCCAAGTCGCTCCGGCGAAGCTGAGGAGGATGTCGCCAAGTGGGTTGCCGTCCATCCAGAAGAGCCCTTGGATTCGCTCTGGAATTCCATTGCTGTTGTCGCCAGCGGGCATGTACTTCTCGATCCCGTCGCTAGGCACGGAGATCATGGTGAAGCCGAGGTCTTCAATCGGCGTGGTGACACCGCTCATGTTCAAGCTTTCGGCCGCATGTGCGGGGATTGCGAGGGCGGAGAAGGACAGAGCACTGAGGCTCAGGGCGGTCAATCGTTTCATAGTGAAGCTCCGAACGGGGTGGAGTGAATCAAGGGGCGTGGTGTGAACGCCGCGAACTTGGTTTTAGCGCAGGTGGGACCTATAGAAAAGTAATATTTTATTACAATTCTATATAATAATGCATATCATTAATATCATGACGTTTGTGCCTGGTGCCAAATCAGGCTTGACAGCTCGTTTGCGCCGAATATCTAAGGCGCCACGGCAAGGCTATTAGCGTGTACCTTGCACAGTCGCGTTCGCATTCATTGGTGATTTTGCTGCGTAGGTGGCAACCTGTCACCCCGAGCCAGAAGTTCCTCGGCTTGCGGATGCCTCTTATAAAACTCCCGAATCACAGTGGCGATGCGCGCCTTGACCGCATCATCGACATGGCTGGACTCCCCACTCGGTAGCGCTTGCACAAGGCTGCAGAGGAGCGCCTGTTGCACCTTTGGCAGTCGCGGCACCCAGGATTCAAGGAGCTTTTTATCGACGTGGGAGGGTAGAGACCCGAGAATTCCCACGTCATTCTCGTCATGGACGAGCAGGCCCGAAGTCGTGCCACGGTCAAGGGTCAAGACCTGCAGAAAATACAAGCTGTGATAATCAAGCTGCTGCCGCCTATCGCTAGTGCTGATCGGAGCTGGGTTGCGCAAGATGCGACCTACGATCGAAGCATAGGCATCAATCAGCGTTTGGCCAAAGCGCTCCGCCAGAGCAAAGTCAGCGGTAAAATCTTGGGAGTTGAACTCTTCGAGGTAAAAGTGGGCGACGCCGCGGTGACGTCCGAGGGCTGGGATGAAGAAGTAGCGACCACCCTGCTCCGTGCCGTAGTCATAGAGTTTTGGCCCTACGGCGGCCCGAAATGCGGCCTCGGTGGCCTCGCGGTCAGAAGCAATCACAATACTTGGATTGAGGTCGCCCATGATTCGCCAGTAACCTGTCCCGGCCTTCATGACGGTCCAGCTGATGTGCATATGCATGGACGGGGCGTGGGGGTTGCTGGGGTGAACAATGGTCGAGATCGCCGTTGCCGAGCCAAGCTTTTTGCTCGGATCGTTTTCATACTGCACCTGGGAGATATTCACCGAAGCCCGGTTAAAAACCGCTGGGTCTGAGGCGCTAAAGCGGGTGCCACCGCCAAAGGATCCTTTGGCGCGCAGCCAGTCCACGGGGACAAAACGTGTGGAGGATGACTCTGGGGGGAGTTTACTCAGTCGTTGCACCAGCCTCTTTTGTAGGCTTTGAACTAGAGCTAGGGCTTCCACAGCAGTGTTTGTCGTGGCTAAAGTCATGGTCATAGAGAGGTCCCCAGAGACGTATGGAATACTACCCTGGGAAGTCTAACCAAATTTATTGCATGGCCCCAGTCGTTTTTACGGTGGTTACTCCCTGTTGAGGTGTCTTGGACCGCTTTAATGGATCTCTTGCAGCAGATCATCCCACCACGACAGCAGGATGCTGTGGCCATAGCGGTACATTTCTTGGCGTGCATCGGCAACCGTCGAATGCTCGTATCTGATGCGGTACGCGGCAATCACCATTCCGGTGCGGTCGCTCCCCTGCAGGCAATGGACCAAGACCGGTTGATGCGCTGGGTCAACAATATAGGCTAGAGCCGCTTCGATCTGCTCCAGCGTCGGCTTGGCGAGGCCGTCCATGGGTAGCCACGACAGGCCCATGCCAGCGCTCTGCGCAAGCTGCAGCTCGTTCGCGGCGGCACTTTGGTTGCCCCAGTAGTCTTCAAGGGTCAGGACGTTGGCGATGCCGTAGGTACTAAGCGTGGCGAAGTTGCTGGGTTCCAGGTGGCCACTACGAAAGAGGAAGGGGGTCACCATATGGAAGTTGCGGATCTGGTCGACACTTTCCGCCCTGGCTGAGGACGTGGCCGCCGCTAGAACAAGTGCAGTGAAACACAGCGAGGCGATCAGTCTACGAATCGTCGGCATCGGCTGACTCCGGGGGCGTAAAAGGTCCAAGGTCGACGTCCAGCCTATGCTGAAATGGCTCTGCTGGGCAAGGCCGTGATGGATCCTTTGCCGGTCTTTTTGCAAGCTTTGTCGCCACCGGCAACGCCTAAAGATCGAAGATCTTAAGGTGGCAAAGTTTGGCGATCCGCGAGAAATCGGCATCAATGGTCAGGAGTCGACCGTTCATGTTAATGGTGGTCGCCGCAATTAACGCATCAATGGCCGCGCATTGAACACCACTTTTTGAGCAGGATGTGCGGATATGTGCCGCCAACACGTGATCCTCATGGTCAGCGTAGGCAACTCTAAATCCGGCCAGCGCCTCTTCGGCCTTGTGAAAATGAGCCGACTGGCGGAATCCCGTCAAGAACTCCTGCAATACGATGCCGGGAACGACGAGCGGCCAATCGTCGTGAATCATTTGTCTGACTGTGTCAGTAAGCACTGATCGGTATGGTTTGGCGCGTTTTCGGAAGACTTCCGACAGCACACAAGTATCGATGACAATCATCGCTTCTTACGGTCTTTCTTAATATCGAACTTTTCATCGATCGATAGCGTGCCGAAGGCCTCAAGAGCCTTCATTCGTTGCCGACGCGCGATGTATTCCACCAACGCCTCGGTAACCGTGGCTTTTTTGGTCGTCTTACCACCGATCGCTAAAGCTTGTTCCAGGAGGTGGTCGTCAATCGCTAAATTAGTCGGCATACACACTCCTTTACACAGATACGGTAATTATCCACACACCTGCGTATGTCTGTCAAGTGACCTGATCACGGTCCCGATTCTTCCACAAAGTCGACTGCTGCGAGCAAAATATCAGCATATTTGTAAGGTCGATGGCATTGGTTTCACCAAGGGTGCACCTTTGCTTTATCGACTTGGATGCGCTAAAATCCGCCGACCATCCCATGGAGTGAACGTTTATAACGAGGTTGCATCTATGCCGGCTAGCCTGAGTTTGCGCCGTTATTTAATCCAGCAAATCGCCGGTGCCGTGGTGATCAACAGCGTCATGACTATCGCCTTGACGTGGTGGTTGACGCAGCATGGCAAGGTGCCGGTATGGGGCGAAAAGGGTCTGGTGGTCGAAACGCTGTTGGCCGCCATCGGTGTAGCCCTCTTTACCGTCTTGCTGGCCACTCCGGTGGTCAGGCGTGAGGCCAAGCGGGGCAAGGTTGAGCCTTTGTCTTGGACTACCACTAGTCATGCCCTACTACGGTATGCCAGTCATCAGACGTGGTGGCGTGCAGCAGTGTTTTCCTTGGCGGCGGCGACCTTTCTTGCAGCTCCTGTGATCGTGGCTTGGGTCTTAATCGGTCCAAACGAGGTTTCTTTCGCGACGTTTTTTACCTTCAAAGTCTTGTTCGTGCTCGCAGTGGGTACTATCGTGACGCCGCTCAACATCATTTGGGTCCTGACCGACCGACGGTCACACGGTGCCGCAGCGCGATTTGGCGCAACTTAAGCGTAGGTCCCATGTACATCTGTAACGAATTACCTAAGGTGTGATTGATACAATGTAATGTGGCGTTCTTTGGTCTTTGGGTGGGGCCGGCGTCTAAAGATATCGGTATAATGGACGAAGACTTTGCTGCAGCGGGATGACCTATGTTAGGCATCATCGCTAGAGGTCTATGCCAATGCACCGGATCCACATCTTTCTCAATCACAACGCATCTCAGAGCGCCTCGCACGACTGGGAACGGGTGATTCGGACCAAGCTATATCGCAGCGAGCTCACCTTTCAGCCGCCTGGGACCACCGCCGACTTTCATCTGGCCGTCAAAGCCGCCATTGCGACCAAGGTCGATGTGCTGATCGCGGTCGGCGGTGACGGGACGATGAGTCACCTCATTCAAGAACTCGCCGGCCACGACACTGCCTTTCTGATCCTGCCTGCGGGAACAGCCAACGATTTAGCGCGGGTTCTTGGGGTCTATGCATCGAGTATGCAGCGGGCGGTGGATGTCGTTCGGCAAGATCGGTGGAAGCGGATGGATCTCATCCAGATCAATGATCGCTTTATGGCCACCAACGGCGGCATTGGGCTCGTCAGCGATGTCGCGCAACAAATCAATCGGCTGCGCGAGATCGTGCCAGGGTTTCGCTTGCTGATGCGGGTCATGAAGCAAGAGGTCTACGGTATCTTACTCGGCGGCAGCATCCTCGCCAGCGGGGTCAAGCCGCGTCACCTTTATGTCGAGTCCGATATGTTTACCGGCGAGATCACGACGCCGCTTTTTCTCGTCAACAATCAGCCGGCGATCGGTGGTTCGTTCACCGTAGCGCCGCATACCCGGCACGATGACGGTGCCTTTAATGTGACTTTTTTTACCCCGGGCAGCACCCGGCAGTTTCTGTACTCTGCATACCGGGTGCGTCGCCGATTCGGGCCGGAAAACGATCCTCAAGTTCAGTCGTTTGAGACAAGCGCCATCAAGATTAAGGCCCTCGATGGTAAGCCTTTGGATTTTGTCGGTGATGGTGAGCTGCTCGCTTCAGACTTGGAACTTTCGATTTCTATTCGTCCTAAATATCTCAAGGTCTTTAGCCAAGCCAAGCCGGCCCTGATGCGTACGGTGCGCTCCCAGCGCGTACGCGGAGGTGCCGCATGATCGTTTTGTGCACTGGCGGTTCAGGCTTTCTCGGTGAAATGCTGCTCAGGCGTCTGGTTAGCGCTGGGCATCAGGTCATTGCCACCAGTCGTAAGGGGCAGCCAGCCCGCGCCGGAGTCGAGTGGCTTGAGGTCGATTTAACAGATCAAAAATCGATGTTTAGGAGCCCGGTGCTGGCAAGCATCCGCGGCGTCGAATGCGTCATCCATGCCGCGGCACTTTATGACATGCAGGCAGGGAGCGAAGATCTATATTTACAGAATGTCCTAGCCACTGCGAATATGCTCCAGCTAGCGCGCCACATGCCCAATCTGCGTCACTTTTGTCATATCAGTACGGTCGCGGTGGCGGGAGACTACGCGGGAGTATTCCACGAGGATATGTTTGATGTCGGTCAGGGCTTTCCGGATGCTTACGCGCGGACGAAATTCGCTGCTGAGCATTTGGTCCGCAGTGCGACGCACTTTAAGTCGCGCAGCTGTATGCGGCTGGGGATTTTACTC
Organism: uncultured Pseudomonadota bacterium; assembly: GCA_903928445.1. Classification (GTDB taxonomy): domain Bacteria; phylum Bdellovibrionota_B; class Oligoflexia; order Oligoflexales; family CAIYRB01; genus CAIYRB01. Next base: position 16,085 of record CAIYRB010000186.1, on the reverse strand, counting down.
GGGGATAGTCAGGACGGTTGGATGCCCAAAGTCGATGGACCATATTATGTCCAGCGACTGTTAAAGCGCTTGGCCCCGGCTGCACGTCGCCTCAACCCGCTGCGTTTTTTGCCGGTACCCTTCACCGAAACCAGCAAGCTGATGGTCGTGCCGGTCGATGTTACGGCTGAGGCCATCGTCCAGCTACTGCCGGTCGCTTGCGAATATCAGGAACTTCGCACCTACCATATCATGGGCGCCGCGTCGCAGGTGTCGGTCCGGCGCTTTCTCGTGGCACTATGCGATCACTACGGTATTACCTTGGAGCCCTTGCCTCTGCCGCGCTGGATCTTGCCACATGGTTTGGCGGCCAAATTTAATATCCCCGAGGACGTCTTGCCATATTTGCATTTGCCCTGGACCTTTGCCAGTGAGCATCTTGCGGCCGATTTGCCGCACTTTGTTTTTCCTAAATTCAGCGACTACGCCCCGATCTTGTTTGCCGCCGCCGATCGTCTGCATTTCACGCGAAGAAAGGTTCATGCATGAAGCAGATCGTCGCTATTTCGTACGGCTCCTCGCGGCGCAGCCGCGAAGAAGTGATCACCGTCGATGGTCAGGAATTTCGCCTGACCCAAACCGGGGCCGACTTTGACGCCAAGGTCTTTAGCCGGTTGATCAAGCAGGCTTCGGGTCAGTGTGACGCCATCGCCGCGTCCTTTTTGCCGCAAACCGTGCGCATTGGACGCCACGTGATGCGACCGCAGATCCTCGATCTAGTCGATGAGTGGGCGGGAGACACGCCTGTTTGCTGCGGCTTTCAGCTGCGTTCAGAACTTATCAACTGGAAGTTCCAGCACGCGCTGACCCATGGGCAGCTCGACTTAAAGAAGGCGCGGGTGCTGATGATGTCAGGCCTAGCGCAGTACGATTTCGCGCAGCTCCTGGCCTCTCGAGCGGCGTCCTTGCAGTCTTTGGATCCGTGGACCGTGCAGCGCATTCCGCTGGTCTTAAACGGCATCAAGGGTCTGAATCGCTATACGCTAGCGACGCGGTCGATCCTGGTCAAGTCGCGCATTCGGCGTCCTGATCAATCGGTCTTTGGCCTCCCGGTGCATGGCCATTTTTTGCGTCAAGTATTGCGCGATGTCGACGTTGTCGCCTCGCCTGCAGTCATGCTCGAAAGCTATGATTTAAGCCAATTCAAAAACAAGGTCCTGCTCATCGACTATTTAAGCGATGATCTAGCCGAGCGCCTACGTAAGGCCGGAGTGGCCAACTGCTTCGCCCTGCAGACACCGCTCGGTGCGGCATATCGTGCTCTATCCTTCAGCGTAACCGAGGCCATTATCGGTCTGCTCCATGATGCACCAGGTGCGCTGTCGTCCGAGGACGTTCTGGAATTTCTTAATGAAAAAAAGGTCTCTCCGGACTTAACTCAGCTCTATCCAGGCGTGGGTGCTGCACCTCGGCGCTTTGCCTTTATCATCCACCCCCTGCATCGCGGTGACCTGTTTCGCCATCCCTTGCTAAAACCCTTGCATCTACTCCCCAAGTCCATCACGCGTGGCATCGAGCGCGGCATTTCAAGCTTACCTGGCATTCGTTATGGCAACATCACCGGCATCGTCAGCGAGGCCAATGGTGTTCATGCCGAGGGCCTTATCTACTCGCTTTTTGCGACGCCAAAAGAGATGAAGCGGGCCAGTCCCGAGGCCACCTACGGCAAGCTTGTTGCCATCGCCAAGCACGCCAAGGATCAAGGCGCTGACATCATCGGCCTAGGGGCTTTTACCAAGATCGTCGGCGATGGTGGCGTCACCGTCGAAAGCCGTAGTCCTATCCCCGTGACCACTGGCAACTCGCTGTCGGCCGCGGCGACTCTTTGGGCTGCCCGCGAGGCCTCCGTACGCCTCGGCTTGGTGGCTACACCAAATCAGGCTGGTGAGCGCATCCATGGGCGGTGCATGATCATCGGTGCCACTGGCAGCATCGGCAAGGCCTGCGCCAAGGTCCTGGTCAATCTCTTTGATGAGATCATCGTTGCGGCACCTAATGCGGCACGATTGCTGAATCTGCAGGAAGAACTGAATGAGATGTCGCCGCAGACGAAGGTGCGGGTGACGACCCAACCCGATCGCTTCGCTCCGATCGCCGATGTGATCATCATCTCGACAAGTGCTATAGAGGGTAGCGTGCTGTCGATTGACCGCATCAAGCCCGGTTGCGTGGTCTGTGACGTTAGTCGCCCATTGACCTATTCCGCTGTCCAAGCCATCACTAGGCCAGATATCTTGATTGTCGAAAGCGGCGAGATTGAACTGCCAGGCCAAGTCAACGTCAGCTCCGACATCGGCCTACCTCACCCGATTGTCTATGCGTGCCTAGCCGAGACCGCTTTGCTCGCGCTGGAAGGACGCTTCGAATCGTTTACCTTGTCACGCAATATCTATTACAAGAAGGTCAAGGAGATCTACAAGATCGCCCGTAAACACGGCGCCCGTCTTGCCGCCATCCGCAGTCCGACCGGGCTGATCACCGAGCAGGAAATCAACCTTTGCCGTGAACACGCGGTCAAGGCACTTCGCACTTGGGGGCAACGTGTCCAAAGCGACTAAGTACTTCAAGCATTTGAATTATTCCTTGGCCAATGAAGACACGACGCTGGAGCTACGGCTTTGTCAGCAGCACAAGCCCAAGCATATACTCAGCATTTGTGGCAGCGGTGGGCGCTTTTTGCCGCTTTTTGCTGCCCAGCCGACGTCCCTGGTGGCCCTCGACCTCGCCGAACAACAGCTGCATCTTGCTGAGATGCGCGAGGAGTCGATGCGCAAGCTGAGCTTTAACGATTTTCTCGCCTTTTGGGGCTATCCGCCCTATGCGCCTGGTGTCATGACGCGAGAGCGGCGGACCTGGTTTAGCTCCTTTCAGTTGTCGGACGGCGCTAGGGAGTATTGTGCTGAGCTGCTGCAACGGCATCGCTGGCATGGACTGATCTATGCTGGCAAATGGGAACGAACCTTCATCGGTGTGGCTAAGGTTATCAAACACCTGATCGGTGACCGCTACGATGAAATCTTTGCCTTTGATCAGGTGCAGTCGCAGCAGGACTATTTTGATGAAAAGCTTGCGAATAATCGCTGGAAATTTGTGCCGCGTCTGGTGTTGCGTATCTTCGGTAACGCCGCCTTTTTTAATGCCGTCTTGTATAAAGGGCATTTCGTTCGCAAGAATATCGACGAGGGCTACTACGATTTCTACCGGCAGGCCTTTCGTCGCGTGTTTGCCAATGGTTTGACGCGGCACAATTTCTTTTTGCAACTGTGCTTTCTTGGTGTGCTGCGCTTTCCCGAGGGCAATCCCGTTGAGGCTGATCCCGCGGTGTATGCGCTGGTACAAGCGGCTCTGCGTCAGGGGCAGCCGACTAAACGCGTGCAGTCGGATCTATTGGCTTACGCGGCAAGTGCCACGGAGCGATTTGACTTCGTTTCGCTGAGCGACGTGCCGTCGTATTTCTCTGGAGATACGGAACGTACCTATTTGCAGCAGCTCAAGGTTTGTCTAAATCCTGGGGCGCTGTGTGTGGTGCGGTGCTACCTGCGGGTTCCCGAAGGGACTGATCTGAGCGGATTTCGCGACGTGACCGCCGATTATGCGGCCTTGATCGCGGCGGAAAAGACTCAGGTGTACCGAATTTTTATCTACCAATACATGGGCCTCAGCTAAAGCAAACGAAGGACGTCGACCCTTGCGGACCCTCATCGTCACATCGCGCACGACTTTTGTTCCAGGCAATTACGATGACATGATCATCGGCCTGGCAACGTGTCCGCAGGTGCACGGGTTGGTCGTGCTGGACAATCGTAGCGCCGCCTTGGTTAAGAACGGGCTGGCGCTTTTGGCTGTAGGGGCTCGGGGTTTGGGACTTAGTTTGCTCCGCAATACCTTTGGATTTAGCCACCGGCGCCGCCTTGAAGCCTACCGCCTGGCTGGTAAAAAGGTCTGGACGATGACCGACCTCAACTCGCAGGATGCGGTGAGCTTGGTCAAGACTGAGGCCATCGACTTGATCGTCAATGCGCGGACTCGTTGTATTTACCAAGAGCCTATCCTTAGCGCACCGAGGCTTGGCTGTATCAATGTTCATCACGGACTACTTCCTGATCAACGCGGTACCATGTGCGACTTGTGGGCCTTGGCTGCGGGGGAAGGGGCAGGGTTCTCGCTGCACCACATGACCGCAAACATCGATGCTGGCCAGATCCTGAAGACCGTTCAGGTGTCGCAGCCGGGTGACGCCGATTATCTCGCCTATTTGCGCCGGGCGATGGCCTTAGAACTCGCCGCGACGCAGCAGTTGCTGGCAGGTCTCGCCAGCGGCGGCGCCGTGACTGGGGTCGCCAACGTGCCGACGATCAGGCGGCCACATCGGCGCAATCCCTCTGCAGCTGCCTTTCGCCACATGCTTAAACAAGGAATGATTTTATGACTGTGACTGGTCTGCTTTTGTTTCCAGGTAATCCTGGCTCGGCGGCGGACTTCGCTTCCTTGATCGCCGCAGTGGACCCGAAAAGGCAGGCTGCGGTCGGCTTTTACCGCATGCCGAGTGAACGCTGCGACGAGCAGTCGATGCTAGCCGCCGCAGACTTGGCGTTGGCCGAGGCGCAAGCCGCTGCCGGTGGGGTGGACCTGCGTGGTGATCTGGTCGGTGTGGCCTACTCCTTTGGCGCCTACATGGCGCTACGCTGGGCGAAGAAACGTGGGCTCAAATGGCGCACTTTGGTGCTCCTTTGCCCGACCTTGGTGAGCGAGCGTCCGGTCTCGCCCCTGCAGCGCGCCGTCCTCGCCACGCCCGTGGTCGGAGACCTGGTGCTGCTTGCTACGGCGCCAAAGTTAGCTGCTGGCTTTGCGGCGACCTGCTTTGCGCCAGGTAGTGCCGCTGACGGCGAGGGCGTGATGCTTCAGGCGCGGCTCGCGCACGCGAATATCTGGCGAACTGCCATGCAGCAGAAAATCGTTCAAGCGCGGCTGCCGCTTGAGGGGTCGTACAAAGGCCAGGTCCAGCGACTGGTGGTCCTGCGCGGCGGCGCCGACGCGGCGGTTCCTTGGCCGACGCAAGAGGCGGCGATGGACCGTATCGGTCTCAAGGCGGAATCGATTCACGTCGTGGCTGGAGCAGGTCATTCCCTGCTATGGTCGCACCGCGACCAGGTGGTACCGCTGCTGGTCGATGCTTTAGCGCATGCGCGAGTCGCTAATGGCGAGCCATCCGAGGCGCTCGGTATCTTGGCTAGCGGGCGTATCGGCTACCAGGCGGGCAGCACGGCGCGTAACAATGTGCTGTCTTACCTCTATGACCATGCCCAGCAGTTTCCTGACCGCGTGGCGATCCGTTGGGTAGACGTGCCAGATATCGCTGCTTGGAGTAAACACCACCGCGATGCTAAGCCGCATCGCCAGGTGACATTCCTGGAGTTCATGCACTTAGTCGATGCGGTCGCAGCGGGACTTGCCGGACTCGGCATCACCAAAGGCGACCGGGTGATCATCTTCTTGCCGATGAGCCTGCCGATGTACGTCGCCATGTTTGCCGTGCAAAAGCTTGGGGCCATTGCCGTCTTCCTCGACTCCTGGGCACGCAGCAGTCACCTCGGTGCGAGCGCCGCATGCGCTACTCCAAAGGCGATGATCAGTCATAAGGCGGCCTTTGATTTGATCGTTGATGTCCAGGAATTTAAGCAAATGCCGCTGCGCATCATCGCTGGTCCAGGCGGAGATGGCAGCTACGCGGCGACTCTGGAGCAGCTGCTGCAGACTCCGGGGCAGGTTCCTCTGGCGGCAGTGAGTGGCGACGCGACGGCTCTCATCACCTTTACGACCGGTAGCTCCGGCACGCCGAAGGGTGCGAATCGGACCCACCGCTTTCTCTGTGCGCAGCATGAGGCCCTAGCCAAGGTCTTGCCATACACTCCGGTCGATATCGACATGCCAGCGTTCCCGATCTTTTCGCTGAATAATCTGGCTAGCGGCGTTACGACGATCTTGCCTGCAGTCAACCTCGCGGCGCCGGCTAGTCACGACGGCGCCGCCTTAGTTGGTCAGATCATCCATGGCCCCATCAGCTGCACGACTTTGTCGCCGTCGATGCTCAACGGCGTTAGCCACTACTGCTTGGAGCAAGGTGTGAGCTTGTCGTCTTTGCGGCGAGTGGTCACGGGCGGTGCTCCTATCAGCAAGGACGATGTTGCAGCCTTCAAGAAGGTGGCGCCGCATGCGGAGATTTGGGTGCTATACGGCTCAACGGAGGTTGAACCGATGGCGCATATCGAAGCCACGCAGATGCTGACCAGCGCCTTTGGCGAGGACCCCGAAATCGTCGAAGAAGGCGTGAACGTTGGGCATATCAGCGACGATCTGCGCTATAAATTCATCCGCATCGTGCGCGGTGATATCACCCTGACGGGTAAGGGCTGGGCGGATCTTGAAGTCGCCGCAGGCGAGGTTGGTGAGTTTATCGTCACCGGCGATCATGTCTGTCGAGACTACTACAACAATCCAGAGGCCTTTCTTAAGTCCAAGATCGTGGATCAAGATGGCTCTGTCTGGCACCGCACCGGTGACCTCGGGCGCTTGGACAAGGGCGGCAACCTGTGGATCGTCGGCCGTATCCACAATGTCATCGAGCGCGGCGGGCGCTATTTCTTTCCGGTCCGTGCTGAGGTGATTCTCAAGCGCTTAGCTTTCGTCGAAAATGGTGCTTTCCTCGGTCTGCCAGACCCAGCCCTTGTCGCGCGCAATGCCGTCGTGCTGCAGCTACGCCAGGACGCCATCTTAGATGTGGCGGCAATCTCCGAGGCCAAACGCCTACTGGCGAAAAACGGCATTCCCGTCGACTCTCTATACGCCGTCAAGGAGATCCCAATGGACCCGCGCCATCACAGCAAGGTCGAGTACGGAGTCTTGCGTGACCACCTGGAAGCGAGCCAGGCGCGGGATTACTTAGCATGAGCAGGTCAGGCCAGACCCTGGCTGCAAAATGGTGGATCTTTGTCGGTGAACGCTTTCCCCTGGGCGCTCACGGGCCGATGGTCCTGCTTTTCGCGCTAGGAAATTTTTCCATGGCCGCCCGCTTAGCCGGAGTTGTTTTTGCGCCATGGGCCTTTGCAGCTAGCGTGCTGTTGTCTTTGAGTTTCTTCTTTCGCTTGCGTTGCTTTGATGAAATTAAGGACTACGCGGTCGATGTGGCGGTCAACCCAACCAGGCCACTGGCGCGCGGATTATTGCAGGCCTCGCAAGTAAAGCGCATGTTGGCGGCATTGATTCTGTTTGAGCTGGGCCTCGCTGCCTGGCTCGGTGTGCGCGTGTTGTGCGTCCATGGCCTGGCGATGATTTACAGCTTTCTGATGTACCGAGAGTTTTTTATCGGGCGTTGGCTTAGGCCGCATTTGACGACCTACGCTTTGACCCACACACTGGTTTCTGTACTGCTTGGCCTTTCGGTGGCAACCCAAGCGACACTCGCCGGCCCGCTTCCTTGGTCAAAGGCCTTGCTGACCTTTGTTTTTATCAACTGGTTTATGTTTAATCTGTTTGAATTTGCCCGAAAGACCTTTGCAACATCCGAAGAACGACCTGCGGTGGAAAGCTATTCCTCGCTATTTGGCACCTATGCGGCCGTTGCGCTCAGTCTGCTGCAAGTTGGACTTTCGCTTGGTGTCCTTTGGCTGGTTAGCCTGCAGGCAGACGCTTTGGTGCGGCCATTACCCAGGTGGGGAGGTCCAGTGGCTTTGCTGCTGGCGCTGATTCCCCTTGGGGCTGCGGTCGGCTTTGCCGTGCGAAAGAGCGAAAGCGCAGCGCGTTGCTTTCGCGCCGTGGTCAGTGGCTACTTGCTGATATGTTACACCTATCTGTCCTGGCTAGGCTTCGCGTCATAGATCCAAGGAGGCGAGGGGATTACGATGCTCATACGCAAGAATGCAACCGCTAATTTTGCCACCAAAGAAGCCGGAGGCAAGGGTTACAACCTCTACCTGATGGCCAATTTAGGTTTGCCAGTACCAGCATGGGTGGCCTTGGGCCGCAGCCACTTTCTCGCCTTTACCAACAAAAGTGGCATCGCCGCGCCACTGGAGCAGATCCTACAGGACTTTGCTTCGGGACAAACACCCGCCGCGGCGGCCGCTGCCGGTATTGAACGCTTGATCCTCGCCGCTGAGGTCCCAGCAGATTTGCTTTCGGAGCAGGTTAAGGGATACCAGGAGGTCGCCAGCTCCAGCGCGATATCAGTGCGCTCGTCGGCGTCGGACGAGGATGGCGCCGGGCATTCATTTGCTGGTCAGTTGTCGAGCTTTCTCTACGTCGAGGATCAGGCGGAGGCTTTGTTATCGATCAAGAGGTGCTGGGCGTCGGCTTTCTCTGAGCGTGCCTTGGCCTATCGCCTCCAAGGCGGCATCAGCCTGAGCGGCATCAGCGTCGCCGTCGTGCTGCAAAAGATGATCGATCCCACCTGCTCCGGAGTTCTGTTTACCTGTGAGCCGACGCAAAAGCGCCTTGATCAGTATGTCGTGAGTGCCGTGTATGGCGTTGGCGAAGGACTGGTCTCAGGTGCCTTGGATGCTGACACCTTTTGGCTCGCGGCAAGGGATGGCGGTGTGTTGACCCAGACCATTGTCGATAAATCCGAGGCCTTCCGCCGTGCTGCGGCTGGCGGCTATAAGCGGGTGCCGGTCGGGGCTGCAGCCGCGGCGGCTCCAGCGATCAGTGTGGCTCAGCTGCAGGAGCTGCACCGCATTGGTCGGCGTTTGCATGAATACTTCGGTCGGCCGCAGGATATCGAGTGGGCGGCACAAGGAGATCAGCTCTATGTGTTACAGACCCGCGCGGTGACTTCGATGGGGCAAAACCTCACCGGCTACCCAAACCTGTGGGATAATTCCAACATCGTCGAAAGCTACGGCGGCCTGACCTCGCCGCTGTCTTTTTCTTTCGCCCTGCGCAACTACAAGGGCGTTTATGTGCAGTTTTGCGAGATCCTCGGCTTGTCGCGCGAGGTGGTTAAGGAAATGGAGTCCTACCTCGGCAATATGCTTGGATGCATCAACGGCCGCGTCTTCTACAACCTCTACAATTGGTACAAGCTGGTGGGGGTTTTGCCCGGCTTCAGCAATAATCGTGAGTTTATGGAAACCATGATGGGGGTGGGGGAAGCACTCAGCGGTGAGATCCAGCAGCGCATCAAGCCGCATGCGTCGTGGGACACCTGGCGGGGTAGCTTGCGTCGGGTGCGCACTGGACTCGCATTTTTATACTATCATTTCACGATCCAGAGGATCGTTGACGGTTTTTTGCATAGCTTTAAGCTCGACTACGACCGCTTTCGCGCTTTGCCCTTTGGCCGCATGAGCAGCGACGAGCTGTTTGCGACCTATCTTGAGGTCGACCGGGTCATGCTTAGTCAGTGGAAGGCGCCCATCATCAATGACTTTTTATGCATGGTTCACTTTGGCATCTTAAAGAAACTCAGCGCATCATGGTTAGGTGGGTTGCAGGCGGGGATTCAAAATGACCTTTTGGCTGGTGAGGGCAATCTGGAGAGCGCCGAACCGACCAAACAGCTGATTCGCCTCGCTGGCGAGGCGGTGGCGACCCCTGGTCTGAAGCGTCTGATCGATGCTTGCGAGGCGCCAGACCTATTGGAAGCCTTGAACCAGAGCGAATACCAAGAGTTTTACCAAAAGATCGTCGTCTATATCGATCGCTTCGGCTTTCGCTGCATGAGCGAAATGAAGCTTGAAGAGATCGATCTTAATACCGATCCAACCTTTCTTTTTGTCTGCTTGAAAAACTACCTCCGGTCGGGCACCACTGATTTAGAGGCCTACGAAGAGCGTGAAGGTCTGATGCGTCGCCGGGCCGAGGCCGAGGTCGCCAAGGAACTCTCTGGTCTGCGGCGCGGGGTTTATCGGTGGTCCCTGAAGCATGCGAGAATGGCGGTCAAAAACCGCGAGAACACTAGATTTTCTCGCACCCGGGCTTACGGCATTGCGCGAAACTTGTTCCGTGCCATGGGGCGTGATCTGAGCGAGCGCGGTGCCTTGGTGCATCCTGAGGATATCTTTTACCTGACGATGGACGAGATCTACGGCATTCATCAGGGGACGTTACCGACCTATAATTTGAATGCCCTGAGTAAGTTGCGCCGTGATGCCTACGTCGGCTTTGCTAACCAGGAGCCGAAGATTCGCGTCTTAACGCGCGGACCGGTTTATTGGCAAAATCCGCTGCTTGCCGCGGTCGATGTTCCGGATGTTGAGGATGGGGCGGAGTACCATTTGAAGGGCTTGCCGTGCTGTCCAGGGGTCGTTGAAGGGATCGTCAAGGTGGTGAACTCCCCTGGCGATAATTTAGAACTAAACGGTGAAATCCTAGTGACGACTCGCACCGATCCAGGGTGGGTGCCACTTTACCCGAGTATCTCTGGCCTGCTGGTGGAACGCGGTAGCCTGTTGTCGCACTCGGCGATCGTGGCGCGGGAGATGGGACTACCGACGATCGTCAGCATCAAGGCCCTGACGGCGACGCTGCGTTCTGGCATGCGCGTCCGTCTGGATGGGACGAAGGGGACGATCACGATTCTTGGCCCGTAGCTAGCCCTAGCATCTGGACCGGGCCCTTAATCTGGACTGGAGACGATGCTTCCCGCCGAGGCGATGACGATGGCCACAATGCCGAGCCATTGCTCCAGGTAGATGCTTTCTCGCAAATTAACTTGGCCAAATATCGCTGCGATCGCTGGCTCCAGGCTCATCAGGACGCCGAAGGTCTTGCTTGGGATGCGCGTCATCGCCATCATCTCCAGCGAATACGGAATGGCGCAGGATAGTAAAGCAACAATCGGCGCGTAAATCCAGAACGTCTCATTCATCAGAGGAACGCTGTAATCCATCATGCCCAAAGGCAACATGGCGACAGCAGCGACAGCCATGCCGAGGGCGGTCACCCGCATACCCGGAACGTGCCGACTCGATCTTTTACCGAAGATGATATAGGCCGCCCAGCACCCGGCTCCGAGTAGAGCATAACCAACCCCGACAAGGTCGATCGCTTCTCGATTTGATTGGATGCTACCAGGCATCAGCATGACGATGCCGGCCACGGCTAAGGCGGCCCAAAGCAGATCGACCAGGCGGCGTGCTTGGGACAGGGTGATGCACAGCGGGCCGAGAAATTGCAGGGCAACGGCAATTCCGAGATGAATGCGCGCAATCGCTAAATAGAATAGAAAGTTCATCGCGCCCATGGCCAGGCCGTAGGCAATCACTGAAACAGCGGCCTCCCGGCTTAACCTAGGTCCGCGCCAAGGTCTGGCGTACACCGCGAGGATCGCTGCGGCAAGGACGGTCCGTAGCATGGCCGTGGCGGGTATGCCCAAAATGGGAAATAGTTGTTTGGCGAGGCTCGCTCCCCATTGGATCGAAATCATGGAGGCGATGACAGCCAGAACGGGCATGATCAGGAACGGCAATAAGGCCTCTTGATGTTGGCGGTTGGAGGGGGACCGAGGTCCAGTTTATCATGCTTGGCAGCCACTCAAGTTAGCAGCCAATGACCGGGTACCCGCGCTGAAGCTGCGCTTGCGACGATGAATTTTAGATGATTAAATTCAGGCGGTTAGATAGATATCTCGAGAAATTTTACAATAATAGTTTTGAGAATCATTATCATTTGATACACCAGGTGTTCACCACGCAGATGAGTGTAGTTCATGAGCATATGGTTTAGGTCCACGGTCTCTCTTGTTTTGACTTTAGGCATCAGCGAGCCGCTGCAGTCGTCTCCCTTCGCACCGGGCAAGGCGAAGGACATCGCCATCATTCTCCCGGCGCGCGGTGAACATGGTTTGTCCATGGATCAGGAGCTCTTTTTGTCGCCGTGGTGGAACGATCTACGTGCCGCCTATGCTCAGACCAGTGTTGGTACGGCTGTTGAAATAGAAAACCAGCGCAGCGACTGGCGACTCGTGGCGATGCGCTTTGCGCCGTGCCAACCGCTGCTGCCCTATATCTCGCCTCGCAACAACAGCCTGTGTCAGCCGGAGATACGACTGATCTGGCAGCCGGTGCAACAGCAATGGCGGCAAGGTCGTTGGTTGGCCTACGCTGACGACCGGGCCATTCATGCCTTGTACCGAGTCGATGGCGACGCGGCTCTCGGGCCAGAGGCAAGTAAGGTCTGGCGTGGTTTGGCCCAGCGTGCAGCGTCGCTGAGCAGCGCCGAAGAGGTGCAATATGCCGCCCTCAACGCGGCTGTTGCCGCCGAGCTGCTGCGCCAGCTCAAGGACCTGCGCAGCGAAGGCGCAGTAGCTCGGTACGATGGGATCGGTGAGCGGCCTGAGTTTGCGGATCCGGCTCAGGCAGGAAAGTTTCTGGTGAAGCTGCGTCGGTTCTTGGGTCAACATGCCAAGCCGCAGCTTTTGACCCAGCTGACGACCTTCTCGCTGCCGGAAGGACGAAATCCACCGCTGATCGACGAATGGGTCTTCTTGGCTTTTGTGCCAGTTCGGCAGGGACAAGGGCTGCAGCCCCAGGCGCTGTCGGTGCGTTCAAGGCGCGATGGTCGGCTGTTGGCCGAGTATGGCTTCGCCGCCCGTGCTTCGGTACATCGCGACGAAGCGGTCTTACAAGACAAGTTGGACGCGGCCGTAGATGGAGAGCGTGAAGAACTACAAGATGCGGTCATATGGACCCTTGCTGAGCGCTCGAGCAAAAGGGCGCGCATCGCTGACCCAGAGCAGACGCATGTCGCGCATACCAGCTGTATATCTTGTCATAAGCTGGGCGACACGAGTTTTAATCTGCATAACCTGAGTTATCTCGAAGAGGGAGAGATCGCGGTGTCGCCTCGGGTCGAAAAGGACGTGGAGCGAGAGTTGCTTTGGCTGAATGCTGCGGAGTTAGGTCACGCTGGTCAATAACTGGCAATGGCGCGTGGAGCCTCTAACAGGTCTTTCGCTCGACGATCCGGCTCAGGCTCGGTTGACGGATATCATCTACTCCGGTCCACCCAGTACCATTCCTTGGCTTGCCTATCACTCAGCTAGGCCCAGTTGTCCTGGAACGTCGGGGAAGGGAATAACATCTTGGCAAGTTGGCTTGGTGAATGCTTCTGCAATTCCAGAGATGCCAGTAATATCGGCGATTGAGGCAAATGATAGCACATTTGCGGCAATCTCAAAGTCGTTTGCGGCAGTCATCTCGTTTAGCTGAATGGCTCCCCAAGCCCGCTTGATATACAGTGCCACGTCAGGCGGAAAGCGCTTATCGATGGCCGCCGCGATCTCGGGACTGGTCTGCGTGGCAAAGTCCTCCGCAAAGGCTTTGCGAAAGTCGTTGGCTGCGCCCCAAAGCGTCGTGCCTACCCGGCGCACAAAATTGACCCGGGTGAATGTTAAAGTGAGTTTATGCCAGAGTCCTGTCGCATTATCTATTCCCCAGCGAGAGTCATAGATTCGGCGAAGGATGGAGACATCCTGAACCTCTCCCACGGGCTTAATCGTCTGCATCAGGTTGAGGACTTTGACCAGTGCCTTGCCAACCTTGGTTTCGGTGAACAGCGTTTTGCCAGCAACGGTGACCGCCGCGCGGGCTTCGTTGCTAATCGCCGCGGTTTCAGGCGCGGCCAGGCCTAGGGTGGCGATATTGGCGGCGATGACGACTGCCGAAAAGACTTGGTCGGAGACGGCCATGCCGCATTGCGTCGGCGACTTGGCGCAACCAGCGCCGCAGTTGCTCCAGGAGGGATCACAATTTTGCCAGCACACGGGACCAACCCCGTGAAACCCGTTCCCGCACTTGCTATAGCATAGGCCCGCGTCTTCTTCGCGCGTGGCGCCGCAGGTGCTGTCCGTTGGATAGCACCTCGCTCCAGAGCGCCGCTCGCCTGGGTTGCATGTCATCGCTCCCATGCCAAGGACGGAGACGGGCTTAAAGCAGGTTTCTCCCGTATTGGTGTAGCCTTCCTCACAATTGACGATGCAGCGCTTGGTGATGTTGCTTTGGTGGTAGCCGTCCGGGCAAACCATTGCACTTGCACTAATGGTGTCGGCGCCCTTACCGCAAAGACAGCCAATGTCGGTGTAGCCAGCGCTGCATGCATATTTTTTAAAGACCGTGGTGCAACCCTTGCCATAGACGGAGGGGCCGCGGTAGCAGGTGAGACCGGTATTGGTATAGCCATCTGGGCATTTGCCGAGGACCGATGGTGCACCATAAGTATTGGCGCCGCGGCCGCAGGTGGCGCCATTATTCGTATAGCCGTCGGGACAGTCAGCAGTTCGGCCGGGAATAAGACCAACACCCCGGGTGTTGCTCTGACGCCAGCAAAATGGCAGCTTCGCACCTGTGGTTTTGTTTCTGATCCAGTTCAGCACCTTGGCTAGGTCTTGATCATTTAGCGCTGCTGGAACATCCTCAACGGCTTGACTAGGCGCATCCGAGAGCCCTTGAATCTGCGCTGCACTCAACGACGCAAGGTAGGCCTCGGTCTGCTCCTTGCTCCAGTTGCTTTGGACCGGTGGCGTTGCGACGTTGTCACCCGCGTCAGCGAGTCCTGAACTGGTTGCGCCGCTGGTGCTGCGACAAGCGGCCATGAGCACAAGCACCGTCAGGCAGAGACCGACTCTGACCATGTTCTTTGACATCATCAATCCTTGTTGTTGTCAATGCGCGGCTAATGATGCAGCAGAAAGTCTCAGCAGGGGGCAGATCATCGGATTTGGGCGGCAGTGGCCTAGTGATGACGCCGCCGGGTGCGGTCGTCAGACATAATCTAATTTATTTTAGCATGATAATTCGCACGCAAACAATGCGGGTGTTTGGTGTCGGAGATTCCTGCTATTGAATAGTCAGAGATATTTCGGAATTCTTATCATCCGATCACCGTTGCCATCGCTGCTAGAACGGTAGGCAAAACTGACCCCATGCGGCCAGGATCAAGCTCGTGCCGCAGAGCTGGTGGGTGAGTGTTCTGCGCGACGGAGGAATGGGTGCGACGAGTCGGCGGATTGATTGGCTCGCATAGACAGTATGTTAGCGGAAGTGACTGACCCCAAAAGGGTGATAGCGAAGTAGTCGCGGCTGTCGGTCCACCACTGGTCGATGCAAAAGCCGCTTTCAGCAGCTAGCTTTTCGATGGCTTGGCGGGTGAATTTGCGCGAATCCTCGGTGTGGATGGATTCGCCCTTAGCGAACTGCAGGGTCGTCCCGGCGAGCTGGACGGTTTGGGAGGCAAGGCTCACGAGGTGCATTTCGATCTTGTTTTCGTCGGTGTTATAGCGGATCTCGTGGCGGAATTGGTGCAGATCGAAGTTGGCGCCAAGCTCCCGATTGATGCGGCGGAGTAGATTGAGATTGAACTCTGCCGTCACACCTTGCGCATCGTCGTAAGCGGGAATCAGGGTGGTCAGAGGCTTGACTAAATCGCAGCCGAGCAGGACATAGCCGTTAGGGCCAACGATACGCCGCAGCATTTTTAGCAGCGACTTCGCTTCGCTTGGAGTGAGATTGCCGATCGTCGATCCTGGAAAGTAAACCACCGGAGTGAAGCCTGCGGTGTAGGTTTCCCACGGGAATGATTCCAGCTGCTGGTAGTCGGCGCAAAGGGCCATCACCTTCAGCTCGGGGCAATCTCTGGCTAACTTCTGAGCTTCGTGGAACAGCGCCTGGCGGCAGATGTCCACTGGGATATACATGCCGATGTCTGCCAAGGAGCGTTGCAGCCGGCGAAATTTGAAACTGCTGGCGCCGCCAAGTTCGATCACGGCAAGCTGGCCCGAGGCTGGAAGCGCGAACGAGCTTAACTCGTCCATGATGCTGAGTTCGGTGCGAGTTACGTAATATTCAGGAAGTTCGCAAATTTTTTCGAACAGCTCCATGCCGTGGTCATCGTAAAAATACTTTGGCGCCAACGTTTTTACGGGTTGGCTGAGCCCCTTCATCACTTCGCCTAAAAAATCCTGTGCGGCTGGTGCGAGGTCGACGGTCTGGAAATTCAGCAGAGTCATCGGGGGCTCCTGGTGGCGGTGACTTGGATTTGTTTCATTAAAATAT
>CAIYRB010000185.1 GCA_903928445.1 uncultured Pseudomonadota bacterium | reverse complement strand
GACAGCCCCTACGTATTTTAGGTGAAATGGACTTTTCGTACAGGTTGTAAGGCAACGCGAAATCGGCCTGCTCTCCAGCTAGACACCCAACCTGTCAAGTCTAATTAGATGCGATCGTCGGTGCGCTTGATTCAGTGTTATTGCGGTAAAGCTACCGGGGCGCTATAGTGATCAGCGGGTTAGAGCCAGTGACTGACCCCAAATGTGAAGGGCCCGATATGCGTTCGCTTTGCCAGAGTCTTGGTTGCGTCGTCCTCTTAATTGCATTTTTAAGTAGCTCCCGCGGGATCGCTGCGGATGATGGTCTGGCGCAGATCAAAAAGGCGGGAAAGCTGCTGGTCGCGGTTGATACCACCTATCCGCCCATGGAGATGGAGGGGGACAATGGCAAGCCTGCGGGATTCGATATCGACTTGGCTAAAGAATTGGCTAAGCGCCTTGGGGTCAGTGCCGAGTTTGTCGTCATGCCTTGGGACGGTATCATCGCCGGCCTCGCCGCAAAGCGCTATGACATCATCTGCTCGGCAATGAACATGACGCCAGAACGAGCTAGGCAGGTGGAGTTTGTGCCGTACCTGAAGATGTCCCAAGTCTTTGTCGCTAAGAAGGACGGCGCGGCAGTGGCCAAAGAGCAGGATCTTGTTGGCAAAGTCATTGGCGTACAAGCCGATACGACATCCTCGGAGTACGTCGAAAAGGTCAAAAAGAGCGGCGTCTTGATCAAAGAGATCAAGGCATTTAAAGGCGCCACCGACGTGTTTGCCGCACTGCGTGCCGGCCAGGCCGATGTGCTGGTAGTCGATGAGCCGGTGGCGCGGCACTTCGTCAAACGTGACCCGGCCTTCTTTCGCATCACCGGCCGCGCCCTGGCCCCGGAGCCGATCGGTATAGCCACGCGAAAAGCGGAGCATAAGCTGCAAAAAGAGTTACTCCACCAAATTGAGGCGATGCGCGCCGACGGTACGCTGACTAAGTTGCAGGTGGCTTATTTTGGCGCCGAGCTAGGCACATGATGGACGAGGCGCCGGACATCCCCGCTGGATTTTGGCATTTTAGTATCGACACCGTGCTGCCATCGTTGTTGGCCGGGTTGCAGATGACGCTGCTGCTGTTGGTTGCTTCGGCGATCTGCGGCATGCTGCTTGGTCTAGCGCTCGCCCTGTGCCGCCTGTCGCCGTACCGGTGGCTGCGCTGGCCTGCCGCAATTTATGTTGGGATGTTTCGCGGTACGCCGCTGCTGCTACAGATTTTGTTTATTTATTTTGCCTTGCCGCCCCTGCTGGATATTCGGCTCGACGCCATGCCCGCAGGTATTCTGGCCCTGTCGCTGAATGCGGGAGCCTACCTGGCCGAGATCTTTCGTGCCGGAGTCGAGTCGATCGGCAAGGGGCAGATGGAGGCTGCACGGGCTCTCGGTATGAGTTATGCTTTAGCTATGCGGTTGGTTATTCTGCCGCAGTCGATCAAGAGGTTGATTCCTCCCGTGGTGAATGAGCTAGCGGCGCTGGCTAAGGACACCTCCTTAGTCTCGGTCATCGCCCTTAGTGAAACGCTTTACGTCGCGCAGCGACTGGGGGCCAAGTACTTTCGCCCATGGGAAGTCTATGTTTGGGCTGCTGCCTTCTACCTGATCATCGTGTTGGTTCTGTCAGGCCTAGCCCGTCGCCTTGAACTACGCTTGCAATCGCGGGAATAAGCGAGCCAAAGAGGGACAGTCGTCGATGATTCCAGGCTCTTTGTCAAAGGACCTTCAATACTTTGGCGAACTCGACCGCAAGCTCGTGGAAGCGGCGAGCAATATCAAAGTCCTGAGTGCTCTGGGCTGGCCTGCCCGCGTCTACGCCGAGTTCATAGGCACATGGCAGCGTAAGCAGCCCCGGCTGCCGCACGTCGAGTACCCCGCCTACGACCTAACCGACCGCCGCATCGCCTTGCAAAAGATCATCGATGCCTCGGATAAGGATCATCCCGTCGGTCGCTATATTATCCAGACCGCGGCGAGCTATATCGTCGCGGCGCGCATGCTGGAGAGCGTCGGTAAGCCGGATTTTCGCGTTCTTTCGGAGATCCTCTACGGCAGTCCCACCGATAAACTCGGCGCGTTTTCCAACCTGGCGCTGGCAGACCAGTTTATTAAGATCACCACCGATCTTGGCGCCAGTGCTGAACATGAGGACCCGGTCGAGCGCTTTTCGCCCGAGGCCGTGGCGGCTGAGCTCAAGATCCGCTCGCAGACCTTTTTCGCACCAGCCAGCATCGACGTGGTCGTCGATCAGAACCTCGCCGCTAAGGCCGCCGCCGGCGCTGAACGCGTGCGCATCCGCGGTATGACCAGCTTTACTAGGGCGGAGATCGAGCAGCTGCTCGAGCACGAGGTCTACGTGCATTCGGCGACCATGCGCAACGGCAGGGCCCAGCCCTTTCTCAAAAGCCTTGGTTTAGGCTCTCCGCGCACGACTGGCACACAGGAGGGGCTGGCCACCTTTGCCGAGTTGATCACGGGGACTATGGACCTGCCGCGGCTCAGGCGTATCGCGCTGCGCATCAAGGCGATCCACTTGGCGCTTGAAGGTGGCGACTTCGTCGAGCTGTTTCGCTTCTTCCTGGAATCTGGACAGTCGGAGAAGGAGAGCTTTCAATCGACGGCCCGCATCTTTCGCGGCGGTGATGTGCGCGGCCGGTTCGTCTTTACCAAAGACGTGGTCTACTTGAAGGGGCTGCTGTCGGTGCATACCTTTTTGCGCAAAGCGATAGAACAGCGCAAGATCAACTTTCCGCAGTTGCTGTTTCTCGGTCGGGTCACGCTAGGCGACATCATCGCCTTGGAGCAATTTGTCACCACCGGCTTTATCGCCGTGCCGCAGCTCCTGCCGCGCTGGGTGGCGAATCGCCAGGGTTTGGCTGCTTACCTGAGCTATTCGGCGTTCACCCACCATCTGAATGTCGCCGAGATTCACCTGGCCGACTTTATCGATGCGTCTTTGACCGAAGATCTGGAAAGCCTCGATTTAGGGGTTTTTTGTTAGATATTTCAGCGTGTTATTGGTGCGGGTGGAGTCGTTTAAAGATTTAAGCTGCAATGTTTTGCTGCATGGTCCAGGATCCGCCCGCGCGTTATATTTTAGGGTCTAACAGGGTGAACCTATAGTTGATTGAATTGCATGAGGTGAGCGATGGATAAGCCAGTCGTGGTGAATAGAAGGGTTTTTTTTCGTGGCGTCGCAGTGGGCGTGCCGCTGTGTTCGGTGGTCCTCGCATCGACCGGTGCTTTAGCGCAAACCGCTGCTACTGATGCGACCAAGGCTCCCGCTGGCGCGTCCCCGGCGCCGGCCCCGAAACTGCTGCCAGATAATGATGCAACGGCCAAAGCGCTGGGTTATAGCCCCGATGCGACGACCGCCAAGCGCGTCAAGCGTGGCGCCGTCGAAGCCAAGGATCAGTTTTGCAGCAGCTGCCAAATGTACACCAAGGCTGGAACTATCGGCACGGAAGAGGTCGGCAAATGCTTGATGCTGCCAAGTGGTGCGGTCAAAGCCAAAGGCTGGTGCAACTCCTGGGTCAAGCATGTCTGATCGGATGATTTGATTCTGGCGGTTCCAGGACAAAAACACCACTGCTTGAGGATGGACACAGCGAGGGATGTCGCGGCATAGTCGATAGGTCGTCGCCTGATCACCATGCCGCTTCTGGGAGACTCCTTGTCGGTGCCAACTCAGATTGCAGATCCTGTCATGGCGCGGACCGCCGAGACGCCTGACAAGGGGCAACAGGTCGGCTTTATCGCTCTGTTGATCGGCACGCTCGGCATCGCCTTCGCGCCGATCTTTGCCAAGCTGGCGGTGAACCTCGATCACCAAGCGGGCGCGAGCGGCGACCTCATACTGGCACCGGTCGCAGTGGCATTTTGGCGCATGGCGATCGCCACACCGATTTTTGTCTTGGCGATGGGGCGCGAGCACCGCCTACAGGCTGCGCCGCGCTCGTCGTCCTTTGACTGGCGCCTGCTCTTTCCCGGACTGTTCTTCGCGCTCGATCTCGGCTTTTGGCATTGGTCGTTTGAGTTCACCTCCGTCGCCAACTCCACGCTTGAGGTCAACTTCGCCGTCATTCTGGTCGCTCTGGTTGGTTGGCTTTGGTTTAAGGATCGTTTCAATTGGCGCTTTCCCGTCGGCGCCGGCCTGGCCTTGAGCGGTATGATTCTGCTGGTGGGATTTAGCTTTTCCGGCACCAGTCAGACGTGGATTGGCGATCTGATGGGTCTAGGCTGCGCCTTTGCTTACTCAGGTTATCAGCTGACCTCAAAGGCGATGCTGCAGCACCACCGGGTCAATGTGGTGATGGCCTTTGGTACTGGAGTCGCAGCGGTATTTTTGTTGCTCGGGGCGATGGTGTCACCAGGACGCCTCATACCAGTGACCGCCTACGGCTGGTTGTGCGTGATCGCCCTAGCCCTAATCTCGCAGGTGCTGGGCCAGGGACTGATCGCGTTTGGTATGCGCAGGTTGCCGGTTGGTCTGGTGTCCGTGGTGTTGGTCTTACAGCCGGTCTTCGCGGCGCTGCTTGGGTGGATGATCCTCGGTCAGAGCCTGTCGGTGACGCAAGTTTGCGCCGGCGTTTTGGTGGTGGCGGGGATCTATCTGGCACGTCGCGGTTCTATCCCTGCAACATAATATTTATCAGAAGATCCCTTGCAGCCCTATACCAAGCACGACCATGTCCCTGTTTACCGCGTCGACCTGCAATATCTCGGCGATGCCTTTCACGGTTGGCAAAGCCAACCCAGTGGCAAAGGCGTGCAAAATCACCTGGAGCGAGCCTTTGCCAGCCTGCTCAAACACCCCGTTCAAGTCATTGGCGCCTCGCGCACCGATACTGGCGTGCATGCAGAACATCAGGTTGCGATCATCCGCACACCGGCGACGTTTGCGCCGGAGCGGTGGCTGCGGCATCTGCATGGGCTGCTGCCAACCAGCATTGGCATCAACCACATCGCCGAGGTACCGAGGGACTTTCACCCGGCCTATAGTTCGACCGGTAAAGCCTATTGTTACCGCCTATGGCTAGGTTCAACGCGCAGTCCGCAGCTCGCTCCTTTTGTATGGCAGGTTTATACGCCGATGGACGTGGCTTTGTTGCGGCGAGAAGCTGCGGCATTTGTTGGTACCCACGATTTCACCTCGTTTTGTGCCGGTGATTCCTCGAGCAAAACCAAGCAGCGCACCATCGTCGATGTGCAGATCGACCAACGCGGCCCACTGGTGGAAATCTGGGTGATCGGACCCGGCTTTCTTAAACAAATGCTCCGCATCATGGTCGGGACGCTGGTCGATGTCGCCACCTTCCGTAAGGCTCCTGGCACCGTCGCGACGCTGCTTGGCGAGCGCGACCGCCGCTTGGCCAGTCGTACCGCGCCGGCCCAGGGGCTCAGCTTGGTGGAGGTTTTTTATGCGGACCTGCCGGCTCTTGCTGTGGTGCGCCGGCGCCTGCACCCGTGAGCCGTCCAAGTGGTCGCCGGGACAAGCTTAGCCGGCACGTCCAGGCCGCTCGACGCATTGGCGGCGTTATTGAATATTTAAAATAATGATGTTGAGTCGTTAGAGGCAACGCCGTGGCCATGGGCTAACTTTGAACAGCAAAAAGTGATAATATAGGGGCGTGTAATATACAGATCTCCTACTTTTTAGGGTGGTGTTATGTTCGTTCGAACGATCGAGCAGGAACTGGCCGAATGGGCGAGGTCCTCTCGACCAAAGCCACTGATTCTCCGCGGGGCACGCCAGGTCGGCAAGTCCACTTTGGTGCGCGAGTTCGCGAGGAAAAATGGCTACGAACTTTTGGAGCTAAATTTAGAGCGGCATGTGCGGCTCATCCCGCTCTTTGCTACGTTTAATATGGAGAAGATTTTGCTGGAGCTCGATAGCATCTTCGAGCGCAAGGTGAGTTCTGTAGCCAAGCCCCTTCTCTTTCTTGACGAGATTCAGGCGGTTCCTTCGGCCATCGCAGCCCTACGTTATTTTTATGAGGATTGTCCGCAGCTTCGGGTCATCGCCGCGGGATCGCTGCTGGAGTTTGCACTGAATAAATTTCAGTACTCTGTGCCGGTTGGTCGCATTGAGTACCGGTATCTCGGCCCGATTTCGTTTGAGGAGTTTCTTGCGGCCACTGGCCACACTTTTTTGCTCGACGTTCTAAACCAATATCGCCCTAAGGCCGAGAAAGATGTTGCGATTCTATCGGACCATGCCCATGAGAAGCTGCTCGTTTTGCTGCGCAAATATCTCTACATCGGCGGAATGCCTGAGGCCGTTGCCAAACTGGTCGAAACGGACGATCCATTTGCCGCCGGAGTGGTGCATCAGTCGCTCATCGATACCTTCGAAAGCGATCTAGCAAAATATAGTTCAGGGACCGCCCTTGAACGGTTGCGAGCCGTGTTTCAGAAGCTGCCTCTCCACGCAGGGAAGAAGATCAAGTATGTCAACTTCTCCACAGAAGATAGGGCGAAGGAGATCAAACAGAGTCTTGATCAGCTTGCTATGGCACAGCTTTGGTACCCCGTATGTCACTCTGATGGAACCGGGGTGCCTCTGGGCGCTACCGCATCCTATGATGTCAGAAAGCTACTTTATTTGGATGTCGGCCTTATGAACCGCGCCCTTGATCTCAAGTGGAGCCATGTTGCCAAACTTTCCGAACGAGATCTCTGTAACGAAGGGGTCATTGCCGAACAGTTTGTTGGTCAGGAACTTCTGGGTCGACTAGAGTCCTACGAAAGACCGTCGCTCTTTTACTGGTTGCGTGAAGGCAAGACCGGCAATGCGGAGGTGGATTTTCTCATCGGAGTGGACCTTAGCGTGGTGCCCATTGAGGTGAAGTCGGGAAAGTCGGGGACGCTCAAATCACTGGAGTACTTTGTCAAACACCATGGTTCACCGCTCGCGGTGCGCTTTGATCTCAATAAACCCCACTTTCAAAAAGACCCCTTTCCGCTGCTATCATTGCCTCTCTATATGGCCCGCCGCAGCTCTTATTTGATCGAAAGTTTGCTACGAAGGTGACGGTGGACGGTATGATGTTGTGACATCATTGATGGGCTGATTCGTCGTCATCCACCTGAGCGCGGCCACAATTTAAACAAAATGGCATGACAATCTAACGCTGTAGCCGCCTTGCAACGAGCTGCATTTACTTGGATAAGCGCCAGAATTTGCCGATGTGACAAAAAAATATTTCCTGTCAGCTATTGTCTAGGCACCCCATTCTGCCGAAGCGACTCGTGAGTGAGGCGTTTAGGCCCGCCTTGGGCATCGGCCATTTTTTTAGGAGTTCTCCATGTCGGTTGCACCAAAATTAGACCACGAAGAATTTACCGTTGAAAAAGATCGTTTCAAGGTGGTCCGCGAGGGACGACGCGAGCCTGATATGCCCTGTACCTTGGAGATGAAGGGCGTTAAGTACCATGTCATCGACTACTCGACCTTTGGTCTTTCCATTGCCATTGACCAATCGCTGGACTTTGAGTTTGCCGATCGTGCGATCTTTTCCCTTGGTGCAGTCGACGTCACCGACTTGTCGGTGCGTGTCACCTACGAGCAAAAGCGCGATGGCGACCGGCTCAAGTGCGGCATCGAAATCGTCGAGGGCGAGATCGATATGGATATGCTTGATTCCTACCGGACGGCTCTCGACGTCATCGAGATGGCGCGCAGTAGCATTATTGGCGACGCGTCTATCCCCGTCGAGTTTCAGTTGAAGACATTGGCGCTAAAAAGCAAATTCGTCGCTGTCGCCCAGGTGGTAAACGACGCCGGGCGAACCATCTTGGCGAATAGCAGCGCGACGAAAAACCGCCATTTGGAGCAAACCTTTGCCGAATTCTTTTCGCCATTTTTGCGCGACACGTTTACGGCGATGGTCGATGATCTACAGCTCAGCATCAAGCCGCTTTCACGGCCTCTCCAGCTTAAGGCGCAAGAATTCTTTCGCAAGGAAGTCGGTGAGCTTATCTTCTCCTCGCCGTTTGTTGACCGCATTCATAAAAAGCCTTACGGTTATGCTGGTGATTTTGAAATGATGAATCACATTTATAATAACGATCTCCTTGGTGAAACGCTCTTTGCTCGCTGCTTCAACAAGGCCATTCTCGAAGCGCCAGCCAGCCGTGCCGTTCGCAATAGGTCTGAGTTCCTCTTCAGAAAGATCAAGGGCTTTGTCGAAAGTCGTAAAGGTGAACCGCTGCGGATTCTTTCGGTCGCCTCGGGTCCGGCACGCGAGATTCAACTGCTCCTAGAACGTTGCCCCGATCTAGTCAAACAGGTACAGATCGACCTACTTGATCAAGATCTGCAATCTTTGAAGATGGCAAAGGTGTCGCTCGGACGCCTATTTCGCAAAACCGGTGCGGAGGTTCGTGTCAGCTATGTCAACCTAGCGATTAAAAATATCCTCGAAAGCGGTCTTGAGGGTGGGCCGTATGACATGATCTACAGCGCCGGTTTGTTTGACTATTTCAGCGATGCTGTGGCGCGGATTGCGGCCTCGGCACTGTACCGCAATCTGGCCGACAAGGGTCGGATGATCATCGGCAATTTTAACATCGAAAATCCGACGAGATTCCTCATGGAGTGCGGTGGCGACTGGCACTTGATCCACCGCTCCGGGGATGACATGACGAAGGTGCTACGCAAACTACCCGGGACTCTGTCTATTGAAATGGAAGACGAGAACATAAATCTCTTTGCCGTATTGGATAAGTGATGTGAAGGACATGGATATCCTATCAGAACAGCAAATCAAGATGCAGCGAAGCATGCACTTTGTGCATGCCTACCTTTCGGGGCCGCTATATCTTGTTTTTGTGTTTGCGGATTTAATCTACATCGCGCAAGCAGGCTGGAAGAGTTTATTGGCACGCGGCATGATTGTGCCGATTTGCCTTATCGTAGTGTGGCTAAATCGTCGGATCACCAGTCTGCGTCAGTTGGAATATTTGGCGGTCTTCTCCGCTTTTGGTCATGCCTTGATAATCACCGCGCTGATTTATTTAAGTGGCGGATTCTATTCTGGTTACTATGCTGGATTGAACCTGGTGATGATCGGGGCCATCACCGTGGTGCGCCTTTCTAAGAACTTTCGCTATCTAGTCATAGCGGCCATTGTCATTCCCTATTATGCCATCTGCTCCTTGCAAGTCAGCAATGATACCAAACAATACGCAGCCATGATGCTGAATTCATTCTTTATGTTTGGTACGGCGGTGATTAGCTTATTCATGGCATCCTTTCAGGATCATCTGCAAAACAAGGAGCGCGCAGCGCTTCTGCTGCTAAAGCAGGAGATCGCCAACCGCGATCAAACGATTCGTTCGCAAATCGACTCCAGCGTGCAAGTGCGGCTTTTGTCCCGCCAGTTCAGTCCGCAAGTAGTCAAGGCGATTCAGTCCGGTAAGGTTGCCGATATTCGCCCTATCCAGCGGCAGAAAATATGTGTCATCTTCGTCGATATCGAAAACTCGACATCGCGGATCATTCGTCTTGATAAAGATGATGTTGGCGCGGTTATTTCGATGTTTATGCATGACGTGATGTCGATCCTGCTCAAGTACGATATCACCATCGATAAGTTCCTCGGTGATGGCGTGCTCGCATTCTCCAACCATCCGGTGCCTTCCGACGACTTTGTCCAGCGGGTGGTCAATGCCGGACTGGAAATCAGGTCTAGGATCATGGAACGTCGCGAGGAGTACCTTGAGTATTGGAAGAACGAACTGCGTATCACCATCGGTATCGATGTTGGCTACGCTAACGTCGGATTTTACGGCGGTGGAATGGTCCCTCAGACCTACACTGCAATCGGCGAGGTGGTGAACTTCGCCAAGCGCTTGAGCGACAGTGCCGAACCAAATCAAATGTTGATTTCGCACAGTGCCTGCAAACTCTTGCCTCGCCAGGATTATGAAATGACGTTGCTCGGAGAGCGCAGGTTTAAGGGCTTTGAAAACGACATCATTCCAGTCTATGAGATTAAGCAGGGCCTGCAGACGACGATCGCCAGTGGCATCAACCTGTGCCCAACGGATTCAAGTGTGATGTATTTGGCCAAAAATGATGAAGGCATTTATATACTGAAATGTCGAGAATGCGGCTTTTTGCTAGCGGACGAGCAAGGCGCAGCGCAGGTAGCCCAAGGCGAATCAGATTATACCGCTGCTTGAGCGGCTGATCTACAGAGGTGGTGTATGCGCGAGGGGCGGATTCCGCTGGTCAGTTTAGCCGCGCAGGACGGCGAGTGCGCCGTGGCCATCGGCCGAGCATGCCGCGAGCATGGTTTCTTTTATATCTGTGACCATGGCGTCAGCGCCGACCTTCAAGCACGCCTGGCGAGGCTAAGCGAGCAATTTTTCGCCTGGGAAGAGTCGCGCAAGATGCAGCTTGCAATGGTTCATGGTGGTTTAGCCTGGCGTGGCTATTTTCCCGTCGGAGGTGAGTTGACCTCGGGCCAGCCTGATCTTAAGGAGGGCTTCTATTTTGGTGCTGAACTTGGTCCGGAGCATCCTTTGGTTCAGGCTAAGACACCGCTTCACGGGGCCAACCTGTTTCCCGATATTCCTGGATTCAAGTCGGTCGTGCTCGACTATGTCCAGGCTCTGACCGAGCTTGGACACCGGTTGATGCAGATCCTCAGCCTGAGTTTAGGTCTAGAGGCGAGTTATTTTTATCAGCGCTACACCAGCGATCCGCTGGTCTTGCTGCGACTCTTTCACTATCCGGTGGAGCCAGACCCAGCGGCGGTGGAGCGTCGTCCCTGGGGCGTTGGCGAGCACACCGACTACGGTCTGCTGACGATCCTAAAGCAAGATCAGCAGGGGGGCTTGCAGGTTAAATCGGGTGGTTCTTGGCTTGAAGCGCCGCCGCTGCCTGGCACCTTTGTCTGCAACATCGGCGATATGCTCGATCGGATGACCGGAGGGTTGTACCGCTCAACGCCGCACCGAGTGCGTAACGTCTCGGGTAAGAGTCGCTACTCGGTGCCGTTTTTCTTCGATCCCCATGTGACTGCCGTAGTGCGCGCCGTCGATGTGTCGCATGCGCCACGGGATGATGGCGACGAGCGCTGGGATAAAGCTAATGTGCATAGCTTTGAAGGCACCTACGGCGATTATCTGATGCAGAAAGTGGGCCGCGTTTTTCCAGCACTTAAGGCTAGCATCAAAGGCTGACCGCTGGGCCTTGGTCCGCGAGCAGCACCCAGGTGAGCTCATGTTTATTGCAGTGGAGATGCATCAACTGACTGCCCTCGATGCGGAGTAGATCGGCGATGACGCCGTAGTGTGCGTCGCCTTGGAATTTGATCGTGCAGACGTAGTTTTTGCACAGGCCGGAGGCGCGCCATTCCTGGATATGCGCTAGCATGCGTTCCGGATAGCAAATCACATCGGAGAAGAGCCAGTCGATCGCGCCAATCTTTTCTGGTTTGGTTTGGAAGGCGTCGCCGATGACGCCGTGAACGTTGGGCAAGGCCAGCAAGCTTGGGTCCAAAGGGGCGCGGTCGTAACCGGTCACCTCGGCACCTAAGTGCGCTAACACCCAGGTCCATCCGCCGGGACTGGCGCCAAGGTCGATGCAGCGTTCACCGGGCTTGGGTTGGATGCCAAGACGCGTGAAGGTTTCCCAGAGCTTGAGGTAGGCGCGGCTTGGCGGCAGGGGGGAGCTTGGTTCGGCAAACGCTGGCGCGCCATTTGGGAACGGACTGGAACAGCGGTTAGCGAGAAGTAGTGTCTGTTCATCTAGCAGGGCAAACGAGCCGAGGGTCGACGGTGGCTTGGCTTCGGGAAAATGCAGCGGCTTGGCGGCAACATGTGGCAACTTCTCCTGGATCAAGGCATGGCGCCGATGCAGGTGCCAGGCATAGGGCCACCAATTCCGCTGCCGCGATTTTAGTTCCTTAGCCGCCGTACCAATCGACGGGGCGTGAACCGACTCGACCTCGTACCAGATGTTCTCGGCCCATACGCAGGTCTGGGGTGGCCCAGCAGCAATGACTAAGCGTTCATGCACGGCTACTACGGCGCTGAGTTCGGCCTGCATTTGCGGCAAAAAACCCAGTGGGGCCAGGTAACCGGTGCATGGACCAAAGCCGCTGCTCACGGCGAGGTCCGCTGCGGCGCATGCGATCGCCAAAACTCGCCAAGACAAAGGCCGGTGGCGACGCTGACATTCAGGCTTTCCACCAGACCCGTGCCGGGGATGGCGCGGACTTCGTCGGCCTGCTTCATGGCTTGTGGTGAGGCCCCTTCGACTTCGCCGCCGAGGATCAAGATCGAGCGTTCGGGGAGCGGCCGCGTGTAGAGCGAATCAGTTGCATGGCTGGACGTGACGATGATTTTAAAACCATGTTGGCGCAGCTCAGCAAGGGTACCCCGAGGGTCGGTCAGGCCGACAAAGCCGACGTGCTCCATGCCCCCTTCGGCGATGCGGGTGGCCGCCGGCGTCAACCGTGGCAGCAGGTGATCAGGCCCAAGGATATAGGGGACGCCAAAGTGTGCGGCAACACGGGTGATTGAGCCAACATTGTGCGGGTTTTGCACGCCATCGAGAAACAACAGGCACTGCGGCCCGAGCAGCTTTGGCAGGCGCGCAAGCAATTGCTCGTCATTTAGCCTTGGTGGGGCCAGGGTGAGAAAGACGACGCCCTCGTGGTGGACCGACTGGGCGACCTTTTCAAGCTCCGCCGCTGCGAGCACATGGTAGGTCTTTCTTTGTTTGGCGCACCATTTGAGCAGAGGGCCGAACTCACGCATCCGTTCGGGCGTTACATAAACACGGATGATTGAGTCGGCGCGGTGATGCCACAGTGCCGCACAGGCGTTGAGGCCGTAGACTTTGGTTTCGCCTTCGCTGCGTGGGGACTTTGGCGGGAGCATGAGGGGTCCAGTCGAAAAAGGTGGGCGCGGCCTTCGGCTGTCTAGCACAGGGTGAGCCTAGCGTCCATTCTTGACGCGCTTAGCAGCTGGCAAAGGATTCGCGCCGGATCGGCTAAGGCCACGGGATTGTGGAATTTACCCTCCTCTCACAGTTATTGAGTATGATGGACCTAGGTGCTATATCTCACGGCGTCATGGGGCGTCTGGTAGTGGCGGGTTGGGGGGGGGCGTGCGAGTCAAACAAAGCTTCATCGTCGCAGTGTTCAGCCTCAGACTTCTTGCTCCGGCGGCCCTTGCTGGCTCAAGTCGCCTGCAGCCAGCCCAGGAGCAGCGCCTGCAGGCACTCTTTAAACAGAGCGAGCGCTTAGAGCATGATGGGGAGGTCGTGAAGGCCTACTCGGTACTGCACGAGGCGGCGCGGCTGGAACAGCTGTGGACCAACAATATGGGTGGCGCGGACGCCCTGTCGAGTAAGCGCCTCAACCGTTTTATCTTGGCGATGATCCGCCGTGACGATGCCTCGGTGCAGCGGATCCTGCACAGCCGGCAGATCGAGATTGGGGACAAGTTGAGCTTGATCCATGTTCTGGAGCAGGACGTGTTGGTCAATTTCCCAGGCAAAAATGACGCTGGTCTGATCAGCGGCTACGACGAGTAGGCCCTGGCGGGCGAGATTAGAAGGCTGTCCGACAAATTCCCTGGCTCCCTACTTCCGCGCCTCCGTGGTAAAAGCCAAACGCCCAATTGTAACCACGGAGGCGCGGAAGTAGGGAGGCAGGGAATTTGTCG
>CAIYRB010000184.1 GCA_903928445.1 uncultured Pseudomonadota bacterium | reverse complement strand
GCCAGTGCGATGGGTGGTTGCAAATTTGCTTAAATCGCATCAGAAATGACAGGATCACGCCACGGCGCTGGATCCCGTCGACGACTGCGATCTTCTTGGTCAGCTCAATGACCGCCTTTTCGTAGAGACTCGCCTGTACTTTAGTGAGTGGGCAAAAGGCGCGCATTTCGGTCTTCTCGGGCAGGTCGGCGATGATGCTGCGGTCGGTTTTTAGGCGCCGGAGAATATACGGGCGGACCAAAGCGCGCAGGGCCGGGTACGGGTTGTCCTGCTCCTTTACGAATTGGGTAAAGACCTTGGTGCTACCGAGGAGTCCTGGGCAGACGAAATCAAAGAGCGACCATAGGTCAGATAAGCGATTTTCAATCGGCGTACCGGTGAGAGCGATCCGGTGGCCAGCGCTTAATCCTTTGGCGGCGGCGGTCTGCTTGGCGCCTGGGTTCTTGATGGCCTGCGCCTCGTCGAGCACAGCGAGATCCCATTCGATACCGGAAATCCAGTTAAACCTGCTGAGTAGACCATAAGTCGTGATGGTCAAGTCGGCGCGCTCGATGCGGCGGCTTATTTCGGCTTTGCCTTCACTGGCCGACAAAGATGACGGATGCAAGACGAAGCACACTAGAGACGGCGCAAATCTCGCGGCTTCGGCGAGCCAGTTACCGATGAGCGACGCCGGTACGACTAAAAGCGAGTGACGCCGCTTCTTTTGCGACTTCAGCAACAGCAGCAACGCCAGGATCTGAATCGTCTTACCAAGCCCCATGTCGTCGGCAAGACAAGCGCCAAGCTTTAGTCGGTGCAGGAGCCACAGCCACTGCACACCGGCCTTTTGATAGGGTCTGAGTGTTGCCTTGAGCGATGTTTTGAGCGTGACTAAGGGGTCAGCGCTCTCGCCGTGTTCATGCACATCTGGACGGCGCAGCCCCTCGAGCGTCTGTGCCAACCACTCGCCGGCCACGACGCCAGACCAGTCGGCCTCCTCGGCTGCCTCAGGGCCAACCCGGCGCACGCCGCCAAGGCCGGAGGCTCCGGCGAGGAGTCGCATGGCATCGGCGAAGCTAACCCCGTCCTTGGCTACGCTTGCCTGCACACTGCGCCAGTGGTCTAGAACATCGTTTAGTTTGGTCTTGTCTATTTCGACCCAGCGGCCTCTGATGGAAATTAGGCCCGAGGTGCTTTGTTGAATCTTGCGCCACTCGGCCGCAGTCAGGACTTCGCCTTCGAGGGTCAAAGCGACGTTGAAGTCCATCAGGGCATCGAGTCCAAGTCCCGACGGTCCCTGGGTGCCGACCGTCACGCGCACTTCGGGGCGCGGCGGGCGTTTTGCCTGCCACCAGTCTGGTACCCGCACAACAATGCCGGCATCCTCGTAGGTCGGAACGTCCTTAAGAAAACGGTAGGCGTCACTGGGTGTCCAGGCCAGCGGGTGAAAAATCTCACCCGCATCGACCATGCTTTTGAGGTTTGAGCTATGCTCCGCGGCCTTCTGCACGGGCTTAAGCAAGGTCAACAGCGCATTTTTATTGCCGGCCCCCGACAACTCCTGGATGGCCCTGCCTAGAGGTAAATGCTGGGCCTTCGCTTTTGCCGACAAGCGATTGGTGTAGGTGGCGAGAAAGGCGAAAGGCTGGGCAGCGTTCTGCTTATTTTCGGCCAAGTGAAAGCAGACGCGACCGACAAGGTTCCACGCTGGATTCAGCGAGTGCAGGAAATCTTCGGCGCTGCCCTTATGATTTGACATGCCTTCCTGCACTACGCTTAGAAGATCATTCCAGAGATGCTCCAAGATTTCAGCGGAAAGATATTCGCCGCCGCGCATCGGCGGTGCGGCGTTGGTCAAGGCCAATAGATCAACGGATGGTGGAGGCAGCTCCAGAGTCTTGCGCTTATCCTCAAGATCTGGAATGGCGCACAGCCGTGCCAAAAAAGTACGGCCTAGGTCCCGCCAAAAGGCTAGCGCTGTGGGAAGATCTGTCGCTAGATCAACACTAGCCAAGTGTAAAAGTCCTGCTGCAGGTCCGACGTGAAACGCCGCGAGGATCTGGCTGGCGACGCTGCGAGCGACCTTGAGTGAAGTCGGCTGATCGTCGTCCTGCGCAATCTCAACTTGGATGCGGCCTTGCGGCGTCAGGGTGACCGATAGTTCAACCAGGTCTCGCTTTCCCTGTGCATTTTGCAATATTCGGTCTCCAATCTTTGTTGCCGGCATGGGCTTCACGTATCTATCTAGCTCGCTACGCCGCTGAGGTGGACGATCAAGGCCGTCGCCTGGTTTACTCGCCATATGGGGTTGGCGGCGCCCGCCATGATATGCTACTA
Organism: uncultured Pseudomonadota bacterium; assembly: GCA_903928445.1. Taxonomy (GTDB): domain Bacteria; phylum Bdellovibrionota_B; class Oligoflexia; order Oligoflexales; family CAIYRB01; genus CAIYRB01. The sequence goes on along the minus strand of CAIYRB010000184.1, from coordinate 22,641 downwards.
TAGCAGTATATTTGGCAATAATTTGTTTGAATCTACCGTTTACGCATGATTTTCTTATTTAGAATGCTGCAAAAATATCAAAATAGAGGATTTTTTGTGCCAAAAAGACATAATATCACTCTTTTATGTAAGATGCTGAAATGAAAGAAGATAGCCCCCTTCAGGCGGTGCTAGGCATCGGCGATGAGCTCCGCCTCCTGGCTAATCGTCTGGATGAGTTGGGGCGTAACCGCGAGCAAAAGGCCTTTAGGCCCGTAGCAGAGATCAGCGATGCTATTCACCACAGTCGTAAGGATCAGGGCCTGACCTTGCGGGGCCTGGCAGCTTTAGCGGAGATCAGTGTGGCGACACTGCAGAAGATTGAGAACGGCGATCTATCGATCTCAGTTAAAATTCTGCACCGCACCGCCAATGCCCTGGGTTTGTCGCTATGGATCGGATGATCCGTGCAATGGTGCTCTACGGAGAGCAAGAGGCCGGAGTGTTGTGGCGGGACCAAGCAGGCTTTGGCTTTCAGTATCTGCCGCAATATTTGGCTGGGCGCGACGCGGTACCTGTTGCGTCTACCCTCCCGCTGAGGCAGGACGCCTTTCTTGCTAAGTCACTGTTTCCCTTTTTTCAAGGTCTGGTCGCGGAAGGGTGGTTGCAAACACAGCAAAGCACCAGTCAGAAAATCGATGAGCTCGACTATTTTACCCTCCTTATCCGCAACGGCGTCGATCTGATCGGCGCCGTCAGCGTCATAGAAGTGAAGTGAGTCCAATGGTTTGTTTAACCTGCCTGAAGGAGCTTTCGACGACCTCGGGACAGGAGCATCATGACTCCTGTCTGCGTCGACTATTTGACACAACTGCGGTGCGGTCACGTCTGGCTTTCACCCGGGCAGAGGTCTTTCAGGATTTTCGCGCTATCCACACTCGGAGGATGTCGATCTCAGGTGTGCAGCCTAAACTGATGCTGCATGTGGAGGACAAGGAGCTACGGCCGGTGGCCACGGGCGGGCGATATATCCTCAAGCCCAGTCCTGAGAGCTTTCCTGGTGCAGCGGAGAACGAGCATGTGTCGATGCTACTAGGGGCTCTGGCTGGCGTGGACACTCCAACGTGCAGCTTGGTTCGCTTTGCTGATGGGGAATTAGCTTATCTAGTGCGACGGTTTGACCGCGCGCCCAACGGCGACAAAATCCATCAGGAAGACTTGACCCAAATCCTGGCCATTTCTCGCACCACCGACGGAGAATTTAAATACGGCCGCTCCTACGAGGAAGTCGGCGAGACGATCTACACGGCTACCGACGGCAAGCTCGGCGTGGTCCTGCGCTTTTTCGAACGGGTCGTCTTCTCCTACTTAATCAAAAATGGGGACTATCACTTAAAGAATATTAGTCTGCGCCGTGGTCCTGGTACTAAAGGTTTATCTTATACCGACTTAACGCCAAACTATGACAGCCTCAATACGTCGCTTTATAGTCCTAAGGAGCGCGTCACCGCGCTCGATATGTACAAAGACGGCGAATATAGCTCGAGCTACCAAATGCTCGGGTTTCACTGCCAAGTCGACTTTGTCGACCTAGGTCGGCGCATGGGTCTTCCGACTAAGGCGGCCGTGCAGGCGATCAGTAAGGTGGTCAGAAAAAAAGATCAGATGAAACAGCTATTGCGTGCGAGTTATATGGCGCCGGTTAGGCAGGCGCAATTCATTGCTGACGTTGATGAGCGGGCTATGGCTCTTGCTATGGTGCCGTGAATTTTAGACAAGATCAGGTGGTTAGCGGAAGTGACTGACCCCTCCGTCTATAATAATAGACCAAATTGGTCTTGATTTTCATACCGCATTAGCCGATCATGTTATGAAGGGGGGTGTATGCGGCTTTTAACATCGTTGCGTAAAGCTCATAAACTCAGCGAGCGGGATGCTGCCGAACGTGCGGGAGTGGCTCGTGAGACTCTTCGTGCCATCGAGCGTGATCCGCGAAGCGGCAAGGTCGCGCATCTGGAAGACCTGGCGCGTTTGTTTGGCTTTGGCATCGTTTTCGCGATCGTTCCGGATGATGCGGCGCCTAGCGAGTTGTCCACGGTGGCGATCTCTTTGGCCGTGCTGCGCGACGGATTTGAGTCATGGAAGATTCATTTCATGGGCTTTGTCGACGAGTTTAGACGGTCGCTAGACGTGCGTCTGATTTTGCTGCCTCCTGTTACGGCCTTAGACGAAAGGCTGAAAGCACTCATGGCCTCGATCACCTGCGTGTTGTGCGAAGAGGCTGGTGTGGACGCGCCCCAATGGGCGCGGCGTGAGCACTATCTGGAACGTCCTTGGTTTGTCGCCGGAATTGAGGCGTTGAAAGCCACGGCAATTCTTGAATCCGCACCGGCATTTCGGCGTAACAACATTTTTGTGCAGGATAATTTTCTGAGGAGAGCCTAACCGTGCTTGACGGCGATCAAATTCGTGACTGCTTTGCTGCTCTCAACGATGAGCTGCGCAAGGACGGCCATAAAGGCGAGATCGGTATCGTCGGTGGCGCGGTGATGTGTCTTGTTTATAACGCGCGCAAAGCTACGCGGGATGTTGATGCCGTCTTTGAGCCAAGCCAAATCATCCGCCGGGCCGCCGCGAAGATTGCGCGGCTGCGCGGCTTACCGGCGGACTGGCTGAATGACGGCGCCAAGGGTTTTCGGGTCGGTTCATTCACACGCGAAACTGTCGCCAGCTATTCCAACCTTCTGGTCTGGGCGCCAGAAGCACGCTATATGCTGGCGATGAAGTGCATCAGCGCCAGGTGGGACTCCTCCGATCGTGATGACGTGATCTTTCTCATTAAGCACCTTAAGATTGCCAGTGCCAAAGCGGTGTTTCATGTCATCCAGGACTATTATCCTAAAGCACAGATCCCAGCAAAGACGCAGTTTTTTCTGGAGGAACTGTTTGAGGCGTCTTAAGCGGAGAAGATCACTCCCGACCTGACTACAACCGGCGCTGCTTCGATGCTGATGGCTCGGTCGGGGCATCGAATTCAACGACGCCGTAGCGCTTGGCAGGAGGGGCTGGCGGTGGTGCTGGAGGAAGGACGAGAGAACGCGGGCCTGCCAGACCCATCGTTACCACTTGGTAACGGCTAGATTTCAACCAAATCATCCATGATATAGACGCGTCCATCCCGATAGACCGTCACGGCATAGTGGTACCTAGCTCGTGACTGTTTCACACTGGCCTTGTCAAACACGACCACGCAAAAAGCCCCAATGCCCCGCTTAGAACGCGTGATAAGTCCATCGACCGATAGCGCGACGGCGCTGGCTCCCACCTCATTGCAAAAAGGATAAGGTGGTCCGTCCTCGAGTAAACGAGGCTCATGGTCAATAAACGGACGCAAATCAACGCCCGCGGCGAGTCCTACCTCGGCAAGGTACATACATCTTTGAATGCCCGTATGGTCTTTGTTTGGTAGACCAGCCAGTTCGTGCAGAAGCTGCCGCTTGATATGGTACGCGGTCTCTCGCTGCGACGAATCCTCGCTGGAGGCGCCGTACCAAACCGGGTGAGTGCCGGCGCTATAGCGACTTGATGGTATGTTGATGGCGCTAAAGCACATGTCCAGCGCTTCGACGGAATCTGGAGCTGCCGCGACTGCATACTGGTGCCACTGATCTTTTTCATGATCTTCATGTAGATCACGATCAACGCCGGAAGTCGCAGCTGCGAAGGCCGCCAGCGTGGCCCTTTCAGCGGAGCTGAATTGACCTGGATAGAAATGTTCGCCGTAGTGCGATCTACTGGGCACATTGCGCCACTGCTTTCCTGGAACAATTGGTCCAGAATTGAGCAGAATTGCTTTCAGATGTTGTGAGACTGTCATATCAGTGTCGGAATTGAACCACTACGAAGCATATCAAGAAGGCGCCGCACGGTGAAAAGTCGAGCCTGGCTCTCAACGGCATTGGCCTTGATAAAGTCCACGGCAGACAGGCCTTTGAATGTCTCTCTAGCAACGTGTAGCCAGTTGCTACGGATCTCGGCGTCTGGGAAGAGAATCTCCAAATTTGTCTTGATCCCTAGCAGTAGGCTTACCCGTCGGTAGCCGTCGATGCTATGGCTTATCTTGAGATCCCGTTTAAGGTTATGAAGTGTTTGGCGATTGGCTACCCCCAAAATGGCCTTTTGATCCTCCGCACTCAATTGGAACTCATCCACCATCGACCAGAAGGCTTTACCAAGCAGGGCGGTATTAGCTGCGGAGACCGACAGGTCAACGGCTCGATTTTCAGGTTTATGTCTTCGAACGGCAGTCATCGGGGACCTCCACCACCGAGAATATGTACGCCTATCGGAATTCTCTGTCAAATACTTTAAATAAAAAAATAACATACTGTATTTAAAGGAAATTAGTATGTCAAAAGTGTGACTATAGCCAGTAAATCCCACTTGCCAAGGCATGAGAACTGCCGCTTGCCGCTGCGTGGCAGCGAAACTCCGGGGTCAGTCACTCTCGCTAACCCCTTGATCCATCAGAACCCCGGAGTCCGGATTACCAGAGTACAGGGGGTTAGCGAGAGTGACTGACCCTGACTACAACAGCGCACTCCACGCCGCTAAATACAGCGGTAGATGCAGTAGACGCTCAGCGGAATTGTAGTGCAAGGGCCGGGCTGATATCTTGATCGACAGCGGCGGGTCATACTGCTTTCTGAACTGCACGAGACTCTTGGCCTGAGTCCGATGACCGGCCTTCACCTCTACCGGGATGACGCGGCCTAGGAGTGGTCGTGCGAACTCCACCTCTGCGCTGCGCTCACTCCAGGCGTAGAGCGGCCACTGCCGCTGTGCGTGTGCAGCCCGCATCTCCTGGGCGACGAAATTCTCGGCGAAGTAGCCTTTTGCTAAACCGTAGTCTTGCGACATGATGGCCTGCGCATCAAGGTGCTGCGCGCATCCGAGTAGACCGACATCGTTCATAAATAATTTGAAGGAATTACTTTTGCAATAGTGCTCAAGAGGGAGTTGGGCCGAGTTAGCGATCTTCACTTGTAAGGCCAAACCGGCGTTTATGAGCCAATGCAGGGGGCGTTCCCAGGTGGCAAATCCCTTCTTGCCGGGCATCACGTCGCCAAACTTGAACCGCTGCACAGAATCATCGTGTCCGGCTGCCAACTGCGAGGGAATGCTGCGGTACATCGCTTGGATATGAATGGCGTTAAGCTTGCCTGCGTGCTTGGCAAAGTCATTTTCATAGGTCTGAAGCAGGTCCTGTTGAGTGGCCCGTACTTGGGCTAAGGCCGCAAATAAATCCGTTCGCAGTTGTTGATAGATGCTTACCGATTCGGGCATGCCGCCAACGACATAGTAGATCTTTAGCAACTGCCAAAGGTGATCATGAACGATGTCTGGCACTTTTGCCGTTAACGCTGGTTGCGGCAGCCATTTGTGCGTTTCACGATCATCAACGGCCATAATAAATTCTAAAAAACTTAGTGGGTACATATGTAAAAATGTGACCTTGCCGACCGGAAACGATTCTTCGCTCAGGATGACACCCAGCAGTGATCCGGCAGCGCAGACGGCGAATTGAGGTAAATCCTCGCAGAAGTATTTGAGCCCGGTTAGAGCCTTTGGCGCAGCCTGGATCTCGTCTAGGATGAGCAAGTCGTGGTTTATATCGATCGATGATTTGAGCCAAAAGCCCAAATCGCGAACAATTCTGTGAACGTCGAGGTCTTGCGCGAAGATGGTTGCGACTTGGGGAGTTTTTTCAAAGTTGACGTAGTGGACTTTGGGAAATGCCGCCTGTCCCCACATTTTCAGTGCATAGGTCTTGCCGACTTGGCGAGCGCCTTTGATGACCAGTGGCTTGCGGTTGGGGCTGGACCGCCATGACTCGAGGTCTTCTTGGATTTTTCGGTACATCGACGGGATCCTCGGGTACTCGCTGAAGGACACGGCACACGGACAGTGGATTCCATCGGCCGTGGGCCTCCTAATGTCTCAGGATAGCAAAAAGTGGCCCGACTTAGTACCAGATGGTGGAAAAAGTCGCGGCAGTTTTTCTCATATTATGGCCGCAGTGGCGTTAATTTGGCTTCAACATTCGGTGGTTACACATAAGCATAGGGTGCCGGCACGTTACCTAGCCTGGCTGCAGTCCCAGCCGCTCCTGCTGGTACTTCCCGTCTTGGACTCTCTGACACCACGCTCCTCGCTGCTCCAAATACCAAAGCACCGTCTTACGTAGCCCCGAAGCAAACGTCTCCTTCGGCACCCAACCCAAGTCCCGCTTGATCTTACTAGCATCGATCGCGTAGCGAAAATCATGGCCAGGACGGTCTTTGACATAGGTAATCAGACGGGCCGTTGGCGGTACTCCGCGCTCCGGCCTTAGCTCATCGACCAAGCTGCAAATGGTCTGCACCACCTCGAGGTTACTGCGCTCGCTGTTACCGCCGATATTGTAGGTCTCGCCGACCTTGCCGCGCTTGAGCACCTGCCATAAAGCCTCGGCGTGGTCGCCGGCGTAGAGCCAGTCGCGGATGTTGTCGCCCTTGCCGTAGACCGGCAGGGGCTTGCCGGCGAGGGCGTTCAAGATCATCAGCGGAATCAGCTTTTCGGGGAATTGATACGGGCCGTAGTTGTTGGAGCAGTTGGTCGTAACGATCGGTAGGCCGTAGGTGTGATGCCAGGCGCGGACTAAATGATCGGAAGAGGCCTTGCTCGCGGAGTAGGGAGAATTGGGCGAATAAGCGGTGTCTTCGGTAAACAGGCCTTCAGCACCTAGGGTGCCGTAGACTTCGTCGGTCGAGATGTGGTGGAAGCGAAAAGCCTCGCGCTTTGGTGCTGGTAACTGGTGCCAATAAGCGCGCGCGGCCTCTAGGAGGACATAGGTGCCGACGATGTTGGTCTCAATAAAGGCCGCTGGACCATCGATGGAACGGTCGACATGCGACTCAGCCGCTAGATGCATGATGGCATCAGGCTGGTATTTGGCGAATAAGGTCTGCATGGCGGACTGATCGCAAATGTCCGCGCGTTCAAAAGAATAACGAGGTTGGCCAGCTAACCCAGGCAGCGATTCGAGATTGCCGGCGTAGGTAAGCTTGTCGATGTTGACTAGGTGGACACTGCTATCAGACGCCAAATGTCTGATAACCGCTGAGCCGATAAATCCCGCGCCGCCGGTGACAAATAAAAGCATGGAGCACCTCAACTTTGAGGCCAACTGTAGTTGGATTCTGCGCCAAGCTCAAGGCTGTCCGCGCAAAAAGCCTCGCACATGCTCGATCGCCGAGCGCCCCATCGCCAGCACCGCCTCTTCGGTATTACCGCCAATATGTGGCGTAAAATACAGTCGGTCACACCCACTCCACCGCTGCATGTCGGCGGGTTCCTCGGGGAACACATCGGCGGCAAAGCCGCCAAGTCGGCCGCAGGCGACGGCCTGACAAGTCGCCTCGACGTCCACCACCTGGCCACGCGAGGTGTTGATGATGAGGGCGCGGTCTTTGACCTTGGTGATAGCCTCGGCGTCAAACATATGCCGCGTCAGCTCCGTCGCCGGGACGTGAAAGCTGATGAGGTCGCAGCGGCGCAGGAGCTCGTCATAGGTCACGGCTTCGATGCCTAGTGCAGCAGCTTCGACGCTCTTGTCGGCGATGTCGGTAAAGACGATGCGCGGGGCAAGGCTTCGCAAGACGGTCACGAGGTCGCTACCGACATGACCAAGGCCGACGAGGCCGACGGTGAGGTTGCTGAGTTGGATACCGCCGTTTTTCACCCATAGGCCTTGGCGCATCTCGTTCATGGCGGCGTTGACGCGGTGAAAATGTCCGAGGGCAAAAGCCAAGACGAGTTCGCTCACCGAGCGCCGGTTGACACCGCCCGTCCAGCCGAGGCCGACAGCACTTCGGGCTAGTAAGGGCAGGTCTATATTGTCGAGGCCGACGCCGTACTTCGCGACAAAGCGTAGCTTGGGGCAGCTTGCGAGCAGGGCCTGATCGATGAGCTCGGTGCCGACGATGGCGATGCTGGCATCGGCTAGGAACGTAGCAAGCTCCGCCTTGCGTAGGACGCGGCCGCTGGTGTTCAGTTTAAGCTCGAGTCCTAGTTGCTCCAGCTCCTTGACCAAGGTGAGGTTCTTGGCAAAGCTCGCGGCGGATACGGCGATGGCGTGATGCGGGTGCTTGTTCATAGGCTACCTGGCGGCTGACCGCGTGGGTCAAAAGGACTTTATCGTCTAAACCACGCGGTTAAACTATACCGCTCCCGGTGGCTTGTCAGGACTTCATGAGGAACCGTCGCACTTAAGAAGCAGGCCAGTGTGCCGCCGCGAGGGGCGATCTCGATCTCGACGTCAGCCGCGGTTTCGGCTTGGTATAGACGTAGTTGTCCACCGTCTGCGTGGTGGTAGTCAGGAGTCAAATAAATGATGCAAGACAGGACTCTAGCGGATGTTCCTTGGAAGTTATCCACATGTTTTGCATAGGCGCCGCCGGGGCGGTAAAGCGTGAGGTGAGCCTCGACGCTACGAAGACCGAGAAAGAGTGAGCGATTGAGTGCAAGCTGCAGCGCGTGAAGATGAGAAAGGGCGAGCTCCTGCGGCGGTGTCAGCTTGGCTTCATCGATCCAGTAGATGAGGTCGGAGCGAACTGATGCGTCGACCTGTAGCTGCTCGCCGCGCCCAATCCCCGCCGGATGCATAAGGCCTTGTTGCTGCAGCGTGCGGATATTCGCCACGAGGTCTTGGCAGATGCCCCCGTCAAGAAAGTCTGGGACGATGGCCCAACCGCGTTCGGTCAGGCCCGCGCAAACACTCTCAATCTTGGCATCAACCCGGTCCACGCTAGGCGTCCAACACCGGCTTATCGCCATGGGCCACCAGGTCGGCCAGCAAGATGCCTTGGCCGGCCAAGGACTCGGTCAGGCGGGCGTATTCAACTCCCGCACTCAGCAGATACTGGCCGCGACGCTGGCACAGCAGCATGCGGTTTTTTGGCGTGTGTGCTGACGGGACAAACTCGGTCGCCGTCACTTCGTAGCCGCGGCTGCGGCTTAGTAAGAGGCGCATGGTGTCGGTGATGTGAGCAGCTGTTTCACGGCGTAGGTTTGCGGTTTTAAAGATCGGACTAAACGGATGTTCGTCTACGCCGCTGAGGTCCTTCCACTTTTTCGCCAGCTCGGCATGGCAGCACGGAGCTACTGCCATAGCATCGACCTTATGCTGAATGCCAAAGGCCAGGGCTTGGTCCGATGCGGTGTCGCAGGCATGAAGCGACACTAAAAGGTGCGGTCTACCGATCTCGTCTTCAGGGTAAAGAGCGGCGAAAGCATCGTCCCAGGCGATATCGGCGATACTTCCGGCGCTAAAGCGTACGAAGTCTTGCAGGCCTAGCTTGGCGGCGCGATCACGGCTGGTGGTGATGAGCTTGGCATTGCTGTCGATGCCGACGATTCGGCACGAGCTGTTTAGCTTGTTTTTAAAATACCAGCCCAAAAGCAGCGTCAAAAACGACGTGCCACAGGCGGCATCGACGATGCGTACGGTCGTGTGCCGTTCTTTTAGATCGTCGAGGATCGGCTTGAGCAGCATCAGCATGTGGTTGATTTGCGAGAATTTACGGACGGCATCGGCTGGCATCGACGCGTCGGCATTGAGCAGGCCAAGGACGCGAAGCAGGTCGGCGGCTTCGCTGGGCTTGATCAGCCAGTGCTTGCCGCCGGTGACCTTGGCCTCGCGCTCTTTGGTCCAGTGGCTGGCGACGCGGCTGGCAAAATCAGTGGAGGGGTTCTTGTTCGGACTGGATGTTGGCTGTTCCACGTAGGTCTTCCTCGCTGAGGTTGGCTAGATCGGCAATGAGTCTTTGATCGTCGGTCCAGCCTTCAGCGACAGCGACTTGCAGTTCGAGAAACACTTTTTTATCAAAGTGATTCTCAAGCGAGGCCCGCGCTGCGGTACCGATGGACTTGATGCGTGCGCCGCCTTTACCGAGAAGGATCGGCTTGTGGCTGGCGCGGCTAACGACTGCCGTGGCCCGGACCACGACGAGGTCGCCTTTGAATTCAACGGCGGTGACTTTAACAGCCGTACCGTAAGGAATCTCCTGGCTGAGCTGACGGAAGATCTGCTCGCGGATCAGCTCGGCACAGATGAAATAACGCGGCATATCGGTGAGGTCGTCGTCGGCAAAGAGCCATGGACCTTCGGGTAGATGATGCGCCATGAATTCGCGCAGCTCAGCGACGTCCTCTGGGCGTTTACCAGACAGTGGCACAGGGTCTGGCTGCAGCAGGCGAGCGGTGAATGCTTCGTTGCCGGCTTCGGCCAAGAAGGCTTCCAGTGCCAGGCTGATTCCGGCGAGGCTGGCGGCGCGTTCGGCCTTGATAATGGCATCGGCCTTGGAGGCGATGATCACGACCGGAGCCTTAGTGGTGGTGAGCACGCGGCTGAGAAAGCGGGCGTCTTCGGCGGTGAAGCCGACGATGATATCGACGAGGTAAACCAAAAGATCGGCTTCGCCGGCGACCTGAAGTGCCACGCGGTTCATCATCGTGTTGATGACCGATTGGCCCTTGTTGCGGTGGAGGCCGGGCGTGTCGAGAAACAGCAGCTGGGCGTCTTCGTGCTGGGCGATGCCGAGGATCCGGTTGCGAGTGGTCTGGGGCTTTTTGCTGACGACCGCTAATTTGTCGCCGACCAGGGCGTTGAGCAGGGTGCTTTTTCCGGCGTTGGGACGGCCTAGGAGGGCAATGTATCCACACTGTTGCGGCATGGGGACGAGCTTTCTATGACGGAGGTGATCGCGCGTTTGGAGCGCCGAGGGCTGTAAAGGTGGCGGATCATACATTATTATAAAAATATGACAATAGATTTCATGGATTTTAAGTGGGGGAGCGTGGTCATGAGCATGAGGTGGTGCGCCCTCGTCCTTGCTGGCATGGTGGTTTTGCAAGCTACCTCTAGTAAGGCAACGCCCATGGAATGGTCCGATATCCTTGCCCTCCCGCAAACGCCTGCCGACGCGAAGATCGCGTATGGCAAAGGCCCAAGTCAGTTTGGTGAACTCCGTTTGCCAATGAGCCCGGGACCTTTCAGGGTGGTCGTCCTGATTCATGGCGGCTGCTGGGAATCGGCCTACGGTCTCGACCACGTGCGTAGTCTGGCTGGCGCGATCACGGCTCTCGGTTTTGCGACGTGGAGTCTTGAGTATCGGCGTTTAGGCGAGATAGGCGGTGGCTGGCCAGGGACTCTGTTGGATGTCGGGAGCGGGGTCGATGCCCTACGCGGTCTGGCCAAGACCTATCCTTTGGACTTAAAGCGCGTGACGGCTGTCGGGCATTCGGCGGGCGGACAACTGGCTCTTTGGGCAGCGGGGAGGTCTGGATTGGCTGCCACGAGTGATGTGGCGCAAAAGGATCCTTTGGCGATTCAGTCGGTGGTTGCTCTGGCGGCGATTTCGAATCTGGAAGTCTATAGCGCGGCGAAAGGATCATGCAATGAGTCGGCGCTTCGCTTGCTCGGCGGCGCAGCCAGCAAGGTGCCGCAGCGCTACCGTGATGCTTTGCCGACATTGCCAGCTAGTACGACCGTTCACCTGGTCCATGGCAGCGACGATGCCGTCGTGCCAATTGAGATGTCGCGAGCCTACGCGCATATGCGGGCGCAGTCGCATGCACCAGGGAGCTTATTGGAAGTCGCGGGGGCCGGGCATTTTGACGTGATTGGGCCGGGCTCTCGGGCTTGGCCGCAGGTGCTTAAGGCGCTCAATGCAGGGCGGTAAGCTCAGCATAGTTGTCCGGCCCTGGCCGCAGTTTGACGATCGGCCAGACGATCAAACCTAAAACCAGTCCGATGCCAAAGCCCAAGGCGTGCGCCAGATAACCTGTCTGCGGCTCGAAGGTGGTGGGAAAGAGCAGTAGCAGCGACACGCCGAGGGCGCGCATAAACCGCACCGGTGGTTTTAGGTTGGTTTCAAAGCGCATGTAAAGGACGAGCCACAGAGCGACCATGCCGTAGAGCATGCCTGAGGCTCCAAGCAGTCGTTCTTGCGCCTCATAAAAATGGACCGTTGCCAGGTTGCTCAGCACTCCGACCAGCAGGGCCGCTCCGGGAAAGATCCACGGGCCAAAATAGGCGTAAAGATACCAACCAAAGATTAAAAACAACGGCGCATTCGACAGCAGGTGACCGATGTCGGCGTGTGCAAACAAGGCCGTCACGAGGCGCCAGTTTTCGTGGTGGCGAAAGACGCGGTCGCCGCTGACCCAGAGGCCGTCGGCCTTAGCCTCCCTCCAGTCATGCAGACTCACGACCCAAAATATGAGGAATAATCCGAGCGCCGGACGGAGGTCGCCGGCTTGCGGCCTGCGGTCCAGCGGGCCAGGAAGCTTCGGCGGGCTGGGGAGAAAATCATCGACTTCGGGGCGGTCGCTCCCCTCGAGCAAGGCGGCGCCTTCTTCGTCGGCATAGATGGCATCGTATTCGATGTGCGTTGGGTGATGGTTATAGATCGAGGTGGTGTCGTAGATCGACGGCGACCTTGGCGGGACGACCGCGGTCTTGCGTTCAAACAGCAGAGCTTCCCGGTGTCGACGAAATCGCGGCAGCCGGTACCTACGCATGCTTAAAGCCCCTCGCCGTCCAGTTGTTCCAGATGCTCGCGAAGCAGGGTGATGGTGCGAAACTTCTTTAGGATCAGGGTCCGCTTTAGGCCGAGGATGATTCCCTTAGCCGCGGCCGGCTGTTTAGCGTAGCGCGCCTTACCACCGATGATATCGTAAAAGATGCGCACTAGGTCATAGACATCGTCGCGGATATTGCTGACGCTGGGCTGACCCCAGTGGAAAAAGTCGAGTAGCTTGACGTCAAAGCCCAGTCCGCGGCGGCGCAGGATGACGTTTCCAGCGTGTAGATCGCCATGGTAGTCGTAGAGGCGGTGAATCTGTTCGATGGCCACTGCTAGCGCATGCAGCAAATGCAGCGCTTGAAAGACGTCGAGGCGCTTGCCTGGTTGCGACGCGACGAATTCTTGGAGGATCTCGCCCTCGACATAGTCGGAGACGAGAAAGGAGATGTCGTGACCACCGTAGTGGATCGTCTCCTGAGTGTGGTACTGGATGAGGGCGGGGCAGTCGCGCAACTTATGCAATTTGCGCGCGTAGAAGTTGATCGTCTTGTTGCCCTTGTTGCGCTCTGGATAAAAGAACTTCGCCGCGCGCTCGATGCCTGTGGCCGTTTCACGAAGGAGATAGACCTCGCCCTCCCAGCCAGCGCCAAGTCGAGAGATCACCTTATACTTTTTGGCCAGGATATGGCCGGCACGAAAATCGAATGATTCGATGACGGCTTTTTCTGATTTCGCCACCTGGAGCACCACCGAGAAAAAAGGGCTGCTACGGTCTCTCATCATACACGAGGGCTAGGCGCCGCACCACTCATACGCGGGCGCCGCCAGATGGAGGTCGGTCTAGCCTTTGACCTCGCTGACCAGGGCGTTGTAGAGCAGGCCGATGTCGTTATTGGCGTGGTGCAGCCGCTCGAGAATGACGCAGCCGATCTTGCGGATAATCGGTAGCGCCCAGTTTGGATGGTCGTGGCAGAAGATCTCAAAATCACGCCGCTGAAGCACCAGGCAACGGCCGTCGGATTCGCAGCGGATGGTTGCTGAGCGGACGTCGTTTTGCAGTAGGGCCGCTTCGCCGAAGAAAGGGTGATCCTTAGCGTCTAGGAGGGCCACCGGGAAGGCCTCCTTGCCGGCGATGGACTTAAGCACCTTGACCTTGCCGGACATGAGAAAGAAGGCCTCGGAGCCTTCGGCGCCCTCTTTGAGCAGCGTGGTCCCGGTGGTGAATTCAAGCGGAGACATCAGGGCGGCGATGCTGTCGATGGCGCCTGGCTCCTTGTGGATGTCGTGAAATAGGCGGACCTTGTTTAGCCAGGCGACGAGGCTTTCGCCACCCGGCTCGGTGCCTGTAAAAGTGTGGGCTGGTTGTGGGATAGCCATGTCGAGGTCCTAAGTGTCTGTGGTTGAGTCAGGCCGCCACGGTGTCGCGGGATGCGGGCCGATCAGGACCGTTTAGGTGGGCGCTTGCGGCGTGCTCATTGAACAGCACGATAGCGGCGCAGCCCTTACCAATGCGAAAGTCGTCGCGGGGATGAAACACCGGATTGTTGCAGCGCAGCGACTTGACGCCCTTGAGGTTCTCGATCAGGCGGCCGATGCTTGGCGTCCTTTGCGCCTCCTGGAAGGCAAGTTCTTTGATTTGGTGCGGGTTGCCGGTGTTTTCCAAGACGCCGAGCACCAGCATGTCAGAATGCAAACTCTGAAATTCGGCGCGAAAGACGCCGTAGGTGGCATCGACCCAGCGGTGGTCGATGGGCTGCGTCGTGATGTAAGCCCCGGTACGCGGATCGACGAGGTCGTGGAAGACGTTGACCAGGCCGGTGCCGCTAGAGGCGCTGCCCAGCAGCAGCCGACTATACTCGCGCGGATAGATGATCTCGCCGACTCCGGCCATTTTGAGATAGTGGTCGAGGCTTGGGTCGATGATCTCTGCGGCGACGACGGTACTCTTGGCGATATTGGATAGGGCGATGGCGGTCATGATCGTCCGAGCATCGGCTTCGGTGGCATTGGGCTTACGTCCATCGGTCCCGGTCGAGGTGTCGGCAAGGATGAGCACTTTGCGGGCTGATTGCGGGGCGGCGCGCTCAAGGGTGGCTTGCTGGTAATATTCGCCATTGATGATCGTCACTGGTTCTAGCTTCGGATCGGCTTTGAACGAGGTGATCTGCTCCGGGGTCCGGCTGGCGACGATGACGATCTGCGCCGCCTTGACGCTGCGGTTGACCTGAAGGATGTGGCGGACCAAGTCCTGCATGTCTTCCTTCCAGCCGCAGATAATAAAATGGTGACGGATCTTGGTCGTGTCCACAGCTCCCCTCCCCTCTAGCAACACTTGTTTTAAGAAATAGGCCGAAATCTTCGCCGAGATGATGCCGATTGAGGTGACACCGCAGAACATCAAAAGACCTGCAGCAATCCGACCTGCCGTTGTTACGGGCGTTAAATCACCGTAGCCCACGGTCATAAAGGTGACGATGCCCCACCACAGAGCTTTGGCTGGGGTATTGATCTGGGCGGTCGGGTCACCGCGCTCGCAGATCAGCACGACCCAGGACAAACCCAACCACGAGAGGATCAGGCCGAGAACGACCATCGTCATGCGGTAGCGAGCGAACAGCGACAACGAGTCATCTGTCAGGCCGCGGACCCGTTTAAGCGACTCAAGATCTGGTAAACGCAGGAATTTCATACCGGGCGTATCGGTACGCCACGGCCAGGCTTGAGGCCACCCTTTTGGTAAAAAGTCCGATGACCAAGCAAGCCGACGGACTTGTAGGTTGTTATCGGATCAGACTTTTGCTGGGGTGACGCTGCGAAAATAGGCGATGGTCTTGGCCAGGCCGTCGGCGAGCTGCACCCGAGGTGTCCAGTCGAGCAGTGCCTTGGCCTTGGTCAGATCTGGACGGCGGCACCGCGGGTCGTCGCTGGGCAGCGGCCTATACACAATTTTGGACTTGCCGCCGATCTGGCGGAGGACTTCGTTGGCTAGTTCGAGCACGGTGAACTCGGTGTCATTGCCGAGGTTGAGTGGGCCGACCTCGTCGCCGCTTTTGGCGGCGAATTGGATGATCCCCTCGATCAGGTCGTCGACGAAACAAAAAGAACGGGTCTGTTGGCCTTGGCCGTAGATGGTCAAGTCATTGCCGCGCAGCGCTTGGACGATGAAGTTGGACACCACGCGGCCATCGTCGGCCGCCATGCGCGGGCCGTAGGTGTTGAAGATGCGGATTAAACGCAGGTCGACTTGGTGGGAACGGTGATAGTCGAAGCACAGCGTCTCGGCAGCGCGCTTGCCCTCGTCGTAACAGCTGCGGATACCGATCGGGTTGACCCGGCCCCAGTAGGCCTCGGTCTGCGGATGCTGCTCGGGGTCGCCGTAAACCTCCGAGGTGCTCGCCTGGAGCAGTCTGGCGCCGGTGCGTTTGGCTAGGCCGAGCAGGTTCATGGTGCCGAGCACGCTGGTCTTCATGGTCTTGATCGGATTGTGTTGGTAGTGCACGGGGCTTGCCGGACAAGCGAAGTTGAGGATCAGGTCGACCTCGGCCAAGTAGGGCTCGACGATGTCATGGCGGACCAGCTCAAAGCGCGGGTGGCTGAGCAGCGAGCGGACGTTGTCCTTGGACCCGGTGTGAAAATTATCTAGGCCGATGACCTCCCAGCCGGCAGCCAGGTAGCGTTCGCAAAGGTGGCTGCCAAGGAATCCGGCACCGCCGGTGATGAGGACTCGGGGGGTGCGCTCGCGTCTCAGTGGGGTCGTCGTCATGGAAGGCTCGCCTGTTCATGAATGGATCGTAAGTCCGTGCTGCAATGAGCCGCTATTCTATGTTAGCTTTAGGGTCATTGCACGGAAATAGTCGCGGTTTTAGGCGGAAGGGATTGCTCTATGAATATTCACGAGTATCAAGCCAAGAGCTTGTTTGCGCAAAACGGCGTGCCAGCTCCCGAGGGTTTTTTAGCCCATTCGCCGATCGAGGCCGAATTTGCGATGCGGCGCCTCGGCGTCAAGGTCGCAGTGGTGAAGGCCCAAGTCCATGCCGGTGGTCGCGGTAAGGCTGGCGGTGTGAAGCTGGTGAAGTCGCCCGAAGAATGTGCCGAAGTCACCGCGAAGATGATCGGCATGACCCTGGTGACGCCGCAGACCGGAGCCGAAGGCAAGGTCGTGCACAAGGTCTATGTCGAGGCCGGTAGCGACATCGCCAAGGAATACTACCTGTCCATGGTCGTCGACCGCGAGACGGCCTCGGTGGCCATCATGTTTTCGACCGAAGGCGGCATGGATATCGAGGAGGTCGCCGAGAAGCACCCCAAGAAGATCGTGACCGTGCGGGTTGATCCGACCCTCGGCCTGCGCAGCTTTCACCTGCGCACCATTTCGTTTGCTATGAAGTTAGCCGCCGATGAGTCCAAGGAGCTGCACTCCTTCATCGAAAAAACCTACAAGATGTTTTTGAAGTATGACTTCTCGCTGCTCGAGATCAATCCATTGGTCGTCACCAAGCAGGGCAAGATGCTGGCTCTCGACGGCAAGATGAACTTTGACGACAACGCCTTGTTTCGCCACAAAGACATCGAGGCGATGCGCGACTTTGTCGAAGAGGATGCGCGCGAGGTTGCTGCCTCCAAGTACGGTCTGAATTACATCGGCCTTGACGGCAATATCGGCTGCCTCGTCAACGGCGCTGGCCTGGCGATGGCGACGATGGATATCATCAAGCTCAACGGTGGGGTGCCCGCTAACTTCCTCGACGTCGGTGGCGGCGCGACCAAGGAGATGGTGACCAACGCCTTTAAGATTCTGCTGTCGGACGTCAAGGTTAAGGCGCTGTTCGTCAATATCTTTGGCGGCATCATGCGCTGCGATGTCATCGCCGAGGGCGTGATCGCCGCCTCGCGCGAGGTTGGCGTCAAGGTGCCGGTGGTCGTGCGTTTAGAAGGAACCAATGTCGAGCTTGGGCGCAAAATGCTGGCCGAGTCAGGCCTCAATCTGATCAACGCCACCGATATGAACGACGGCGCGCGTCAAGTCGTTGCGGCGGCGAAAAAGGTCAAATAGACGGCCCGCCGTGCTGGTGCCCGCATCAACCCGCTGCCCTCGATGGCAGGCGAACAAGGAGCAATGGACGTGGCTATCCTCATCGATAAACATACCCGAGTCATCACCCAAGGGATCACCGGGAAATCCGGCGAGTTTCATACCAAGCTTTCCCACGAGTACGCGCCTCGCTTTGTCGGCGGCGTCACGCCAGGTAAAGGCGGGACGACGCACATCGGCCTACCGGTATTTGATACGGTGCTAGAGGCTCGGGAGAAGGCCGGGGCCAACGCCTCGATGATTTTTGTGCCGCCGCCGTTCGCGGCCGATGCCATCCTCGAGGCCATCGCGGCCGAGATCGAACTGATCGTCTGCATCACCGAAGGCATTCCGGTCTTGGACATGGTGCCAGTGCGCAAAGCCCTCGACCGGTCTAAGTCGCGTCTGGTCGGTCCAAACTGCCCTGGTGTGATCACCCCAGGTGAATGCAAGATCGGCATCATGCCCGGCTATATTCACAAGCGCGGCGTCGTCGGCATCGTGTCCAAATCCGGCACTTTGACCTACGAAGCGGTGCATCAGACCACGACGGTGGGGCTTGGCCAGACGACCTGCGTTGGCATCGGTGGCGACCCGATCAATGGGACTAACTTCATCGACATGTTGATCATGTTCGAGCGTGATCCCGAGACCAAGGGCATCATCTTGATCGGTGAGATCGGTGGCGACGCAGAGATTAAAGCCGCTAAATTTATTAAAGAAAACATTAAAAAGCCCGTCGCTGGCTTTATCGCTGGGCAAACGGCACCTCCCGGCAAACGCATGGGTCATGCCGGTGCGATCATCTCCGGTGGTCATGGCACCGCAGCTGAAAAGATGGACGCGCTGCGTTCGGCGGGTGTATCGGTGGTGGACTCGCCGGCTGATATGGGTGTCACCCTAGCCAAGAAGATGAAATAGGCGAGCACCAAAGGAGCGCGATGTTAGGGATTCGGCGGTATGGGGGCGCAGCGATCGACTTGTTTCAAGGCGAGCTTGCGCTTTTTGCCGTCGACTTGGTGGTGCCGCCGACTTTGGCTGGGCTGCAATCTGGCGACAGGCAAAAGGCGCGGCATGTAGCCGTCGATGCAGCGCAGCTTGGCGAGCAGGGGCAGCAAGCCGTCATGACCTTGCTCAAGGCGTTTTTATCTGGGCCTAGGCAGGAAGCGACGGTGCGCCGGATTACGCTGGTGACGCCAAACGGGGACGCTTACGCAGCGCTGCAAGAGGAGCTGTTTCGCACGTTTCCCGACGAAGAAGACTAAGATGACGAGCTTTCGGTCGGCCCATCTTAAAGCCTATTCATACTACGGGACCGGTGGCGTTTGCGGCGAACTCTATCGGCCAACGTCGATGGACGAGCTGGTCGATGCGGTAAAAACGTCGCACCGGCTTGGCCAGCCCCTCATCGCTCTGGGCGGAGGGACCAATTCCCTGGTGCTGGACGAACCCTTCGCTGGGGCCTTCGTCGTCTTTCACGGTCTAGACCAAATCGTCGTCACCGGTGAAAGGCTGCGCGTTGGCGCTGGGGTCGATAATACCCGCCTGGCCGAGGTGGCGCTGCAGCATGGGCTAGATGGTGTGGCGTGGATGAATCGATTGCCTGGGCAGATCGGCGGTACGGTGCGGATGAACGCGCGCTGCTACGGCGGCGAGATCAGTCAGGTCGTGGCGGAGGTGACGGCGGTTAGCCGTAGCGGCGAGGTGCGGACCTACCGGGAGCGGTCGATGTTCCGCGGCTATAAAGACACGGTGTTTATGACTAGCGGCGATCTCATCGCCAGTGTCGAGTTGCAGCTCGTGGCGGGAGACAAAGCAGGGGTCGCCAGGAAGATGCAGGCCTGCGCCGATGACCGCATCGCCAAGGGTCAGTTCGATTATCCGTCGTGCGGTTGTGTCTTTAAGAATGACTACGGGATCGGACTGCCTAGTGGACTGCTGCTTGAGCAGGCGGGTGCCAAAGCGCTCAAGCACGGTGGTGCCGAGGTCAGTCCGCTGCATGCCAATTTCGTTTATAATAAAGGGGCGTCGAGCCGGGCCATTCTCGAGCTGACGCTGATGATGCGCGACCTGGTGTACCGGGAGTTTGGCGTCTGGATGGCCTATGAGATGGAGATTCTGGGCTCTCTGCCGCCTGACTTGGCGGAGCGAGTGGCAGAGGTGAAAGAGCAGCGCCCCGATCAGGTGAAGATCGAGGCGCTTAAACAAAAGACTAGCCGTTTTAACGGTTAGTTGCTCAAGACGTGCGGTTGCAGGTCTAGCCACAAAGACATGTCTGGCGTACCGACCAAGGCCTCTTCCGTGGCTACGTCAGGCACCTGGTTACGAGCATGAGCGATCGCGCTGTCTAGTGAGTCGTTGAGGCTCAGTCTGGCGGCTTCTTGAGCGCGCAGGTTGTTGAGGATACCGCTCGACTTCACTTTGTCCTTCAGCTCAGGTTTGATATCGACCGTGCCGAGGATGATTTTTTTGATCTGAACGGGGGTCAAGGCTGGGTTCAGCGTTTTGACCGCACCTGCTGTGCCAGCAACATGCGGCGCAGCTTGGCTGGTCCCGGACAGCAAGAGGCGGTGATCATCGGGGACGGTCGATTCGATCGCGACTCCAGGAGCCGCGAGATCAACCGTTGTGGCGCCAAAATTGGAAAAGGGAGCCAGGCGGCCGTCGCCAAAGGTTGCGGCGACGGAGATCACCCGGTCGCTTTTAATGCTGGCTGGAGCGGTCGGCAACAGGTCGTTGTTGCTACCGTCGTTACCGGAGGCGAAGACAAACAAGGTGCTTGGGGCAGCGTCGACGAAGGCCGCTTGTTTGTCGATGAGTTGACCGAGAAAGAAGCCGACGAATTCATCGACCAATTTAGCCGCGGGTTGATGGCCACTAGCAAGGGTTAGCAGCGGGGTTAGCAAAACGCGTGCTTGCACGGGGCCGATGCCGAAGGAGCCGTTGACGACGTCCACTTTTTCACCGCCGACGTACTGGCCGATCTGGGTAAATGCCTGGGCCTGAGCTTGGGCTAGAAGTCCTAGGCCGCCTTTGAGGATGACGCGAAGGATGAAGTTGATGTCTTGGCCGTCGGCCAAGGCGTGGCTCACGGAGTCGCGGATGCTGCCAAGCGGATTTTCCGTGGCGATCAGCTTAACGCCAAGGACCTTAACGCCGTCGCCTTGGTTGGCGACGATGCCAGACACATGGGTACCGTGGGCATAGTTACCGTAGGTCGTCAGTCTTTTCAGAAAGCTCTGGTCTTTGCGCAGGCTATTGGCCCAGGCCTTGTCCTCGGCCGTGGCCTTACCCTTCAAGCCGGCCGACTGCACGGCGAAGAAGCGGACAATGTCGTTGCTGTAGAGGTTTGCGTACTTGTGATCGATCAGCTTGTAGGAGTTGTCGATAAAGCTCCAGCCGTGAATGTCATCGACGTAGCCGTTGTTGTCTTGGTCGATGCCGTCGACGGTACTGTCAACCGGGTTCAACCAGATCTTTGTCGCGAGGTCTTTGGATTCGGTATCGAGGCCGCTGTCGACGACAGCAACCGTGGCGGCGTGCGAGGCTGAGGCGGCTAGGCCGAAGCTAAGAGCGATAAGGCCCTTGCTAAATGCATGCAAACGCATAGGTACACTCTCCATAAATTTATCAAAAAACCAGTCGGGGGGTCCTGGCGACGAATTTATTGATAAACTAGGCGCATTGCAAGCTCTGGCTTAAACGCAAAAATTTTTTCGCTCGCCTGCCTAGTGTGCATACACCGGCGTTGCGGGGCGATTGACCGTCACGACCAGCTCGTCATCTCCAATCTTGACGCCCTGGATGATGCCGACGAGGTCGCCGGGAGACTCGGCGCCCATGAGTCCGTACTTGGTGAGACGGATCTTGAGCGTTGGCATGGGGGTGTTTCGGTCGGGATATAGACTGGTAAAGTGGATGTTCTTCTCGGTGACCTTGAAGTCGAGAAAGTCTCCGCTAGGATCAGCGATGAGCACGTATTTAGTCCAGGCATAGGGCTGCGCACCTTCGGTGCCCGCCGTGTAGAGCTCGATGTAGACCTCGCGAACATCTTTGGCTGCTGCGTTCAATTCCGGTGCGAGCGCGATCTTGCCGGACAGGTAGAACTTATAGGTTGGGTCATCTTTCCACGGGTTGTAGTGATACTTCTTCTTAGCAGGTGCTTGCGTACTTTTACGCTTGGAGGCGTGATTACCGTCGCCGTCGCCGTCGCCTTTGGCGAGTGCTGGAAGCGACCAGGAGAGGTAGATGCTGGTGAGCAAGACGGTCAATTTGCGGTGCATGCGCAAGGTGCTTCTCCACGGAGCTAAACGACAGGTTGCTCCTAAAGCTAGAAATCCTAGCTAAGGGGCGTATCGTGCGGTGTGGAGAAAACTTTAGGCTGGAGGCCCTTGCTTGTGGCTAAGTCCTTTGTTTTCGTGTGGTTGAGCGGCGAGTCGGCGGGGGTGCCAATGCCACTTTCGGACAGTTTCTAAGCTTTAAGGGCATGAAGCCCGTCGCCAAGGTCGATGACCTCGATGCTGCAGGTATATCGGTGGGCGAGTTGTGATTGATTGAATTTGTCTGCCGTGGACTTTGCAATTTGAGACCGTTCTTCAGGGGATAACGATTTAAATTTGACCTCTGTGACTGTGAGCTTGTTGCCATCTGCATCGGCGTAGCGAACAGCGTCGAACTCTAGACCAGATTCCCAATATCTTGCCGCGTGAGGAAAAAGACCCCTATAGTCCTGCTCAAACATTTTAGACGCATGATCGACAATCATCTTTCGTTTTGCTTCCGTTGTATAAAGGGCCCAGCGCGACCTATGGGGCGAAAAGCGGACTCCAGTCGCTGCCCAAGTCCATTTGACCTTTGATCTTATCTAGTTTCCGCTGCAGTGCCGCCAACTTCCTAGCCTTGTGATGTAGCTTTTTGCGCGTAATCGCTATTTTCAGCAGCAGGCGAGCCTGATGCTCTTCG
>CAIYRB010000183.1 GCA_903928445.1 uncultured Pseudomonadota bacterium | reverse complement strand
TGGCGTAGGCTTCGAGCAGTTGATCCCCGTCTTTGACACGTCGAGCTGAGTAGCGACCGCGTCCCGCCGACGACACGAGCAGACCTGCATCGCTTAGCAGTCGTAAAGCTTTGGTCGCTGCACCGACCGAAATCCCATCACCCGACCGGCGCCGTGGCGCCGGCACCACTCCCCTTCTGCTTCACTTCGCCGCGCGCAACTGCTTCAGTTCCATTCTGCGTTCCAATCGTCATTTTCGTCACCGTCCTGGAGCGTGGTCACCGCCGGCAGCACCATGCTGCACATGTTTTGACCACGGTTACGAAGGCTCCGAGCTGACTCCCGAACACGACGATGATGAGACGATGACGAATTTCATGCCTCATCCTCGAAAAACTCATCTTCAATCCGGCCCGAGGGTCGACATCCCAAGGCACCATATGGAGCTTTGACTTTGTAAGAAAAAAGCTATATTATTTCTTACAAGTTTATGGTGGATTTTTATGTCTAATAGCGTTGAAAATCGTATAGTTAGATCAATATCTGCTCGTGGATTTGCCTGGGCGTTTTCCAGCAAGGACTTCACCCACATTGCGAGCAGAACTGCGATAGACACAACGCTTCACCGTCTGGCGGAGAAGAACACCATCCGCCGCGTCTGCCGTGGCATCTATGATTTACCAAAATATAGCGCCCTGCTTGCCCAGCCGCTAAGCCCTGATCTTGATGCCGTCGCCAATGCGATCGCGCGCAAGTTCGGTTGGCGTATCCAAATCAACGGTGCATCAGCGCTTAGCCTCATGGGTCTTTCACAGCAGGTTCCCGGTCGGGTGTCTTATGCCTCGGACGGTCCAAGCCGCGACTTTAGAGTAGGCTCGAATGCTATCGCGTTTAAGCACACGCCACTGAAGGAGGCGGGATTTAACCACCGGGAAAGCTCCATCATCGTCCAAGGTCTGAAGTCGCTCGGAGCCGGTCGAGTGACTGCCAACGAGGTCGCAGCTATACGTCGCTGGCTAAATCCTCGCCTGCGCAAGAAAGTGTTAAACGATACCAAAATCACGACGGGGTGGATTCAAGCCGCCATCGGCAAGATTTGCCAAGGGGAGGACTGATGGACAAAGTCGCAGTGCTGCCAAACGACCAGCGAGCTGAGCTATTTCGCGAAACGGCAACGCGAGGCCGTATGGAGACATAAAACCCCGCTTCGTTAAAATTCCCGCCCAAGCTAATCGCTGAGTCGCTCGCTTCCAGTTCTGGGCCTTGAGTCCCGCCGAATACGTGTTTCAGGTGAAACTTTTTTCGCTAGCGCGGCTTTTAGCGACTATTAATGCACGGATGGCGCTTACACTAGGGGGCCGATGCTAGCCCTTTTGGGGTCTTTTCTAGCTGCTCCCGGTCGAGTGTTACTAGTTGCACTTTTAGATGCTCAGCGAGTGCAACATAGACGGCATCACAGCCACGTAGTCGATATTTAATTCCTAGCTCGGCAGCGCGCAAAGCAAGTGACAATGAAACGTCGATAATCCCAACGCCGCTTTCTTGCACCAGTGCCAGCGCCCTTATAGCATGAGCATTATGATCGTCTCTGCGTGCGACCGCAGCCGCAACCTCCGCTAGGACGATCGACGGCACGTAAAGCCTGATCTCAGCTTTTATTGAAGCCTCCCACCAGTCCCGGCAGCGGTCATAAAAGGGATCATTTTTCCGTAGCATTGCAACCCATACACTCGCATCAATAACCGCCACAGAATTATCTCCGTTGTTCAGCAACAGCCTCGGCAGCAGTAAAGTCGCCGGTCCATACAGCGGCGATCTCGCCGGCTAGTTCAGCCGATTTTTCAGCGAAGCTCTGCATGCGTGCACTGCGTTGGCGGACAGAGTCTTCATTGGTAAATGGCCTAAGAACTGCCACTGGAACGCCGTCTAGAGTAACGATAATTTCAGTCATTTGCTCCCTGACCTGGCGCACAAGTTGGGTGGCGTTGTTCTTAAATTCCCGGACACCAACAGATTGTGTTTTCATCGCAACTCCTTATGTGGCTACATGGTAGCCACCAAACTAATCGGCAGTCAAGAGCTAAAACTTTAGAACCTTAAAAAATGACTGCACCCCCTGTTAGAACTCGAAAAGCTGCCTGCCGATTTTGACCCCAAGGACAGCCCGCTGCCCCTCAGCCTGGCGCATTGCGCACAGTTAGCCCCCCCCGCACCCACTAGGCGGAAGGCTCTCAGATTGGCGATTTTCGGCCTCAGGCGGCGAACTAGTGATAGACGGCCAGACGTCGACCCTAAACCGGTCTTTTACGCACTCTAAACGCATCGGGGAAAAGTTGCGTTAAGGCCTGTGGTCCCATGTGACCTAGCGGCCCCAGTACGTCACGGTACAACTTCACTCCGTCTCCTTCAGCTTTAACGCCATTTCAGGCTCTGCTCCGCACCGTTTGACTGAATGAACCCAAACGAACTAAAACAAATCTTGATGACGCCTGTTAACTAAGTTACCATCATCCAGATGAACAGAGACGCCGAAGCACGAAAAATCCTACGCCTGATTGCCGCTGGTCGGTTTCAGCTTGTCGAGCATGCCTTCGTCAGAGGCAACGAGCGGGGCATTAGCCGCGAACAGATTATTCATTGCGCTCGCGGTCACAACTACTCTAGGTGGCAGGAGGATAAAGGGACGCACCTTTTTATCGGCTACCTCGACAGTAACACCACCGGAGGATTTTCCGCTGTTATGCGCAATGGCGCAATTATCGTCACCGTTTTCCGCAGGAGGCTCGCGCAATGGGAAAAAATTCTCGTAAAATCACAAGAGTCGTGAAGGGCCTGGCGGGTCTAGATTACGTCGAAATCAAACATGTCCCTATGGATGTCGATCCAGAACTCGGCAACCTTATCGATGCCGACGTCGTCGAACGGATGGAACACCTGGTTGCGCAAGAGCTGATCTTGCGCCGACTACCGCTGCGCGGTCGCGAGGTGAAGTTTCTACGGTCCATCTTTGCGATGTCGCAACGTGAGTTTGCCGACAAGCTCGGGCTTAGCCATGTCGCGATCTGCAAATGGGAGAAGGCCGTCGATCGGCGCCTTGACATCATCCAAGAGATTGCAGTTAAAGTCTTGGTGGTGGATCAACTGGGGTTAAGCGTTGCGGCTTCGCTCTACGGCCTTGTTGGAAAGGACGAGTTACCGAAGAAGCTGATCTTGGACTTCAGCGAAGCAGGGCCTAAACGCAAGAGCGCATAAGCTATAGCGCTCAGCTACGGCGCTCAGCTAAATTGACCCATCCACGCTCAGAATAACTGACCCAGGTAGCTTGGGTGCGCAGACCGGCGGACAGGCCGGGTTACCCGAGCGGCTGGATCCCAAGTTGAAGACCGAACGTCACGGGCGGCACGCCTGTATTCTGTATTCAACGGCACTGTAGTTCCAGTGCAGGCCCTCATCGACTACATTGAAGACGGTGACAACCTGGACCGCTTGCTTGCCCGGAATGGGCGCCCGGCTTCCTTCGGAATCAGTGGGCGGATTGGATCGGAATCAGTGCCCGGGATGGGCCGGAATCAGTGGGCGGATTGCGCCGGAATATGCACCTGGACTGCCAAGGTCGGGTTCGGCGCACTCAGCGCACTGCAAGCCACATCCAATCTACGGCCGACCTACGTTACCAATGTACAAAACGGTAAGCCGGTTGTCCGTTTCAGTGGCGCCAATGGCGTGCTATTGGAATCAACGGAAACCATAAACATGTCGACACCCAACACTATTATAGTGGTAGCAAAAGATAACGGCACCAGCCAAGTATTCGGTGGCGTCTTCTCCCTCGAGCTATACATGAGCGTGTTTTCCGGCGGCAGCTACTACTGGCTTGATACCAGTGGCGGCAATGTTGCAGCATGTACCGTACCTGCCACTAACGTATTTCGAGTTATCACCGCTCAATACACGCAAAATAGCACGACAAATTCCAAAGTATTTTATAATGGCACGCTCTATTCAAGCAGTAGTAACGGCTCTGGCAACACTTCTGCTGGTCTTGGTAGAGTTGAACTCGGTGGACGAGCCTGGGGCGGTAATGCAAGTCGCATCTTTAAAGGTGACATTGCCGAAGTCATCGTATACAGCCGCGCAATCGACGATGGCGCACGCGCCCAGGTCGAAGCATACCTCACTGCCAAGTGGGGGTTGTAAGAGTCATGCTCCATAATCGGGGCCGCTTACCAGGTCAGGCAGCTTTGGGCTGCCTTAAATCTTGGATAGAATCAACTACCACCTCTAAACCCACAGAGCTCGTCACTGCGCCGAGCCCCCGGGGGGCTTCCTGAAGATCAGCAAAGGCCGTAGCTATTCGTGTTAAAGAATCTAATTCTTACAGTGGTTTACGTCATTTCATGGGTCGGTAGCGCCAACTATTTACTTTGTTATTTATTTTAACTAAGTTAAAATAGCTCGTGTTTTTGCCCATGAGGAGAGTCTGGTGGACAGTTTCGGCAAGTGGCTCAAACAAAAGTTGGCGACAGGCGACTTTCGTCTTTCTATCCACGCCGCCCTGCGCTGCGACGAGCGATTCTTAACAGAGCACGACATCATGGCATGCGGAAAGACAGCAACCAAAGTGGTCTTCCAGCCTGGCAAGGAAAATTGGAAGGTCACCGGCAAGGATTTGGACAACCTAAAGCTCACCATCATCTGTGATATTCATGACCACGTAATTGTCGTGACGCTATATTAGGAGCCAGTTATGGCATTCAGAACGATTCACTATCAACTGTGCGGCCTCAGCTACGTGTACATCGTCGTGCCTACTTCGAAGACCAGACAAGGCGAGGAGTATATAGACCTGCCCATGGGGTTCATTGACCGTGCGATTGCCGTCAGGATTATTGAGGCGCGTGTGCCTATCCGTGGTGCCGAAGTGGTGTTTCTTCGTAAAGCTCTCGGCATGACCTTAAGCAGCTGGGCTAAGGAACTTGGACTGTCCGCGGCGGGTATCATGAAATGGGAGAAGGCCCCCCAAAAGCGCCTGTCTCGTGTCAATGAAGCTGCGGTGCGTGCGTTTTGCGCCGAGCAGCTTTCGATCAAGTTGGGCGGCAAGTGGTCCGAGCTGGTGGCTCACGACATGACCCCCAGGAAGCTGTCGCTCAGGATGCATAAAGCAGCCTAGTTTTTTTGATCCAATCCTAAGACGCTTGACCAATATAAGCAGCAATTTGTCGAAAAGGGGGGCTGATAGTAAATCACAGCTCGGGAATTTGCCAAGTTGCTTCATCAACTTTTGCTGTGTGGCTTCGGACTGTGGGCCGAAATTCTCGTCCCGGATTTTATGCCGATTGCCGAAGCGCTCGATATCATGTGTTTTCCACCGCAGCGCAAGCGCAAGTCTTGGCAGTTATTCGACGTTTTGGTATAAAAAAGCCCGTGCGCGTGAACCCTGGCCTATATTTTCGAGCCACGAACCCTGCGAGCCCAACCTGATGATCACCTTCGTTTCGGGAAACCTGTTTACCTCTAATACTCAAGTGATCACCAACACCGTCAACTGTGTCGGGGTTATGGGCAAAGGCATCGCTCTGGAGTTCAAAATGCGCTATCCAGCACTCTTTGCCGATTACCGGGCTCGATGCGCCGATGGCACCGTGCGGGTTGGCTGCCAGTCTCGGCAACATGAGCGCCGAGATTATACAAAAGGACTTTTGGAAATGAGCAGCGACCTGAGGTATTTCGCGAAACGGCGACCAACTAGCCACTAGCCACTAGCCTCGGGATCGACCTAAAATAACTACATCCGCATGGACATTCTTGAAATCACGCCCTAGGAGTCTCGCTAAATGGGCCGTCGATTGAGGCTGTAGCTGCGAAATCGTCGTCAGGATTTGCAGTCTCGGCGCTGCAAGCACCTTAGCCAAAACGTCCCAACTCCCAACAGAAACTACTTCAACCCCGCGCGGTGAACGCACCTTGCCCTTAAGAGCCTCGCCCCAACGGGCCATTACTGTGTCCCGCGATTCAACCACTATGCGTACTTTCTTAAGCTTCATCAGGCGTACCCCGCTGTGCGAACAAGATCCCAAAAGTCTTTTAGCAATGTCTCCGCGTCGTAGAATGCATATGGGACTTCTTCCGCACCAAGGTGCAAATGGGGGCCCTTCGGCTTATGATTATCAAGCCCCACCAGAACCCGACCACTACCCACGGCTACACCCAAAACTCGGGACCTTGCCACCCTTCCCCGAGAAAGTTGCGGCCGCAATCACGGCAAAGGATAAATCCCACTTTCAACCCAGCGGCGCCTACGCCGCAAACCTCCTCGGACTGACAGAACAGGTCCCCGCCAAGATCGTCTTCCTCACCGAAGGCACGAACCGCACGGTGACCATCGGCAGGACTAAAATCTCCTTCAAGAAAGCCACCGCCAAAAACATGGCTACCGCCGGCCGCATCAGCGGGCCTCTTTACGTGCCATTTTTGCGAGAAAGTGTTGGTCGACTTCGCGTTGGACGAATAACTTGATCACCGCCTGCCGGCTCACATTCAACTCGGCCGCGATTTGGTCAAGCTCCGTCAACGTAACATTGCCAAAGTCAACATTAACCCGTTGCACTTGCTCGGATTTTGATGGCATCATTCGTCCACGCGTGAAGTGGGCATTAACATCCTCCCCTCTGAGGGCGCGCTCCTCAATCTCTTCAATGCTTACCTTAGCGACCCTTTGCTTCTTAGGCTTTTTCATAGAGTCTCCGTTCTGCCTTGGTCGACCGCCAATAAGTCACCAGGTGATAGTACTCGCCCTCATCGTCCTCACGATGCTCAAAAATTAAAGTTACCAATTGAGCGTTTACAAATCCTATCGCCCGATATTGTTCGGGGTCGTCATTCTTCTGATCCAGGAAATAGGGATGGTCAAAGATCTGGGCGACGACTTCAAATCCCATTCCTCGCTGAGAATCGTCTCTCAGCTTCCGATCTTTGGTTATGGTTTGCGCAGACCACTGATCAAATCGAGTATTGAGTACTGCCTCACGGACCTCCCGAAAGCTAGGCTACCTGGATATGGACGTCCAAGCCTAAACGGTCTGCCACCTCAATAAGACGATCTGTGGACATCTTCCCAATATTACCATTGACGATAGCCGTGATTACGGTTCTCCCAACCCCGGCCACTTTTGCAGCTTGCTCGTGCGTCATTTTCCTTAACTTGATCCTGTGATCAATAGCGATCACTAGATCGCGACGGATTTCGATCCGAGCCGCCTGCGACTTTGGCAGCCCTAGGACCTTGCAGAGCTGATCGACGTTTGTGATCTCGATAAACGGCTTACTCATAGTAAATCTCCTAGCCGACCCCTTGCGAGGACTAGCTCATGTCTTGGCGTCGCTTGCGTCTTCTTCCGAAATGCGTGAAATACCAGAATAGCATCAGAATTCTTGGTGAAGTAAAAGACCCGGCACTGGCCGGAGCGATCTTTGATCCGTAGCTCGGACACTCCCGGAGCGACATCAGGCATGGGGCGACATCAGGCATGGGGCGACTAGCCGGCATACCAATCGACTGACCGGCCGACAAAAGACCCAACAGATCAGCTAATTCTGCCTTCACTGCAGCCGGCCAATCCTGCAGTACTTTCTCAACAGCACGATGTAGTCGAATACACTTCATACAGCGATGAATATCGCAGTCCAAGCCGCTACAGGCAACACTGACAAATCTGCTCAGGCATGCTGAGCCGACTCGCTAGGGTTTTGTCGTTGCACTGTATTTGACGTCACGGCGCCTCGCGGCATCCACTTCCTGCTTCGCCGACTCGGTTTGCCTACGGGGCCCGAGAGCTCCGTAGGTATGGACCAAATCTCCACAGGCGTGGCTTCCCCAGTGGCTCTGGGTAGTTGGCTTAGAGCTTCATGATGAATAT
>CAIYRB010000182.1 GCA_903928445.1 uncultured Pseudomonadota bacterium | reverse complement strand
TGGTCAAACCCAAACGCCCAATTTTAAGCACAGAGGCGCGGAAGTAGGGAGACAGGGAATTTTTCGGACATGTTCTTATGCTTCGCCAACCGACTGCATATAGCCTTAAAAGAATAAGATGTCGCCTGCAGAGACATCCGACGCAGGCTCTTCAGGAGCTGGCGCCGGCGCCTTCTCCTTGACGACTGGCGGCGGTGGCGCCTTATTTTCCACAACCAGAGCCACCGGCGACGGCTTCGGCTCTGGAGGTGGCGCAGCACGCACCGGCTGCACCGGCGCAGGGCCACTGCCACTGCCACTGCTAAACCCTCCACCAACCGCCCGCTTCGCCACTTGGGTTTGATCGATCCGCACGATCATATCCTCAGCCAGGGCACCGATCTGCCGCAGCGGTGACATCGCTCCATCGATCTCTTGGCGCGTCACATCCTGAAACTGCAGACTCATGATAATCTGGTCGATGCTGTGGGCCACACTCTCGGAGCTAAGCACCGAGCTATCCACCAACTTCGAAAACACCGCCGTCGAATCCTTGGCAGACGATAGCAAGACCTGAACCGCCGTATCGACCGCTTCCTTCTTTGACGCTGTCTTCTGCAGGTTATCGGTCAGCGATTTAGAAATATCCGCCACCGAGGCATTGACCTTGCCGACAATCTGCGTGATATCGCTAGACGCCTGATTGGTTCGATCTGACAGTTTGCGCACCTCCTCGGCGACGACGCTAAAGCCGCGGCCGTGCTCCCCGGCTCTGGCCGCCTCGATCGCGGCGTTGAGTGCGAGTAAGTTAGTTTGATCGGAGATGTACTGAATGTCTTCGGTGATGTTGTTGATGGTCGCGGTGTTTTCGAGAATGGTTTTGATCGACTTTGAGTATTCGACATTCAGTCGGCTGTTGTCTTCCAACATCTCGGTCGTTTCACTGAGAAGTTGCAAGGAACGCGACAACACGGCGGATAGCGAAGCGCGCTCGCGCCCGTCGCTATCGATGATCGACTTGCCGGAGAACTGCTTACTGATCTCGTTGGACTCGACCAAGTGCTCTTGCGCCTTTTCATAGATATACTTGACCTTGTCACCGATCTCGATCGCGCTGGTTTCGGTGTGCTCGATGACGGCTGCGAGCTGACGCTCGATGCTGGGGACCAATTCGCCAATGCGGCGCATCAGGCTGGAGTTGGCGCTGACGTACTCGTCGCGCTCAGCAACTTGGCTTTCCAAGGCGCGCATCGAATTTTGCATGGTTTGCTCGCCACTGCTGGCGCCGCCACGCTTGCGCTCACTAGCCAGTTTCAAATGCATCACTTCTTCAAGGGACGCGGCCTTTGCTTTACGCTCCTCGATGAGTTGCTCGCGCAGTTGGTCAGCGGCGCGCTGGGCTAGGCCATAACGCTCATTGGCTTGGATGATTTGACCGTCGAGATTAGCTCTAATCGCCTTGAACTCATCTTCGATATGTTGACGCGCTAGTGCTAAATCGAAGCCACTAGCAGTCGGCGCCTGTGGCACGGGCGCCGGAGTGCTAAGTCGCGCTTCACTCAGATCATGCCGCAGCCTTGCCAGCTCCTGGCGTTCTTCCACCGCCAAAGCCTCGACTTTTTGCCGTGCAGCCGACACCAGGACCGCAAGTCCCCACAAAGTCAGTGCGGCAAGCGGCACAAACACCGCAGGCAGGTTGATTCCCGGCCCAAACACCAGGGCCAATGCCGGAATACTACCCACCAGGCCGACGACGACAAAATTCTGCGCAACATGCTTGGACATTTCTAAGTCCTCCCCGACAGCAGGGATCGGACTCAAGGGACGAATGCTTTAAGGTTGCGCCGCATTTAATTCTTGCCGGTCTGGGCCATCCAGCGAGGAATGCTAGGCTAATCCCATAGTTTTTCTAATTCGGTACGCCTCGGATCCAGCCGCGCCTTGGCAAACTGGACCTCCGGGGCAGCCGCTGGGCCCTTGCCTGCAATCACCTCCCACAGGCGGCGCGCCGCAGCCGTCTCTCCAGCGGCATAAACGTATTCAGAGATGGTCCAGTAGGCATGAAGAAAGCCGGACACGAGTGGCCAGTCACGGCGACTTAAGTAGGTGGCTGCCACCGTGTTTGCCCCTTGGCGCTTCAAATCATAGGCTTCGAGGTCGAGCAGCGACAACGCACAGGACTCATCGCGTTGAAAGAGGTCTGGCAATTGCTCCTTGATCAGTTCACCCGTCCGTTTATAGGCCATGCTCTCGTTGCTGCCTCCGGTGGTCCGCAGCAGCGACAGCAGCGGATACTCGAGGTCGCAGGTGTAGGCGCTATCGACCTCACCAAAGTGCCGAGCTAGTTTTGCCATCCAGACCCAATGCCTTGAGCCTTGGGCCGCCAATTTCATCCGCTGTAGATAGAGCCCCGCCACAGGGCCCGGCGGCAACTCCCAGTGGCGCCGCTCGAGCTGCTTGGCAAACAACTGGTCGCGTTGCTGCCACGGGCCCTTGGCGCCTTTTTGCAATAGCTCAGCGGCCACCACGGCCTGCCTCAGGGCGTCTAAGTCGCCCGTCCCGGCTTTGGTCCCAGCGTCCCAAAATTCCCCCGCGGCCGCTGACCTGTGCGCATCGGCATAAGCAACGAATAGCTGGTTCGCCAGGGCCGGGTCGACTTTGGGGAAGAGATTTTTGCGATTTTGATCAAAGAACGCCATGGCCACATAGGGATCGCCGGCTTTGAAAAAGGTGTCAATATGGCTGGCTTGAAACGACCGCACAGGCTCAACGAAGGAGTGGAGAAAGGCGGAGCTTGGGTATGCAGCGGCAAAGGCTTTGACCCGCATCAACATGTCGGGGCTACGCTCGCGCTCGGTATAGGATGCCACCTGACAAGCCCAGCCTAACTCTTTGACGACTGGCGGAAGATCAAGTTCGGCCTTAGCTGCTTCGAGCAGCTCGCGCGCATGGTCGATATTGTGGCCTTTATAGAAGGGCAGCTCCAAACAGGCTTCGCGCACTCGGGCAATCTTGCCGGCGAGTGTGGAGCGAAAGTCATGGCCAACCTTGAAGTAGGCGAGCTTTGCCTTCTCCAATTGATGGCGAGCGAGGTAGGCATCAGCGATACGCAGCGAGGCCCAGCTGGCGTAGTCAGGTCCGAGCGGTTGGACGATATTCCCGACGATACTGGGACTCTGCAAGGCGAAATTCAGCACCTTTTGCGCCTCGGAGAAGCGGCCTAACCAAAATAGCGACTCACCGCGCAGCACTAGCTGTGCCTGGTTGATTTGACCACGGTCGATGTCGATCCGAGCGCCTAGGGCATAGGCGTCCTCAGCTAATTCGTAATTATTTAAGTCGAAGTAGATGTCACCCACCCGGGCAAAGGCAGCGGCGGCCTCAGGCGGATCTCGGTCTTGGCGAATTGCCGTATCAAGCTCTTGCACCGCCTCAAGGTAGGAGCGATTTTTGATGTGCGATTCGGCCATCATGCGATGAAATTGCGCTCTATAGTCCTTGCCGCCGGTCTTTCGTAAAAAGTTTAGGCCCGTCTCGGCGGCACCAAAGGCGCCACCAAAGCGACCATAACGCCAGTAGGTGGCGGCGAGATTGTAGAGTCCTTTTGGCGTAGCAGCCTCAACCACGGGATCAGGCTGATCGACTTTAACAACGAAGGCCCAGCTGAGAAAGGTGGCGGCATTTGACATGATTGCCCGCGCTTCAGGCGCGTCAATAGTCGTATTCTTTGCCTTTGCGACAGCCAAAGCCTCATTCATAAAAGCATAACCGATAAAGTAATCGTCGCGGCGATGAAACGGATACTTCTGTCCGTAGCGCGCCCGGGCGGACAGCCAGGTAGCCCGCGCTTCTTCAAATTTACCTTCCAAAAACAGCGTGCGACCTAAGTTCAAGTGGTCCACTGCGCGACCGGCACCTTTGGTAGCGGGCATCTCCGCTTTTGGATCGTCAAATTCAATATCCAGATCAAAATCGATCTTCGGGATGATGAATGGATAACGCCAAAAGATCTCCGAAGAGACCTCTCGCTCCTTCTCCTTGTCGGAAAAGTCTCCAGCAAAGGTGTAATGATCTAGGATCTCATCAACTGAACGCTGCGCCAGCGGCACCGGCGCTTTCGCCGCGCCGACCTGCAAGCACCCAGCCGCAAGCAGCAGGGTCAGCTGTTTAGAGCGGGCCAGCGGACGTCTCATGGTCGTAGTCCACATGGATTTCGATGCGGCGGTTTAGCATGCGCCCGGATTCGGTGCCGTTGCTGGCGATAGGCTGGGTATCGGCGTAACCCGATGCCGACAGCAGGGTCGTGGGAAAGTTATGATGGCTGATCAGATACTTTAGGACATTGGTCGCCCGCAGGGTCGAGATCTCCCAGTTACCCCTATCACCCGCCGCTGGGACCGAATCGGTATGGCCCTGGATATTGATCGGTCGCCCAAGCTCTTTGAGGATATCGGCAACCTGAGAGAGCTCGGGCATGGCGCCGCGAGCGACGTTGACCGAGCCAGCATCAAAGAAGTGCCGGGCCAGGAGTTGCAGCTTGAAGCCTTTAGCCGTCTTGGTGACCTGCACGACCCGTTCCTGGCCGGTTTTGTTGTCGGAGCGGAATTTATCCTTGCCGTAAAGGCGCTCTTCGAGCTTGATCTTAACGCGGTTCATCTCATCGTCAATGGTCTTAACGCGTTGGCTGGACGACGGATATTTTTCGATCAGAGACGGCCGGATCGACTGACCCTTAAAGTGCTCAAAGATGCCCAGCCCCTGCTCTTCTGGACCGATCCGGCGGTCGATCGGAATATCCGGCATGGGGGTGTGAAAGCTTTCTTGGATCGAGGCGGCCACGACCTTCTCCTGTTTCTTACCGGCGATCGAAAGTGCATAAAGCACCACGAACACCGCAAAGAGCAGGGTTAACATGTCGGCGTAGCTGAGCAGCCAGCGTTCGTGGTTTTCAAACGGCGGGCACTTTTGCTTGATACTCACTTATTCGCCCCCGCTGTGGCCATGGACGAAGCACGCGAGTTTTTCCTCGATGACCTTGGGGTTCATACCGGAGAGGATGCCCTCGACGCCGATGGACACCATCATCCGCGCATGGCCATCGATCACCGCCTTGCGCTTGATCTTCTTACCGATCGGCAAGAAGAAGATATTCGCCGAGCCGACGCCGTAGAGCGTCGCGACGAAGGCGACGGCGATACCCGGACCGATCTCGTCGGGTTTGTCTAAGTTCTCCATGACGTGAATCAGACCAAGCACCGCCCCCAAAATCCCGATCGTTGGAGCAATAGCGCCGGCATCCTCCCAGAAGTGAACCGCGACCTCCTGCTCTTCCATGACGACGTGGGCCTCGGTCTCCAGGGCATCGCGGATGATGTTGGGATCAGTGCCGTCGACGGCCAGTTTGACGGCCTTAGCCAAGGGCTCAAATTTAATCCCGTCGCGTTTTTTCTCCAAAGCAAGGATCGACTCCTTCCGAGCCGTCTGCGCTAGATCCAAGATATCCTTAAGAATTTCCTCTGGGTTGGCGCTCGGATTCTTAAGAAAGGTGCCAAGGGATTTGATGGAAAAGATGACGTCGGGCAGAGGATAACAGACGAGCAGCGAGCCAAGCGCTCCGCCAAACACGATGATGAACGCCGTCATCTGCATGATGGAGCCCATATGGCCACCCTCGATCAACATGCCGCCGATGATGGCGCCAAAGGCGAGGATAGGACCGATAATACTGCTCAAATCCATAGCTGAAGGCTCCGCTTACCGCGGTGTTTACGGCGGGATTTCTGATCTAGTGAGGGATAGGAGTCGTGCTTTATATTGTAGCACGCGCGAGTCGATCTCTTCTAGAGACTCAACCGCGATCATCGTGTCGCCGTTAACAAAGGAGATGACGGTGTCGGGGGTGGCTTCGATGTATTTGACCGTATCGAAATTGACAAGAACCAGGGATTTATCCAGGCGGGTTAAAAAGATCACGATGCGGTTTTCCTTGTCAGCATGAGCGGGCATGGTTATGGTACGGCGGCTGAACAAGACCTGTCAAACCAAGGAACCTTTATGGATTACACCCAGTTAACAAACGAAGTCCGCCGGGCACAAGAGACCTACGACCGCGTATGGGGGTTTCTTTGACATCCCTGGTAAACAAGAAGAGCTGCGCCGCTTAGACGACAAGGTCAACCAGGACCCCAA
This sequence comes from uncultured Pseudomonadota bacterium, assembly GCA_903928445.1. GTDB lineage: Bacteria > Bdellovibrionota_B > Oligoflexia > Oligoflexales > CAIYRB01 > CAIYRB01. Next base: position 90,248 of record CAIYRB010000182.1, on the reverse strand, counting down.
TTTTTGGAACGACCCGAAAAAATCCGCGCCCATCCTCAAAGATAAGAAAGTCCTCGAAGTCGCCATCAACCGCTCCAAGCGCCTTACCGCGACCCGGGACGACCTGGTCGCAGCCTTAGAGCTGGCCGCCGATGATGACGATTACCTGGCCGAGGCCAACAGCCTCTACACCGCTCTGCTCCAGGAGCTCCAGTCCCTGGAGGTGCAAAGCCTGCTCGGTGGCGAGCTCGACCTCAACGACGCCGTGGTGACGATCAACTCCGGGGCTGGCGGGACCGAGTCTCAAGACTGGGCCTCGATCCTGTTTCGGATGTACCTACGCTTTGCCGAGCGCAAAGGCTGGGCTACCGAGATCTTCGATATCCTCGACGGCGAGGAAGCCGGGATTAAAAACGTCACTTTTACCGTGTCGGGCGCCTATGCCTACGGCCTGCTCAAGTCGGAGTCGGGAGTACACCGCTTGGTGCGGATCAGCCCCTTTGACTCCAATGCCAAGAGGCACACCAGCTTCGCCTCGATCTTCGTCTCCCCGGTCGTCGACGACAACATCGAGATCGACATCAACCCGGCCGACTTGCGCATCGACACCTACCGCGCCAGCGGGTCTGGGGGTCAGCACGTTAACAAGACCGACTCCGCCGTACGCATCACCCACATTCCCACCGGCATCGTCGTCGCCAGCCAGTCGCAGCGCTCGCAGCATCAAAACCGCGAGAATGTCATGAAGCTGCTGCGTTCAGCTCTGTATGAGCGCGAGCTGGAATTCCGCCGCAAGGCCAAGGGCGACCTCGAAGCCACCAAAAGCGATATCTCGTTTGGTAGCCAGATCCGTAACTACGTCCTTCACCCCTACCAGCTGGTCAAGGACGTCAGGACGGGATTTGAGACCTCCGATAGTGGCGGCGTTTTAGACGGCGATATCGAGGCCTTCATCAATGCCTATTTGGTCGAAACACGAAAGTCCAACTAGTCGGTCAGTACCTACTCTTTGACGGTTGGCTGCAGATGCATTACTGTTTAATTGTGTAAAAATTTCACTGACCATAGTCCTATATGTGCAAACCTCATCACGGATCGATGGGGTTTTAGGCGCTCGACCAGTCGGCTGCTCATGGAGAAGGAGTTCCAATGGATGCGCAAAAGCTAATGGCGCTGGTGAACAGTCGGGAGTTTGGCAAAGAATTCGCTGACCTCAACTGGACCGGTTCGTTTCGCAACTACCTAGACGTCATCGTCGAGCGCCCCGAGGTGGCTCGCACCGCCTTCCAGCGCTGCTTTGACATGATCATGTCTTATGGCTCCCGAACCTACACGGAGTATAAGAAAGAGATCACCCACTACAACTTCTTCGATGATCCAAACGACAACGGCAAGGACGCGATCTTTGGTCTCGACGTCCACCTGCAAAAGCTGGTGTTGGTGTTCAAAGCCGGAGCACAACGCTATGGACCAGAAAAGCGCGTCATCCTGCTGCACGGTCCGGTCGGGTCGTCAAAGTCAACGATCGCCCGTTTGCTCAAGAAGGGCCTAGAGCGCTACTCGCGCACCCCTCAGGGCAGCCTCTACACCTTTGTGTGGAAGAACCTGAACGACATCCTCGGCATGGAAGACACCATGCCCGACCCGATGCACGCCGAGCCCCTGCAGCTCATCCCGTTTGAGCGTCGCGAGTCAGTCCTGCGCGCGCTCAACCAAAACCGCGACCGGGCGCGCCAAGTCGTCATCGAAGGCGACCTCAACCCCGCCAGCCGCTACGTCTACCGTGCCCTGATGGAGCACTACAACGGCGACTGGGAGAAGATGATCGAAAACCACATCGAGGTCCGCCGCCTCGTCCTCTCCGAAAGAGACCGCGTCGGGATCGGCACCTACCAACCTAAAGATGAGAAGAATCAGGACTCGACCGAACTCACCGGCGATATCAACTACCGCAAGATCGCCGAATACGGCTCGGACTCCGATCCAAGGGCCTTCAATTTTGACGGTGAGTTTAACATCGCCAACCGCGGCATCGTCGAATTCATCGAAGTCCTGAAGCTCGACGTCGCCTTTCTTTACGATCTGTTGACCGCCAGCCAAGAGCACAAGATCAAACCAAAGAAGTTTGCCCAGTGCGATATCGACGAGGTCATCATCGGTCACACCAACGAACCAGAATTCAAAAAGCTGCAGAGCAATGAGTTCATGGAAGCGCTGCGCGACCGGACGATCAAGATCGACGTGCCCTACATCACCAAGCTGCACGAAGAGGTGAAGATCTACCAAAAGGACTTCAACTCGGTGTCCGTCCCGCACATCCATATCGCCCCGCATACCCTGGAGATGGCGGCGATGTGGTCGATTCTGACGCGCCTAGAGGAGCCCAAAAAGGCCAATCTGACGCTGATGCAAAAGCTCAAGCTCTACAACGGCAAGACCACCCAGCAGTTTACCGAAGACAACATCAAAGAACTGCGCAAGGAAGCCAAGCGCGAAGGCATGGACGGCATCTCGCCACGCTATATCCAAGACAAGATCTCCAATGCCCTGGTCGTCGACAAAGGCAGCGGTTGCATCAATCCCTTCATCGTTCTCAATGAGCTAGACTCAGGCCTCAAGGCCCACTCGCTGGTCAACGACGACGAGACCCGCAAGCAGTACCGCGAACTCCTCTCAGAGGTGAAGCGTGAGTATGAGGACATCGTCAAAAACGACGTCCAGCGTGCCATCTCCGCCGACGACTCGGGTATCGACAAGCTTTGCGGCAACTACATCGACAACGTCAAGGCCTACGTCCAGCGCGAAAAGGTGCGCAATGCCTTTACCGGTGCCGACGAGGAGCCCGACGAAAGGCTGATGCGGGCGATCGAAGAGAAGATCGACATCGCCGAAAGCCGCAAGGACGACTTCCGCCGCGAGATCATGAACTACATCGGAGCCTTGGCACTAGAAGGCCGATCCTTCGACTTCCGCACCAATGAGCGCCTGCACCGCGCCTTGGAGCTGAAGCTGTTTGAGGACCAAAAGGACACGATCAAGCTGACGACCCTGGTGTCCAGCGTCGTCGATCGCGAGACCCAAGCCAAGATCGACGTGGTGAAGAACCGCCTGATCAAAAACTACGGCTATTGCGAGATCTGCGCCAGCGACGCCCTCAGCTTCGTCGCCAGCATCTTTGCCCGCGGTGATGTCACCAAGACGGACAAGGACAAAACGTCGTAAGCCACGCAGAGAGGGGCGCTCATTCCTATGCGTATGGAATCGGACTTAAACAGGTTCCGTAAGATCGTCCGCGGTAAGATCAAGAAGGAGCTGCGCCGCTTTATCTCTTCGGGCGACCTCATCGCCCGCCAAGGGAAGAAGCAGGTGACGATTCCCTTGCCGCGGATCGATATCCCTCACTTTCAGTTTGGTGACAGCCAGCAAGGCGGCGTCGGTCAAGGCAAGGGCGAAGCCGGCGACCAAGTCGGCCAGGGCGAGCCGCAGCCGGGCGAGGGCAAAGCCGGTGACGGTGAAGGACAGCATAGCCTTGAAGTCGACGTCTCGCTGGCCGAGCTAGCTGAGATCCTCGGCGAAGAGCTAGAGCTGCCGCGCATCGAAAACAAGGGCAAAAAAAATATCGATGACAAGCAGTACAAGTACACCGGGGTCCTAAAGCAGGGCCCAGAGTCGCTGCGCCACTTTAAGCGGACCTATAAAGAAGCGCTGCGCCGGGCGATCTCCTCTGGGACCTACGATCCTGACAATCCGATGATCGTGCCGATCAAAGAGGACAAGCGCTACCGCTCCTACAAGATCATCAATCAGCCCGTCGCCAATGCCGCCATCATCTACATGATGGACGTGTCGGGCTCGATGGGCGACGAGCAAAAAGAGATCGTCCGCCTCACTAGCTTTTGGCTCGACACCTGGTTGTCGACGCAGTATGCCGGCCTCGAGCGCCGATATATTATCCACGACGCCACGGCGCGCGAGGTCGATCAGCAGACCTTTTACCGGACGAAAGAATCCGGCGGTACGCTGATCAGTTCGGCCTACCGGCTGGCGCTCAAGATCATCGAAGAGGAGTTTGCGCCGTCGGAGTGGAATATCTATTTGTTTCACTTCTCTGACGGCGACAACTGGTCGGGCAACGACACCGTTGAGTGCATGAAGATCCTCGACGCTAGTCTGCTCCCGGCCGCCAACCTCTTCTGCTACGGCCAGGTCGAATCGCGCTATGGATCCGGTCAGTTTTTGCGCGATCTGCAAAAGCACTTTGGCGAGAAGGCCACGAAGATCACGCTGGCCCAGATCAAGGACCGCGACGCGATTGTCGATGCAATCAAAACGTTCCTAGGCAAAGGGCAATAAGTGATTCAAGGCTACAATACCGAGCTGACGCCGGAGCTAAAAGAGGTTGCCGCACGCCTGGCCAAAGTGGCTAGGGAGGCCGGCCTAGACTTTTTCGACACTAGCTTCGAACTAGTCGATTATAAACAGCTCAACGAGATCGCCGCTTACGGCGGCTTTCCGACCCGTTACCCGCATTGGCGCTGGGGCATGGAGTACGAGCGCCTAGCCAAGAGCTATACCTACGGCTTATCGATCATCTACGAAATGGTGATCAACAACGAGCCCTGCTTTGCCTACCTACTGCGCGCCAACGACATGGTCTACCAAAAGACCGTGATCGCCCACGTCTACGGCCACTGCGACTTCTTTAAGAATAACTACTGGTTTAGCAAAACCAATCGCAAAATGCTCAACCAGATGGCCAATCACGCCGTCACCGTACGTAAACTGGTCGACGATGTCGGCCAAGACGAAGTCGAGACTTTTATCGACTGCTGCCTGTCGCTGGAAAACCTCATCGACATCCACTCGCCCTTCAAATCGACGCCAAAAGTGCGCAAGGAAGACGAAGAGGACTACGGCAGACCTAAGCCCCCAGCTAAAATCAAATCCAAAAAATATATGGATACCTACATCAATCCCGCGGAGTTCATGGAATTTCAGCGGCAAAAGCAGGTTGAAGAAGCCGCCAAGGTCAAAAGCTTCCCGGAGAATCCCGAGCGCGACGTACTGAAGTTCCTGCTCGATCATGCACCGATGCCGGCCTGGGAGAAACGCGTCCTCGCCATCATCCGTGACGAGGCCTACTACTTCGCGCCGCAAGCCCAGACCAAGATCCTCAACGAAGGCTGGGCGACCTACTGGCATTCCAAGATGATGACCCAGTTGGCCCCCCTGCACGAGAGCGAGATCATCGACTACTGCGACCATTTCGCCGGCGTCGTCGCCTCGCATCCTGGCGGCCTCAATCCCTACAAGCTGGGCGTTGAACTGCTGCGCCATATCGAAAGGCGCTGGGACCGCGGTCAGTTTGGCATCGAGTACCTACGCTGCGACGATCCGAAAAAGCGCGCCGAGTGGAACACCAACGCCGGACTCGGCCGCAAGAAGTTGCTCGAAGTGCGTAAGATTCACAACGACATCACCTTCATCGACGAGTTTCTCGACGAGGATTTCTGCCACGAGTCAAAGATGTTCATCTATGACTTCGACCGGCGCACCAACCGCTACACCATCTCGGGTCGCGATTTCAAGGAGATCAAAAAGCGTCTGCTCACCCAGCTCACCAACTTCGGCCAGCCGATCATTCGCGTCATCGATGGGAACTTTCGCAATCGCGGCGAACTGCTCCTGCATCACACCCACGACAGTGTTGACTTAAAGCACGACACGACCCTGGAGACCCTGAAGAACTTGAACCGGATCTGGAAACGTCCGGTGCACATCGAGACGACGATCGAAGAGGTTAAGAGAAGGATCTCCTATGACGGCACAAATCATCAGATCGAGAAGATCTGAAGCGCAACTCTCGACTGCTTTCGGTCTGTTGTTATTTATCATCTGCATGCTAGGAGGGGCGGTACTCGGCCACGCCGCCACCCCCCCTTGGCCAAAGCTGCCGGTCATCCAAAACGTCGGCATTATCCCGGTGCAATGGGAGGGCGATCCGGGCACACCCAAAGAGGTGATCGATCATGGTTTTCCCAGCATCGTCCGGGAGAGCCACAAGTTTCGCATCCTAAATGACGACCTTGTCTCAGACCTGTGGCAAGACGCCGACGGACGCGCCGAGCTGCGCAGTCAATACGAGCTACAAAGCTTTATCGGCTTAACCATGACCAGTCGCGGCGACGTGGTGACAATGACCGCCCGCTTGACCGACCAGGGACTAAAAACCCAGCTCCTAGAAACCGACACCGTGAGTCGGGACTGGTTGGCCAACGCTCCACCTGAAGAAGCGCTTGGCCGCCTCGAAGCTTTGGTCTTTCGCCTCCTCAACCGCCTCCCTGTCGACGTCAACGTCACGTCGATCCAAGGTAAGTACCTGACCCTATCAGGCGGAACCGAACAAAACATCGAGGTTGGCGACCGTGTCGACTTGGTCCGCACCAGCATCCGCAGTCTCCATCCGGCCAACGGCACCTGGTTGGAGTTCAAAAAGCAGCCTCTCGGCACCGCCCAGATCGTCGAGGTGAAGACCTATAACAGCGTCGCCAAAATTCTCACCCAGACCTACGATCACGCCATCGAAATCGGCGATGGTGCGCGCATCGGCGCCTTGGCCGCACGCGTCAAATTCGCCCGCTTGGCGGTTAACGAAGGACTCAAAGACAGCGGCAATCAAGAGACGATCATCGTTGCGCCGCTCTATCACGGCGAACCACCGCAACCGAAGCCGGCTGCGCAAGTTGCAGCGCCTGCTCCTGCGCCTGTGCCTATGACCGACCCCTCAGCAAAAGCTCCAGATGCTGCAGCAGCGGAGAAGCCAAGCACTGAAGCGGCGCCGCCGGCGACACCAGCGCCGGCCACCGCAGAGAATACGCCACCCGCTGCCGCACCAGCAGCGGAGTCTACGGGTTCCTCCTTTCTCGATGAGATCGCCTCGGATGCCACCAGCCACAAACTACTCGACGAGGTCAGCGCCTACGCGGGACCCTACTGGTGGTCGGTAGGAGGGAGCAAACTGCCAGGCACGTCTGGCAAGTTTCCCTTCTATTTGCTCAACAGCGCCGGCGTTGGAGTGACCCATACCCTGCTGTTTAAGTTTAAAACCGCCTTTGGTGGCGGCGTGATCTTCGGTAAGACGACCAAAGGAAGTTATGTGGGTTACCAAGGCTACGGCCGCATCTACTGGGAGGAAGCTCTGATCCTCTTTGAAGGTGCCATCCGTGGTTGGCGCGCCGGCGGTTTCGGCTCCTTGTCTGGCATGTCGGTCGACCAAGAGTCCTATGGCGGCGGCGACTGGATCCGCGGCGGTGGTTTCGCTGGTTTGTTCGGCAAATTTTCGACCCCAGATCTCGAACGCTACGACTGGAATGCCGAGTTCTCCTTATTACCATTGACCATCGGCCGCGCCGGCTTTGCGGGCAATCGTCAGCAGACGCAGTCCACGTTTGGCTACGGCATCTCGCTCAGCGCTTACCAAGACCGGCCAGCTCGCCTGATCGCTTGGGGTGCTGGGTTCGATCTGAGCAGTGAAGTGCAAACCCTCGACGATGGCAGGCGGCCGCAGTACCAGGCGTATCAGATTAAGGCTTTGGCGCGGATCGGGTTGTAACTTGGGTAGGCTTTTGCCGGGAGACCGAGCTGGATGACTGACAGCTACCAACCTCCCTACACCATTACCACCGAAATCCTGAATCAGGTAGCAGCTATAAGCCAAGCCATCGGTCGGCTCACTTTGCTTACCGAGCAGTCTAAAGCGCTCCGACTGCGACGCGTCAACCGGGTTCGCACCATCCATGGTTCACTAGCCATTGAGGGCAACACGCTAAGTGAAAGCCAGATTACCGCGATACTTGATGGCAAACGGGTCATCGCGCCACCCCGCGAAGTGCAGGAGGTGAAAAACGCCCTGGCAGCCTACGACCACTTTAACTCCCTGGTCTATGAGCATCAGGCCGAGTATTACACCGCATTGCGCACCAGCACCGCCCGGACTGACTCCGCACCATTTATCACCTTCATGCTCCGAATGATCCTTGGAGCGATGAGCACTGCGACCCATCAAGTCACCCCCCAAGTCACCCCCCAAGTCGCTAAGCTGCTGGCGGCCCTTAAGGGTCCGATGAGCGGCTCGGAATTACAGGCCAAACTTGGCCTGTCGGACCGTAAGTCCTTCCGCGTGCGTTATCTCAATCCAGCCTTAGCCGACGCCTTGGTCGACATGACGATTCCCGACAGGCCCAGCAGTCGGTTGCAGAAATATGTACTGACTGACAAGGCACGAGACTGGTTGGCGCAGCGTAAATCTGAGGGATAAATCCGTCAACGCGCGAAGCACCCCCCCCTGGGCCGACAGGTTTTGAAGCACGGCCTAAGCACACATCAGCGGCACTTGGAACGTACCGGCGGAGGAACGCTTGCCCAGGTCGCCCGCGCTCTTTCCCGCCGCTTTTTGTGATCACGGATGATGACTTTCTGCGCCCAGCCGTCCGGTTCGGTATCGGCAATGACGGAGGGAAAAATCGACCCGTCAGGACGACGCGCAGTGCCTGCCCAACTTCAAGCCGCGAACTCCAGCTCAATTCCAGAATACCTTGCGACAGGTCGCAGACCACTTCGACCGTTCCCTGTTTCCTTGAGCTTGATTAATCCGACCTCGGCTAGAAATTGCACATCCGAGTGGACGTTCTTAAAATCACGCTTGACGATCTTCGCCAGCGCATAAATCGACTGCGGCTTTTGATTGATGATGACCTGGAGGATCTCAATCCTCGTTTTTGAGAAGATTTTTGCAATGGTAGCCAACCCAGTCACGATAATCTCATCGCCCTTGGAAGTTGACTTGAACTTGCCCTTTAGGGCCGCGTTCCACTCTGCTTTGATGTCATCCACTGACTGCAATATAATGCGTATTTTTTTTGCCTTCATTTTACTAAATACCCTCGCTCTTCGACCATCTGCCAAAACTCTCCGAGTAATGCCTCAACGTTGATAAATACGTAAACATGTTCGGCATCGCCGACATGGATATGGTGGCCTTTTGGTTTATGATTGTCATAACCTACGAGAACGTGCCCGGTGGCTTTGTGCACTAGAAATAACGAGTATTTGATACCCTCCGGGAACGCTTCGCACTTTGGCACCTGCCATACTTTCAATTCAGCAATCGCGACAGCATCGGACCTTCGGTGGACCAGGGTTACTTTTGCATGGTAAACAAGCAAGGCCCCATTATATGGTATATTGGCCATATATAAGCTCCAGAAACAAGCTTTTTTTAGTGGAATGTCGCCAGCGAAACCGCTCCGGGTGTGATCTGCGTGACGAGCATGACGTACGGTGATAGGAAGGGCCAGCGACACAATGCATGTCGGGCGCCGACTATTACAATCACCCTCGCTTTCAAGGTGGCAACCTTGGCGTCGCTGGTACGGGCCGTCGTCACCCTTGGGCCGGATGAACCTTTACTGCCTCGAAAGATCGAGTTCCAACACCTCTGGACGCGCGTCTGCAATAGGATCTAACTTCCTAATACTCGTACCTTAAATCGCCCCATGTTCCACGGCCCAAGCGCCTGTGGTATACGACGCTGCCGTGACGAACAAGACCCCACAACCAAATCCCCTCAAAGCACCGGAGATCCTTGCTCCCGCCGGTGGCCGTGAGCAATTCTTTGCGGCGTTAAATGCCGGCGCTGACGCCGTCTACCTAGGACTCAAGACCTTCAATGCGCGCGCTCGGGCAGAAAACTTCACGCCTGACGATCTGCGCGAACTCGTGCCCTTGGCGCACGAGTACGGCATGCAGGTCTTGGTCACGCTCAATATCTTGATCAAAGATCAGGAACTGAAAAGCCTGCTGGCGACTCTCAGCACCCTCGAAGACCTCGAAGTCGATGCGATCATCGTCCAAGACCTCGCGGTCGCCAGCATCGTCCGACGCTTCTTTCCTGCCCTGCGCCTTCATGCCTCAACGCAGCTAGCCGTACACAACGCTGCCGGCGTCAAACAAGCCCAGGCCCTCGGCTTTCGCCGCGTGGTACTCGCCAGGGAATTGACGGCCCAGGAGCTACGCCACATCCGCGCCGAGATTCCTCGTGACCAAGTCGAGATCGAAGCCTTCTGTCACGGCAGCCTGTGCTACAGCTACAGTGGCCTGTGCTTTTTTAGCGGTGCCGGCGATGCCCGCAGCGGCAACCGCGGCGAATGCGCCTACACCTGTCGCCAGCCGTATAAGATCATCAGTGAACCAGGTCACGGCTTTCTCTTTAGTATGAAAGACCTCGATACCTCGGCGCATCTTGATCTGCTGATCAAAGCCGGGATCGACACCTTAAAGATCGAAGGCCGTAAAAAGGACGCGCAGTATGTCAGCTCCGTCGTGCGCCTCTACCGGCAGCGCCTCGATGCGCTCTACGGTGCCTCGACGCTGCGCCCCGCGGCACCGAAGACGGCGGTGGAACTCAACCACATCCACGCCGACCAAGTCCCCGTCGCGGCCGACCTAGCTTTATCCTTTCAGCGCCAACCGACCTCGCTCTTTGTCAAAAGCCGCTACCTGGAAAATGTCATCGACCTCGACAACCCGACGCACGCTGGCGTTCCTCTAGGCCGCATCGTCGCGGTTCGCGGCCCCTGGGTGAGCGTCGACACCGAGGTCGCTCTTGAGCGCTTTGACGGACTACGTCTGGTGCCGCAACAAAGCCAGCGGGTATCGCACGCGCTGCCGCAAGACGGCCGCCACGTCAGCCGCGACCCAGGCGCTATGCTCGTCACCTACGGCAATCAACACCTTGAGTTTTCCCTGCGCGACATGCGTCAAGGCAACCAACGCCTGACCGAAGCCGCCCCAGGCAGTCGCGTCGAGATCGAGCTGCCAAAAGATGCGCCGCCCCCGTCTGTCGGCGACCTCCTGTTTAAGATCCGTTCGGCCGACTTAAAGCGCCGCGTCACGCAGCTCACAGTGCCACCGCAGGAGTCCAAGCTCAAGGCGGTGCGACTGATCGACATCGTCATCACCGCATCGTCCCATGCGGACCAAGTTACCCTGATCGCCGAGGCGTTTAAATTTGGCGACTTGCTGGCAAGCGCCCAGGTCTTGGTACCGATGGTCACCAGCACTGGCCAATCAACGTTAAAGCGCGATGCGCATCAGCTCTTCCAATTGCTCGGCGACTTCGCCCTGCGGGCCAAGTCGGTCACCTTTGCTGGAGATGACCATTGGTTTGTGCCACGCTCGCTGCTCAAGCAGCTTAAGCACAAACTAGGCGAGGCCGTGCACCACGCTTATGCGCCGTTCATCGCGGCACGCCTGAGTCGCGCCGAGGATCAGTTGATCGCCCCACGCGGTATGTCCACCAAGGTGCCGCAGGATAAACACAGATCCTTTGCCGTAAAAAGCGACCGTCTGGAAACCCTGCGTCAAGCCGTGGCCTTTGCCAAACGCCATCCAGCCTTCAACCTGAGCGAGCTGGTCTTTGAACCAAAGCGCGCCTTTCTCGACGATCTATCACCAGCCGCCCTGGCCGGCGAACTCGCTGATCTCGCCAAGTCCAGCGCCCTGACACTACGCCTGGCGCTTCCCACGGTGATTCGTGCGTGGGACGAGGCGCTGCTGAAACGTTGGTTCACCGCCGCCTTGAACCTTGGTCTAAGGCATATCGAGATCGGCAATATCGGCGCTCTAGAGCTACTGCGTAGCTGGGGCATCGATACCGCCACGCTCGATATCGCCTCTGACTTCACACTTTATGCGCTTAATTCGGTGGCAACGCGGTTTTGGCAGGCGCAAGGTGTCAGCCAGATCTGTTTATCCATCGAGGATGACCGCGCTAATCTAAAGGCGCACCTCGAGCAGCTGTCGGAATGCGAAAGGTCTGTGCTACAGGTGATCTTGTATAAGGACACGCCATTATTTATTGCCGAGGCCTGCTCCTTGACGGCACTCCACGGTGGTTGTCCGACGGCGAAGGTCTGTGGCTACCGGACCTTAGTGGTTGAGAACCCCAAAGGTGAACGCTTTCACGTCGCGCACGAATCGTGCAAGTCGATCGTCTACGGGGAGCAGGCTTTCTCTTGGACCGCCGAGCAGGCCGAGCTTGCTCAGATGGGCATCGGGCGCTTTCGCCTCGATTTTCTGACTCGTCCATACGATGAAGACGCTCTAGGGCGGGTGCTCAGTGCTGCGACGACACGAAGCAAGGTGGCGACGACGCATGGCGCTAACTTTGACCGAGTCCTGTTATAGGCCATTTCGTTTGAGCAGCAATGGCCTTCGTCATCGTTTGCATAAAATGACACCGACAAATACCATTCCTCTGGCGAGTCCTGACCAGGTAAAACTGCTGGGATATCAGAATGTTATCCAGGTATTCGGCCAGCATGGCCTATAGTGCACATTAGCCGCGGCTAATCGGGAGTTTAAGTCCGAGTCGCCGCGATCAGCCCGTAACAGCTTACAATTTAGGAGTAAAAGTGATAGATATGCGTCCACGCTGGGGACAACCCAAGCCGGGCGTCGATCGGTGTGCTACGTTTGCCGATACCGTCATACTTGAGGGCTGGTGCCGCAAACTCAAACGCCGCTAAATCGATATCGAGTGACACTCCTCTGCTGCGACAGCTAAGAGGACTTGGACGTCCCACAACTGCGCTCGCTTTAGCGCTTGCAATGCATGCCACCGTTGCAACCTTGCATCGCAAGCCCTTACCATTGCAGCCGATGGTGGCGCGAAAAGACACCCCCGTCAGGATTCACCTTGTCGACAAACCGGCGACTAAATCTGCACTGCCCCCTGACTTCGTCGCACCCGCCCGTTTGGCTACGGAGTCTCGCCTGTTGCAGTCTAGCAAGGCAGGCCGAGCCACCGGCAGCAAGACAAGAAGGCTTGCAGCCGCGACGCAGCCAAAGGCAAGATCCGCCATTGGCCGCGCTTACACCGATCTCTTCCCTAACGCGGATTGGCAACCCGCCGAGGGCACCGCTCCAACTGGAGCCCGCATAAGTCGACGGGCCTCACCTGAAGCGATGGCGACGGGTGACCGCATGGCGGGTGTCTTTGACATCCCCTTAACCTACCGAAACACGGACACCAGCGCAAAAGCCATCGCCGTCCTCATGCGTCGTGCCGATTCCACGTGGTATTTTGAATCTATCGATGGTGACCCCGTCCTAAGGGCCGTCCTCTTCGAAGGCTTGCGCACGCCACACAACCAAGGCCTTGTCTTAGCCCTATTCCAAGACCTTGGCAGCCACGAGATCACCATCACCCTACATCAACGCACCGAGCAGAAAACAGGCATTGGTAGCTCATACCTGGACACGTACCATATCGACGGCCACAAACTGGTGATTGAACGAATTCGCTACGTCGACCGCATGCGTGCAACGGTGACAGATCCAACCGGTATCGCAAGTCTTGGTGTGGGCATAATCGCCCTAAATATTCCGCTACCAGACCGTGAGGCCGAACGTGCACGAGAGCGCGACCATGGCGCCCGGGCTAAGCTCGAAGAGTCCCCTGCGTTCCATGGGGCCATTCGCGACCGCGAACCATAAACAAGATGGCATGCCGCCCTTGTATAGGATGCTACCAATGCGACTAGATCAATCATTGTTAAGTAAAATGACTGCAGAGTTTATCGGAACATTTGCCATCGTCTTCAGCGGCTGCGGCGCCATTATGGTGGCGGAGCGATTCCCGGGCTCGCTCAATGCGGCCGCCATCCCGGCTATCTTTGGTCTCATCGTCACCGCCATGATCTATGCCGTCGGCCATATATCGGGTGCGCACTTAAACCCAGCGGTAACCGCTGCATTTGCTGTCGCACGGCATTTTCCAGTCCGTCAGATTCCAGCATACTGGCTTGCCCAAATCCTAGGTGCCCTTGCGGCAACCGGAATGAGCACGCTGCTGTTACCTGCTGGTGCAGGATACGGTGCCGCCATTCCCCATGTGCTGGTCATGCAGGCCTTCGGCTGGGAGATCCTGCTAACATTTGTCCTCATGTTCGTTGTCAGCGCCGTCGCAACCGACACCCGCGCCGTAGGCACAATGGCCGGCGCCGCGGTCGGGGCGGCCGTCACGGTTTGTGCCTATATCGGCGGTCCCATTACGGGAGCGGCTTTGAACCCTGCGCGAGCACTGGCACCCGCGTTGGCCGAGGGACGCACCGACGTCCTCTGGATCTATCTGCTTGGACCGACCATTGGCGCCATCATTGCCGCTAAGCTCTACGAATGGATCCGTTGCCACGCGCCGTCTGGGACGATCAAAGAGGAGACCAAACCAGAGGCTGCAATCGGATGTTGCTAGGCCAGGCTCAGCTGCGGCAGTTGATGAAAGTACGATGTGGGGGTGCCATATATAACCATAATTAGTTTTTAAGCCAAGCAAGTCAGCTCAGTAACAGGATCTGGCAGCATCTCAAAGAGACGCAGGAGCCCGGACGATGCCAGCGATACAACCTATGGCCGATGGCCATTGAGCGGGATGAAGCACTCGGCATCGACCGCATGCGTGGCAATGGCAAAGTGAGCTAGATCGAACGAGCGGTCAGGACTGACGCTACCAAAGCAGAGCAACAGCGTTTTAAGCCACCGTCAAAAGATCGTGACCCGCCCTAGCGAGCTCTAAACACAGCCTAACCGTAAAGCCGCGGATAGATCCGCCGCCACATCCACGCAATGAGTAGGCCTGACATGACCGTTAGGATGCCGCCATGCACCAGCCAAGCGCTAAGCACATGCTCCGACCAAAGCGTTGCCTGAGCAATCTGCACGCCATGATAAAACGGCGAGAGCCAACAGAGCTTTTGCACTAAAGGCGGCATCGATGCGGTCGGAGCAAACATCCCTGAGACAAAAAACATCGGGCTGATAATCCAGGCATAAATCGATTGAAATTGGTTGATGTTCTTTACATAAGTACAGGCCAGTAGTCCGACCGAGCCGCAGGATACACCAATGAGCAGTCCCATGAATGGCACCAGAACCAGTCCCTGTGGCTTGGCGACGCCGAGCAGCACCAGCACGATACTGACAAAGGTCGCCATGATCGCGCCCTTTGATCCTAGCCAAATCAACTCACCCAAGAGAATTTCCCGCGGACCTACCGGCGTCGTCATCAGCGCTTTGAAGACGTGCTCGTACTCAAGCCGCACATAAAAGCCGTAGCTGCCCTCAAAAAATGCCGTAAACAGTGCCGTCATCGCGGCAATACCGGGAGCCATAAACTCCAGGTAAGACCTGGGACCAAAGCTCTGCACTTGTGTTCCTAGCCAGGTGCCAAAGACCAACACATAGAGAAAGGGATCGACCAAGGTCGGCGAGACATTGGCGAAAAAGTCGCGGCGAAAGATCGTCCAGTGGCGCAGCGCCACTAGACCCGAAAGGCGCAGGGACTGCGCCGCAACTTGTAGGCGATTAGTCATTTTCTTTTAAGACCCGACCGGTGAGTTTTAAAAAAACATCTTCCAAATTGGCTGGGCGCAGCACGTGAGGCGCCATAGCACCCTGCTTCAGCTCCAGAGAGTATGCATCCAAGGATGCATACTCCCTGCGCATAGCCCCAGCAGCCAAATCGGAGCCTTGGCCAAACACCGCCACATAGCCGGGGCAGTGCTCGTCGATTAACTGCCTAGGCTTACCCTGGATGTTTACCCGGCCTTGGTCGATCACCACCAGTCGGTCACAGAGAAGTTCGGCCTCATCCATATAATGCGTCGTCAAAAGAATGGTGGTGCCACCACGTTTGAGTTCACGAATCTTGTCCCAAAGCGCGTGCCTCACCGCTGGATCCAGCCCTGTGGTCGGCTCATCTAGGATCAACAACTTCGGCTGGGACAGCAGTGACCGCACAAAGGCAAGACGCCGGCGCATACCACCCGATAAGGTTGAAATTCGCGCATGCGCCTTCATAAGCAGCGACATCGACTCGAGTAAGTCATCGACGCGTTTAGCCGCTTCGGCGCCCTTTAGACTATGGAAACGGCAGAACATCATCATGTTATTGCGCACTGTCATAGCTTCATCGAGGGCATCTTCCTGCATGACCACGCCCAGGTGTCGCCTCAGCTCCATAGCGTCCACTTGGGGATCAAATCCCATGACCTGCAGGTCGCCACGCGAGCGCGCGACGACTCCGTAGATCACCTTGATAATGGTCGACTTACCAGCACCATTCGGCCCGAGTAGACCAAAACACTCGCCGGCCTTGATGGTAAAGCTGACGTCACTAAGGACCTCGGCAGACCCATAGGTTTTGCCGAGGCCCCTGATATCGACAATCGTCTCGCCTTTGGAAGGATTCACCTAGATCACCAATTGAGCGATAGGGTACCCATGCCTCCAGTGGAGGTAAAATCTTTATATGTGCCACTGGTCAAATCGGATGCCTTGTAGGTCTCTTGTGACACCGAGGCGCCAACTCCAACATATTTGTTGATGCTGTAGCCAGCACTCAATTTCACGCCGCCCGTTTTCTGCTCGGTCGAATTATTGATAACAGCACCTCTCCCCCGAACCCCAAGGACCTCGGTCCCAGCCCAATAAGTGATGCTCGCTGTGGCAGCACTGCACCAGCTCGATAGGACCACTTCATACCGAGTAGTATCGTGCTCAAGCGACTTGTCGATCACCGCTGACTTGTCAGACGACTTGTTTAAGGAAATCGACGTGACGCTCGCCGCACCGTTAAAGCCGTAGGTCAGCGCGTTATAGATCGGGAACGACGACCCGATCACGAACTGCGTAGCCGACACCGGGTACTGAAAGGTATACTTGCTGTCGGCTAGAAGTTTCGGGTACTGCGACGAATACCCTTCGACAAAGAGGTCGACAACCGGCGTGACGTAGTAGTCAGCCTGCACACCTATGACTGTGATACCCTTCATCTGGTCGGTGGACCCCTCGACCGAGGTTGCCGACGCGCTCAGCTTCAAACTATCCAGAACGAAATAGCCGCCTTGCGCAAAGATCATCGACTGTGAATAATTCGCCACATTCTTTACGTTCATGTCGATCCCGAGGCCTTCGTAGCCAAGACCGACCGACCATTTCGGACGGTAAGCACTGAGCGCGCCGCCGTAGTAGCTCGATCCCGACTTAGTCGAATCCGGCGATACCGTTGTGAAGCCATAATAGGGAGAGAACGAGAAGCCGATCGCTGTAAGCTTGTCGAGCTCGGCTTTATGCTTGTGCTTCAATTCATGAAACAACTTCTTATCGGCCTTGGTGGGCAGGGCCTTCGCCTCGACCTGTTCCAAATGAAAGGCAGCGTTATCATTCTGACCCAGCACCGACTGGCAGTGCGCCAAATAGAGGTGCGCTTGACTCGTCAGCGGGCCGTCCAGGATAGACGCTTGATAAAGCGGCTCTAGGGCTGTGTTGCAGCGCGAGGCGAAGTACTCGGCAGCCCCTTGGTTGAACCATTGCTTTTGGTCCTTTGCAAAAGCCAGATTGGAGCAAAGGGAATAGGCGATGAAAAGAACTGATAAACCGCGTTTCATCTTGGTCCTCGCTAGGGATTTGGAATAGGTCCTAACACTATAGCCTGGCCTCATGAACCAGGCAAATCGGTTGTCCAAACATTAACCTACGCCACAACGGTCAACCTCGGGGTCAGCGTCTGCGCCTTTTGAGCACCACTACCGACATGGTCGACGCAAGCGACTGAGTAGTGCCTGTCACTCACTGAGAACTCGCAAATGCCGTCGAGCGGGTCGATTTTACAATGGGTGACCAACGTACCATGAGATCCCTCGACACTGCCTTTGACCTCGAGCCTCCTCGCGTCGAAGCGGTAGAGACCGTTTGGTCGTTGCAGCGACGCCGGCAACCATTGTGCTAGGTACCCTTTGTACCTCGACCAACCTCGCCTCTGCTGTGGCGCCTGGTCGGCAAAATGACAGACGACGTCAAAAAGCAGCGGGAGCCTTGGCAGGGCAACCATGAGATCAAACAAGGGGTGGGCTCTCGGACCGCTATAATAGGTAAAGCAAAAATTACTACCGTAGCGCGAGTGATACAATTTGGCGGTACCGCTTGCAAAGAACATCGTGCCGGTGACGGGATCCAGTTGATTCGTCACCTCGGCAAGTGGCGCCTCCCCGAGACGGCGCCGATCGGTGATCGCAAAGCGATCACCCAGCACAAAGCTCATCGTCTTGGCTAAGCTTTCATTCATCGGCGGATTGATCACCGTGTCGCCAAGCTGGGGAACGGCGTGCGACTCGAAGACGGCTGCGTCACCCCGATCGTTGATATAATTCATCAGGTGAAACGCGATGGTTTCGCTTCCTAGGTAGGGTCCTACCTGAACGTGGACATGGATATGCGGTTCAGGGGAATAGCCACTGTTGCCACAGCGACCGAGTTCCTGTCCAGCCTCGATAAATTGATAGAGTTTGCAGCTTATCGATTGATGCTGCAGATGTGCAATCACCACATGCGCGCCAAAGGCATCGCGAATGATGACGTAGTTTCCCCAGGCATTTTGATTGTCCACGGCGCCAATGACGTTATCAGGAAAGTGGTCACATAAACCGACGACATAACCAGTCGTCGGAGCGATGATCGGTTGTCCAAAGGCGTAGTAGTCCTCAGGCGTATGGCCAAAGGTTCTAAACGACTGGCCACGGTCATCGCGGATGACAAAATCCAGGCTGTGACGCCATATCCCCTGGTGGGTCCAAGCACCGTTAAAACCCTGATAAACCGCCCAACGCCCAGCAAACGGACAATAGATCCGAGCTTCACCACTACGAAAGCGGCTCCAACCATGAGCCACGGTGTCGAGCTTATCCTCTGGCCTGAGATACCATGGCTGGTAAAAGGCCGGTTTGGACGACAATAGGTAGCCGTACAGGCACGAAGCAGCGCAAACGTTTACCACCAGCAGACCTGCGACTAAGTCGATATTCGGACCGCTCTGAATCTGTAGGTAAGTCATCCATACCGATGCCACCGCAGCACCGATACCGGCCCAAGTTAGCGCCGCTAGCGACGTTCGATTCGCAGCGACTACGACGACAAAAAAAGCCATCGCCGGGACGGCTATGGTCGCAGTATCTCCGCCCGCGTTAACCACAAGCGAGATGCCAGCACCAAGGCCGACGATCAGCGCCGACAGCGGCGAATACACCGCCCACAGCGCCAGACCCACCAGGATCAGATAGCCTCCAACCGACCCTTGCACTTGATACGCCGGGGCCGGCAACAACAGCTTAAAGTACGTCAGGAGTTTTAAGGTGACGAGCGTCGGCGTCACTAGCACCGGCAGGCCACTGAGCCACCACAATCTCTGGCAAAGGTACACCAACAAAATACACAGCGTAACCGCCACCGCCACTGGGCCGAGCAGATGTCCGTGGTCCGCGCCAGCCGACCAGGCAAAGGCTCCCGTCAGAAACACATTGATCAGAACCACATGGCCCATGGACCGAATATTGATCGATTTCACATCTAGCAACAGCAGGCCGAGAACACTCCAACTCGCCAACCCGGCAAGGGCGCTCAGAGGATTTAACAGCAGCATAAAGACCACCATCAAGGCGGTTACTTTCTCCTGCTCTAACAGCGGGCGTCGCAGCATGGCCCTGAGACGCTCAGGAGCAGGGACAAGCCTAAGGTGCCCAAAAATGGTCGCGGGAATCGCCATAGCAATCGCATTCCGCCGGTTAATCAAGTGAGTTGGCTCTAAGCGATCTCGCGCATTTGTTGCTCGCTCGGTAAGTCCGACTCGGTGCTCTCGACATCAGCGAGGGTTTCCCTGCGCTTAATTTCGATATCCTGTCCGGACTCTAGGATCATCACTGCAGCAGGTCTATAGCGTATAAACTGCATCGATTGCGTCATATTGTAGGCACCGACCGGCGACAGGATCAATTGTTGGCCTCTCGCCATGCGCGGCAACATAATACACTCGTCCACCACATCGATGTTCATGCACAACGGGCCATTGAGTATCGCCGGTTCGAGCATACCCTTAAGCGGCGTCGCTGACTCGACACAGAACCGGTACCAAGACGACGTGTACAGTAGATTGACCCCGGCATCGAGGACATAGGAGCGCCGCCCATCGGGTAGGATTTTGTCAGCGACGACTGAGGTCACGAGATACCCCGATTCATCAACCAAGTGCCGCCCAAGCTCCATAAGCAGCTTCGGTGGATTTAAGCGGTCCTTCAGCGGCTTGAGGGGCTCGGTCAAGCTTTGCGCATATTTTTCGACAGATGGAATGGCGATCTCGGGAGCCTGATAGACCCCCTTTAGTCGGTTGAGGCTGGCAAAGCCGCCACCAAGATCCAGGTAAGTGATCGGCAAGCGGGTGATCGCTTCAACCTCATGCATAAACTCGACGACCTTCTCCGCGGCCTTTTTATAGGCCTGGTGATCGATGACAAAGGTCCCGATATGGCTATGGATACCCGTTAGATTCAGATGCGGACTGTCATGGATTCTGCGCACAGCGCCAAGCGCATGACCACTTTCGAGGTTAAAACCAAAGCGACTCCAGTGTGGATAGATTCCCGTTTGGCAGTTGATGCGGATGCCGATGGAGATCTCCCGACCGAGTTGGATAGCGATAGATTCTAAGTCTTCGATTTCGCCGAAGTGGTCGATATTGATGATCGCCCCTTCAGTCACCGCCGTGAGCAACGACTCCTTAGTTTTGTAGGGCCCGTTGTAGATGATATCTTTGCCAGCGATGCCTAGATTTCTGGCCTTTTCGTATTCAAAGTCGCTCACCACTTCGGCCAGTGCACCCAGGCGGTGAAAGGTTTGGCACACGGCTCTCAGATAATTAGTCTTGTAGCTCCAGCCAAACTGAACATTGCTGTACTGGTCCGACACCGCCTTGTAAGCCGCTTGATATTTTTCAATTAAGCTTACTTGAGAAAAGACAAACAGCGGCGAGCCATATTTTTCAACTAGGTCGCCGATGCGGTGCCCGCAGATATCCTTGCGGATCTGACTAAAGTTATCGAGTGTCATCCCGTTTTTTGAATACATCGGGTTGCCGACCTTAACCATTGTAGGCTTCTCGTAGACTTTCATCTAACTGGCTCCTTGTTGACCAAGTGTAATCAGATCGTGAAATAAGTCCCAGTCGCCGACGCATTCCTGCGTG
The DNA here is from genome assembly GCA_903928445.1 of uncultured Pseudomonadota bacterium. Taxonomy (GTDB): domain Bacteria; phylum Bdellovibrionota_B; class Oligoflexia; order Oligoflexales; family CAIYRB01; genus CAIYRB01. Next base: position 69,139 of record CAIYRB010000182.1, on the reverse strand, counting down.
AACCGAATCAAATGCTTGCTGACCGGATAGGACAAGTCCCGGTTGCATTCGCCCGTCAAAATAAAATCGAGCATGCGGTCGGGCAAATTCACGCCGACTGCAGTCGCAAAGTAGACCCAAGCAGGAAATCTCGGATTGATCTCAATCAAGTAAATCTGCTGCTGATGCCGCATCGCTTCCAACTCAAAGGGGCCACGCCACTTAGTGGTCTTGCAAAAGGATTTGGCCAGTTCGATCAGCTGCTCGTCATGAATCGTCACCGCTGTCCAAACTTTGCCGAGATCGGTTTTCGTCTGCTTTTTAATGCACACACAGCCGCACAGCTCACCCTGTCCGTCGCCTAGACCGATCAGGTTGATTTCCGGGCCTTCAATATATTTTTGGATCACTAAGGGAAAGCCCCACTCGGCAGCGATTTCCGTGGCCTTTTCCACCGCCGAGCTGTGATTGTAAACTTTGTAGGCTTTGTAGTAGTTGCCTTTGACGACGGCGGGAAAGTCTATTTTCTCAGGAATGATCTTATACAACTCATCGATGGAGTAAGCGCACTCGGTCTTCGGGTACTGGCAGCCAATCGCATCGGTCAGGACCGTTAGATTCGCCTTGCTGCGCAAGTCGAATTGCTCTTGAGTCGGCAACAGGCAGCGAATACCCATGATTTTAAGTTCGTTGGCGTACTTGATATAGAGCGGGAGTTCGACATCGAGATTTGGCAGCAAAAACTCGAAGCCGGTCTCATTTCTGATCGTCTGTAGGCGCTCCGACACGACCTTCCAGCCTTTGCTCGGATAGGGGAGCAGGTAGCTCTGGTCGATCCATGACTTTAGGTAGTGGCCCGGGTCGTTCGCATCATAGCCAAGGCCGATGATGCGCACCGGTCGTCCCGACTCCTTTAAACTACGAGCAATCGCTACGCCAGGCCCTGGATTATCCGTGGCGTTGATCCCGGAGAGGGCGATGACCAGTGGCTTCATGCGGAAAATCCTTGGGAGTTGAGCATGGCGGTAAATTCGTAGACATCGGACAGTGCGGGGCCGTAAGCGACGTCGAACTCCCGACTCAGCGCCTCGGCGATCAGTTGCGGGCTTAAGCCCTCCTGCAAGCCGCGCAAAACCAGGGTCGCGCTCTCATTGAGGCGGTAGCTGTCACCGCTTCGAGGGTCCATGGCGACCCCCCTCCGGCTGATCTGCAGTAGTTGCCAGTCCGACATGTCAACGCTCCTACTCGTTGGGGAACCCAGGCGCTAGCGCCTGAATCTCCGACTTCAAAATCTGTATGATTGGGATCGGCGGCTGTCCGATTTAGTTTAGCTGGCGACCTTGAAACAGGCGGCGGTGCGCTCTAAAAGGCGACTACAGCACGCGCGCAAGAAGCGAATGCGCATGAGGATTTGCCGCGCGCTGCGCTATCCAACAAATGGTCCATACTGGTAAAATTTTCTAACTAAACAGCGATGCTACTGGCTCGGCGATAAAGGGCAAGCCGGGCTCTTGCAAGTGCACCCGCTGAAATTGGCCATCGCGGTAGATCAAAGCATTTGGCCGGTCCCAGCTGTCGACGCTGAGAAGCAAACCTGGGCGGCCCTGCCTGGGCTCCGCATAGGGCACATGAAAATGGCCGATGATGCCATGGTCAAAAGCACCCTCGTCGACCCAAGCGCGAAAAGCGTCGAGAATCCGCTGATGATTTAATGTCCGGTAACGATCCTGGGACCTGGAGATCTTGGCGTGCCGAAGTGAGTAGGCATCCAGCCAACCGCCGGGGATGTAGCTAGCCGCGCGCCGGGCAAACTGACTTTTGATCAAGCCGCGAAACGCCCGGTAAAGCGGATCCTCGGTGATCAGGTCGCCATGGGAGATTTTAATCCGCTCGCCGCTGCGCAAGGTGAGAGCAAAATCCCTCGCCAGGACAAACTCCACCCCGCTCCAACCGCTCCGGTCCATATGGACCTCGTGGTTCCCCTCGACAAAGACGACGCGAATGCCACGTTTGGCCGCCGCCTCCAGGGCTTCGCCCAGAGGCCTAAATTTGCGCCGATAGTAAGCCGCGTCGCCAAAGCAAAAATCAAATATATCACCATTTAAAACCAGCACTTCCACTTCCGAGCTGAGGCGCTCGATGAGATCCAACAACAAGCGTCCGCGCCGGTCCGCCATGTGCTGAATATGCACATCAGAAGCCAAAACCAAGGAGGCGGTTAAGGAATCGCCTTGGGCTTGAAGGGAAGGGGGCATTCGACTCCTCGGGGCTGGTCTCGGGGTTCATTTTGCGGCTCGAACGCCCCCAGTATAGCTGCATAAGCTGGAATGCTCTTGCAAAACCTTCATGATTCTGGTTTTTTAGATCCGCTTCATAGCCTATTAAACCATCGGTTCCGGTTATCAGGAGGGCATTCATGTCTTTATCGGTTGAAGAAAAGGTTAAGCAGATCGTCGTCAATCAGCTTGGCGTCGAGGAGACCTCGGTCATCGGCAAAGCCAAATTCATCGAAGACCTGGGAGCCGACTCCCTCGACATCGTCGAGCTGGTGATGGCGATGGAAGAAGCCTTCGGCGTCGATATTCCCGATGAAGAAGCCGAGAACATCCGCACCGTAGACGACGCGGTCTCCTTCATCAAAAAAGCGGAAGACGCTTAAAGGGTACACGCCGATGGCGAGTAAGATCGGGATCGCCGCAGATCATGCCGGCAAAGAGCTTAAGCAGCTCGTTGCCGACTTCGTCGGCCTGAAGAATTTTGAAGTGATCGACTACGGCGTCGCCTACGACTCCAATAAATCCGTCGACTATCCCGACTACGCGGCCATCCTCGCTGCGGATGTCGCCAGCGGCAAGATTGATCGCGGCGTGTTGATCTGCGGCACAGGCATCGGCATGTGCATCACGGCCAACAAGTTTCCCGGCGTGCGCGCAGCCCAGGTCTGGGACGAGTTCACGGCGCGGATGAGTCGCGCCCACAATGATGCCAACATCATCTGCCTGGGTGCGCGCGTGACTAATCACCACCGCGCCGTGGAGCTAGTCAACCTGTGGTTGGACACGCCGTTTGAAGGCAGCCGCCATCAGTCGCGCCTGGACAAAATCCGCGAAATCGAAAAAAAGCTCGGCAAGCGTTAAGCAAACCGGCTTTACCCTTAGAGGAGCTACCCGTGTTGAAGCCCTGGGACGTATTGGCGAGTAAAGACCCTGAAGTGTTCCGCTTGATCGAGGCCGAGCTGCACCGCCAGCAAGAGGGCCTCGAGTTGATCGCTTCAGAAAACTTCGCTTCGGCCGAAGTCATCGCCTGCATGGGCAATGTACTCGCCAACAAATACGCTGAGGGCCTACCTGGCAAGCGCTACTACGGCGGCTGCGAGGTCGTCGACCAGGTTGAAACGATCGCCATTGAGCGCTTAAAGCAGCTGTTCGGCGCCAAATTCGCCAATGTCCAGCCGCATTCAGGCGCCCAGGCTAACGCCGCCGTTTACCTCGCCCTAGCCAAGCCAGGCGACCGCATCCTCGGCCTCGATCTGTCGCACGGTGGTCACTTGACCCACGGCTCCAAGGTCAACTTCTCCGGCATCCTCTACGAGTCCCATTTCTATACCGTGCAACCCGGTAGCGATCTGATCGACTTCGCCTCGGTCCGCAAGCTGGCCCATGAGCTAAAGCCGAAGATCATCGTCGCTGGCGCCAGCGCTTACCCGCGTGCCATCGACTTTGCGGAGTTCCGCCGCATCGCCGATGAGGTCGGTGCCTACTTGTTTGTCGATATGGCACACATCGCTGGGTTGGTCGCGGCAGGCCTGCACATGAACCCAGTCCAGCATGCTCACGTCGTCACGACCACCACCCACAAGACCCTGCGCGGCCCACGTGGAGGTGTCATCATGTGGAACGACGAGGCCCTCACCAAAGACATCAACAAGGCGGTCTTCCCCGGCACCCAGGGTGGACCACTCGAGCACGTCATCGCTGCCAAGGCGGTCTGTTTTCGTGAAGCGCTGCAGCCGGAATATAAGAGCTACCAACTCGAGGTCGTTCGCAATGCCGCCTACCTCGGCGAGGAACTCATTCGGCAGGGCTTCAAATTGGTCTCCGGCGGCACCGACAACCACCTCGTCCTGCTCAACCTGTCGGACTCTCCAGTCAGCGGCAAGGATCTCGAAGAGGCCCTCGGCAAAATCGCCATCACCGTCAACAAGAACACCGTGCCCGGTGAAAAGCGCAGCCCATTCGTCACCAGCGGGGTACGCATTGGCACGCCTGCCGTGACATCCCGAGGCCTCGGCCGCGCAGAAATGGCCCAGATCGCCGGTTGGGTGCGCCAAGCCTATGATCATGTCAAGGACGACCAGTATTTGGCCGGCCTCAAGCGTGAAGTCGTGGCACTGGCGCAGCGCTTCCCGCTCTACCCCGGCTGGGCAAACTAGGGAGTCCAGCAGTGAAATGCCAGGTGTGTGGGTCTGAGGACACGAAAGTGCTGGAGAGCCGCCTCAGCGATGGCGGCCGCAGCGTTCGGCGCCGCCGTTGCTGTGTCACCTGCAATCACCGCTTTACGACCTATGAAAAGGAGGAGGTGTTCGCCTTCTCCATTATTAAAAAAGATCATCGGGTCGAACCCTACAGCCGCGACAAGGTCTTTCGGTCGATTCAAACCGCTTGCCAAAAGCGGCCGATCACCTATGAACAGATCGATGCGATGATCTCGCGGCTGGAAAAGGCGGTGCAGGACTCTGGCGAGCGTACCGTCGCCAGCCAAAGACTTGGCGACCTCATCATGGACAGCTTGCACGGTCTGGATAAAGTGGCTTACGTCCGCTTCGCCTCGGTCTATAAAGACTTTCAAGACCCCAGCGAATTCATGCGCGAGATCGACCGGCTGGACACCGAATAACGCGCTTTTGAGGACCTTAACCCATGTTTACTGGCATTGTCGAACGCACTGGCCGAATCCTCTCTTTGACGACACCAGCCACCGCCGCGGGAGGAGCCATGGGCGCTATCAGCCAGCTCATCATCGACGCCGGCAAGGGTTTTGATACACGCCCCGGCGATAGTGTGGCGATCAACGGCTGTTGCTTGACCGTCACAAGCAACAAGGTCCAGCTACTTGCCTTTGACGTCAGTCGGGAAACCCTGGCCCACACCAGTCTTGGCGAGCTCGGCGAAAACAGCGAAGTCAACCTGGAGCGGGCCCTAAAGCTCGGCGATCGCCTTGGCGGCCACCTCGTCTCAGGTCACATCGATGGCGTCGGCGTCGTCGATCGCATCTTAAAACAGCCTGATGGCTGGGAGCTGATGCTGCAGATCCCAACATCTCTGGGCCGCTACGTCATCCGCAAGGGCTCCATCTGCCTTGACGGGGTCAGCTTGACCGTCAATGCCCTCGCTGACCACGGTCAGACCACGATCATCGGCCTGACCTTGATCCCGACGACGGTCAGTATGACTGCGCTCAAGTCGCTGCACGAGGGGCAGCGCATCAACGTCGAGGTCGACACCATTGGTAAGTATGTCGAACGCTTAACACAGATCGCCGATACCTGACGGTTGACCGGCGAGTGGCATTGGTCCAGTATCGTTTGATCCACGAAGTCATCGTTGTCGCCACCTGACCAAAACTACGGAGTCTTTAGCATGAACACCAGCAGCAAGGGTCTACTGAACGCAGTCGCCACATTCGCCATCGTCTCCTTGTCAGGGTCCGCAATGGCGGTCACCAAGCCCAAGAGCCCGACGGCTGGTATGCACTGCGTCAACAGCCGCAATCAAGAGATCAAAGCCGCGACCAAGCTGTCTGAATGCAAAGCGCCTTACCACTGGGTGAAAGCACCCACCGTCGCGACCAAGGCAAAGACCAAGCCTAACCACACCCTAGCCCACGCCAAGAAGCACAAGGGCCGGGTCGCTTCGACCAAGAAGACTATCAACCAATAAAGTTCGGCCATGGCCGTTGCTCCAGACCCATTCCTCGGCGGTCCAGCTGCCGAGGATAGCCGCCGCAGCATGAAAATCCCGCCTGATTATCGACCATTAGACTCTATCTTTGCGTCTTCCCAGCGATTCTGATAAGGTCCGCCGCCTCAGCCCTACTTGGGAGCCCGCTCTATGACATCTCAGGAAATCGCGCTCGCGCGCGTTGGAACAGCCATTGACGCTATCAAACGCGGCGGCATGGTGATCATGGTCGATGATGAAGACCGCGAAAATGAGGGCGACCTCGTCTTTGCCGCAGCTCATGTCACCCCTGAGAAGATCAACTTCATGACCAAAGAGGCCCGCGGCCTCATCTGCCTAAGCTTGGAAAAGGCCGCCATCGAGCGCCTCCAGCTGCCCATGATGGAAGACTCCGGCAGACGGGGCCCAAGTAAATCAACCGCCTTCACCGTCAGCATCGAAGCACGCGAAGGAGTCTCCACGGGGATCTCCGCCGCCGATCGTTCCCACACGGTCAAAGTGGCTGCCGACCCTCATGCCAGGCCAGATGACATCGTCGTTCCCGGCCATATCTTTCCGCTCAAGGCCCGCACCGGTGGCGTGTTGCAGCGCGCCGGCCACACCGAGGGCTCGGTCGATTTAGTGCATCTCGCCGGCTTCAATTCCGCCGCGGTGATCTGCGAAATCATGAACGACGATGGCACCATGGCGCGGATGCCGGACCTGGAGCGATTCGCCGCCAAGCATGCGATCCCGATCGTCACCATCGCCGACATCGTCACCTTCCGCTTGCTGCATGAGTCGTTTATCGAAGTGCAGGCTAGCGGACCGGTTAAAACCGCCTACGGCACCTTTACCGGTTACCTCTTTAAGAGCCAAATCGACGACCTGTCGCATATGGCCTTGGTCAAGGGCAGAGGCGAGGACGAGCGCTTTGACGACCGCATCGTCGATGTACGGGTTCATCGCCAACGCCCACTAGCAGACGTGTTTAGTGACCCCACCAGCGGTAGCCGCCACCGTATCGAGCACGGCTTGAAACTCCTGCAAGAGTCGCCCGCCGCGGTGCTGATCTATCTGTCGTATCCAGAGGCGCAAGCTGGCCTGGCCGACGACTTCCTGACGCTGCTGCCGAAGTCCCCGCGCGAAGAGCGACCAAAACTCGACTGGCTCGAGCCGGACTCTCGCCTACTCGGCGTCGGCGCGCAGATCCTGCGCCACCTCGGCGTGCAAAAGATGCGGGCCCACATGGCGCATCCGGTCCCGCTGAAGGGGTTAGCGGGCTTTGGCCTCGAGGTCGTCGACACCATCTGCCTGCGTCCCGATGCCATTTCCTCGTGACCACTTTGTGACCTCTCATTGCAAGGGAACCACCGCATGAGCCAACGTTATTTAATCGTCGCCAGCCGCTTCAATGATCTCATCAGCAAAGCCTTGCTCAGTGGGGCCACCGAGGTCTTTAGCGAAGCCGGTATCGGTGCCAGTCAACTCGACACGCTGTGGGTACCGGGTTGTTTTGAGCTCGCCACAGTTGCCGCTCAAGCCGCCCGCAGCAATACCTACACGGCAATTGTTTGCCTCGGCGCAGTGATTCGCGGCGACACCCCGCACTTTGACTATGTCTGCGCGCAAACTGCGGCTGGATTGCAGCAAGTCGCCGTCGCCACCGGAACCCCAGTCATCTTCGGCGTGCTCACCACCGACACCATTGAACAAGCCCTCAGCCGGTCTGGCATCAAGGGCGGCAACAAAGGCAAAGACGCCGCGCATGCCGCTCTCAGCATGGCCAAAACCATGCAACAACTTAAGGAGCTGACCAAGCGGTGAGCATCCATCCCAACACCTCGGCGCGTGAATTTGCCCTGCAGTTTCTCTATCAATGCGAACTGGAAAAGCTTTACTACTATTCCGAGAGCCACTTCACCGACTTTGCCCAGCACCAACAAGTGCCGAGCGAACAGATCACCATGTGTCGGGCCATTGCTCGCGGTGCTCTAGAGGATTTGCACCGGATTGACGCGCAAATCCAAGAGGCCTCGGCCAGCTGGAAATTGAGCCGCATGCCCGTGGTCGACCGCAGCGTTCTGCGCTTGGCGACCTTTGAGCTAGGCCTTGGTGCTGAACCGGTTCGCGTCATCCTTAACGAAGCAGTTGAGCTCGCCAAGAAGTATGGCTCCGAGGACTCCGGCCGCTTCGTCAATGGCCTCCTGGACAAGATCGCTCGCGGCAAAATCGACCCCACATAGTCGCCAAAACAACTACCATCGGTTAACCTTGCTAAAGACCAAAGCAGGAGATTTGTACCGATGGATGCGCAAAGCAGCCCTGAGCCGAGACCAACGACTGCACCTGCAGCCCGAAGTGCTGCCTTGGACGGTAGCGTTGAGACGACAGGGTCCCTGGTACGCCAAGTAACCATCTACCTGGTCGATGCAGCAGAAAGTTCGGCCTGCCCGTTTTGGATTGGTTTGGCGGGACCAGGGCGACAGAGTGCTGGCCAACTACTCGACCTTCCGTCCACCGCGGCGCTGCTCAATGCTGCGGCCACCCAAGGGCTCAACGAAGCGACCCCAATGGTGCTAACCGACACGACCACCAGCCACCTGCGCTCAGTGCTGCTCATGCCGCCACCGAGTCTACAGGAAGCTGCACGGGAGGACTGGCTGCGCCAACTCAGCGTCGCCTTGCAGCCATGGCACCCCAGCTCTTTGGGCCTGTACCTAGCGGCGGAACAACTGCCCTCGCACGACACCCTGGACCTGCTCGGCATGGTCTTGCGCAAGGTCGTATCCCAGCCGGACACGACCGAGGTTTACCTGCTCACTGACAGCAAAAACACCCATGCGGTGCTCAATACCGCGTTAAAAGTCAAGACAGACATGCCGCAAGACCGCGTCAGCCTGTATGTCTTTCATTGATCTAGTTGCAACGCCGAGACTTGCGCAAGGGCGTGATCCTCTGGTTATATGGGGCCTGCAGCTATCCTGTCGTCCACTAACCACCCCGGAGCCCGAGCCATGCCGCAGTCGCCTTTTCGCCACGACCTACTCCACGGTAAAGTCGCACTCATCACCGGTGGCGGTACCGGAATCTGCTTTGGCATCGCCCAGGAGCTGGCAAGGCACGGTGCCAGCGTTGTCTTGATGGGGCGCCGCGAAGAGGTCCTCAAAGAGGCCGTCGCCTCGCTGCACAAAGAAGGTCTTAAAGCCGCCTTCGTCAGCGGCGACGTGCGCGACTATGGTCAGGCGGAAAAGGCTGTTGCCACCACCGTGGCGACGTTTGGCCGCTTGGATATCCTGCTCAATGGCGCCGCAGGAAACTTCCTCTGCCCGACCGATCAGCTCAGCGCGAATGGCTTCAAAACAGTCATCGACATCGACCTTCTCGGCACCTTCAATATGACCCGCGCCGCCTTCAAAGACCTGAAATCCAGCGGCGACAGCCTTGTCCTCAACATCTCGGCGACGCTGCACTATCAAGGCACCCTGATGCAGGCGCATGTCATGGCAGCGAAGGCCGGGATCGAAGCCTTGGGTCGCAATCTAGCCTGCGAGTGGGGGGAACACGGCATCCGCGTGTGCGCCATCGCTCCAGGTGCCATCGGCGACACCGAGGGCATGCGCCGCCTCGCACCGATGGGCGCTGACAAAAAGATTGCCGCCGAAGTACCGCTGCGCCGCCTCGGGTCCATCCAGGATATTGCCAACGCAGCTGTGTTTCTCAGCTCCAGCGCTGCTTCGTATATCACCGGCGAAGTCCTGGTCGTCGACGGCGGCGCCTGGCTTATCAAGCCGGCTTTGGTGACGCGTGAGATGTGGGAGAAACTGGCCGCCAAGTCGCCTCGCGCCTGAAACAAGACCCAAAACCCGCGACCGAAGGGACGACCCCATGTCGACCGGCCAGCCTAGCGTAGGCGCCTCTCCTCTACTCAGGCTTGGTCGCTACTGGGCGACTTGGCTGCGCCGCCTGCGCTGGGTGACCCATCCCATCACGATCTTCGTCTTCCTCCAGGTCGTGTGGATTGCGATCACCTTGATCTGGGTCATCTGGTTTGTCGATCAACAAGCCGGCCTCGCCAAACTCGCGCAGCGCTTCGGGCAAGAGTATTTCAGCAGCGAAGCCGCTCTTGGCATCCTGGTGATCGGCTGCATCTTGCTCGGCGTGTTGCTGGTCGGAACCATCATGCTGTTTGTCTTTGGCCAACGCCAGAGTGCCGCCATTCGGCAACAACGCACCTTTGTCTCAAGTGTCACCCATGAACTTAAGTCGCCTTTGGCCAGCCTACAACTGGCCTTTGAAACCATGAGTACCCGGCAACTAGACGCCACGACCTCCGTGTACATGCATAAGATGATCCAGGCCGATATTGACCGGCTACGCCGGCTGATCGATCAAATCTTGTTGACCGGTGGGCTGGACCGGGGCGGCATCTTGTTCAATGAAGACCCACGTACACCGACGCCGATGGCGCAAATCATCGCTCAGCTGGTCGAGCGTCTGCAGTACTTGGACACTCATCTTGGCGCGCGCCTGACGATCGAGTGCCCCCTTGGTTTGACGGTCCCCGCATCGCCGTCTGCGTTAAGCCTCATTCTCAACAACCTGCTAGAGAATGCCGTCAAGTATTCACCCCCTGGATCGCCGATTCACCTAGGCGTCGACCGCAATGAGCATGAGGTCTTTATCTACGTCAGGGATCAGGGACTTGGCCTAGACAAGCAGGACAAACGGCGGCTTTTCAAGATGTTCCGGCGCGGCGATACCGCCATCAAAAAAGCCATTCCCGGCACCGGCCTAGGCCTTTATATCATCAAGAGCGCGGTCCGCGTCCTAGGCGGCAGGGTTTGGGCTGTGAGCGAGGGTCGCGGCAAAGGCGCGACCTTTTATGTATCACTGCCCGCGCTGGATCAGTATGCTCAGCCGCATATTACGTAGGTAGCACGCATGGCCGAAGCGAAAAAACGCATCCTGCTGGTCGAAGACGAGCCCAACTTAGCTTTCAATATGAACTTCAACCTGCAGGCCGAGGGCTACGACGTCGTCCCCGCGGTCGATGGACAGATTGCGCTGGAGAAATTCGCCAAGGATGGGCCCTTTGATCTGGTCATACTGGATGTGATGCTGCCCGAGGTCAACGGCTTCGAAGTCGCAAGGAGCATCCGCGAGCGCGACGACCAGACGCAGATCCTCATGCTGACTGCCCTGGGCAAAGAAGAGGACCGGTTGCGGGGTTTTGAAGCCGGCGCCGATGACTACGTCACCAAGCCCTTTCATCTCCAAGAGTTCCTACTGCGGGTGAAGCGGATGATTAAACGCTCGCAGTACTTCCACGTCCCCGTCGAGGCCAGCTCCGCCGAAGTCCTGCGCTACGGCCCCTTCGCCCTGAATACCGAGCTGCTGCAGCTGGTGACACCGACTGGTCAACACGCCTTGACCGCACTCGAGGCCGACGTCCTGCGCGAATTCATGCAAAACCCAAAGCGCGTCTTGTCGCGCCAGTACCTGCTCGATACCGTTTGGGGGATGAAGGGCGATATTGAGACTAGGACCGTTGACAACTTTATCGTCCGGCTTCGAAGGTACCTCGAAGTCGACCCGAGTAAACCCATCCACCTGGTCAGCGTGCGCGGCCGCGGCTACCGACTGATCGACAGCTGACCCTCGACGCAAACCCTTGCGGAGACTGACACCACGTGTTTCTACCCTTCGAAAAATGGCATGGCTGTCGCAATGACTTTGTCGTCTTATGGATCGCAGATAGCGACGGCGAGCTGGTTTTAAACAGCCTCAAGCGCCAAGCTGTGCGCCTTTGTGACCGCCACAGCGGCATCGGCGCCGACGGACTTTTGGTCCTGTTGACCAAACAGCGCGATGATTTGACCCCGTACGGACTTGTCATCATCAATAGCGACGGTTCCATTGCCAAAACCTGCGGCAACGGTCTGCGCTGCGCTGCCTCCAGTGTCCGTAAGCGCCACCTAGGCCAGGGCCGTTCCCATGAGCTACCGGAAATGGTTGAGCTGCAAGTCGAGGGTGAGACTCTGCTGTGCCGTTTTCTGCTCGGATCAGTGACCAATCCCTTAGTCGTCGTAGACATGGGGATCCCGGCATTAGACCGCGAGGTGCCGTGGTTTGAAGCCGCCGAACAAGCCTGCGCCCAAGTCACCAAAAGGGCAGGGCAGCAAGCCAGCGTCGGCGTCTGCACCATCGGCAACCCACACATCGTCTTAACCAGTGAAGCGGCGAGCCGCGAGCTAATCCTGGAGCTAGGCCCCGCACTCCAGGACCACCCCTTAAAAGACGGGGTCAACGTCCACTTGGTCCAAGTGCGCGACATCACCGCCAAGGACCAGGCCCGGGCGGGCCAGGAGCTCGGTCAGAAGCTGACCGAGCTCTACCAAGCCTTTGTCTGGGAGCGCGGTGCCGGCGAAACCATGGCTTGCGGCAGCGGCGCCTGCGCCATCGCCGCCCTAGCTTTGGCAACAGGACTACTAGGACGCGACGCCTGGGTCGGTGTCGACATGCCCGGAGGCCGCCTCTACGTCAAACAAGATGAGGCCAACGGTCCGCTCCAGCTCGCCGGACCTGCGGTTTTTTGCTATTCAGGACAGGTCGAAGTGTAGCAGGGTGTTTTTTACTGCTTAAGCCGATTCAAGCCTGGTATTTTTAGCCTATGAAACAACATATCCAACGCTTTAAGGGCACCGTGCGCATCGTCAATGCGATGCGCCTCTACCACCAACACACGGTGCACGGCATGGCGGCCGTACCTGAATCCGGTGGCGTGCTGGTCGTCGTCAACCACAGCCTCGCGACCTATGACATCCTCTTACTAGCCGCAGCCATCTATACCGAAACCGGCCGCTTAGCCCGGCCGCTGCTCGACCGTTTGTTCTTTAAAGTGCCCTTGGTCAGGGAGATCACGTCCGGCTACGGCGCCGTCAACGGCAGTCCTGCGAATGCTCAGGCCCTGCTTGAAGCCGGTGAAATCGTCACCGTCGCACCTGGAGGCATGCGCGAATCGCTTCGCCCGAGCAGCGAGCGTTATCAGATCCAATGGGATGGTCGTTTTGGTTTTGTCCGCATTGCCATGAAAAGCGGCGTGCCGATCATCCTCGCAGCGTGCCCGAAGGCCGACGAACTCTATGATGTCTATCCTTCACATACGACCAAGTGGTTCTACCGCACCTTCAAAGTCCCGGTATTCTTCGCCCGGGGTCTTGGCCTTACAGCGTTGCCACGACCGATCGCCTTGACGCATCATCTGAGCGAACTTCTTTATCCGCCCGCATGGACCGGGGATCCCGACCGCGATGAAGCCAATGTGCAAGCCTTTCACGCCATGCTGGTCAAGCGCATGGAGCATTTGATGACCTTGCACTAGAACGTCTTCAAAGCTTTTTTATAATACGGTTCGAGCTTCTCTAGTGCCTCGCGCCAGGCGAACGCCGGATCACCAATGGCAACAAAAGGTGGATTTTCGAGCCTGCCAGTGCGGTAGCTCAAGGGCTTACCGGCAAAATCCAGGATCGCTCCTCCAGCCTGTTCCAAAACGCATTGAGCGGCAGCGGTATCCCATAAACTGGTCGGTGAGGTGCGGACGGAAAAGTCGGCCTCACCGCCGGCAATATGCGCGTATTTAATCGCGCTACCGACCGCCTTGCAAGTCGCCAAGGGGTAAGCGGCATGAAGGATATCGCCCTCGCCTTGGTGATGCGAGCGACTCACCAAGCAAACAAAGCGCTCCTGATCAGAGCGCCGCACTCGCACGGCATGCCACTCGCCGAGAGCCGTATCCTGCTTCCATGTTCCTTGGCCTACAGCGGCGACAAAGCACCACCCGTAGGCGGGTGCCAGAACGCATCCGATGACTGGCTTCGCCTCGACCATCAAGGCAATATTGACACTAAAATCGCCGGTCCCCTTGATGTAGTCGCGAGTCCCGTCAAGTGGATCGACCAACCAATAGACCGGTGCGGTATCAACCACCGCCTGCAAAACCGCCGCGGCTTCACCTTCTTCAGACACGATCGGCACACCGGGTAAAAGCTGCGCCAGACTGACCAGCAAGGAGCGATGCGCCGCCAGATCGGCCTGTGTCACAGGTGATTGGTCGGCCTTGGCATCGGCATGCAGATCACCGCGCTGGTACCAAGACATGATCTGCTCACCAGCCGCGCGCGCCGCAGCGCTCAAGGCCGGGAGCGACACCTCGGGTACCTTCACGGTGGATTTCAAGAACGTACCGCCCGGGCGCGCATGGCCATCGCGCGGCGTGCCGCTTGATCGGACACAAAGGAGGTTAAAAACTCCGTCAACGACAAAATCTTATCCTCCGAAAGGTGTTCAAAGCTGATCCCTGCCTGGTCACCGATAATGAAGATACGTCGGACCTTCGCCGAAAGCTTCAAGTAGTCGCCTTGGACCGACAACATATGTTCCGGAATCGGCACATGCAGCTTAAGCTGGTCCCCAGGACGAAAAATGCGTCCATCTTCCGCCTTGAGCAGGGCTCCATGCACACTCAAATCGATCAGCCTGCCTTTGTGCATGGCGTCGTCGGCGAGCAAAAAGTAGTCGAGTGGAATGTCGATCTTATAGCGGCGGCTTTTGCGTGCGTTTTTATGATTTAGGCCATGGCGAATACGGCTGAAAATCTCAGCCCGTTCGACCTTGGCATAGTTGATGTAATCATCCACTTCGTGGAATGGTGCGAGCATTTTATGATAAGAGGCAATGAGCTGCGCCGGCTGCCTAGTTAAAAAAAGTACCGGGACTGGCGCTTGTCCACGCCGCCGCTTGAGATCTCCTAGCAGCTCCAGGCTGCGTTCAAGCGGAATAAATTCATCGTCCAAAATCAGCAACATGATCTGCCGGCCAAAATTCTTCTGCAGCTCCTCGGCTGAACGCGGCATCGCCACGGCCATCGCCTTAAAATTGGTCCGCACATAGGCCTCGATCGCAGCACTCAGATCGATTGGCATGGTGCCGCTTGTAGCAATGAGAACGTAGCGCTTGCGCTTTTTTCGTGGTGCCTGGAGATACTCGGCAACCTTGCTGTTCTTACCGTCCTTCTTCTCTTCGGTCGTTGCCGGAGCATCCTTCTCAGAGCTTGCCATGCGCCTCCTCCAGCTGCCACGCGGCAATATACTTAAAAAAGGCAAAGGGCTCGACGCGGACACCGCTCAATCGGTTGCTATGGGCAGCATGGTGCGTCAGGGTCCATAGATAGGTATAGGGAGCCTCGTCGGCTAGGATGCCGTGGACCTTGTGATAGATCGCGCGGCGCTTGTCAAAGTCATTGCTGGCCTCAGCCTCGGTCAACAAACTGTCGACCTCTGGGCTCCGAAACATGACAAAATTGTTGCCCCATGGTTTGGCGCTGGAGCTATGAAACAAGCTGGTGATGTTACTGGCGTCATCAAAGCTCCAGGCAGCTATGGTGACATCGTAGTCATGCTCCTCAAGGACCTTTTTCTTCCACACCAACCAGTCCATAAACTGCAGCTCAACCTTGATGCCAACCGCCTCCAGGTAGCCTTGGCAGGCTAGCACGACGCGCTTGATCATCTCACTTTCGCCAGCTAGAGGTACGGCGAAGGTGAGGTTCACCGGCTGTCCGGCCGCCGTCATTAGTTGGCCATTGGTCTCCTTTAGACCTGCCGCACTCAGCAAGGCCTTGGCCTTGGCGACGTCAAATCCCAAGCCTTTCACATCCAGATCATACGCCCACGACGTGGGCGGAAACGGCCCGGAAATCAGCCGTCCCTTGCCCTGAAAAAATGCCTGAAGCATCTCCTCGCGGTTGATCGCATGGCTGATTGCTTGGCGTACCCGCTTGTCCTTCAACAAGCCGCGACCGGTATTCATCGCAAAAAATGAGAACGACAGGGCATCGTAAGGCACCAGGCTGAGTTTGTTGTCGCCCATGATTTCGCCGAGGTCACGCGGACTCACATAGGTGATCAAATCGAGGGAGTTAAACATCAGCGACTGGGCCATGATGTTTTGGTCGGCATACGCCTTCATGACGATCTGGGCAATTGCGGGTTTACCCCGAAAATACCCAGGGTTGGCCGTCAGCATCACCTCGCCTAGCTGCGTCGCCTTGGTAAAGGCATAAGGTCCGGTACCAATGGGATGCTTGGCAAACTCGCTATCGCGCTTAAGTGCCGAAGCCGAGCCTACAACATGCGCCGGCATGATTTTAAACATCAACACCCGCAGGGGATCGACCATGGCCCGAGACAAGTGCACCGTGACACTGTGGGGACCGGTCTTTTCTGCAATTTTAATCACCCCAAAGCGTTCCCGATTAGGAATCTCGCTTTGCGGCGCCGTTAACAAGCGCACCGTGGCCACGACGTCATCGACGCTCAGCAGTGGCCCAGTCCCTGAAGCCGCATGCCAGTGCACGTCGTCACGCAGGGTAAAGCTCACATCCATACCGCCGTTTTCAATGCGCCAGTTCTTAGCCAATGCAGGGACGTAAGCGCCACTGGGGCCGAGATCCACCAACGAGTCAAAAAGCAAATCAGCCAAGCGCTGACCCGATGCCTCGTGGGCCGTATAGGGGTCAAAGGTATCCAGCCTCGTCGTCTCGCCATAGGTCATATTGGCGCTGGACGCCGCGCCTGCCCATGCAGGCGGCGACAAGCCCAAGGCCAAACCCAGTCCAATGTGCCGAACGAACCTTTGCATGCATTGCTCCCTATGGCTGAATATTAGCTGCGCTCTTACATCGCCAAATAATGAATCTTTGACGGCAGGTGGGGCTGGCTCTGCAGCTGCAACCCTTGATTAGTCAACGCCACGAAGACACGGTCCCACACGCCGACCTGCGCCCGGAAGCTCAAAATGCCGAGCTTTGACACCAAGATATCGCGGTTCATCCGGGTGTTGGTTTTGAATAAGTAGCTGCGCCCTAAAAATAGGTCATAGGCATGGATCGGATTGGCCACCGATGGATCATGTTTGACGTAAAAGATCTTTCGACTATCCGGGGACCATGCTGGACCGGTATTGAGGTCGATAACCACATCCTTGGCGACGACCATGGTGCGCAGCTCAGCCTCAAGGTAAGTCTTTCCAGGCACAAAAGGCACGACGAGGATATTCCAGCGTCGCGATTCACTCTCAGCCGAGCTGGTCGCATCGGTATAAAATGCAATATAGCGCCCATCGGGCGATACCGTTGGGCGCAGATCGTCGTGGCCCCACTGCGTCAAGGGAACAGCTGCATTCCACATCGCACCGTGATGGCTCCTGGATACGACATAAAGACTATGCCGCAAGGCATCACCGCTCGAATAGACGACGGCGTCACCACTTGGGAACCAGTCCGGAAATAAATCGACCCCATCACCTGACGACAGCTGAGTAAAGCGGTCACGACTTAGATCAGCCAGGTAGATATCACCGTTACCTGTACGCGAGCTGACAAACGCTAGCTCATTGGTGCATGGGCTCCAGGTTGCATAGCCATCCTTGCTATGACTGTTGCCAAGCGAGGCCTCAGCAGCGCCGATCGCACCGAGATAAATGCTGTAGTCGCCGATACCGCCGTTTGACATGAAGGCAAAGCGAGTCGAGTCACGCGACCAGCGCAGTCCGGCATTATAAGACTGCGCTGATTTGATCACCATGCCGTCAAGAAAATCCCCCTTACCCTTAGGCACGACGCGCAGCTCACGGGAAAAGTTGCCAGCCAGATCCTTCAACATGATCTTACGAAAGCCATCTGTCACGATCTCGTAACCCAGATACACCCCATCGGCCGACCAGCTGAGATTGGCTTCATTAAAGGCCGCAGGCCCATGCTCTAGTGGCTTTATTTCGATCAATGTCACCTGATCACGGGCTTGGACCAAGCTAGGATAATCGCGACTAAAGGCATTGCTACCTGGAAAGAAGGCACGGATAAATGGCGGAAAATAACTGCCGTTAGTCGCGGCGAAGGCCGTCAGCGGAACGCCTGCCCCAGGCTCGCTCGCGTCCTTGTTAAACAGCGCAAGGTGGCATGATGCCGTGCCGAGGACCAGCACACCGAGCAAAAGGCGGAAGCATAAGGACATGGGTCACCTCATTGGCGCGAGACGTTGCGCGCGGCGTTGAGGGATGCAGTGGCTTGCTTGAGATAGACCTGGGCGTTCTCCACATAGGCCTTGCTCGCTGCGTCAGCAGGCAGCGTCCGGGCGCTGCCATCGAGATAGCTCTTCCACGTCTTGACCGTATCGACGAGCAGGCGCGGATCCTGCGTCAACGTCCACAGACGGTGCCGGCAAAGGGCGCGGTGATAATCAACGTTATGCACGGCCTGGGTGTACTCTCCCGGCGGCACAAAACGCAGGTACGGAATGACCCCATCAAGGACCTCCAGCGCCTTGCTAAAATGCGCCTGCGCCGCTTCCGGATGTTCCGAACTCAAGCGTTCGGCGGTTAAAAACAGGGCGATACCTTCATCGATGTGCGAGCCGATAAAGCGTTTGTCGACAAACTGTTTGACCGCGGGGTTGGCCGTCACGATGCCAAAGGCCTGGGCAGCCTTGGCCGGCTCGTCAAGGACCGTCAAATACAGCTCCCCGGCCTCATGCCGAGCCATCAAGTAGTCGCTATGCTCGGGCGGGATCTTGTTCAGAACAGCCAGGGCCGCCTCGGTCTTACCTGCTTTGACCAAGCGCTGAGCGATAGCCCGAAAGTCCTGCTCGAGAATCACCGCCGCCTCGCCGGTCAGATCCAATGTCCCCTGGTCGAGTTCCAGCACCGACTTGTACGGCTTGTATCCAACCGGTCCCTCGACCTCCATTTTGACAAACCCCGATGGTACTGGAATGGGCGCAGCCAGAGGCGTTTTGCCAAGGACCTTGCCCTCGACTTTGACCACGGCGCCGACCGGCCGCGAGTCGATCCGCAAAAAGGCCGCCTGCCGTTTGATCGTCAGGACCAATGGTTTGTCGACGTCCTGCCCGAGCTGTACCACCTGCGCCAGATCGACAAAACCCTGCTTAATCACCCGAAGCTTGCCAGAAGCCTTGCCCTCGACATAGAGGCGACCGGTACTGTCCGTGGCGCCGATCCAGCTGTTGTTCAGATACACATTGGCTTGGGCTACCGCCGTACGTTTGCCAGCTAGCTCAGTCATCACCAGAAGTGGCGCCGCGCGCTGATCCTTTAGCTCTTTGCGTGGCCTTAGGATCACCAAATCACCGCGTTCGATCGTCGCCCTGGGCACTAGACCAAAGGCATTTGCCATGGCCGACTTTTCCCCGACCTCGCGAATTTTAAGACTGGCGATCTTCGTATTGATGGAACTCCGCCCCAGCTTCGCGGTCTGCTGGCCATAGACGTCGAGCACGTCTCCAACTTGGACATCTCGTCCCTGGCCTTGACCGAGATTGATCGTGACTTCGTCTGCGGCTTTGCTTAGAACCGCACCCTCAAAGGGAAACACCCGGGCAATCTTTTGAGCGATCGAGGCTACGGCACGGTCTACCGCACCGCGGTCCGTGAGACCGCTCAACTCTTCCTTGGCCGCGCTCAGTATCTGACCGCGGCTACCTATGACGCTGAGCTCGAGGGTTGGCGTCGGTCCGGTGACCACGGTCGGCACCAAGACCGCATCCACCACTGTTTTCAACTCCTGGTCCTGCCACCCCGCGCGAAGGACCTCGCTGGTGGTTTTACCAGCGAGGTGCACCGCTTGATCGTAAAGAGCAAAGGGGTACTCCTTAAATGCTGAGGTGGCGAAGAGATGCCGCCTAGCAGCGGCTCGCAGCGACTCGCCGAAGGCACCGTTCAACTCGCTGAGGGTTTCTTTGTCGACATTGCCTGCGGGCAAAGGACTCAGCACGGTCATACGAACGCTAGGGGGTAGACCCGGAGTGAAGGCCTTGGTCAGCTGCAGTTCACCGCCGGTCACAAAGTCGGTTTCAAAGACCTCAGGCAAATAACCCTTTGGTTTCAAACTGACCGTCAACAGATCATCGCTCTTACCGCCAAAAATATAGGAATAGCGGCCAAAGCGGTCGGTTTCGCCGACCCGCTTTCCCGCGACTCGGACCTCTACTCCCGCCAACCCGGGACGATGGCCGTAGGCTTGGCTGAGAGCATAGATATCGAGCGAGCGGCCTTCATCCAAGTTGATGCGCAGCTTATCCTTGGACTGAATCGGCACGGTGATCACGGCCGTCTTATAACCTTTTTTAGTCGCCACAAAGGTCACCAAAACCTCGGGCTTTGTCGCGAAGCGGATGACACAACGGCCACGTTCATTGGTCGTACACGCGGTTTTGAGGGTACTGGTGTCACCTTCGCCCATCGCCACGTCGACGCCCGCCAACGGGCTAGCTCCGGAGTAAACATGCACGGTAAATACTTGGCTACCGCTGTTTGGATGCGCCAAGCCCTTGTACGACAAGGTGTCCGGGCTAGGTTCCTGAGACTTATCCACCGACTTATCCACAGCAGGATCCAGCCCTTTGCTGGGCGCGGCGACGGCAGCGTCAACGGTGATCGGAGCCACCACTGGAGCTGGAGCAGTCGAGGTAACGCCTCCACCCACTGGCTCAGTCACCGCGGAGGAGGCTGACGCCTGGGTCAAAATATCCGGTTTAGGCGCAGCAAGCATCGCCGCGGTCGCCGTCTTCGCAACTGCTGCAGCGACGGCAGGGGTGTCGGTGACCGCTTCAGGCACTGCCGCTGGTGCTGCCGCTGGCGTCGACATGGGGGTGTTGACGTTCTCAGCATTGGTTTCAGCCAGTGCAGCTACCTTTGCCGGCGCCACCGGTGCTGGCTTAGGCACGAAATACAAAGTCGCCACAACGGCTAGTTCCTGTGGACCCGATGGATCGACCTCGAAGGCTTGGTAATAGGGCGCAAAATAGTAGGTGTCGCTGTCTTTATGGATCTCCAAGCGTTTTTTAGCCCCGGCGGGTAGGCTCACTTCACCGTCAAACCGTCCGGCATTGTTCGTGGCACCAAGGGACTTACCGTCCAGCTGCACCGTCGCAGCATGGACGGGTTCGCCCTGGTTCGTCTTGACCGCGACCTTAAGCTGCACCTTGGTCTCTTTTGCAACGCAGGCCCACATACTGCTAAGCAGCACGGCAACAGCCAAAGTCCGCATCGCCTTCATCAGGTTCTCCTAAAGACTGGGGGGGGTCAAAGTGGCGCGGCCCGCGCCACGATCTTCATCCACGTGACTATTGGTCGAGGTCGCCTGGATCTTGGCCGTCACCACCGGCGTCAGCGTCAAATCGACCGTTGCCTTGTCAGCAAGATCGACCCTCTTTGACTGCGGTGCATAGCCAGGAACCAAAGCCTCGACCAAATAATGACCATGCGGCAGACTCTCGGTAGTAGCGTAGCGACCACTTTGATCGACCACAGCGACGACCACGTTGTTTACCGCTTGGGCGCCGTCGCTTGGCGCATCGAGACGAGTGATATTGACCCGCGCCTCGCGGCTGCCGATGATTTCGCCGCTGTTGCCGCGTATCTGACCAGCCAAGCTGGGTGCACATGAGGTCAGGACTAGGACACTAAAGACCCACCGATTGTTCATTGCACATCCCTTCGTGACAGCCATATCGCCGAGTTAGTCTGCGCCAACCAAACCAATGATGCCGCTTGGTCGCGGCGTAGTTCGCGAAACTGGATGCCGCGCGGTATAGACACCGCCAGTGGCTCCTTCTGGGCGAAGCCTTGAGCCACGCTAACCGGACGGATGACCAGCACCATCGGCAGGTGCCCCATCGCCACACGCACGACGTCACCGCGAGGCTGACTAAGGGCAAGTGCTTGATGGTGCACCCAGCCATGTTGCCAGGTACCTAGCACCAAAACCTTACGCCACACGCCATGGGTCGCCGTCTCGATGACCTGGTTACCTTGGACCAAGACGGCATCGGTAAGTTCATAGGCGCTACCGGGTCCCGTCCTGACTTCAGCCCTTGGACGCACCACCTCGCGTAGTTGCAGCATCACGGCTGGCACTGCCAGATCGCCGGCCGGCTCAACATCGAGCTGGTTGCGAATCTCCTGAGGTATGACCGATTGCGTTTGCAGCTGAATGCGCGCCGGTGCCGGTGCCGTTTCATGCGCTTCAGGAAGTGAGACACAGGCGCTTAAAAGCGCTAGTCCAAGGTAGCATCGGCAACGCAAAGTCGAGATTTGAGCCATGGCGGATCATCCAGGTTTCGGAGCACCGGTTTTCGCCGCGCGGCTTTGGTCCAATGGTGGGTTGGGCTCACTTGGCACGGGCAGCACATAACCCGAGCGGCTGGTGTCGTTGCGGCCAAAGAGTTCAACATGGAAGCTGGCAAACCCACCTTTTTTGCCCGTCGGGGTCGCAAAGGAAAAGCGCTTGTCGGTGAAGCGGCGAATGCCAAATAATGCCGCTTTGTGGGGATTGACCACCGCACCAGCGGCGTCAAACATGAGATCCTTAGGCGAACTGATGTACAGATGCTCTCCCGATTCCGCGACGAACTCGGCGACGGCATAGATGTAACCCTCGACACGCCTGCTACCACTCTTATTGGTCAACTCAAGCCGTAGTTCCAAGCCCTCAGGAGTTGGCACAAACCGTGCTTTACCGAGTCGGACCTCGACCGGAATCGCCGGGTGATCTTGGGACGACTTCTTCACTGCATCAGCCGGCTTCAGGGCAGGCGCCGCATTCGCCAAGGCTTGGGCGCCAAATGGTTCGCTTTGCTTGTGAGCAATGGGTGGAACACCCTTAAGTTCAGCCGCTGGCAGCGGCTTTCCTGCTGCCACACTCGCCGCAGGCGCAGGCGCTTGGTCAAGGGCAGCGACCGTTTGGACCTTGCCTGGCTGCGGATAGGCCAAGTCAAAGACATGCTCATCGCGGATCTCGTACTCAAAGATGCTGTTCAATGCCAGCCTTAAACGGCCCTCCAGCTGCGCCTCACCGCTGACCAAATGGATGGTCAGAAAGACACTGCCGACAGACCACAGGAACAGACCAGCCAAACCTGCAATCACTAGGCGCAAGCGCCCAACGGAAATCGTCAAAGTGCGCATCCGCGCTGAGTCGATAAAATAAATGATGCTCATCTGCCGCGGTCTTGGCCGATGAGCCTTGGACGCATCTGGGTGGGACTTGCCCATGATACCCCGTTCATGCAACTCTTTTAATTGGAAGCGCTGGTAATATTGGGAGTTTATGCGGACTTGAAGGCAAACGCAACCGACCTGTGCTAGGAATGGACCGTCTAGAGCGCCCCGGCAAGCCGCCACGACTCTGGGTAAACCATCACGATCACTAGTAAATCTCTGCCCCTTTTGCAATAGCGCAGGCATCCGTTAGACTACCTGGAAAAGGGACGTGCATGCTCACTCCATCCTCTTCGCCACCGCTTTTGCGCCTCGCCATCTACCGCGCGTCAAGCCTCGGCGATGTCATCCTTGCGACTGCTTGCCTTGACCTCCTACAACATCTGCAGGTACCGACTGAGATCACCTGGGTCGGCCGTGGTCCGGCCTTGGATGTCATAGCCTTATCGTGGCCGAATGTTCGCACCCTGACGGTCAATCGCACCGATTCGGTGATCGAGCTGCAGCGGACCATCGATCAGTTGCGGCAAAACCACCTCTTTATCGATCTCCAATGCAATCTCCGCTCCGGATGGTTGACGAGAAATCTCAAGGCGATGCACGGCGTACCATATTTTAGTGCCGAAAAAGCGCAGCTGGCACGCAGCCGCTTGTTGGTCGAAGCGCGCGTGCGTGGCCGCAGACGGCCGCTTCCAGAGAGGTCTTTGATCCCTCAACGCCTCCAGTATGACTTGATGTGCGATGCCCTAAAGCTCGGTCTAAAGCACCATTTGCCTGCTGATATGCTCGATGGGTTGAATACGATCGCCGTCAGGCCGCGCCTGCCGATACCAGCCGACTACGACCGACCGTGGCGCAAGGAGCTCCGTTTTGGTTCGTGGTTAGGTATTGCTCCAGGAGCCGCCCATCCAACCAAACAGGCGCCGCTCACGACCATGCAGGGGATTCTCAACCATGTGCTGGCCACCAACGAAAGAGACGGCGGACTGGGCCCAGGCCCACTCGGCTTAGTCTTTTATGGCGACGACACCGATCGACAGACGGCTCGGCAACTGCTCGACCAACTGCGCTGGGAGGGCCCGGTGTTGAATCTTGCCGGCCGGCTATCGCTGTGGGAAACCGCGGTCGCGCTCAGCGAAACGGCGTGCTTGCTCGCCAACGACTCATCACTTGGTCACATTGCCGAGGCCGTTGATACTCCGACCGCCATCTTGTTTGGGCCGACGGTAGAAGCCTTCGGCTTTGCGCCGCGCATGAAGCAAAGCCGCGCCTTTTCGACCTTGCTCGGCTGCCGGCCATGCTCTAAGCATGGCAAGGTGAGCTGCCGTTACGACGACAAGCTGTGTTTTTCGGCGCTCAATCTCGATGACATCAGTTCGCACCTCCTTGGGCTGCTGCGAAATCCTGGCTCTGGTCGAGTTGTTACGCTGCCAAGCTCACCGTCGCTCAGCAGCTGGGCGGTACCGCCCCCTATATCTTTAATGCCGCGCTAGCCGGCTGGAGAGTCGTCCTCTTGTTTCGCCGCACCATGCACTCCCTTCTGCTGCAGACCTATGCACTGCTCTTCACTTTGGTGGCGATGATGTTGCGCCTGCTAGCGCCGCTTAACCGCCGCCTAGCGGCTCAGCTCAATGCACGCAGTGGCGTGGCACAACTCGCGCCAAGCTTAGCGCTAGACAGAGCGCGTTTTCGCCACTGTGTTGTGTTTTTTTGTAGCTCGGCAGGGGAGTTCGAGCAGGCCAAGCCGTTGATCGCCAGGCTGACGACGTCTGGTTTGGTGTTTGTCCACGTCATCTTCTTTTCGCAGTCCGGGCTGGCGTTTGCTCAGGCACGAAACGAGACCGTCTCTTGTTGCCTAAGTCCACTGACCGATACGGCTTCGGCCTGGGGGTGGTTGT
The DNA here is from genome assembly GCA_903928445.1 of uncultured Pseudomonadota bacterium. Lineage (GTDB taxonomy): Bacteria > Bdellovibrionota_B > Oligoflexia > Oligoflexales > CAIYRB01 > CAIYRB01. The sequence continues at coordinate 44,247 of CAIYRB010000182.1, read as the reverse complement.
TCTCGGCCTTACGCCCGACGATCACCTGCGTCGTTCGTCATGAGCTATGGCCGGGATTTCTCACTGCCGCCCGGCGCTTTGGCCAGCTCTACCTGATTGATGCCAGTTGTAGCCAAGGCGAACGCCATGGCGCCCAAAAACGCCGACTTCGTTCCTACCTGCTACGGATGTTCCACGGCATTTACACGGTGAATCCGAGCGATTCAGCGTACTTTCGCAGCACCTACGGTATCGCAGCAGAGCGGCTAAGCTGTGTTGGAGATAGCAAATACGACCGGGTCCTCGAAAGGGCCAAGGAGAGGACCAGCCAAATCGCTGAGTATCGCGCTCTTTTGGCACTCTGGTCACCCAAACCAGGGGTCAAGCGACTGGTCCTAGGCAGCGCCTATGCTGAAGAGGTGTCCCTTTTGCTCGCCGCTAGGACCTTACGCCAGGATGGCGATCCTCTTTGGCAGATCGTCATTGCACCGCATCATCTTAGCTCGGAATTCCTCGGCGACATCGAACGCTCCTGTCAAAAACAAGGTCTTAGCACGGTCCGTATGAGCGCCATACAGCAAGGCTTAACGCCAGGTCCGCAGGGTGCGATGGTCGTCCTCATCGACTCAATGGGTATACTCAGCGAGGTCTACGGCACCGCCACGGCTGCACTGATCGGCGGCGCCCTCCACCACCAGGTCCACAACGTTTTGGAGCCTGCCTGCCACGGTCTTGCCTTGGCATTTGGGCCGGCCTATAAGAACAGTCAGGAAGCCATCCACTTAGTCGATCTAGGCTTGGCCACAGTCGTCGCAACGGCGGCGGACCTGGCCACTTGGTGGCGCCAGCTGGACCACCAAAGTCAGGCCATGACTCAGAATGTCCAGTCGGCCGTGGTCGGTCTCGCTGGTGCCAGTGACCGCATCATGACCACCTGGCGGGCGCATTTAGGAAGTTAATCTTGGACAAGCAACTGATCATCAACACCAACCCCGCCGAAACCCGCGTCGCTTTGCTCGAAAAGGAACGCCTGGCCGAGTTATTTATCGAGCGCAGGCGCGAGCGCGGCCTGGTCGGCAACATCTATCTCGGCACGGTGATGCGCGTACTGCCGGGTATGCAGGCCGCATTTATCAATATCGGCGTGGACCGCACGGCTTTTTTATACGGCGGCGACGTCCTTGACCCAGACACTCTGCGTGAGCAAAAGCTTGAATCCGGCAAAGGCCTAGAAGACCTAAGCCCTGAGGAACTCAAAGAGCGCAACTACAAGCAACGCAAGCCGATTGAAAAGCTACTGCGTGAAGGACAACAGATCGTCGTCCAAGTCGCCAAAGAGCCGCTTGGCACCAAGGGCGCCAGGGTGACGATGTTTCTTTCGGTCCCGGGACGCTATTTGGTGATGATGCCGGACTTCACCCACATTGGGATTTCACGGCGCATCGACGATCCAGAGCAGCGCCAGAATCTCACCGCACTGATTAAAGAAATCAAGCCAGACACCGTCGGAGTCATAGTCAGGACAGCGGCGGCACAGGTGGACCCAGTCCTGCTGCAAAAGGACTTGAAGTTCCTCCTCAAGATCTGGCGCCTTGTCGAGGCGACACGAAGGCGAGCCGCGTCACCGGCACTGCTCTACCGTGATCTCGACCTGATCCTAAAAACAACCCGAGATCTTTACGCCGACGACGTCGACAAGATCGTCATCGACGACGCAACCGCCTTTGAGGAGCTCAAGCGCTTTCTCATCGCAACAATCCCCGGTGCAGCCAAAAAGCTAGAACTATATCAAGACCCCACACCGATCTTTGACGTTTATGGCGTCGAAATGGACATCGGCAAAGCCCTGAGCTCACGCATCGAGCTACCGTCAGGCGGGTATCTCATCATCGATCAGACCGAAGCCCTGACCTCATTCGACGTCAACACCGGTAAATATGTCGGCCAAGCGAGCGCCCAGGACACGATTCTCAAGACGAATTTGGAGGCCGTGAGCAAGGTTGTCAGCCAACTCCGTCTGCGCAATATCGGCGGTATCATTGTCATCGACCTCATCGATATGGAACGACCCGAAGACAAAGAGCGAGTTTATATCGCTCTGCAAGAAGAATTGAAGGTCGATAAGGCGCGCACCAATGTGCTTCGGATCAGCGAACTCGGCTTGGTGCAGATGACGCGAAAGCGCACCAGCGAATCACTCGAACGCCAGCTCATGGAACCCTGCCCTTGCTGCGAGGGTCGCGGCCACATTCGCAGCACCGAGACCGAGGCCTATGATCTGCTGCGCGAAATACGCCGGCACACCCTGCAAACCGGCTTGAAGGCCATCACGGTCAAGGTGCGAGACGACATCCGCCATTGGATCGAGGTCGAAGAGCGAGAGCTCTTTCAAAATCTAGTACGAGAGTTTCAACTCAAAGTCGAATTTAAGCCGACTGAACTGACGACGAAAGCGCTGCAGCAAGCGCCGTATGAAGTCGAATCAAACTGACGTCGCAGGAACGCCGACGTCGGACCGTCAATGCTTCACCTCGCCACTGCCCTGCGCAAATCCTGCGACCAATTCAATCAGCTTCTCAACTTCGATGGTCACTGCAGCAGCGATCCAGGAGCCGGGACAATGACTTCACCTTCTTTGGTGCCGGGCTTAAAAAAGATGCTGTCATTCTTCTTAATGCCTTTGATGTCGCCCTTGATCTTCACTTTGTCGCCACTTTTAACCTGAGGTGTTTTAGAGTCCATGGCCTTGGCCAAAATGACACCGCCTTCCGACTTGATCACCAAGGCTTTGACTTCCCCTGCACCGGCAGGCCGTTCGGTCTTTTTAGCGCGAATGCTGCCTTCAGAAGTCGAGCTCTCCAGCGCCAATGCCACATCCTGACCAGCGCGAATCTTGGTCTTAGCGACCTGGGCTAGAAAAGCCTTTTCGTCTCCAGTAAAGACGACGCTCACCGCTGCAGCGCCCTTAGCCGACACCTTCACGCCAAAGCTCGCACCGAGCTTCGATTCAAGACTCGACTTGACTGCGTCTGGTGTCACCATGACGCCCTTACCGAGGTCTCCAGCCGGGTCAAGCTGGAAGGAATACTCACCAGCCTTCACCTTCGACCATGAAGTTGCCAGTCCGGGCTTGGGCGTATCACCATCGAGCTCGATCAGGGTTTTCGCCGCCGCGAACACCTGTTGCGCCGCAAACAAACTCAGGCCCGCCAACATCACTCGTACCCACATTGCCGCAACCTTCATCTTCAACCTCCGAAGTGGCACAAACGTGCGCCTGTTCAACAAAGCTCTGGCCGCCCCAGACTCTACTACCTTAAGGAAAGGCCTGATAGGTGATCACGACCTTGACACCCGACTTTACCGCAGCATCGTCCTTGACCCCTGTCGCCGCCACCGGCTTAGCTGCTGGGGCTGGGTCCTCGGGTGACTTGCCGTCGACGATGACTTTTTTGCCAACCAATTTCTTTAGGCCAGGCGGAACATCACTAAGAGTGATGACCTTGCCACCTTCGCCGCTGACGGAGTAGACGCCGTCCTTGACGACCAGGCTACCAACCAGGGCATCGCGGCCGCTCGACATTCTTAAGACTTTAACATCGTCGGCGACAAAGCACTCCCGCTGACCGCCTTTTTTCGTTTGCCACCGACCCGAAACCTTGACGACTAGTGGCGTCAAGTGGCGAATGCGTTGCTCCAAATCCGAGCCGCAAAGCTGCGGCCCCAGAGTCTCCTTTTCCGGCGTAATCAAGGTCTGGGCATCAAAGGACCGCCCCACCACACGAACCAATCCTTCGATCTCATCGGCCCAAGCCGGACCTGCGAAACCACAGACTAGCAAGGTGAGGAGCCATGGACGAATGTTCATAGTCTTGCGCCTCCCTATTTAATTTGAACCACCGCCACGGCCGTATTTGGCAAGGTATCTTTGGTCTTAAAACCGACTTTCAGAGTGCTATCCGTCACCGTGTATAGGTAAGGACAGGTCGCATAGTATTGCAGCTCCGGTGTAGTCACCGCATCTTTTGCGACCTCAGTCCAAGTGTGCGCCTTTGGCAGGTCCGAAAAATTATTATAGTGCATGCCGTAGGAGTGATCGGTCTCTCCGATCAGGTTAGTCGCCTTTTGCGGGTCCTGAACCGTGTATTTCGGATCCGTGTCGCTAATACCCGACCCATCGATCGCCAGAGCACCAAAATAATTGCTGATGGCATCAGTCCAAGCACCGCCAAACTTTTCAGCTAAATTCTGCGGTCCGACATGGGTCGCGCCCTTGACGACTTCGGCAAGGTACTTCAAGCCGTCTCCTCCACTCGCCACCCCATTGGTAAAGGTCACGCCACCCTTTTGGCTGATTAGGTAATAGATGAGAGTCTGCGCAGCGCCCCGGTTCAAAGCCAAGTCCTCGGCAGCGGAAAGCACTGGATTGACGAGATCCTTGTCGTACCAGGTGGTCAAAAAGGTTTTGGCAAAGTCATCGAAGTTTTCTCCGCCATGTCCAAACAAGTCCTCGACATAGTGCGCAATTCCTTCATCGACCTCCGCCGTCTCCAAGGTCCACTTTTTCGGATCAGCCGACACCTTGCGCGCGCGGAAGTAGTTCATAATCGCATGCTGCATCTCATGGGCAATCGTGCCGTGCCATAAGCGCTTATTTTTGGCGGCGTCAACGGCTGCGCCGACGTTTTTACCGACCTTACTGATGTCAGACGCCATGTAAATCATCGGCATATTCGTGCCAACGGTATCAGCCGTATCATCGGACATCTTGGCGATAAAGGCCCCCGACACCTGCAGGGCGGCTAGGTTTGGCCACAGCTTGGTATCGGAAAAGTCGACGATCGTAAAGATCGGTTTAAAGGTATAACCATTAACCGCGGCAAAGGGATCATTATAAATCACCTCTTTGTAGCGACGTATCACCTCTTTGATCGACGCTTCGATCGTCGCCTTGTCGCCTCCGGTGACAGGATCCGACAGGTAAACGATGCAGTAGTCCGCAGTGCTGACCACCGAGGTTGCAGCCGACGGAATAATTTTGTCGGTCGGCACCAAGGAGGCGTTGGGGACCGCAACGGTGCCTCCAGCACTTGGGCAGCTACTGCTGGTTAGGTTAAAGCGGGCCGCCCCCAACCTAGGCCGCGTTGCCTCCGAACGGGCCGCACTGCGGTACATCGATTCGACTTCTCCAGGGCCATCCGTCGCGGCAAAGCTCGCAGCGTCCACTGCATCCACACGCTTCGCCAAGCGCCAAAAATCATCGCCCTGTGCAGCCCCAAGGCGAGGCTCGAAGCGGTTGAGAAGAGTCCTCAGTGCGTCGTCTTTTTGCCGCCAGTTCATGGCCGGTATCAACCCCGTGGCCGTTGCCCCGGACGCTTGCACCTCCGGTTCGGAGTCCAGTAGCTTGGAGCTAGCGGCCGCCGCAGCCACGGACAACGTTAGGGTAAACTTCTGATCGCCCGCGCCGGTGACCGTCGCCACATCACCTAAAATCACCGGCATCAGGACGAACTGCGAACCAACCGCGGCCGCAGAAAAATCGATCGACGCCAGGCCGCCACTTGCGGTCGCCACCGAACCCTTGCCAGCCACGGCTGTCGTTGACGTAACCGTCGGTTCCTTGTCTTTCTTATCGGTATTGCCGCAAGCATGCAGAGCGCCGCCTAGGGCCAGCAGCGTCGCGACTCGATTCATTCTCAGTCCATGCATGCCAACTCCTTCGTTTTGACCAAACAAATTGCTAACCACCAAATGATGGACCAATTGACGCTAAGACGTCAAATCAGGGATAGCGACGGTAGCTCACGACGACCTTATTAACCTCGGCGATCGCCGGATTGGCCATCGGCTTGAGATCGAGGATCACTTGCTCCCCCATCATCTGCCGCAAGCGCGGTGTCAGATCGGCTAGACGTACGATTTTTCCGTCGTTCCCAGTGAGCAAATAGCCACCGTCTGCGGCGGCGCTAAGCCGACCCACCGCAGCCTCGCGACCGCCTACCATGCGCAAAACCTGAAACGACGATGCCGCAAAGCAGTCTTTAACCCCACCCTGAAGCAACTGCCAGGTGCCCACCGTTCGCACCTGTAGCTGGCTCAGGTGGCGGATCCGGTAGTCGAGCTCACCCGGGCACAATTTAGGACCCTGGTGACTCTTATCTACATCGATATGCGTCTCGGTATGAAGATCGCCGCCGCTGACGTAAACCACCCCGACTAGATCCTCGGCTTGCAACGGCGCCGCAAAGCAAAGCCAAAACCACAACCAGGACCATGGAGCCTTGATCCACCTCATTTTGCCGCTCCATTTACATTGGGCGTCGATGCAGGCACAGCCGCAGGTGTGTGCGGGGCTGGCACCTGAGCGCTACAGGTGATGGCAGCAAGCCTTTCTGGGTCAAGATTGCGCCTGCAGGCTTCCTTATTCAGCTTGGCCTTAGCCTCGCACTCGCTGGCCCCAGCTGTTTTGACCGCCAAATCAGGATTTAGATGTTGGCTGCCGTAGGCATCTGCGCGGCAATTGGTCGGCTGACCATGCTCCCGACACACCGCGCTTGCCGGTGGACAATGGCCGTTGCTCGCGTCCGGGACGCACTGGACTTCACCAAGCTTTGACGGCAAAAGGCCTGCAGCACAAATTTGACGATGCAGGTTTAGTTTCGCAGCGCAGCCATTGGGCCCCCAAGCGATGGACTGCTCGGCAACAGACTGGGCCTTACCAGCATAGGCTGCGACGGAACAAACCATCGGGTTGTAATCCATCGTGCAAACGGTGTTGCGAATCGGACATTCGGCGACTGAGGGCGCGTCTGGTACTACAGGCACCGTTGCTTGGGCCACGGGAGCAGCAACAGTAGCGGGGACTGGTACCACCGCTGGGGTTGTGCACGCCGCTACAATCAGCAGACTACAGCAAACATAAATACGCATAGATCCCATCAGGGCTTCTGGGCTTTTGCCGACGCTAGTTTATCGGATTTGACGGGGACCGGCGAGGGCTTTTCAACTTTCACCGCGGGGACTTGCGCCGCGGGAACCGGCCCAGGAACGGAGATCGGTAGCCGGGCCGCAGTCTGCTCGCCAGAGCTACTGCTGTTTAGTCCAGTCGCGGCGGCGCCGGCACGCTTAGGTTCAGGTGCCTGCGTGTTTTGCAGCGCTGCTACCGGTCCTACAGTAACCGGTGCCGGCGACACTTCGGCGGCGGTATCACCAGCTAATGGTGGCACAAGATTTTCAGCACTTGTCGGCCGAACCTTGCTATAGCCTTGCGAACCCACGGACGCCACCTCGCGCACACCGACTTTACCCACTGCGGTGTAAAACGAACCACCGCCGTCGTGCAGATCAACCCCGGTGACCTGGAGGGTGCTGGAGACCGGTGCCGCTAAAGTCTGACCCTGCATATCCGTGGCTTGAATGCTAAAGGTGTAGGCACCGTCGGACAGCGGCTTGCCATTCTTATTACCGCCGCTCCATTCAAGCTTGGTTTCCCCCGGCGCCACGTGGCCTAAGTCCTTACTGGCAACGACCACCCCGGCGCCGTCGCGCACTTCAAGCACGGTCTTCACCGACTCGCTATCGAGTTTAAAGCTCGCATCAGTGGCCACTTTACCACCCTCGACCATCAACTTGCCGTTATCCAGCTTGATGTCCTTGCCGACAAAGTTAAGCAAGGTGACGGCTCGGCCAAGGGCTTCGTCGTTTTGCATCTTCTCGAGGTTTTTATTGACGTTCATCATCTGCTCTAGACCGTGGAACTGCGCCAATTGCGCTGCCATCTGTGAACTGTTGTCGGGGCTCATAGGATCCTGGTTGCGCATCTGCGTCACGAACAGCTTCAAAAAGGCGTCCTTGTCCAACTCGTTTTGCGGCTTACGCGTCACCCCTTGGTTGGCTTTGGCCGCCATCATCTTGGCAAACTCATCATCGGACTTAGCCATGCGCAATTGATCGCCGTTTTTCTGTGCGACGCGCTCGCGGGCGGTATCATCATTCGAGTTCAGCAGAATATCGCGAAAGCTAGCTTTATCAGGCGCTCCGCCATCCACTGCTTTCGCTGCATCGGGCGCATTCACCTTGGCATCGCTAAAGTCGCGCGTCGCGGGTGACTCGAAGGGTTTAAATTTGGCTTCCGTCGCTGCATTCATGGCTGTTCATCCTCATCGTCCACTAATGACCGGGTCAGGCACGCACTGCGATCCTACCTTGATCGTTGACTTGACCTTGCAGCATCGCGGCCGGTACCCGCGGCCGTGTGACCGCACTCACAGGGTTGACCTGAGGCGCGCTGACTTGTCCCCGCCATTCATCCTGGGACCGACCACCCATTTGTTGCCGACCGCCTTGCTGGTTCATCCCAGTAAATTGCTGCTGGGACTGTGGCTGCCGGCCATTCACGCCGACCTCGACTTTGCCGAGCTGGACATTTTGGATCGCAAGAGCGCCTTTTAGTTGGTTTAGATCTGCGGCGATGGCATCACGAGCGCGGTCAGAACCGGCGAGTACACGTAGATCGATCTTGTCTTTGTTCATATTTAGGGCCAACTCAAGCGGTCCGAACTCAGGTGAACTCAAGTCGAGACGCACGGTACCGCCGCCCTGCTTTGACAACATCGTCGCGTGGTTGACCACCTTCTGCATCAAATCGAAGCGATTTTGAACGGTTAGTGGCTCAACAGCGACGGTGGCCGACGTTGCAAAACTAGTCGTATGCGTTTGCTGGGCCTGCGGTTGGTGTAGACTCAGGCCTAGCTCGCGGAGTCCTTTGCCGTGCTCAGACTGCTGACCAGGATCACGGCCAGGCTGCTCGCCGCCCGAAGAGTTGCGGTCGCCATTCTTCTCCTCAGAGCTCATAACGAGCATTGGTGACTGCAGGCGCAGTTCCTGCAGCGGCTGCGCCGAGCTTTGCGGCGCGTCGAACTTAAACGTCTCCGCCTTGGTCATGCTAAAGCCATTCGAGTTATTTTCCATCAGGTCGCGAAGCAGCGCCTTTTGATCGAGAGACTCCAAACGTGCGCCCTGGGAGGAGCCTGAGGCCGGAATCACTGCCGCGATCTCCGTGGTTTTAACCTGCATCATCACCACGCCTGGGTCATTCGCTCGCCCCTTAAGCAGCGCAAAGGCCGCCTCGGGTTTACCTGATTCATCGAGGCTACGGCTAAGAATTTGTTCGTTGAGAAAAGGGTCTAACGACACTGCTCGCTGCGGCAGCTCAGGGTCTGCTAGCACCACCGTATCAGCAGCCCGCATCTTTGCGCCGAGCTGGGCAAAGGCATCAAAAGAAGCCTTGTTTAATGTTGCAGGCTGGCCAAGGTCGTTACTCGGACGCGTCAATGGGGCATCTTGCAGCGTCAGGACATCGAGAGAACCATCTGGATTGGCTCTAGCGATGATGGCTTCAAGAGAGTCATCTACGCCACTCGGCGCCCTAAGCATCGACGCGGCGACGACCACGCGCTCGTCCGCGGGAGTCCATGGAGTCGCCTTGAGCAGGTCAGAAGTCGGCCGTTGCGCTCTCGGCAATCCCTGCATGGCCGCCAGCAGAGCTTGAGGCGACAGATCTTCGGACTGGCTCGGCCGCTCGGATAACACTTCGGCCGGGGCCTGCAAACCAGGGCTTAATCCAAGGTAAGGCTTGGGCTCCAGCGGCGCTGGAGTTACCGTATTCGGCTTGCCGATCCAGGCAAAGCCGATCGGATCCACTTCAGCGGCCACAGGGATCGTCGGAGTCACCTGGGTTGGCCCTGGAATTTGCTGCTGGCCTAACTGACCCAGCCGGTCCACTTGAACTGGCTGCACCGTTTGCGGCAGCAACGGTTGCGGCTGCGGAGCACCAGCCGCAACCAGGTCGGCAGCCTTGGGGTTTAGCGCCTGTGCCCGATTGATATAGGGTGCCAAGCCTTCAAGCGGCAGATTGGCCTTTAGTTGCGTCAGCTCGGCCATCACCCTCTGCGGGTCAATGCCCATGGCCTTGAGAAAGGCACTTGGCGTGACCTTTTGCCCAGCATCCAATCCGACGGCCTGAACCTGCTGTAGCACCTGAGGCGGCAGGCCAAGATCTTTAACGAGGTCGGCAACAGCTGCCGGCTTGTTTAGGTACTCGGGAATCTCATCGGTCGATAGCGCGTCATTGATGAATTTATTGCCCGTCACCAGAGCCGGAATGTCGGTTGCAGGAAGCCTATCGAGTTTCCCGGTTAACATCGCGACTGCGGGAGATTTACCGACGTCTTGTTTGACAGTCGCCAGAGTCCTTTTCGGTGCTTGATCAACCGTCGTAGACGAGTCACTGACTTGGGCGTCTTGTAAACTCTTGGTGGGAGTTGGCCTGACCACTGTGCCTGCGGCCGCAACTGGGGTAGCTTGCTGGCTACCACTGGGAGCCGCGCTCGGCTTCATCAGCTCATCGCTAAAACTCCGCCCGCTGCCCGCCTTACCTGCCGGCACCACAGACGGCTGACTCAGGCGCGCGCCCTCCGGCGCTGGCGCCGCGGTCATCGGCATGGGGTTTTGCGAGGTGAGGAGACTAGCGGCCACTAAAGTTTTCTCCGTTGAGTCCGACAAGGATTAGAGGCGGGTCGATCTCGGTAAATAGAACGACTCGCATCTACATAAGCAGGAAGCGTGCCACCGCCTCGCGCGATAAAACTCAATGGGTTATCGCCGGTGGGAGCGCTCCGGCTAGGCGAAGTCGACCCGTCTACCGGCAGAACTTTCCCAGCCACCAGCGGGGCGTCAGCGAAGTTGGTCTTGATTGTGGACCGGCCCTTAGCCTCGCAACCAATCGGCTACCGCCTGCGACAATTCCTTCGGCCGATCCAAGCTGATTTCATGGCCAGCTTGAGCAATCGGCTGCAATCTGGCGCAAGGCAAAAGCTGCGCCAGCTTCTCGCTATTGGTATTAGGCACGAACCGATCGTCGGTCCCATAGAGGACCAAGGTTGGCACCTGCATCTGCTGTAAATCTTTTTTGACTAAAAACCGTGCCGCCGCAACGAGTTGCTTTAGCACCATCCAAAAATAAAGGCCTTCGTCCTTGGCAATGGCGGCGTACTCACGTGTGATCTTCGCCCTAGCGACAGGCAGACTAGACGGCGAAACCAACACATCAACCAGACGAGCATGAAACCGCTCATCACGAAACCGCGCCGCCTGTGCCAAGGTCAACACGGCCCGCGGCGATAACCGCAACACGCCCTGGCCGGCGATGCTGGTATTCATAACGATCAACGAACGACACCTGGCCGGAAATTTAATGCCAAGCGCCAGCGTCACCATCCCGCCAAGCGACACTCCCATGATGTGCGCTTTATCGATCTTGAGGTGGTCCATGACGGCCGTGACGTCATCAGCATGCGCAAAGATCGAGTGACTCCACTTGGCCGTTGCCGTCGACCCTCCCATACCGCGCAAGTCGATCGTAATCACCTGCACCCCGGCCTGCTCAGCCAAGTCCTTTTCGTAACCAAGCCAGTGACGCACTGTGCGGCCCAAGCCGCGAAGCAGGACGAGCGGGGGGCCTTGGCCGTTGACTTCGTAATAGATATCACCAGACGTCGCCTTCAGTGTCGGCATGATCAGCGGCCTTTATCTTCGAGGTCTTGTAGCCTTTCGTTTAGCGATCTGAGCTTAGTTTGCAAGGTATTGACCTGTTCTTCCAGCGCTTTTAAAGGCGTTGCGGCGCCGCTCCGCAGGCCTTTGAGCAGCGGATCGATGGCCACCTGCTCCTGCAGCGGAACGCGTAGCCTATAGGCCTCAAGCGCTGCTATCTCACCAGTCGCCCTGGCGGCGCTCAGCGCCTTGGCGGCCTCTTTGCGCACACTGGCTTCAGGGTCGCGCAGTAGATCGGCGCAGCGCTCGATGATCTGGGCCTGAAGACCGCGTTCAACATAGGGTACGATCGCCGCTAGTCCACGCAAGGCGCCACCACGAGCTCGGTACGGGGTCTCACCTGGTGCGGTGGCCACCAGAAGCTGCGGCACCACTTCGGGGCGCCGGGTTTGACCGAGTGCGGCCAAGGCCGTCGCTTGTTCGACCCCATGTCGCGGGTGGGTGATCCTTGCCGCCGCCTGCAACAAGTCCAGCGGGGCACGGTCGCGCTGTTTACCTAAGGCGCTGTAAAGCGACGCCTGCGCCTTGGGACCCAGACCACCTCGACCATGCCGCTGGACCAAAGCCGCTTGAATCCGCTCATCACGGAGCAGCCCGGCCTGGCTAAAGACGGTGGGCAAAACCAGGGGATCTTCTTCGACCGCGATGATTCCGACCAAGGCGGCAATACCCTCTTCCGATTTACTGCTCGCTAGCGCTTTGATCATCTCACAACGCACGCCCCAAAATGTCTCCCCGCCGTAAGCGGACTGAACCGCCCGGAGATCCGCTCGTTTGCCGGTCTTCGCTAGCTGCTGCGCGGCATGGATGCGCCCGGGAACATCCTTAGCCTTGCTCAGCTGCTCCTTGAGTTTTGCTGAGCCGGGATCAAAATCAAGCGAATGCAGAACCTTCCAGCATGGGTCAAAGCGAACCTGCTCAGGATCTTGCGACATCGCGACCTGGAAGGTGTGCCGGGCTTCTGTCAAAGCGATCTTTTGATTAAAGTCTTCGCCGCCGATCGTCCAAGCAATCTCTGTATGCAGTTCGAAGGCTGGAATCTGCGCCTTTTCATCCACCTGCTTCTGCTCGATCGTAAAGGAGCCCACGTGTCTTTCCGCGTCAAAGCTAAAGGCGACCTTCAGCTGCGGATAGCTCGCCGTGTAAACCCACTGGTCAAACAGCTTTTGCAACGACCTGCCAGCATGCTTCTCCAGCATGCGCTGAAAGTCATGGGTCTCCACAACCTGATCACGAAAAGTCTGCAGGTATTCCGTCACCGCTTGCCAAAACAGGGCATCGCCGATTTCATGGCGCAAGGTGTGCAACCGACAGGCTCCGCCAGGATAGAGATGGCGGTCGTACATCTGCCATGATGAGGTAAACGTCCGCGTCACTAAGGGCCTGGCGTAGCTATCTTGGACCTCCTCGATATAGCGCTGAGCATTTGAATAAAGGTCATAGAGCTGCTCGTCGCTGCCCTTACTGTCTTCAAGCCAGCAGGTCTCCATATAGGTCGCCCACGACTCCTTTAACCAAGCATGGGCGAAGTCTCGACACACCACCAGGTCGCCGAAATAGGAATGGGCCATCTCATGGATATTCACCTGATCGGTCAACCAGCCGCCCTCGGCAATGCTGCGTTCATCGCAGACCAGGTCGTCGTTCCAGCTAACCAGGGAGATGTTCTCCATGGCTCCGCCGTAATCCGGCAACGCAAACTGATAATATTTAGGAAAAGGAAATGGCACACCGAGGCGCTTGGTGATCCAGCTGAGCATCGCCTTGGTGCGGCCAAAGCTAAGCTCCAGGTCATGGGGGCTAAAATCTCTGCAGCCGAAGTAGGCGACCGGCAACTGGTCAAAAGTGCCGTCATCAAAGCGGGTAAAATCCCCCACCGCAAAGCACACCAAATAACTGGGGCAACGTTGATCTAGCCGCCAATGCGCGGTTTTCGTGCCGTCTCCATGGACCTCCTCGGACTCCAACGTGCCGTTGGCCAAAATACTCAGCGAGTCCGAGGCGGTGATATGAAACGCCAGGGTCGTTCGGACGTTGGGTTGGTCGATGCAGGCGAGCCAGTAGCGGGCAAGTTCGGTTTCGTGGTCCGTCGCCACCGCCAGCGGCTTGGCTGGATCAGCGGCATTTGGAGCTTTAAAAAACATCCCTGATATCGGGTGCTCAACCCGGTAACTCAAAGCGACCGAGCGCTGCTCACCGTGGGCAAATGGTCTGGCCCACGTCAGCACGATCTTCTTGCCATCATAAGTCAACTGCGGAGCATCCACCTCAGCCACGACGACTAGACCAAGAAAATCGATGCCATCTAAAACCAAGGTCTTAGTGCCGGCCTTTCGCGCCACCACCGTGGTCCGTACCAACGCCTTGGCAGTCTCCGCCTCGATAGCCAAAGTCAGCGAAATATCTAGGTGAACCGGCTCAATCTCGAGGTTTGGTGGGTAATGGGGCGTCGGCAGCTCGCCGCCAAAGGAATGGTTCGGTGCGTCGCGCCGGCATCTGCAAGTGGCCATCGTTCGAAACTCTCCGTCCGCTCTAAGATCATATTATAGGAATAAGAACCCGTTATTCATAGCCGTCGGAGCGTCGGTCTGTCCATCGCGTCGCGCCTAGCCTAAACAAAGCTCCTTTCCGGTTGACAGATGGGATCGGTTCGACCACTATGGGGCCCTCGCAAAGAGGTATCCAGTTTCGGAGGAAGTCTCAAGATGTACGCGGTGATACGGGCCGGCTCTCGGCAGTTCAAAGTAGCCCAAGGCGAAACCCTAACGATTGACCGGGTTCCCGGCAACGTCGGTGATAAATTTACGTTCGACCAAGTGCTTTTGGTTGGCGGTGCGACGATTAAGGTGGGGGCTCCAACAGTAGCCGGCGCCTCGGTCAGCGCCACGATCAAGAGCCAAGAAAAAGCGGACAAAATCACGGTGTTTAAATACAAGCGCCGGAAGAATTACAAGCGCACGTACGGCCATCGTCAACCGATCACCGTGCTCGAAATCGGCGCTATCAACGCCTAAAACAGAAGGTCCAAGACCATGGCACACAAGAAAGCAGGCGGCAGTAGTCGAAACGGTCGGGATTCAAACCCCCAGTACCGTGGCGTTAAAGTCTACGGCGGCCAATCCGTTACCGCGGGCAGCATCCTGGTTCGTCAAGTTGGCGGCACCGTCAAGAATGGTACCAACGTCGGCTTAGGCCGCGATTTCACGTTGTTTGCATTGGTCGACGGCGTGGTCTCCTACGAGACGACCGCTGGCAACCGCAAGCGCGTCAGCGTTCAGCCCTTAGCTTAATCCACCTCCCCGCGAGGCAGGTTAAGCAACAGTCAGCCTGGGATCTTGTGGTTCCGGGCTTTTCCCTTGAAAGTACGATTCTCCCTTTCCCTCTGCCTTGGCCTTGACGCTTTTTCCTGCCGCTAGCTTGCCACATTTCTCTCACACAGACGGCGTTCACATGAAGTTTATCGACAGCATCGAGATCTTGGTCAAGGCTGGCCGCGGCGGCCACGGTATCGTCAGCTTTATGGCTGCCAAGGGTCGAGCCAAACTCGGACCTGACGGTGGCGACGGCGGCACCGGCGGCAGTGTTAAACTGCTTGGAACGAACCGCCTGAACACTTTAAGTTCGCTACGTTACCGCGCCATCTACGGCGCTGAGGACGGTGTCCGAGGCGGCAGCAACAAGTGCCGCGGGGCCTGCGGCGAAGACCTGATCATCCCGGTACCGGTTGGCACCGTGGTGATCGATGCTGTGACCGGCGAGACCCTAGGCGAACTATTATGTGACGGCGACCTCCTGCAAGTCGCAAAGGGCGGCCGGCACGGCCTAGGCAACACCCACTGGGTCAAGCCGACGCACCAGGCCCCGGAGGAGTTCCGACCAGGTGGGCCCGGTGAAGAACGCGAACTGAAGCTTGAGCTTAAACTGCTGGCCGACGTCGGACTGGCTGGTTTTCCCAACGCCGGCAAATCGACGTTGCTAAGCCGAGTCAGCGCTGCAAGACCGAAGATCGCCGACTATCCTTTCACCACGCTGGTGCCGAATTTAGGCGTCGTCGAAATCGACGATGGCGACTACGTGACGCGCTCGGTGGTGATGGCGGATGTACCGGGCTTGCTCGAAGGGGCTAGCGAGGGCCGTGGTCTTGGCCTGCAATTCCTTAAGCATCTTGAGCGTACTAGTTTGATCGCCTATGTCATCGACGCGTTCTCTGAAGAGCGCACCCCGATCGAAGCACTCGAAATCCTCAAGGTCGAGCTGGCGAACTTCAGTTCTGAGCTTGCGGGCAAACGCTCCGTGGTGATTTTGAATAAGTCCGACCTAATCTGCGCGCAAACCTTAGCGGACGCCATGGTGCCCATCGTTGCTGCGGGCTATGAAGTGATGGCGATTTCCGCCGTGTCCGGCCAAGGTTTGCTCGCGCTAAAGCGCCGCCTCTATGACCTCGTGACCGAGGAGAAAGCGGCCCTAGCGGCAGCTGACGAAGCATCGAGCCCTATGATCGTGAGTCGCCGTGCCGATCACCACGCCTAATGAACCCACGCTCATCGTCTTTGGCGGGACCTTTGATCCCCCACATGACGGCCACATCGGTTGTGTCGAGCAGGCACTGCTGCGCTTTCCTAAGGCCAAGGTTTATGTGCTTCCAGCGGCACAGCCGCCCGCGACCGGGGAGCAGCTTAAAACGGTGACCACCAGCTTTGATCACCGCATGGCGATGGCACGACTTGCTTTTAGCCACCTATCTCAACGTGTCGAAGTGTTACCCCTGGAGCGAGACCTGCCCAGACCAAGCTTCACCAGCAACACCCTGCGCCATTTGGCCGCAGCGTTGCCAAATGAACGCCTTGGCTTTTTACTCGGCCAAGATCAGTGGGCGGCATTACCAAAGTGGCATGAACCACGGCAAATCCTGCAGCGAGCCCATCTGATCGTCGTCTCTCGCGCCGGCTCCACAAGCTTGGCCGAAGCCACAGAGCAAACCGCCGCCGCTCTTGGCCTAGAGCTCACCTGGAATCCAGCCGATGCATCAGCCAATCTCGGCGCCGCTTCACAGCGCACCTACTTCATCACCGCCGCCGTCAGCGCCGCTGCAAGCAGCAGCGCGCGTCAAGCTTTGACGCAGCAAACCTTAGACAGCACCGCTGCGGCCTGGCTGCCACCGGCAGTTGCGTCCTACATCAAGCATCATCAACTTTATTCGCTACCAAAGGACCAGCTATGACTCCCTTAGACATCGCTCGTGAAGCTGTGCTCGCCGCTGCCGACAAAAAGGCCGTGCGGTGCATCGTGCAAGACCTACGCGGACTATCCGATTTGTGCGACTATCAACTGGTTTGCTCGGGTGAAAATGAACGCCAGACCAGGGCTATTGCCGACTCGATTGAAGAGCGTTGCCGCCGCGTCTTTAATGTCCGTCCGGTCGCCGTCGAAGGCAAGCAGTCAGGCAACTGGATCATGATCGACTTTGGCTCGACTTTGATCCACATCTTTTACGACGCCGTTCGCAACTACTATGCCTTGGAAAGCCTCTGGCCAAAGGCCAAGCTGGTGCCGATCGGCGCTGGTGATGAGGCGAAGGCCGAAGCTTGAGGATCCGCGTCATCAAGCTCGGGCGGATTGCCTACCCAGAGATCCGCTCCCTTGCGTCGATGTACACCGAGCGCTTGTTGCCGCTAGCCAGGCCGATGCATATCGAGAGCCACGAACTCAAAGACGATAGCGGGCTCGAACGCCTCTTGTTAAGGCCCGCCAGCGACCACCTTCTGATCGCCCTAGACGAGCGTGGTCAGGAATGGACGTCGCCCCAGCTTGCCAGCCAACTGCAAAAGCATTGCGACAACCCGGCGATCAAATCTCTGACCTTTCTCATTGGTGGGCCGCTCGGACTCAGCCCAGCGCACCGCCAGCATGCCCAGTTGACTTGGTGTTTATCAAAGGCAACGTTGACCAGTGACATGGCCTGGTTACTGCTTTGGGAGCAGCTCTATAGAGCGGTCAACATCCTCAAGGGGACTAGCTACCATCATGTTTAGTCCTGGGCTTTGACCCCGCAGATGGATCTAGGGCGCCAGCTTTAACTGCCGAGCCTACCACCCCATTGCGGCTCCTTTATGACAACGACACCAACAAGAGCGTCACCCACGGTGCATAAAGATCCGCATGCGGTGACCGATAAGGACCCGTGGCGGTTCCCAGCGCTTTTTGTTGCAGGGCTGTCATCGGACCCGGACCATGTACCACCTTGTTACTTGCTCTCCGCAAAGGATCCCCTATGACAGCAACCGCCCAGCTACGCCGCCACCTGGTCATCATTGAAGACGAGGAAGATACCAGAGATCTACTTGTCTCTGTGGTCTCGCACCTAGGCTATGATGTCACTTCGTATCGCCATCCTCTGGAGTTCTTGACCAACATGGATCAACCAACGGTGGCCACGCCCCCATGCGATTTTGTCTGACATCTCAATGCCGCATATGAACGGCATTGAGATGCTCACCAAAATACGTGCCGCAGGAAACAATACCCCGGTGGTTTTTTTGACCGGCTACGGGTCGCTCGAAACCGTCATCAACGCAGTCCGACTCGGAGCCTGTGATTTTCTCATGAAGCCCTGCGAAATGAACGAAATCGACATGGTCGTCACCCGGGCTCTCGAAATCGGCTTTCGCCAGCTACAAGCAAGCAATATCATCGCGAGCCTCAAGGCGAGTCACCCAGAAACCATACCGACCTTAGAAAAGCTCGATCAGCTCCAGCACAACCAAGTACTGATGAAAGCGATGAACACACTTCGACGCGTATCCTAGGATGGGAGGTGGCCTTTGCTTGCAGTGAACGGATGCTCTTATATGCAGCTGGTCGAAGCGAAGGCCATTGCAATGTACAGCAACCAGCAAACATCAAAGCCCTGGACAGCACCCTCGAAAGCGCCGCGTTGACCCTTCAAGCCCAGGTCGTTAAGGCGAATGAGCGCGACAAGAAGCCAGATGCGCGGCCATGAATTCCCTGACGCGCTTGGGATCGACCGGATTGACAGAGATCCCATCTTGCTTCAATGCCGTCCCGACGATAAAACCATCAGCATATGGAGCTAATTCGGCAAGAGAAGCAGCCGTGGCACCGCTGCCGATTAGGACCGGGCGACCTTGAGCAGCTTCCTTAACCGTCTTCAGTTTAGCGATGGACACCGGTTGACCCGTGCCGCTTCCAGAGACGATGACCGCGTCTGCAAGACCGCGCAGCAACAAATCCTTGACCTCGTCGCCGAGATCTCGAGCCGCAAGTGGAGCTGCATGTTTGACATCCGCATCGGCCAGGATGCGCACCCCGGTGGCGCCAAGCTGTGCCTTGTCGCGCAGGAGGTCGTGAGCGATGCCTTGGATTAAGCCCTGGTCGGTCACGCGAGCGCCGCTCAATACATTCACCCGAATAAACTCGGCACCAGCGCCAATCGCCACGGCCAGAGCACTCTGCCCATCGTTGCGCAGCACGTTAATTCCTAACGGCAATGGTGTCTGACGCCGCACCGCAGCGGCGATCGCCGTCATCGCCGCAACCACGACAGCGGGAACACGGCCGGGATAAAATGGCACATCACCGAAATTTTCCATCATCAAGGCGTGACAACCGCCAGCTGCCAAAGCGGCAGCGTCACTCAAGGCTCGTTCGGTGATTGCTGCAAGGCTTTGACTTGCCTGAGGCGACCCGGGCAAAGGCGCAAGGTGAAGCATTCCGATGACCGGTTTCACCCGAGTCCATTCGTCAAAACGCAGGGCTGGTCGCTGGTGCATCGCTAAGCTCCATTCGGAAGGGGAGGGGGGCGGTCGGTTCGTCTAGCACAGGTCAGGCTCGACCAAGTGCATGTCGGTGTAAAACAAAAGGGGACCGGAGTAAAGCAAGGTGTCGCATGCGTGCTTTCATGTCATGCAGCAGAGGACATTGGACTAAGGAGGCGCCGATGCTTTGGCGGGTTTGTGTCGGCTGCTTCTCGCAGCGGGATTTGGCCTCGGTTTTAGGGGCTAGTTTGCTCTGTCGCGTTTGCAGCGATGAATTAGTCGAGCTTCGCTGCAACGCCGCCCAAATCTCGCTGGGTGGACCGCCACTGATTGATATCACCGCCCTTTATCACTACCAGGGGCTCATCCGCCGGCTGATTATACGGGCTAAAGTCGGCGGCGATCTGCCAGCGCTCCGCCTCCTGCTCGCCTTGGTCCAAGCGCACCCGACGAGGCCCACCTTGACAGCCTGGAGCCATGCTTTGATGCCCTGCGCCTCAAGCCTCTGGGGCCGCGTACGAGGGCGCATCGATATCGCCAGCCAGATCTGCAAAGAGCAAGCTCATGGCCCCCTTCGGGTTGTGACGGCGCCCTTGCATTTGCATTGGCGTTGGCGCAAGCACGCGCTTCTCGGTAGGCACCAGCGCAACCGCGGCGAACAAGATATGCCGGAATGGTTCAAGGGGCTTAGCCTCCGCCTATGCACTCGCGCCTTGGCTGCGGCCAAGGTCGAAGCCCTGCTTTTGGTCGATGATGTCGTCACCAGTGGTGACACCATGCGCCGCACTGCAGCGGCAGTCCATGCGGCCGCGCCTTTGCCGTTAATTCGGGGGCTTGCGCTCGCCGTTTCCTAAGAATGGATGTTCTTGGGAATATAGGCCCAGGTTTGCTAGAGTCCTGCGAGCTGTTGAAATTGTCCTACGCCTTTGCCAGCGAGACCTTTGCATGACCTTTCCGACGCCAGCTGAAGTCGCAGCCATGACTCCGATGATGCGCCAATACTGGGACCTCAAGCGTCGCTGCGGCGATGCCATCCTATTTTTTCGCATGGGCGACTTCTTTGAGATCTTCGGCCCCGATGCTGAGCTGGTGGCGCCGCTGCTTGAACTCACTTTGACCAGCCGCGAGCGCGGTGACGAGGCGCGCATTCCATTCTGCGGTGTGCCTCATCACAGCGCCCGCAACTACTGGCTTAAGCTCCTGCGCAAAGGCTTTAAAGTAGCCTTCGCCGATCAGATCGAAGATCCCGCCGAGGCCAAGGGCTTAGTCAAACGCGACATCATCCGCACCCTAACGCCGGGATGCGTCGATGATCCCGAAGCCTTAGATCGCGACGCGCCCAACTATGTCGCAGCAGCCCACGAGGAACCGGGAAGCGGCAAGTGGGCCGTGGCCGTGGCCGACTTATCCACCGGTGAGTTGCGTCTTGGAAATGTCGCCTCACTCTCCGAAGTTGTTGAAGTTATAGCCACTTTTCGACCCAGGGAGGTGCTGACCAGAGGCTTTTTCCACAGCGAGCTTGCCGCCTTGTTGCAGCCCCTACGCGAAGAGCAATCGCTGCTGTTAGAGTCCCTCGCGGAAGCGCCCTTGCGCGATAAGACCGAGCAAAAGCAGGTCCTCAGCGAGGTGTTTGGCAAACAGGATCTTGCCTCTCAGCCCTGCGGCGCCGTCGTCGGTGGCGAGCCGCTGATCACGGCGCTACTCATCCACTTCCGGTCGCTACAAGCTAGCGTCAGCCAGTTTCTCTCGGTGCGGCCTCTGCATGAGCCGCAGACCATGATTCTCGATGAAACCGCGGTGCGCGACCTCGAGCTGTTTGAAACCGCGCGCAGGCGCGACAGCGAAGGCAGTTTGCTCAAGGAAATCAATCGCACGCTATCGCCAATGGGCGCTCGCCTGTTGCGCTACTTTATCGGTCACCCGTTGATCGATCCGCAACAGATCCGCGGCCGCCACGCCGCCGTCCGCAGCCTTCTGGGTATCGGCGAAAGCCGCCTGACCGAAGCCCGCACGCAACTCAAGAACATTCCTGATTTGGAGCGCCTTTCGACCAGGGTCTTCGCGACGACGGCCAATCCCGCGGATTTAGCCAAAATCGCTCAGGCCCTGACAAAAGCCCAGTGGTTGCTCGACAATCTCACCGGGGAGAAAGGCGAGCACCTGCCCGAAGATCTCTACAAGGCAGTCGCGACCGGACTTAAATTCTATAAAAGCCCGCTTAAAATACTGACGCATGCCCTTCAGGCAGAACCGCTGGGGCTGGGCTTTGGCAACGGCGTTTTTGCCACGGGATTTGACGCCGACCTAGACCAGCTCAATGAACTGGCCCGAAGCGGCGAAACGCAGGTCGAGGCCTATCAAGAGCAGCTGCGCGCGGCGACTGGTATCGGCAGCTTGAAGATCAAAAACCATAAATCCTACGGTCTGCTGATCGAAGTCACGCGCACCCATACCGCCAAGGTGCCGGCAGATTTTATCCGCCGCCAGACGATGGTCAACGGCGACCGCTTTCTCACCGTTGCGCTACAAGAGCTCGGCGAAGCACTGGCCTCGGCGCAAGACAAAGCTGTCGCTAAAGAAGCCGAGCTATATCAACGATTGCTTGTTGAGCTAGCGAAGTTCCGTGTCGACCTACGCTCAGTCGCTCAGGCCCTGGCAACCTTCGATCTCCTTCAATCCTTTGCTTGGCAAGCGCTCAAATTCGGATACTGCGAACCTCGGCTAGCCGACGACGACCGCCTCGAACTCAAAGCCTCGCGTCATCCGGTCGTTGAGCGCTATGTGGGCCGCCACAAGTACTGCGCCAACGACATCACCATGACGCCGCAGCAAAAGCACCTATTGATTACCGGTCCGAACATGGCTGGCAAGTCCACCATCATGCGGCAAACGGCATTAACCGCAATCCTCTGTCAAATCGGCAGCTATGTGCCGGCGAAAAGTGCGCGCTTGCCCGTTTTTGACCGTATTTTTACCCGCGTCGGTGCCAGCGATGATCTCGCTAAGGGACAATCAACCTTCATGGTGGAAATGTCGGAAGCAGCGCACATGCTTCGCCATGCTACCCAAAAAAGCCTGGTCATCCTTGACGAAGTCGGCCGCGGCACCTCGACACGCGATGGCCTAGCGATCGCCGCTGCCATCTTGCAGGAGTTAGCGCTGAGGATCCGCTGCTACTCGCTATTTGCCACGCACTACCACGAATTGATTCCGGTCGCCGCGACGCTACCCTCAGTGCGACCGATGCAGACCGAAGTCGTCGAGCAAGACAGCAAGATTATCTTCACGCACCGCCTCAAAGACGGCGCCGTCGATAACTCGTATGGACTTGAAGTGGCCCGCCTAGCCGGCATTCCCGATTCGGTGTTGAAGCGGGCAACGACCTACCTCTTGCAACATGCGACGCCTGTGGTCGCTGCTCCGGAAAGCCTGGAGCGCTCGGTTCAAGGCGCCTCGGTACTTCCGTCCACGGTCACAACCAGTGGCGGACTCCCACCCCTAGAACGCCTCGGCCTCACGCCAGCGCCAAGCCAAGCGGTGCGCAAGCTGAACGACGGTCACATCGTCCTGGAGCGCTTATCCCGGCTCCAAGTCAACCGCCTATCGCCTCTGCAAGCGTTGAATATTCTTTCTGAATTGCAAGGCGCCCTGGAGAGAACCAGCGAGGCCGGACTGTTCCCTGAAGAATCTTGCTAAATTAGCGGTTTATCGATAAAAGTGGGGCCTTGTGTTTTCCTGGTGCTGTTCTTATACTCGGCCCCATTATCGACACTGCACACAACAAAAATGGGAGCCTGGTCACAGTGGGTTCCGCGAGCCGAAGGGTAAGCTAATGTCCAAACCAACTTCTAGCAAAAACTTGAAGCGCCCAGCCGTAAAGACGGCCGCTGTCAAGAAGGCGGCCAATGTGACTAAAAGCAAAAAAGCTCCGAAGAAAACTACGAGCAAAGCAGTAGTGAAGAAACCCGCTCCAGCGAAAAAGCCCGCAGCAAAAGTCGCAGCCGCCCCAGCGGTAAAAGCCAAAGCCCCCGAGAAAAAAATCGCACCCGTTAAAAAAGCGGCAGCGGCTCCAGTCCCTCTAGCAAAGGACAGCAAAAAGGCGCCGCCCGCTCCACCAGCTGCCGCTAAAGGCAGCGCTAAGAAAGAGATTGAGGAAAAGGTCGTGCGTGGATCTGCAGCGGTTAGTAAGAAGTCGAATCAATCAGCAAGTGACGGCCGCCCAGGTGCCGTTGCCACAGCCGCCGCCAAGCCTGTGCCGCCACCCCTGCGCGTCGAGCCGAAAATCATCGAAACGCCGCAACCCGAATTCGTGCAGCGCTCGCCCGACGAAACCCTGTTTACGACAGAAGAGCTCGACAACTTCCGCGTCCAGCTATTCACCGAGCGCAACAAGATCCTGCAGAAGGCCCGCAAGGCCATGGAGCAGGGCAACATCCAAATCGACAAAAACGAAATGATGGACGAAGTCGATCAGGCTTCGGCCATGGTCGAGCAAAACCTGACCTTCCGCCTTCTCGACCGCGACAGAAAGTTACTCAGCGAAATCGATCACGCCCTAGCCAAAATCGACAGCGGCGACTACGGCTACTGCGAAGGTACGGGCGAGCCGATTCCAAAGCGCCGCCTCGACCTGCGTCCGTGGTGCCGTCACAGCGTCAAATACAAAGAAAAGCTGGAACGGATGAAGAAATCAGGCCGTGGCGTCGTCGACGAGGACGAAGTCTAAATTCAAACGCTATGAACAAGCCTTCACCGTCGTCGTCGCACTCGGCGGTGAGCCGGCGTTTAGTTGTTTGAATGAGTCGCACATCGCACTGATCTGATCCTTGGATGCTGATTTGTCGATACCGCTCGCCGCCGCCTTATCCGCCGCTGCCTGGATCTGCGAGCCGATATTCTTCGATAGATTTTGAATCATCTGTGCCTTAAACCCGGCGGTGTTATTGACGACATTTGCCGAGCCGAGTTCTTTACCCAGACCCGAGATGGTGTTAAAGGCTTTTGTAATGCTGTCTTGAACCTTTGCCGGTATGCCGGCCAACCGACCAAAGCCGAGCGAAACAGCATTTAAATCCTGCAGCGTCGCTTGCACCATCGAGCCGGTTTCTGCCGTGTTAAAGACTTTACCAACTGCATTCTTGACCTCAAGGACCTGGCTGGCAAATGCCTTAAACTCATCAACCGTCGTCAATGACTTGGTGTTTATGGAGGTGCTGATCGCAGTCAAACTCGGCGAGCCTCCTTTAGCCGCGTTCGCTGGCGTCGTGTACAAGATCACCGGTTGAAATACTAGGGCCTCGGACAGGTGCGCTAAGACCCAAAGAAAATGGGCCTTCGCAGCATTTTCTCTTGGGAATGGCGTAGCGTTGCAATCAGCACCGCTCTCACGCGGTTCGGTTTTGACCTTCACATCGTCATCGACAAAGCGACAGACGTCTTTGATCGCCGAGTTGATCGTGGCGAGAACCGCAATCTTGGAGCGTAGATCGTCGTTGACTAAAGCCGGGACAACCAGGGCGTTATCAGTGACAAAAAGCTGGGGTGCGACATTACCATTGTCACTGGTATTAAATACATGAGCGTTAAGAAGCGCCTTATCCGCGTCGCTCACCGTCACCAACGAACTCATACTCGCGAGAATACCTGCAGCATCGGTCGCCGACGCGGCTGCGGTTGTATTTGGTTCCGCGGCAGTGGTCGTAGCCGCTGCTAAATTCGTACTAGTGGTACCTGAATCTTTAGTCGCAGGCGACAGGGCAACCAACTTGCGAGCGATCGTAAAAGCGTCGACGCCACCTTGCGACAAATGGATAAAACCAAGCAAGATCGCAGCGTTTTCATTTTCAGGATTGCGATCCGTGAGCTTGCGAGCGAGTGACTCGGCGCGGGTAAAATCTCCCGCGTCGAAGGCAGCTTGACTCTCGACCATGAGAGAATCACCGCCATTGTCTTCCTTACCCCAAATCCTGTTGACGTTGCTCCCATTGCCACAAGCATAGGAGCCAATTCCGGCCGTGAGTAACACCAAGGCCTGAACTGACTTCGACAAAACCAACAACTGACCCTTTGCGCCATCTAACATGGGAAACCTCATCTAAATACACTTTAGTGAATAGATCATTCAGTCGGTAAAAAAGACAATGTCCTCATCTGGCTCGGTGACGTGATACTTGTCGCGAAGCACCTTCTTTGCGTAGCTGGGTGATTTGCGGATTCTCTCAATCTCACCCGCCAGTTCGTCGTTTTCCTGGCGCAGGCCCGCGACGGTTTGGCTCAGGACTTGGTGACTTTTCTTCAGATCGAAGTACCCGCCAATTGAGCTACCACCGCGCAGGATCCCCGAGACGACCACGCCGACTCCTGCCGTCATCAGCAAGACGAGGACGCCATGATAGACATTAAGCCGAAGGGCCATCGCAATGATCCCGGAATTGTTTCGGTGGAGCATAAAAAAACTGGAAGGGTCTTAGCACATTATAACACAGCCAAAGCTTATGGCGAGGGGGCCCTAAAGTTTTACCGGGGTTGTGCCGATAAGGGATGAAGGGCGAGAGCAACGCAAAATACCGCGATGGACTCAGGTGAAGCTCGTGAAAAACAAACTATTTTTCATTTTCTTATCGGTAATACCCGCGATCACGGCCATCGGCTGCGCCGGTAGTTCACCCAGGGCGGTGCCGGTTGGTCCGGTCCCCAATGCCAATGGTGTGCCTGGCACCGGAGATCAGACGCTAGGCAAATATAGAAGCCCAGCCGACGATTCTAATCCGCTTAGCAACACAAGTGGCTCTGGAGATACGAGCACATTAACCCCAAAACCAGGGTCAGACCCCGCAACGCCGCCAGCGTCAACAGGGGCACAGACCCCACCTGCTGGGACGCAGACAAAGCCTGCTGTTACTCCAGGCCCATCGACGACACCTCCGGTGATGCCGTCAGTGACGCCGCCAGTGACTCCTCCGGCGGCCCCAGCCAATTGCACGGCAAACTATACTCTTGGCTATGGCGACCCCTATCAAAGCAATGGCACGGGCCCTTGGCTGGCTAAAAACAAAAGTGACTATAGCGAGCCTTGTCTCATCAACGCTCCTGCTTGTACGGCGCAGGACGGCTTAGGCTATGGCACGAAGTTCGCCCACGGCAAACTCTGGTTAGCCAAGCTGACCGATGCCAACAAGGGCTTGGAAGACGTCTGCATCATCACTAAACTTACGGGCACTAGTGGGTGATATGGCGAGCCGCGACCTTGCGTAAGCCGAACTCCTGAAAGCGCACGACGGCCTTAAGCACGGTGTGTTCGATCACCAACTCTTCCACGGTGCCTTTACCGTAGGTAGGATGCCCGACCCACTGGCCGACTGCGACCTGCCTTACAGGCTGGCTGTGTTCCGGGGCAGCATCATATTCGTAGCGCAGGCTTTGATCGCCGTCGTAACCATAGGCAGCCGAATGCGCTACATGGCTCGCTTCGGCGGCCGTGACCGGCGCGAAGTGCTGATGCGGAATCTCGGTCAGAAAGCGCGACGGACGATTCGCAGCCCAGGTATTAAACGTACGCCGCCTGTGGGCTCCGACTAGGGACAACTTCTCTTTTGCCCGAGTCATGCCGACGTAAAACAAGCGGCGCTCCTCCTCAAGCCCCGCCTTATCATCGCTACTACTGCGATGAGGCAGTAAGCCCTCCTCCAATCCAACGATAAAAACCCGCGGGAACTCCAGGCCTTTGGCCGAATGCAGCGTCATCATCGACACGCCACCTTTAGCTTCGACCTCGGAGCTGACTAAGGTCACCGACTGCAGCCACTCGGCCAAACTAGCCTCAGGATGCCCACCGGCAAAGTCGGCGAGTGCCGCGCCAAGCTCATGGATGTTTTCCATTTTGTCTTGAGCCTGTTCCGCATGCTTCTTCTCGACATAGGCGACATAACTAGTTGCCTTTAAGAGACGCTCGAGCACGACTTCAACCGGGGCACTCAGTAGCTCGGTCCGTAGGCGCGCGATTAGTCCCGCAAAGCCAGCGAGTTTGACCGCTTGCTTACTACCTTCTTTGACCAAGGCCTCAATCGTCGCAAAAAGCGGCAAGCCGCGCTTGCTCGCCTCAGCCTCCAGAGTCGACTCGGCCTTTTTGCCGATGCCTCGAGTCGGGACATTTAAAATCCGCTTGACGCTGACATCATCGCTTGGATTGATCAAAACGCGGATATAGGCCAGCAGGTCTTTGATCTCAGCACGATCATAGAATCGAACCGTACCGTAGATTTGGTAAGGGATATTCTCCCGCCGTAGCGCATCCTCAAGCAGACGCGACTGGCTATTGGTCCGGTAGAAGATCGCGACATCGGCAAAGGCGAAGCGTGGCTTTTCGTCCTTGATGCAGTCGACCACCCACCACGCTTCGATTTCGTTGTCGGTCTCCAGGCGATAATCGATCAGATCACCTGGATCTCTAGCCGTAAAAAGCCGCTTACTGACCCGCACCTTGTTATGACTGACCATCGCACTAGCGGCATCGACGATGTGGCCGGAGCAGCGATAGTTCTGCTCCATGGTGATCCGCTTGGCACGCGGATAGACCTTGTTGAAGTCGATGATATTCGACGGAACCGCACCGCGCCAGCTGTAGATCGACTGGTCATCATCGCCGACAACGAATAAATTCTCCCGCTTCTCGGCGAGGCGCGCAATCAATTCAAACTGGGTACGATTGGTATCCTGATACTCATCCACTAAGATGTACTGGTAGCGTCGCTGTAGGGTCAGCCGGACCGACTCGTTACGACGAAGCAGCAGCAGCACATTCATCAGCAGGTCGCTGAAGTCCATGGCATTGCATTTAGCCAGGTATTCCTGATAACGCTTATAGACTTCAACGCCGACCGGAGGCATTTGATCGCCGTATTCATGGGACAAGCGCTCATCACTGGGCAGCATCGCCATGGTCTTGACCCGGTTGATAGCGGCCCGGTAATCCTGAGCGGTATTCTGTTCGTCGAGCTTGATGTTCATCTCAGCCAAAATCGCCTTGATCGCGACAAGCTGATCGGAATCGTCGTAGATAGTGAAGTCAGCGGTAAAGCCAAGCTCCGGAGCAAACTCGCGCAGCCATCTGGCGCAGGCGGAATGAAAGGTCGAAATCAAGCAGCGACCAGCCAAAGGCGTCAATGCCTCAACCCGGTGGCGCATCTCTAACGCCGCCTTATTGGTAAAGGTCACCGCCAGAATCTCCCAAGGCTTCACGCCTTGTTCAATCAGCCAGGCGATGCGGTGCGTAATGATGCGCGTCTTGCCGCTACCGGCACCAGCAAACACCACCAAGGGCCCATCCAGATGACTCGCGGCCTGCCGTTGCACGTCGTTAAGTCCACTTAGAATCTGTTCGGCCCGCGTCTGTTTAAGTGCCACTGCTCGCCTATCTTCGCCGTCGCGCCGTGCGCCGCTCAGGCTTTATTCGACCGTCACTGATTTTGCCAGGTTGCGCGGTTGATCGACGTCCGTGCCGCGCTTGACAGCTATGTAATAAGCTAAAAGCTGCAAAGGGACCACCGAAAGGATGGCCTGCAAGCCTGGGTCCTCGCTGCTCGGACATGCGATAAAGTCGCGTGACAAGCGCCGCAACTGCGCGTCGTCGACGCTGCCAACGCCGATGATCTGTCCCTGGCGCGCCTTGACCTCCTCGATGTTGGACAGCATCTTCTCGTGGTAAGGCCCTAGCGGCGCAATGGCCACGACCGGCATGTGACGATCGATCAGCGCGATCGGCCCATGCTTGAGTTCGCCCCCAGCGTAGCCTTCGGCATGGATGTAGGAAATTTCCTTGAGCTTAAGCGCACCTTCCAGAGCGACGGCGTAGCTGGTGCCACGGCCCATAAAAATAAAGTTGTTCGCCTCATAGTATTTATCGGCAAGAGCCTCGATCGCCACTTTACCGTCCAGCGCATGGTCCATACGCGCTGGGAGCTCACGCATCAAATCGCAGGCCAGACGTGCCTGGGCCGGACTTACGAGGCCCTTTCTGACGCCAAAAGCCAATCCGAACAGATGGTGGGCCAGGAGCATCGCCGTGAAGGCCTTGGTCGAAGCGACGCCGATCTCTGGACCTGCATCCATATGCAAGGTGACGTGCGCTTCGCGAGCGATCGACGACATCTTGACATTGCACACCGCCATAATCTGACAGCCAGCCTGCTTGGCTTGCTTGACGGTGGCCAGGGTGTCAGCGGTTTCCCCGGATTGGGACACCGCGATAAATAGGGTATTTTTACTTATCCATGGCTTTCGGTAGCGAAATTCGCTGGCCAGCTCAACGTTGACCGGGAGCTGTACGGCAGGCTCGATCAGATATTTACCCAGCAGCGCCGAGTAATAGGCGGTCCCGCACGCGACCATGCAAATCGAGTCGATGCGCCCGAGGTCCAGGGTATTTAAGCCAAGCTCCTGGTCATTGAAGGTCGCCTTTTCGATATCCACTAAGCGCTTGAGCATGCTTGCCATGACGCGGGGTTGCTCGTGCACCTCTTTCAGCATGTAATGCTTAAAGCCCTGCTTTTCCGTGCTTGAGCTGGAAATATCCAATTCGACAAAGTCGGGCTCAACGCGTTGTCCCGCGAAATTCCAGATTTCCAGGGAGTTTGCGGTGATCCGAGCGATCTCACCGTCGCTGAGAAAATGCGCGCGGCTGGTATGACTCACCAATGCCATAGCGTCGCTGGCAAAGAAGTATTCCCCTTTGCCCGCTCCGATCACCAGCGGGGATCCCTGCTTGACGGCATAAATGGCATCGGGCTCCTCGCCCAGGATGATACCCAAGGAAAAGGCCCCGCGCAGTTGCGGAATCATCGCCAGCACCGCCTTGAACGGATGCTGCAAGCGCGCCAGTTCGCGCACGAACAGCTGCAGCACAACCTCGGTATCGGTCTCCGAGGCAAACACCACGCCCTCAGCTTGGAGTTGCTGTTTCAGCGGCAGATAATTTTCAATGATGCCGTTATGCACGAGGGCAACATTGGCATGTATGTGGGGATGGGCATTGACGGTGTTCGGCACGCCGTGGGTCGCCCACCGAGTGTGACCAATGCCCCGGCTTGCCCCTGGAGGTAACTGGCTCAGCTTGGGCTTCAGCTGCACCAACTTGCCTTCCGCCTTCACGACGTGGACCTGCCCATGGTCGGAGATGGCAATACCCGCCGAATCGTAGCCCCGATACTCTAAGCGAGCCAACCCATCGTAAAGGATCGGAACGCAATCTTGTTTACCAATATAACCGACGATGCCGCACATAGTTTAGGCCTCCGCCTGGATCCGCACCGTATGGGGAGGCACATGCTCACCAGATGGGACCACGATATTTTTGAGGATCGACCCAGCACCGATCACGCAGCCACTGCCGATCCGGGTGGCCCCCGACAGGTGGCAGCCTGCAGCCACCAAGGTGTCGCTGCCAACCTCGACGCCCGGCTCAACATAGATCGTTTCCGGCAGCTGCAGGCCAACCCCTGCGGCGAGCAGCACCTGACGTTTACGCCGGATCATCGTGGCTTCCACTGCAGCAAGCTGCGCCCGGTCATTGATGCCGGCAAACTGCTCGCTCTCGCCAGCCACATGCGCCAGCACACGGTGTCCCTGCGCCCTGGCAAGTTTGACGCAGTCGGTCAGATAATACTCACCCTGGGCATTTTGGGGCTTCAGACCGGGCAACAGCGCAAAGAGCAACTGCTTGTCGACGAGGTAAATGCCCGTATTACATAGATCGATGCTCCGCGTCGCCGCGTCAGCATCCTTCTCTTCGGTAATGTCCTGCAGCTCGCCGCCACTGGTAGACATCCGGCCGTAGCCAGTCGGATCGGCCATCTGCATACCGAGAACCGCCATGGGCACGGTGCTGGCCTTCGCGGCCGCGATAAAGGCCCGCAGCGAGGCCGCCTGCACCCCTGGGACATCGCCGGCCATGATCAGTACATAAGAGCACTCGACCGGCTGCCCTTGTGCAGCATATCCCGCCGCAAACGCTGGCGGCTGAACTCCAGCAAAAGACCACGCGGCAGCGGCCACGGCGTCGCCCGTTCCCTGACGATTGCGCTGGACGGCTACGTTGAGGTCCGGCCATTTGGCTAAAAACGGCGCAAAGCCGCTTCTATCCTCGCTCAAAACCAGGCAAATCCTGTCGATACCGGCGTCGCCTAGACAGTGCAGGGTCCATTCCAGCATCGGCCGACCTGCGACTTCATGCAGCACCTTGGGCAAGGCGCTTCGCATCCGCGTGCCTTTTCCCGCCGCCAGGACTAAACCGGCCACACTACCGGCAGCCGCATGTGTTCGTACACTGCTCAAAACGCCCCTCGATCTTGTTGCTCAACCTCAAGTACTAACACATCTAGGTCCTTGCAGCGAGTCCGCGCCAGACCTCCGAGAAAATCCTTTGCAGGTCCTATCGATGCGACTAGAGTGAAGCGGGCTTCTGCGACGAAGGATGAGGGATAAAGCGTGGGTTTATTTAGTAAGTTTAAAGATTTCCGGCAGCAGCGCGACGACAAAAAGATCGCCAAGGCACTGGCGACCATCAAGAATCCAAAGGCCATCAAAGAAGACCGCCAGGGTGCTATCGAGTACTTCAAAGACCTTGGCGACGCGGCCACCGCCGTGCCAGCCCTGTTGCAGCGCTTCGAGTTTAGCCTGGAGCATGGCATCAACGACACCCGCGAAAAAGAGGCGGCGATGGCCGCCGTGATCGGCTACGGCCCGGACGCCCTGGTCTGCGTGCGCGAGCATTTGCTCAGCACCAGCCGGATCGCTTGGCCGATCAAAGTCCTTAAAGCCCTGGGCGACGAGGACCAGGTCATAGCCATTCTAAAAAGCGCGCTCGACTTTTCCGACGTGCGCTTTGATCAGGCCAAGGTCGATAAAAACTACGACATCCTCTGCTACATGATCGACTATCAGCTGCCTGACTTCAGCGAGAAGCTAGCCCATTTCCTCGTCGACCCAGATGAGCGGGTGCGCTTTGCCTGTGCCGAAGTCTTGATCGAGCAGGATGACTCCCGCGTCCCAGGTTATCTCGAGGCCTTCTTGGGCGATGAGAGCCAGGACCACACCCGCATCCGCCGATCGGTCATCGAGGCCTTCCTCAAGCATCGCTGGCCGCTCAAACAACCCGAAAGGTTCCCCAACCGACAGATTTTGAACGGCCTATATATCGACGACCAAGGCCGCCTTGAAGTGCGGCGTTGAACCGCACACGGCTTGCGAGCATCGATCCCCGGCAGCTGTGCCAGATCGAAATCCAGGTGTCTAACCTAGACCGTGCTGAAGCCTTCTATGCGCAGGCTTTCGGCTGGCCACGAGTACCGGCGGACTTGCATGAGTACCGGGTGCTGCAGGTACCAGCCGACTGCCCCTTCGGCATCAGCCTAGTCCCCGGCAAGGCCGAGGCGGGACCTCCTGGCTCCTTGCTCCTCTACTTTGCCGTCGATGATCCGGTATCTCTACTGCTCAAGATCGAAGCCTACGGCGGCAAAAAAAGCTCTGGACCGACTGCCGTCGCCGGTTACGGTTTCGTCTATCTGTGCGAAGATCCCGATGGGACCCGCTTCGGTCTCTATAGCAAAACAGCCGCCGCCCCATCCTGAGGAGACCCCCGCCATGGAAGAGTTCGAAGATCCCACCGAGTCGCTCAAGGACACCGTCACCGAGCACGCCATGCATGCCGGCTCGAGCTTTACCTCCCGAGTCGCCGTCACGACCGCCTTTCTCGCGGTCCTCGCCGCCGTCGCCTCGATGCTTTCGGGGCATCACGCCAACGAGGCGATGATCGAACAAATTAAATCGTCAGACAAATGGGCCTACTATCAAGCTAAAGGCATCAAGGCTGCAGTCACTGCCGCAAAGATCGAGCTGCTCACCAGCCTGGGCAAACCAGCTCCGCAAGAGGCCTCTGACCAACACCAGCGCTACAAAGAACAGCAAGAAGAGATCGCCAAAGAAGCTACAGAACGCGAGGAAGCATCCGAGGCACATCTGCAGCATCACATGGTCTTCGCCCGCGCCGTCACCTTGTTTCAAGTCGCCATTGCCATCAGTGCCATTGCGGCGTTGAGCCGTAGGCGGCCGTTTTGGTACCTCGCTTTAGTCCTGGGCGTGGTCGGATGTGTCTTCCTTGGCCTGGGCTTTCGCTGACGTCACCACCTCGCCGAGGCCCCCGACGGCACAACCCATTGAATAGCTTGAGCATGTCTTAAGCGATGGCGATTTTTCCTAAAGTTTCCCACGCACCTGGCGATAACCCTTCAGGCCAAGCGAGCTCACGCTAGCCCGGCCGGAAACAGTTGCCACAAGGGAGTGCTCCATGAAAAATCTGTTGTTTGGTCTGGTGTTTTGGTCGCTGTCTAGCTGCGTCACGACACCCTCAGCCGAAGAAAAAATGTCGACCTGGAACGGCGAAAAGTCCGACCACTTGGTCGCCGTCTGGGGCACGCCAAGCGCCATCGACCCAGGACCTTCTGGCTCGAAGACCTATGTCTATAAGGTCCAAGATTCCCGGATGCGCGTGGTCGAAAGCGGTCTGCGCGGAGGCACAGGTCGCTTTGAGCAAGACGTCGTCGAGTGCACCGTCAGCTTTCATGTCGACGCTAGCGACCGGGTGAAAAGCTCAGCGGTTGACACGGCAGATCGCCAATGCAACAACGGCATCGCTGCAAATCCAAAAGACATGCTGGCACACTAGGATCAGTGTCTAGCAACAAACCATGGCCCGACTTCCATAGCACCATGGTTCAAGGGTTCACCGCACAAGATTGTCGCCTATGATCAACCCGGTTTTTTTACGCACCTTTAGTATCTTGGCGGAAGAGCGCAGCTTCACGCGCGCCGCCGAGGCGCTGGCGATGTCGCAACCCGGCGTGTCACAGCATCTCAAGGCACTCGAAGACTACTATCGGACTCCGCTGGTGTCGCGCGAAGGCCGCCACTTCGAGCTCACCGATGCCGGTCGCCGCCTCGCCGACTACACCAGAAGCCTCTTTGCCGAGCACGACCGCTTTCGCACCTCGCTCGCCGCCGACGAGCCCGAGCGCGGATTATGTCGCTTCTCCAGCCCCGGCAGCTTTGGCATCAAGATGTACACCTTCCTTCTTCGCATCAATAAGCAGCACCCGGGTCTCAGCATCCACTTCGCCTATGCGCCAAACGCAACCGTCCTCAAAGACGTCCTGGAGGAGCGAATCGACGTCGGCTTTATGAGCCAAGCGGTAGATGAAGCCAACGTCCATGCGGAGGCCTTCGCCGAAGAACGCCTATGCCTCGCCCTCCCCAAAGGCACCAAGGCGACCACCTGGGCGCAACTCAAAGAACTCGGCTTTATCAATCACCCCGACGGCTTTCACCATGCCAGCCGGATCTTGGCAAAAAACTTTCCCAGCGACTATGTGACCATGGAGGACTTCCAAATCCGCGGCTTCTCCAACCAAATCGTCAGCAGCATCCTTGAGCCCGTCGCCATGGGGCTAGGCTTCACCGCACTGCCGGAATCCGCCTGCTTATCCTTTGCCGGCCGCGCCAAGATCCGTATCGAGCCGCTACCAATGCCAGTGATCGATCAGATTTACTGGGTGCAAAAGCGTGGCCGCCAACTACCGAGCCGCTTTGCCTATCTCAAAGCGGAATATGGCAAGGTCTATAAAAATCTAGCGATGGTCGATGAGTCCTTGCTTAAAAGCGCGGCAGCAACCGAGCGGCTACCGGTTAAAGCCAAGGCGAGGCGGAAGGGTTAAATTATGCGATTTGGCATCAGTATAAGTGGTTCTGGCGTAGAGCTTCTGGTCCTAAACAACGGGGTGCCAGTGTTGCAGCGCCATGTCGAAGCCCTACACGGCAGCTACGACGAGCTGCTTAACAAACTCGTTGCGCTGGTACAAAGCGTTACGAATGAAGTCGGCCCACCCAAAAGCGTCGGCTTTGCTATCCCCGGCACGCAAGTAGCCGCGACTGGCTTAATCAAGAACTCCAACATCACCGCACTCGCCGGTCGCCCCTTGCGCCAGGACCTCGCGGCGCGCCTGCAAAGACCCGTGCGACTGGCCAATGACGCCAACTGCTTCACCCTGTCCGAGGCCACCGACGGCGCCGCCACCGGGGCCGCAGTGGTCTTTGGCGCCATCCTCGATCACGGCTGCGGCGGTGGTCTGGTCGTCAACGGCAGCCTCGTTGCTGGTCGCAACGGCTTAGCTGGAGAATGGGGGCATAACCACCTACCAAATGCAAAGCCCTCCGACCTCCCAGAGCTGGCCTGCTACTGTGGCCGTTACGGCTGTATCGAGACCTATGTCTCGGCGCCTGGACTAAAGCACGACTACCTACTCGCGACTAGTCGCTCGGCAAGCCCTAAACAAATCGCCAAGGCTGCTGCGGCCGGCGAAGCTGAAGCCCTAGCGGCTTTGGAACGCCTCGAAGACCGCTTAGCTCGGGCCCTTGCCAGCGTCATCAATGTCCTCGACCCAGATTGCATCGTCCTAGGGGGCGAGCTCTCGCACCTCGACCGCATCTACACCAAGGTGCCAGAGCTGTGGCAGCAGTATATCTTTGGGCGGCAGGTGGAGACGCGTTTGACCCGGGCGAAGTTTGGCGAGGGTAGCACGGTGCGGGGAGCGGCTAGGTTGTGGAGTGAGGACGAATAATCAACAGTTCACCCGGCTTTCTGGTTCGCTAACGGCGAATACATCAAGCTGACAATTCGTCAACTTTATGTATTCCATCGCCGCATGATATTGACAAATGGCACACTTTACGTCATAATCGACTACACTAAGTTGATAAAATCATCGCCATAAGCGACCTATATGACGAATCATCTGGACTTTCTCGACCCCTACAACAACTGGACGGGCCAGCTCGTTGTTCCGGCTGGCATCCCCAGGTCCTCGTACTTGGCGACCCTTGATGCCTACTGTCACACCGACTCGATCATTATCGTCGCCGGACAACGACGCACAGGCAAAAGCGTCGTGCTCCAGCAATTCATAGCCGCGCTCCGCGAGCAAGGTGTTGACCACCGCAATATTCTTTATATGAACATGTTTATCGACGATTTCGAGCCATTGAAGGAGCCCAAGGAATTTAAGGCCGCGGTCGCAAGCTGGGACAAGGAGATATCAGCGCCCATAGCAACGGGCTTTAAGTATATCGTCGTTGACGAAATCACCGAGGTGAAAGGCTGGCAGAAGATCATCGCCAGCCTCAAGGAAGACGCACGCAAGAGGTACAAGATCATCGTCAGTGGCTCCAACTCCCAACTACTGCTGGGAGACATGCCGACCGAACTGCGTGGGCGCTACTACTCGCTCATCGTCCGGGGGTTCAGTTTTGCCGAGTTTTGCCTGGCAAGAAGTTGTGCTCGCACGCTGGAAGCATTCAGCGACTATCTTTTAACCGGCGGGATGCCCGAGATCGTGATGGCGCCTACCGCCCTCGCACGCGGCAATTTGATTCGAAATATCATCGATTCAACCGTCAAAAAGGACCTCATTGACCGCTACGGCGCTGATCCAGAACTCACCGACAAGCTAATCAATTTCATGCGGCGCACCTTTAGCTGCAAACTTTCCGTCAAATCGGTATTGCGTCAGTTAGGATCAAACGATCACGCCAAGGTGACTGAGCACCTGCAATGGATCGAGCATATCTATTGGGCCAAATTCGCGCCGATTTATTCAGAACGCGCCAAGGACGAACTGCACCGCGGCGAACGAAAAGTCTACCTTGGCGATCACGCCTTTACCCTAAGCCACAAATTGGACAAGGGGCTCCTGCTCGAAAATGCAATCTTCAATGGTCTAGCCGCTGCTGGCTACGACGTATGGACCTATTCTGGCCAAGCCAAGGGCAAGCAATTTGAAATCGATTTTCTTGCCAAACGTGATGGCCGCGTCCTCTATGTGCAGGTGGCCTGGCAGGTCGGCGACCGGCTAAGCACCACCTTTGAACGCGAGTTCAGCAACTTCGACAAAATCGGTCATCACAAAGGTGAGAAGATGGTCGTGTCGATGGACCCGGTGCTGACCCCGCAAGCCGGGATCGTGCACCTCAATCCGCATCGATTTCTCGAAGCGATTGATGGATGATGCAACATTGCGGCATCGGTTTGACCAGTACACTTACGGCAGGAAGAATACTTCAGGAGTTTATTTATGCTTCGGTCACGTCTCCTAGCATACGGCCTATGTTTGCTCTCCTGCCCCTTTGGCCACCAGGCCCTAGCAGAGGCGCCTAAGGCGTATCTTGACTTCGATCCCGACGACGGCATGTCCCTTCATGTCGATCAAAAGCCCTATGTTCGAGAACGCTGGGGTAGCACCTTTAGCACGGCGGCCTCGGCCTTTGATAGCAATCCGCAAGCAGCCGATGAATTTCATCAGTACCTGTCCAATCACAATACTGGACAACTCGTCCTTTGGTGTGGGTTGGCCGGATCGGTCTCGTTTCTTATTGCCGACTATGGCTGGTGGCATTTACCAAAGGGCCTGTCCAATACGGTTTACTATGGCGGCCTCATCGGCGCGGTGTCGGGGGGTGTTTACTTTGAAGGGATTGCCACGGAGCATTTTTACCGCGCGATCAACGTTTACAATGGGGTGACAACGTCGAAGACACTCGGGAGGGTGTCGTATGAGGTTAAGCCGGTGTTGCTGGTCGCAGAACGTGGGGCGGGTGTAGGGCGTGCGCCTGGACTCAAGGTGACGGTGGCGTTTTAAGGGCGTGATGTCCCCGCGTGGTACACCGCCCCTAGGGGGTAAACCCCGTCTCTAAGCCCGGAGCAGCAGGTTTTCTTTCCTAATATCCCAGTTCGGATCGAGCTCCATGGTGAGCTTT
The DNA here is from genome assembly GCA_903928445.1 of uncultured Pseudomonadota bacterium. Classification (GTDB taxonomy): domain Bacteria; phylum Bdellovibrionota_B; class Oligoflexia; order Oligoflexales; family CAIYRB01; genus CAIYRB01. Next base: position 6,028 of record CAIYRB010000182.1, on the reverse strand, counting down.
TTCGGGTCCGTCGCGACGAGCTTCAGCATAGCTCTCTATATGGAAATCAAATCGAAGCAGCGCGTCACCGCAGCCGACGCCAGTTCGCTAGAAACACTGGGGCGCGATACTGACCCGAAGGCTGAGAAATGGCTGCTATCGACTGATGATCTGGAGCAGCAATTTGGCCAAACGCGCGCGATGCCATGGCGTAAGGCCCTGACTCGACTCTTCGGTGCCGGCTAGACCATGGCGGTTAGGGTCATGACGCTAGATACATGAAACTAATGCTGAAACTCACGACGCTGTGCCTGCGTGAATCATCGCCATGCACTTGGCGCCCATCAGGCTAGCAGCGCCAGCGTCCGTCGCACCTGATCTTTGATCACCCTGCCGATGATCGCCGCCACCGGAGTCTTGCCATATTCCATGGTAAACTCGGCTTCCACCTGCGCAAAAGCACTGCTGATCGCATTGGCCAGCGTCCTGAGCTCACTGATGACCAGCCGCTCGCTCATGCCAATGGACTGAGCAAAATCTCGCCAATCCTGGGCATCAATTTGGCCTGGATCAAAACTGCTACCAATACGCATCGCGCCCATACGACTGATGCGGGGCTCGTAAGCCCGAGTGCACACCAGATCGTAGAAAGGCGCCAGCTCAATCCCACTGCCGGGACAAAGCAAGAGCGAAAGATTCTTGGCGTGGCCGTCAGCATTGCCGGCCAGGATATTGAATAAGGTCCAACGCAGCAACGCCAAAGCATCACGGGCGGCACGAGTGCTGTGGTTCTGCACGATGGCAAACACTTCGGCAAACCTTGGACCACCATCTTGTTCGTATTTTTTTGCCGGTGATACCTTGAGAGCTTGGCAAAAATCTTCCTGATGAAGCCGCATCGTTCGCCCATCCTCGGCCTCAAAGCGGTCATAGCGCTTTATCAAAGCGCATCGATGGCGACCACCGCCATGGACCAAGGTCAGCGCGCAGCTCGGTAACCCAAGTTTAGCTGCAAGTCGACTCATCAGAACCTCGTTCTCAGGCAACGATTTGAATCGCGCTGAAGGAAACTTTAAAATCGCGTTGCTAGCCGCTTCGCCCATGGGCACGAAAAGCGCACCCTGGTGGTCGACATACACAGGCAATTTGTCCTGCGCTCCTGCAAGGGACAAGCGAGTTTGGCCCTCACCGACCACCTCGGCATAAATGGAATTGGCGTCCGGCACGCGGCCGATCAATGCAAGCGGCAAAGGTCGATAATCGTCGCTGATTGGAGTCGACGCAGACTCACCGTTGGACCTAGGCAAGATACTCAGAGCTCCGGCGCAGTCACCACCGAGCGCACGCAGCATCGCGTGGTCGTTGGCCTCGGTGAGCTTCAATCGCTGGGCTATGGCGATGCGTACCTGCCCTTCAGGCAAAAGGTTAGCGAAGAACGAATGTGCCTCGTCCGGCTCGTAGCGGCGTGACGCCAGCGGTAAGGACAAGGAAATCGCAAACGCTTCGGCATCGGCAAGCCAAGTAGGCTCGTAAATGAAACTCAATCTCTCCCCAACCGACGAGATGGTGCCCACCGTCCTGCGGTTGCACATCACGACCAAGTCAGTGCCTGTCACGGCGCACCTCGCGGCACAATCCTGACTTCGAGACCGAGACGGCTCAGGACCTGGAGGGATTTGCCCAGTGCCGCAGTCTCCTTGCCATTCTCGAGCTCTGACAAGAAACGCACGCCAACCTGGGCCAATCCCGCGACCGTATCCTGTAACAGGCCGTCTTCAAGACGCTTTTTACGAATAAGGCGGCCAAGTTCACCCGCAGTCCTAATTTTCCCGTACGGGAAACTATCTTCAGCCATTGTGAACTCCATCGTGGAATTTTCCCGCTCAGGAAAGTAACTCAACTCCGGTCAACGGTCAAAGCAATATCTTCCCGAACGGTAAAGTCGGCACCAAAATGCGGCGCAACCCCACCGGGTCATTGAGGCTGTACGAAACCACCTTCAATGCACCCTACCAAACGCTGGTTCAAGAAGGTATCGCCTGCGATAGATCCTAGTGCCTAAGCAGCTCCTCCAACCGAAACTGCCTCGCCTCCGCACAATACTGACACCGCACCTCAAGTTTACCCGTCTCGTCACGGATCTCCTTGAGCTGCTCCTCGCTAAAAGCAACCAGCGCCTGCATCATCTTCTCCCGCGAGCAGGTGCAACGAAAGATCAGCGGCCGCTGCATCAGCAACCCGTAGCCACCGCCTGCACCCTGAATAAGCCGCACCAAATCCTCAGTCGTCTCTCCCGCCACAAGTCGGTCAGACAAGTTCAGCTCAAGTGCCATCCGCTGCTCAACATCGATCAGCTCTTGCTCTTCAAGCACCGTCCCGCCCAGCTTTTGCACCAGCATCCCACCAGAAGCCAGCACCGAGCCGTCACTCGCAAGCTTAACGCCAGCAGCAATGGCCGAAGGTATCTGCTCGGACTCGGTCAGATAGCGCGCAAAGTCCGCAGCGATTTCACCATTCGCAAAGTCACATACCGCGTTGTACGTGCTTTGACTCTCGCCAGCTAAGCCGCGGGTCACCGTGACAAAGCCCGATGCGCCCATCGCCGCCCCAACGCTTTCGGGCAAGACATCACCCTCGTCGAGATTGAGCACCGAGAGCAACTGCACCGGGACGGTATAGCCGCGACAATGACCATCACCATTGCACTCGGCAACCACCTTGGCCAGTGGACCATCACCGGCAAATGACAGGTGCACATATTCCTTGCCGTTCTTCAACGACGAGGCCAAAAGGGCCGCGCAGCTAACCGCCCGCCCCAGAGCGATGGTGGTCAGAGGATCGAGACCATGGCGCTGCTGTAAGGCCCGGACGATCTCGGTGGTGACTGCCACGGCGCAGCGCGCACGGTAATCAAACATATGGTAATGGGCCAATACGTCCATCGACGTCTCCTTAACTAGCGCTCGTTTAGACGAGCGTCCTGGGCATATCCTGATGCAGCCGCGACAAAAGCTCGTAGGGAATGGACCTAGCCCACCCCGCCAAGTCATGCGCCGCGATCACGTCCTTACCATCCTTACCGATCAACGTCACCTGGTCCCCCACCTCAACGGCAGCTAGGTGAGTGGTATCGACCATCATCATATTCATACAGATCCGCCCCACCACGGGGCAGCGCTCGCCACGGATCAATACAAAACTCGCTGCCTCGCCGGCAATACGCGGAAAGCCCTCATAATACCCGACCGGTAGGACGGCGATGCGCATATCGCGGATGGCGCGGTAGGTACAACCGTAGCCGATGTATTCGCCGCTGATCACAGGCTTGACCGTTGTGACTTCGGTGCGCCAGCTCAGCACTGGCTGCAGGTCAAGCACTCCGGCATGAAGCTGCAGATAAGACACGCGCGTCAGGGGCGAGGGCCAAACACCGTACAGCGACATGCCGATGCGCACCATATCAAAGCGGCTTGCGTCCATGATCAACGCCGATGCACTCGACGCCGCATGGAGCATGGGGGCCATCCCGGCATCAGTGAAAGCCTTCGCTGCCTGCTCAAACAAGCTGAGCTGATGCAGGCTGTAGGTCTGGTCGGTGACGTCTTCGACGTTGGCGAAGTGCGTGCAGACACCGGTGACGGCGGCTTGATGCTGGCGCAGTAGCGCAACGACCGCAGGTGCTTCGCGGGGTAAGAACCCCTGCCGTGACATGCCGGTGTCGAATTTAATATGCACTGGTCCACGCTGACCTAGCGCCAGCCAAGCCTGCAGCACCACGAAGTTACCGATCACCAGCTCCGCTTTTAGCTGAGCCGCCCGAGCCACCTCGCGCTCGACCGCCGGCCCAACGACGAGCAAGCGCCCGCCGTAGCCAAGATCGCGCAGCTGTCTTGCTTCATCGACGTAGTTGACGCCAAGCCAGTGCAGCTGCTCGGATGCCAAGGCCTGGTAGCTCGCGGCCAAACCATGACCGTAGGCGTTCGCCTTGAGCACGGCGCAGACTCGCTGCGCCCCGGCGATGCCACAGAACAAGCGGTAATTGTGGCGCAGCGCCCCCGCATCAATCTCTAGTCGGCTGAGCATCACGAGCACCTCTTCCTGCATGCGAGGGTGGCCCGGCTGGTGCTACATGCCCTTCATCCGCATCGGATAGAGCTCACCGGCTTGCACGCTTGGGACGACAAAAGGTTGCTGCAACGATACCTCGCTCAGCGGCTTTTTGCATCGAGAACCGCCCTCGGGCTGCACTGCCGCAGATTCCACCGTCGCGGCCAGCACGCCCACGGCAAGCACCCCCTGACGGTCGCGACCATACACCGCGTAGGTCGATGCGCAGTCGGTGAAGTAGTTGACCTGGAGCAGCTGCAAAGAGCGGCCTCGGCCTTGCAGTCGCAGTCTGCTCGGAACGCGCAGATTTAGGCTTTGCTCGGCCCCTGTTGCTGCGTCAGAGCTCCCAAGCGCCGTGACCTTTGTACCAAGCGGCAACTGTAGCGCTGGTTCCTGGATGGTCTGCCAGGTCGAGTCTGCGCTCGCCTCAGCACAGTGCAAACTCGGGTAGCTTGCAACCAACACGCCTAGCTGCACCAGGCCACTGTGATCAGCGTCGCTTCTTAGGGGACCAAGCACGATGCCGATGGGCGCTTCATTGCAGCGGCGCTGGTAGGCGATGGATAGTCCTGCTGGAGCGATTTGCGTTGTTTGCGTCGGGTCGATGGTCGCAAGCCGCAGCGAGAAGCTGCGCTTGGACGCCGGCTCGATGTCGCGCAGCGGCGCGATCTCGGTGCGCTCAGTCACGGCCAGCGCCGGCAGGGCATAGAGCTTTGGCGTCGACGAGCACGTCACAGCAGCTTGGTGCTCTACCACTCCCTCCGCCATGCCTAACTCAATCCTGGTCGCGCCGACCCGGTGCACCAGCACGCCGAGCTTTTGGCCACAGCGAGGAGCATAGACCGCAGCCACTCCACCCTCGGCGGATCGCTGCAGCTGCTCAAAGGGCGCTAAGCGCAACCGCTGTCCCTCGTGCACCCCCAGCGGGGCCACCGTACGGTACGCCGTGGTCGCTAGATAATCGACGCGCACGGCCACCGTTTCTGCCATGGTCGTGCAGGAGACCGGGTCCTGCAGCACTGCTGCAGCCACTTTGATCACGTCTTTTTGCGTGGCAACCACCAGACCGAAATAACGAGCGCCGCAGGGCAACGCGACGTGCACCTGAATCTCACCCCGAGCGTAACCATGCAAGGTCACGGGCAGCAGGCGCAGACTCGCCTTAGCGGTGGCTGACGTGGCGCCTAGAAGTAGGCCAGCCATCAAGGTCAAGATCCGTCGGGCAGGGTTTTTAGCAAGCATGCGACCACCGGGCGGGAAGTTGACGACAGGCATTTATATGATATTTTATTAAAATTGTAAATTATTTTAAAAATATCATTAATAATCTCCTGGAAAATTAGCTGCCTTTGCCCAAGCTGGCGTTGCATTCCCCAGCCCCCTTTGTTATGGTGCTCCGGCTCTCGTCTACCGGTACAAAGGGATTTTTCGATGAAACGTACATTTCAGCCAAGCAACAAAAAACGCCTCCGCACCCATGGCTTCCGCGCTCGCATGGCGACTCCAGGCGGTCGCAACGTGCTGAAACTCCGCCGGGCCAAAGGCCGTAAGCGGATTGCTTGCGCCGCTTATACCAAATAAAAACCGAGCTTCCGTGCACGCCTTTCCTAAATCCGTCCGATTGCGCAGCAATCGGGATATCCGCTGCACGCTCGATCAAGGCTTGAAGGCTGTCGGTCCGCTGATGGTCGTCTTTCTCAAGCCGCGCCTTGATGCGCAGCCTGAAGGCAGCGGTAGCCGCCTGGGTGTCGTCGCGTCGCGCAAGGTCGGCAATGCGGTCGTGCGTAACCGGGTCAAACGGCAGCTGCGGGAGGCTTACCGGCATCTACGCCCGGAGCTGCTCACGCTTGACGCGCTCAAAGACGGCGACGTCGTGGTCGTGGCTCGAGCTGCTGCGGCAGAGGCCTCTAGTGCGTGCATGGCTGAGGCCTTACAGCTCGGT
>CAIYRB010000181.1 GCA_903928445.1 uncultured Pseudomonadota bacterium | reverse complement strand
GGCCCGCCATTTAGCTGAAGCCCTCGGTGGCGATGTGCAGCTCACGGCGAGCCAGATCGGCAAAGGCAGCACCTTCACTATCAGCATTGATCCAGGCCCCCTCGCAGGCGTTCGCATGCTAACGCACCAAACGGACGCCGACCTCAAGCAAAAAGGCGCCGTTGTGACCGATTGGTTCATCGGCAACAAGCGCCTGGCGGGGCTTCACGTGCTTCTAGCCGAAGACGTACCAGACAACCAACTTCTGATCGCTCATTTCATCAAAAACAGCGGCGCAACGGTCGAGATCGTGGACAATGGAGTGCAGGCGGTGGACGCGGCCAAAACCGGCACCTTTGACGTCGTACTGATGGATATCCAGATGCCACTCCTGGACGGCTATGAAGCCACCAAGCAACTACGCGCCAGTGGCTGCCGAACACCAGTGATCGCGCTCACCGCGCACTCGATGCGTGGCGAACGCGAGAAGTGCCTAGCTGCGGGCTGCATCGACTATATCAGCAAACCGGTTGAGCCCGCCTTGCTAGTCGAAGTCATTGCTCGGGTTGCAAGTACGACACCTAAAGTAGAGCCAAGCGTCAAGCCAGCCTGATGATTTTCAAGTCGGCGCGGCTGGCTCGCATACGAGGCCAAGGCATTCCCCGACGACGCGGACGACGCGGACGACGCGGACGACGTTCTTCACTTCTGAGTCTGGCGGAGAAGGTGAGATTCGAACTCACGGAGGAGTTTCCCCCTCGCCGCATTTCGAGTGCGGTACCTTCAGCCACTCGGCCACTTCTCCATCAACCAGTCCCAGACTCGATCGCTCCGAGGCAGATCGTTATAGCGGTAGCCCGCTTATCTTTCACCGAGAAAATGCCCAAGCTAGGCAAAAACTTTGATGGAATCTCCCGCAGCTCTGCAAGCGCCCCGGCAACCAGCCCTAACCACCCAGATTTATGACGAAATGTACGTCGCGACATTGGACTGGATAAATGTCGACCAAATTGGTAGACATTCCGCCGGTGAAAAGAATACGGTGGACATGTCGCTTGGCGACCCAGGGTCTTAACATAGCGCACGGATTTTAAGCAATGGCATTGGAGACGGTTATGGCCGCAGATGCGGTGAAAAGCCCCTTCTCGAACCGCGAGTACAAGTACGGGTTCGTGACCGACGTCGAGTCCGAGTCCTTCCCAAAGGGCTTAAACGAAGACGTGATCCGTCGGCTGTCGGCGATCAAAGAGGAGCCCGACTTCGTCCTGGACTTTCGCCTAAAGGCCTACCGCCATTGGCTCAAGATGGTCGAACCCAAATGGGCGCATGTGGCCTACCCGCCCATCGACTTTCAGGACCTGCGCTACTACTCCGCACCAAAGAAAAAGGGCGACGGACCAAAGAGCTTAGAGGACGTCGATGCCGAGATCATCGCCACCTTCAACCGCCTCGGTATTCCGCTATCGGAGCAAAAGCGCTTGACCGGGGTCGCCGTCGACGCGGTCTTTGACTCGGTGTCGGTGGCGACGACGCACAAGGCCGAGCTGGGCAAGGTTGGCGTCATCTTTTGCTCCTTTTCTGAGGCTTTGCGCGAACATCCTGAGTTGGTCAAAAAGTGGCTTGGCAGCGTCGTCCCGTATAAAGACAACTTCTACGCCGCCCTCAACTCAGCCGTATTCAGCGACGGTTCTTTTGTTTACATCCCCAAAGGCGTGCGCTGCCCGCTGGAGCTATCGACCTACTTTCGGATCAACGCTGCCGAAACAGGCCAATTTGAGCGCACCTTGATCATTGCCGAGGAGGGCAGCCACGTCAGCTACCTCGAAGGCTGCACCGCTCCCATGCGCGACGAGAACCAACTACACGCAGCGGTGGTCGAACTAGTCGCCTTGGACAACGCCGAGATCAAATATTCGACCGTACAAAACTGGTACGCAGGCGACCGCGAGGGTAAAGGCGGCATCTACAATTTTGTCACCAAGCGCGGTCTGTGCTCCGGCTACCGTTCAAAGATTTCGTGGACCCAGGTCGAGACCGGTTCAGCGATCACCTGGAAGTATCCAAGCGTCATCCTGCAAGGCGACTCCTCGGTCGGTGAATTTTACTCGGTCGCTTTGACCAACAACAAGATGCAGGCCGACACCGGCACCAAGATGATCCATATCGGCAAGAACACGACCAGTAAGATCATCTCCAAAGGCATCAGTGCTGATGAGTCCGTGAATAGCTACCGGGGCCAAGTCCGCATCTTGCCGAGCGCCGAGAACGCGCGCAATTTCTCACAATGCGACTCGATGCTGGTCGGCAATAAGTCCAGCGCCAACACCTACCCTTATATCGAAATCAAGAATAAGACCGCCAAAGTCGAGCATGAGGCGACCACGTCTAAGATTAGCGCTGAGCAGATCTTTTATCTGAAGTCACGCGGGCTCGACGACGAGGGGGCGATTAGCCTGCTGCTCAATGGATTCTGTAAAGAGGTATTTAAGGAACTGCCGCTGGAGTTTTCCGTCGAGGCAGTAAGGCTACTTGAGATGAAGCTCGAAGGGAGCGTGGGATAAGCGATGCTTGATATCAGCAACCTGCATGTGACAGTCGGCGCGAAAGAGATCCTGAAGGGCCTTAACCTCAAGGTCAATGAAGGCGAAGTTCACGCCATCATGGGCCCCAATGGCTCGGGCAAGAGCACGCTATCTAAGGTCCTCGCCGGCCACCCAGACTACGCCGTCGCCAGCGGGACGATCCACTACGACATCAACTTCAAGCCAAAGAACCTGCTCGACTTGGCTCCAGACGAACGCGCCCGCGCCGGAATCTTCCTGGCCTACCAGTACCCAGTCGAGGTTCCGGGCGTCAACAACGCCGAGTTCCTTCGGGCCGCATTCAATGCCATCTGCCGCGACCAAGGTGTTGAGGAGATGGACCCGCTTGATTTCGACAGTTACTTGCGTGAGAAGATCCAGTTTCTCGGTATGGACGCTAAGTTCATGGACCGCCAGCTCAACGTCGACTTCTCCGGCGGCGAGAAGAAGCGCAACGAGATCCTGCAAATGGCCGTGCTTGCACCGCGTCTAGCGATCCTCGACGAAACCGACTCCGGCCTCGACGTCGACTCGCTGCGCCTGGTCTCGGAAGGGGTCAATAAGCTGCGCAGCGATAGCAACGCGGTGGTCTTGATTACCCACTATCAACGCATCTTGAGCTATATCGTCCCGGACTTCGTCCACATCCTGGCCAACGGCCAGATCATCAAAAGCGGCGACAAGAGCCTCGCGCTTGAGATTGAAGAACGCGGCTACGACTGGTTGCTCAACTAAGGAGATCCCGGTGAATCAAGTCTCTCCAGCATCTCAGGCCGCTGTCTCGTTTGCCTCCGCCTTCGCCGGTTTTAGCCGCGACCGGGCTGGCGATGCGGCTTGGCTCAGAGAGCACCGCGAGCTGGCCTTTGCCGATTTCGTGCAGATCGGTTTACCGACCCGCAAGCACGAAGATTGGCGCTACACCAGCCTGCGCAGCCTCACCGAGGGTGCGTTTTCACTCGCACCCCAAGACGTCGTCTCTGCCGAGGTTTTGGCGCCCCACGTCCAAGCAGGCGACATCACCCTGGTACTGGTCAATGGTCGATTAGTCACCCCGTTGGAACAACTTGGCGACTTGCCGACAGGGCTTTTAATCGCTCCACTTGCCGATGCGCTGAGCGTCAATGTGCCGGCGGCACTGCGCCTCTTGAAGCGATATGCGACGGCGCAGCAGCCCTTCTCACAGCTTAACGAAGCCTTCCTCGGCAGCGGCCTGTTCATCGAGTGGGGTCCTCGCGTCACCTGCGAACGCCGCATCCATATCATCCATATCGGCAGCGGCAAAGACCGCTTGGTGACCTTACCTCGCCACATGCTGGTACTCGGTTCCGAGGCCAAAGGCGAAGTGGTGGAGACCTTCGTCTCTAGCGACGAAGGCACCACGTCCTTTACCAACACGGTGACGGATATCGAACTTGCGGCTGGCGCGCAGCTTGATCACCAGCGCTGCCAACTCGAAGCGCCGCAGGCACTGCATATCGGCCGCGTGCGGGCAGAACTAGCTGCCGCGGCCAAGCTGACGTCGCTATCCTTAAGCGCCGGCGCCAAACTGGCCCGCATCGATATCGACATCGGCCTAGCGGGTCAAGGCAGCGAAGTGATCTTAAATGGCCTCTATTTGACCCGCGAGGGTCAGCACGTTGATCATCACACGGTAGTCGATCATCAGGTACCCAATGCTAAAAGCCGCCAGCTTTATAAGGGCATCCTGGACGGCGTCTCGCGCGCGGTGTTTAACGGCGTCGTCCGCGTTCGCCGCGACGCGCAGTTGACTCAGGCCTACCAGATGAATCGCAATCTGCTGCTCAGCAGCGACGCCGAGATCGATACCAAGCCAGAATTGCAGATCGATGCCGACGACGTCAAATGCTCACACGGCGCCAGTGTAGGGCAATTGAACGACGACCATTTATTTTATCTGACCAGCCGAGGGCTGCCACCGACCGAGGCGCGCCGCATGCTGGTTCAAGCCTTCGCTGATGATGTGATGCTGCATGCTCCGCGCCTCCACGCAACGCTTCGGCCCTTGACGATGGGGTATTTCCTTTGAGTCCTCCGCTAGACATTCAGGCGGTTCGCCGCGACTTTCCCGTGCTCGATCAAATGGCTCGCGGTAAGCCCCTGATCTACATGGACAGCGCCGCTACCACCTTAAAGCCGACGAGCGTCGTTGAGGCGGTGACCGAGCATTACCGCATGGGTGCAGCCAATGTGCACCGTGGTGTGCATTTTTTAAGTGAAGAGGCGACGCGCAAGTTCGATGCGTCGCGGGAAAAGGTCCGCGCTTTTCTCAACGCCAAGGAAGCCGCCGAGGTCATCTTTACCAGCGGCACCACCGGAGCGATCAACCTCGTGGCGCACAGCTTTGGCTCGCGTCTCAAGCCTGGCGACGAGATCATCATCTCCGAGATGGAACATCATTCCAATATCGTGCCGTGGCAACTTCTGTGCGAGCGCCAAGGAACGATTCTGCGAGTAGCTCCGATCAACGATGCTGGCGAACTCCTGTTGCCCGAGTTGGAGCAACTGATCAATGCTCGCACGCGATTGGTCTCGATCGTGGCCGTGTCCAATGCTCTGGGCACCATCAACCCTATCGAGCAAATCATCGCCATGGCGCACAGTCGGGATATTCCGGTGCTGCTCGACTGCGCCCAGGCCGTGGCTCACAAAGCGCTCGATGTTCAGGTTCTGGGCGTTGATTTCCTGGCCTTCTCCGCGCACAAATTATTTGGCCCAACCGGCGTTGGCGTCCTCTACGGCCGCCGCGCCCTGCTCGACACCATGCCGCCGTTTCTCAGCGGTGGCGACATGATCCGTTCGGTCAGCTTTGCCAAAACCACCTATGCCGATCTACCGGCGAAGTTCGAAGCGGGGACACCGCATATTGCCGGGGTCATTGGCCTCGGCGCCGCCATCGATTATGTCAACGCCTTGGGCCTGGAGCGCATTGCCACGGCCGAGGCCGAGCTGCTGCACTATGGTACGTCCTGTCTACGCCAAATCAAAGGCCTGCAGCAGGTCGGCACGGCGGCGCAAAAGACGAGTATCCTGGGCTTTACCTTAGACGATATTCATCCGCACGACATCGGCACCTTACTCGACCAAGAGGGCATCGCTATTCGCGCTGGTCACCACTGCACCCAGCCGCTGATGCAACGCTTTGGCCTACCGGCAACGGCGAGAGCCAGTCTGGCATTTTACAACACCAAAGCCGAAATCGATGCCCTGGTCGTGGCGATCGAAAAGACCCAGAGGTTGTTTGCATGAGCAGCCAGATGGAACTCTATCAGCAGGTGATTCTCGAGCACAATAAGCGGCCGAGAAACTTCGGCAAGCTCGAGGGTGGCAACCGCGCCGCCGAAGGCTTCAACCCCCTGTGTGGCGATCACCTCCGGGTTTACCTCGAAGTCACCGCAGACGGCATCATCCAGCAAATTGCCTTTGAAGGCTCGGGCTGCGCGATCTGCAAGGCCTCGGCCTCAATGATGACAGTCGCGCTCAAAGGCGCCAAGGTCGAGGTCGCCCAAGCGATGTTTGGCGAATTTCAACGCTTGCTCAAAGGCGAGCTGAATCCTGAATCCGCGCCCAACCAACTCGGCAAGCTGAAGATCTTCTCTGGCATCTGGCAATACCCGGCACGCGTCAAATGCGCGGCCTTAGCCTGGCATGCACTCAGCGGTGCTCTATCCAACCAACCGACGGTGTCGACGGAGTAAGTCGCATGGAATCCCAACCCGCCAAAGACCTCCAGATCCGGACGCAGCGGACGCCCAATCCCAACGCCTGGAAGTTTATCTTAAACAGCGACGTCAAACGCACGGGCAAGGTGTCCTACACCGAGACGCGCGAGTGCGAGCACGTGCCACTCGCTGCGCGTCTGTTACGACTGGCCAATGTCAGCCAGGTGCATCTATTTGAAAACGTCCTGACGGTGACACAAAATGGCGCTTCGGATTGGGCTGTCTTAGCACTCAGCGTCGAGGATGTGATCCGCTCGGCCTTGCCGACCCATGATGCCGACTTTGACGACCGGATGCCGAAGCCAAAGTCCAACGGCGCGCCCCTAGATCCACACTTGGTGGAGATCGAAGAGATCCTTGATCGCACCATCCGTCCTGGTCTGCAGGCGGACGGCGGCGACCTCGAGGTCCTAGAACTCGACGGCAACATCCTGACGGTGCGCTATCAGGGCGCCTGCGGCAGCTGCCCAAGCGCGATGACCGGTACCTTGGAAGGTATCGAGAGCATCCTACGCACGGAATTCAATCCTTACTTGGAGGTGGTGGCTGTATGAGCGATCTACAATCAGTGGTGATCAGCAGCAAGGCCGATGGTAGTTGGCAGGCAACCCATGTCCCTTCTGGCAAGGTCGCCCACGGCCTGACCAAGGACGAGGCGGAAGAAGCGATGCGTGGGCTGCTGGGTTTAGATGAGCAGGGTAGCTTCGGCGAACCTCTGACCAGCAGCCAGTTCAGTGGTCAGGCGCAAGACATTGCGGTGTACTTGGAGGGTCCGGTGTCGGAGATGCTAGCCCTGCACTCCGGATTTGCCCGGCTAGAAGCCTATGAGTCCGGCATGGCCCATATCCGCCTCGGTGGCGGCTGCTCAGGCTGCCCGTCGTCGACCATGACCTTGGTCAACGGCGTTCAGCAAATGCTCCAAGAGAAGTTCGGCGAAGAAGCGATTACCGATGTGATTCCGGTGCAATGATGCGCCGTCAAGGAGCCTGGTGATGAACATCACCTCGAAAAGTCGATATGCTCTCAAGATCATGATGGATCTGACCGAGCACTCCAGTGCCGACGAAGCTGCCGTCGTGCAGCGCAGCGATATCGCCGTGCGCCAGGGCATTCCACTGGATTACATGGACCATATCCTTAGCCGCCTACGCGAGGCCGGTTTACTCGGCAGCGTGCGCGGTCGCAGCGGCGGCTATAGGTTGCTTAGACCCGCTGATGCCGTCTCCGTCTGGGAGATCTTTCTTGCTGTCGAGGACGGCTTTCAGCCAGTGCAGTGCCTAGAAGGTGGCGTCGGTTGTGTCTCCGAGCATGTTTGCAGCTCAAAGGATGCCTGGGGGCTGATTTCCTCCGCGATTCGCTCGGCACTTTCTGGCATTATACTAGGCGACCTGGTCCACAGGCGGGAACTGACCAAAGACCTTGAGTCCCTCGTCAGCCAGACCCAGGAGTGCCGGGCTCCAAAACGCCGCGCAGGAGGCTCACGGCTGTTATGAAGAATCCAGTTCAGAACGAAAGCTACATCACCACCAAGGCTGACCAGTTCCTCGCTTGGGCGCGGAAGAACTCGCTTTGGCCATACCCTTTTGGCACCGCCTGTTGCGGCATCGAGTATATGGCCGTGGTCGGTCCAAAGTACGACATCGCCCGCTTTGGCGCCGAGGCCGTACGCTTCTCTCCCCGCCAAGCGGACTTGATGATCGTGGCTGGCACCATCACCGAAAAGATGGCTCCCGTCATTCTCAAGGTCTGGGAGCAGATGGCCGAGCCCAAATGGTGCATCGCCATGGGCGCTTGCGCCTCCAGCGGTGGCTTCTACCGCGCCTATCACGTCCTGCAAGGCATCGACAAGATCATCCCTGTCGATGTCTATATCGCCGGTTGTCCGCCGACACCCGAGGCGGTCCTGACTGGACTCATGCAGCTACAGGACAAGATCTACGACAAGGCTTCGTCAGACCAACGTACCTATTAAAAGCCGTGGGATTTTAGCGCATCCGCTAAACACGTCGCCAGCTCCGGGTCGTCGTTCGACGGTACGGCCCGAGCGTAGCGCGTAAATCCCGAGCTTAAACCAAGCTGCTGATAGGTATGATCCATCTCGTAGAGGGTCTCGATGTGATCAGCCGTAAAGCTAATCGGCACCAAGAGTAAAGTACCGCCTCGGCTCTTACCAAGCAGAGCGATGGTCTCGTCGGTGTAGGGTTTGACCCATTCCACGGGCCCCACCCGGCTTTGAAACGAGAGGTCCCAGTGACAGCGCTGCAAGGCATTGCCGCCGAGCTGACGCAGCCAGGCTTCGCCCCGCCGTTTTAGCTCACTAAAATGCGTCTGGATTTCATTCACGTAAGGATCGCCGCGACCATGATAGCGCAGGGGAATACCGTGCGCCGAAAACAGGATCGAAATCGGACCGTCGGCGTTTGCTTTGACCAAGGGTTCAAGTGCAGCCTGAAGATTTAGGTAGGTGTGGCGCAAATAGCGCGGGGTTTGCCACCAGGAAAACACTCGGGTATTGGGCAGATCGCGGTTGCCATAGCGGCGCTCTAGCGCCAAATCAAAATCACGCAGAGAACTCACCGTCGTGCTGTGGCAAAGGTGTGGATAAAGGGTGATCAAAAACACTCTCTTCCCAACCAGATCCTCGCGGGCCAGCACTTCATCCGAGGTTGGCGCGGTATAGCGGTTGATGACGATCACTCGGGTTCCAGGCCGCACTTCCTGCAGCTGCTGCTCCAAATGCCGCGCCTGGATCTCGGTCATGCGGTTGATCGGCGAAAAGCCGATCTCCCGGTACTCAGCCAAGGCCTTTGGCCCGCGTTTGGTGGCAATTCTATTAGCCAGCCAGCGCCGCATCCGCAGTGGCAACGGCGCCCGGATGATAAAGGGGTCTTCGAACAACCGCCTTAAAAACGGCTCAACCGCTGCCGCCGACGCCGGTCCGCCAAAATTGCACAAGATCACCACATGCGGAACGTCCTTCCAAACATCGGAAGCAGGGTCTGCCATCGCTTTTCCTTACGTTGCAATAAAGTTAGTTTGGCATGGCCATTTGCTGCGGACTATCAAGTGAAAAAGCTGGGATGGCTACTTGTATAGACTGTCCCTCGCCACCGCTCATCGCGTAAGTCCCAACCATATAACCCGACGGGGTCGCCAGATTGGTAAAGCTACTATACTCGTAGGTCTCGCCAGGCATGATGACCGGCTGATTGCCAACGACGCCTTCGCCTTCGACCTCAAGCGTCTGGCCATGGGCATTGGTGATCTTCCAGTGGCGCCTTAGCAGCTGCACCGGCTTACTACTGCGGTTGCGGATCGCTACCTCATAGGACCAGACAAAAACGCTGCTTTCTGGTTGCGAATGATCGTCGAGAAAGGCAGGGTGTACGGTGACTTCGATGGCATCTGTGACTTGCTTGTACATGGGTCTTGCTCACTGGGTCTGACGGGGTCATTGATCGACGCTTGGGGGACCACGTCGACTTTTGTTCGGCCTTATACTATGACTCCTACCCATAAAAATCGCAAGGGACGCATGGAAACTAGCACACGCACGAAGACCTTATCTCTACCTCCCTTTGACAAGTATTTTTACTACTTCGAAAGCGTGCAATCACCGGCCGAGGACGCTCGATTTTTAGAAGAAGTTTATGTTAAGGCACGCGGCCGAGTCCCCCTGGTGTTTCGCGAGGACTTCTGCGGCACCTTTGCCAACTGCTGCGAATGGGTCAAACGCAGTCCCCGCCATGTTGCCCACGGCGTGGACTTGGATCCAGAGCCCCTCGCCTACGGTAGCGAGCACTACCTGACGAAACTTAGCCCCAAGCAGCAAGAACGGATCCACCTGCACAAGAGCAATGTGCTTGGCAATAAATTGCCGATGGCGGACGTCATCTGTGCGCAGAACTTCTCGTACTTTATCTTTAAGGACCGGGTAACGCTCAAGAAGTACTTTAAAAACTGCCTGCGCACCCTGAACAAAGACGGCGTTTTTCTCCTCGACTGTTTTGGTGGGCCCAAGTGCCAAGAGCCTAACGAAGAGGTCAGCGAGCAAGGCGACGAACCAAATATTTTCGACTACTACTGGGACCAGGACACCTTTGATCCGTTGACCCATGAGGGCATGTTCTACATTCACTTTAAGCGCAAAGGTGAGAAGAAGCGCGAAAAGGTCTTCGCCTATGATTGGCGCCTATGGACCCTGCCGGAGCTGAAGGATATTTTGCTGGAGGTTGGCTTCACCAAGGTCGACATTCTGTGGGAAGGATCGACCGAGGATGGCGAGGGTGACGGCAACTTCGTGCCGGTCGAAAGAGGCGAGGATTGCGACGCCTGGGTCGCTTATTTGGCTGCGTATAAGTAAGCGGGAGCGGCCTCCCTTGGAGGTCCGCTCTCGGGACGACCGTCTCAGTTATGGTCGTGTAGGTCTGCGTTCAGCTCGATGGAGCCTTTGATAGGTAAGCATTCCAGGGCTCCGTTGAGAGAGTTGCGGCGAAATAGCAGGCCACTGCGGCCTGCTAGCTCGCGCGCCTTCACCGTGCGCCCGTCACTGCCGTCGCGAGCGACCAGACGCACCTTACTCGCGGCCGTCAGATAAAGCCCCGACTCGACGGTGCAATCGTCACCTAGAGGGATGCCAAGGCCGGAGTTGGCACCCAAAAGGCAATTTTTACCGATCGAAATCGGCGTCGAATTGCCACCCGACAAGATGCCCATGGTGCTGCAACCACCGCCCAGATCGCTGCCAGCGCCGACCCAGACCGACGACGACACACGGCCTTCGATCATGTTTGGGCCTTCGGTCCCGGCGTTGAAATTGATAAAGCCCTCCTGCATGACGGTCGTACCACTACCGACATATGCGCCAAGGCGTACGCGAGCACCATCGGCGATACGGATTCCAGAGGGGACCACGTAGTCGATCATCTGAGGGAACTTATCAACCATGCGCACTGTCAGGGGCGCGCCCGACAGCCGCGCCTTTAACTGTGCCGCTGGTAGTTCGGCTGGGTCGATGGCTCCGAGGTTAGTCCAGGCGACATTGGGTAGAACTTTAAAGATCCCAGTAAGGTTTTGGCCGTGCGGCTGCACCAGTCGATGCGACAGTAGGTGCAGCTTTAAATAGGCCTCGGGAACAGACTCAGGCGCGACGTCGCTCGCGAGAAACACGGCCACCACTGGTCGCGACGAGTCGACAAAGGGCTGGTAGGTCTTCGCTGCCAAAGGCAATGTTTTTAACTGTTCCGCTGTGACCTCGATCACCTGATTGCCACCGGAGTAGCCGAGGAGTTTGGCCAGGGCGTCGTGCTCGGCGGCGACATGCGAAGACGGTAGGTCGCCACCGATCTGCGGTGCGGGGAAGAACACTTCAAGCCAAGCCCCTTGCGCATTTTTACTGCCTACTCCGAGGCCAAAAGCGAACCATGGATCCATTGCTTTGTTGCTCATCTTGCTACCAGTCCTTCGGAGGTGTCCCAGTTCAGGTTTAATTTGTTGGCGTAGCAGCCAGAACAAGCCGGCAGATACTTCTCCTCGCTACCGAGATCGACCACAGGCCCATGGACGGTCGCCTGACCATCTATCAACTTGAGGTTAAAGACAGCCTTTTTATTGCAAAAGAAACAGGTGGTCTTAACCTCGCTGATCTCATCGGCCAGCTCCATCAAACGCAGCGCCCCTGGAAATAGGCGGGTGCGAAAATCACCGCGCAGTCCATAGCAAATCACTGGGACATTGTAGGTTGTTGCGACCTCTCGAAGCTGCTCCACCGAAGCCGCTGTGAGAAACTGCGCCTCGTCAACTAACACACAATGATAAGCCGTCAACTGCGCAAATGGCAGCGTCGATTCCGGACCCAGCAAGAGGTCCGCTGGCCGGCTCAGACCAGCTCTTGAAGTGACCGAATCCTGGCCAAACCGCACGTCCAGCTCAGGCTTCATCACAAATACTTTTTTGTTTTGCTGGGTATAAGAATGGGCTACGGCGAGCAAGTTAAGCGTCTTCGCACTGCCAACGGCGCCATACCGAAAATAGAGTTTCGCCACTATTTACCTCGCCTTAGCCGGCCCGATGGCCGCGCAGTGCCGGCATTTAAGCATGCTGGGGCGGCATTGAGCAAGGTTTACAACAGACTAGTCCAAGGCATGGTATTTTTTCAGGATGATCCGCTGCCCCTCCATGATTAGTGCGAGCGGAACTCCCTTATCAAGCCTAACGATGCAAGCGCGCTTACTCGAATCATAGCGTAACAGCTTGCCTTCGACAGCGCAGGATTTGCCGCTTTTAAACCTGATCTTGCCGCTTATTGCGTCATCTTCCCTAGGTTTAAACTGCAGACCGCCGTCAAATCGTAGCTGACCAGAGCCTGCATGCGCCGGCTTTAACGAGGATCTTTTGACCCCTCAAGGCGGGGCGGGCGCGGCCTTCTGGCGTCCAACCTTGTACCGATCATGCAACCAAAAATACTGCTCGGGGTTACCTAGAATCATCTCCTCGATGACGTGATTGAAGGCCTGCGTCGCCTCGAGTACGTCGGCCTGCGGGTCGGCACTGACCTTTAGCTCCAAAGGCGGCAAGATGATTGCGTGGTGCTGGTGGGGGCCATCACGCCTGATGGTGATGGGAACGACTGGAGCTCCGGTACGCCTCCAGATCGTCGCTAGGCCATTATTGGTTCTGGCAGGCACGCCAAACAAATCAATCTCAGGGGCGCCGGGTTGATATTGATCCATGACAAAGCCGACGATCTGATTGGTCTTCAACGCCTCGAGGATGCGGCGGTAGACATCGCCCTTGGTTTTGCGCTGCAGGGCTTGAAAGCCGGCACGGTGGCGCAACCACAGTACAAAGGCATCAACTGGCCCATCGCCAATCTTTTTAACAACCACTGAAGTCGGCGCCACCCCGCGACTAACGCTTGCGGCAAGCGCTTCCCAGTTACCCATATGAATGCACAGGATCAGACAGCCTTTGCCCTGCGCCAGGGCTTGGTGCAATTCTTCGTCGCCTTCGATGGTCACGGTGCTAGCGAGAGTCATCCAGCCACCGGCCACGGTCTCAAAGAGCGTCAGGACGAAGTGGTAAACGGACTCAAGGTAGATCCGATCCTGTTCCGCCAGTGAGGTCGTCGGCAAAGCAATCGCGATATTTTGCCGAACCAATGGACGCCTAAGCTTGACCCCTCGGACTAACATGAAAGCCAAGCCCCAGGCCAGCGCACGCAGCAGCCAGTTTGGCAGCATGGCGACACTTCCCGAGATCAACCGATACAGCAAAACGATCGGCGTCGCGGCTGGAGCCTGCCCTGATTTCGCCACCGTCACCACTCCGCGCTAATAGGCCAAAGATTTAGAATAACTGAACTTTATGGACTAGTCCACGACCTGCTTGGGCACTGCCACACCACGACCTCGCCCAGGCACAAAGGCCGGGAAAAGCAGCCAAATCAGGCATGTAGCAGGCGTGGTTAGCGAACCCGCTCGACCTGGAACTTGCGACCCTTGATGCGGCCGTCACGCAGGCTAGTGACTGCTGCATCAGCCAGGTGAGACCGTATGGCCACATAGGCAAAGTGATCATGGATTTCGATCTTGCCGATATCGGCACCAGCGAGTCCACCGGCCTCGCCGGTTAAGGCCCCTAGAATATCGCCGGGACGGACCTTCTCCTTGCGACCGCCAGAAATATACAAGGTCACCATGGCCGCGTTCGTCAAGGCCGGTGCCGAGCTTTTACTCGGTGCCGAACGGTCGGTAAAGCGGCCACGCTCGATCGGACTTCCAGTCAACGCCTCAATCATCTCGACCTTGGCCTCTTCGCGCGGTGTGATCAACGATACGGCAAGGCCTGCTTTGCCAGCACGACCGGTACGTCCGATGCGGTGCACATAGGTTTCTGGTTTAGCCGGAAGGTCGACATTGCAGACCAAATCGAGGTCCACGATATCGATGCCACGCGCCGCCACGTCGGTTGCAACCAGCACGCGGATACTCTGATTGCGAAACTTCGCCAAAACCCGATCGCGCTCAGGCTGCTCCAAATCCCCATGCAGCGCATCAGCACTGATACCCTCGACGTTTAGGGCCTCGGCCAGTTCTGCGGCACCTGCCTTAAAGTTACAAAAGACGATCGCCGACTTTGGCGCGTGCTCCTGTAGCACGCGACGCAGGACTAAGGCCTTATCACTGAGGCCAGCGGGATAGACGATCTGCCGGATGCTCGGCGCCTCGCAGCTGTCTGCGACGGTGATGCGCAAAGGACTCTGCTGCAGTGAGCTGCTCATCGCCAGCATGGTCTGCGGAAACGTTGCAGAAAAGAACACCGTCTGGCGTTTGCGGGGCGCAGCGGCAAAGATCGCCTCCATGTCATCTTGAAAGCCCATGTCCAGCATGCGATCAGCTTCGTCTAAGACAACGTAGGTTAAATCTTGCAGCTTTAGCGTGCCCCGCCGCAGGTGATCGAGGATCCGACCCGGTGTGCCAACCACCACGTGGACGCCTTTTTCCAAGGCACCGTACTGGGAGCGCAGCGGTTGACCGCCGGCAAGTGGGAGCACCTGCAGCCCGGGGAGTCGCCGGCCGAATTTACGGATCTCGCGCGCCACCTGCGAGCACAACTCCCGAGTGGGACACAGCACCACGGCCTGAAGCCGCCGCCCGTCGAGCCGGATGCTCGCCAAAAGGGGCAAGGCGTAGGCCAGGGTCTTACCGCTGCCGGTCTTAGCCTGGCCAATAATATCGCGGCCTTCGAGCAAAGCCGGGACAGCGCGAGCCTGGACTTCGGTCATTTGGCTAAACCCCAACTCACCGACCACGGCCAGCAGATCTTTGGGCAAATTCGTCTGTGCGAAGGAGGCCGCGGCTTGGACCGTGCTTGGGTGTGGAGCATGCATATATTCTGGGATCCTGGGTGAGCTGGCTAGCGAAGGAACGTGTCATACCACGAGAGCCATTCGGGGTCAGGCACTTCCTGCAACCCTCCGGACTCATTGACACAGCAGACAGCATCTTGGAGCCAACCGAATCATCCACCCCGCGCTGCAGCGTCCGTAGGTTATTTGACCTAATGCCGGCCGGTCGCCTAAGCTATTAATGCGAGGTTTATAATTAACTCTTATTTGCTTTGAGGGGAACTATGGCGCGACGGACGGCTGTGATTGGAGCAGGACCTGCTGGGTGTTACGCTGCGCATTTGCTGCAGCAGCAAGGACGCGAAGTGGTGCTGTACGAACAGGCTAAGTCCGTTGGCGGGCGCACGACCTCGTGGCACGATCAAGGCTGGGTGGTCGATTCAGGAGCCGGCTTTTTTACCAATTTTTACCCAACTCTCTGGGGCCTCATCACGAAGCTTGGGCTTGAAAGCGAGATCACCAACCTGTCGCGTTCCAACGCCCTGACCGACGGCGAGAAAGTCGCTGACTTCACCCTAGGATCGACGGCATCGTTCGCCAATTTCACCTTTCTTGGGACCCGGGCCAAGCTCAGCATGGCGATGCAGACCGCGCTCATCTTTGCCAAGTACCGGCACTTAGACCTTAGCTCGGCCGCCTCATTGGCCCCTTTTGACGACGCTTCGGTACGCGACGACGCCGTCAAACGTGTCGGTGAGCGCGCCTATCAGTATCTGGTGCGACCAGGAATCGAACCCTTTTGGTTTTTTTCGTGCGAGTCGATCTCACGCTCACTGATGTTGGCGTTGCAGGCAAAAGCAGCGACCGCTCGCTTCTACACCTTTCGCCAGGGCATGAACTTTGTTTGCACGAGGTTGGCCGCTCATTTAGATGTGCGGACTGGTATCACCGTCGATCAGATCAAGCCAAGTGGAGCTAAGTTTAAGATCACGGGCGCCACTCTGGCCGACGGGCCGGAGCATACCTATGACGAGGTTATTGTCGCGACCACTGGCAGTGTCGCGGCAAAGATCACCGCCGGCCTAGACGAGCGCATTGTTCCAGATACGGTGCGGTCGTTCCTGAAAAGCCAAACCTATGTGCCCAATACCCACCTGGTCTTTGTGATCGACAAAGGCGTTAAGCTGCCGAAAATGAGCTGTCTGCTGCCCTGTGGCCCAAAAGACCATCGGGTCGCCGGGCTGAACTTCAACAGTCACAAATTGCAAACCAGAGGCGAGGCGCGCAGCGGCCAAGAAGCGATCAGTGTTTATCTGACCGCCGAAGAAAGCAAAGCCACGCTGGACATGTCAGAGCGTGATCTTTACACGCATGCGTGGCGCTTGGCTCGAGAACTTAGCCCAGATCTACCTCTACGCGCCGAACCGTTGCAGATGATCCAGCGGCGCGAGGCCATTCCCATCCATGCGGTCGGTCGTTACCGAGCGGCGGCAGAGGTCGGTAAGCAACAAAAAGGGCCGCTGGTGTTCGCCGGCGATTATCTATCTACCGCTACGGTCGATGGGGCCATGCGTACCGGGTATGAAGCAGCCCACGCCTTGGATCAGCGAGTAGCCATTTAATGCCCCTTGGCGGCGACCGTAAAACAGCGGGACCAGGTTCAACCCTAGTTCCGTTTTTTTTTTTCACAACCCGGCCCACGAGGCCTTTGAGTGATGGATGGCAAAAGTATCTGGAAGCGGCCGTAGATAGGTTCGAATCGGCCCCTTCTGGTGCTTGGACCAGTATTCGGCACGCCGCATCCAGTAACGCCAAAAGATGAAGCGGTAAGAATGCCAAGTGTCGATCGGATTGAAATAGGTTGGCGGGAACATGATGTTTCGATCTTGGCTGCTTTGAATTTGATCCAACACCGCGTAATGGTATGGAATATATGTCTTTATGGTGGTTTCTTTAATGCGCTGTACTTGCGCTTTTGAAAACTTCACCCTGGCTAGAGTCAGGCGCTCGGCGATGCTTAACTCAAAGTAAGAGGGATGACGGCTGATATCTCGGACTTTATCAAGATAGGCAGCAAGGATCGGGTGGCCCGGACGACTGCCGATCATCGAGTTGCATGCCAGTAGGGGACTCGGATAGGTCGTCGGGCTAGCCAGATAGAGGAGTGGAATCGCCCGGAGCGTACCGTAAAAGTCGAAGTAATCGTGTATCTCGGAGAGGGGCTTAATCGATTCATAGTCGGTATCGATATAAAGCCCGCCTTGCTCAAACAAAATCTCCGCCCGAATGATGTCGGTTTTCTGGCCGTAGCAGCTGCTGGCATCAACGATATCTCGCGTATTGTAGTCAAGCCGCTTCACCTCGGCATCGGTCCACAAGCGATGCTCCCAGTCGGGGTAGTGCTGGCGCCAGCCCGCCATGAACTTCTTATAAGGCTCGGGAAGTGGCTTTGGTCCAATCCAGATTTGGTGGATGACTTTGGGGATCGTTGCGCGCACCTCGCCACGCTGTTGCGATGGATGGTTCGTCGCGAACAGTCGGCCAAGACGGTCGAGCTGGGTGCGACTGAACGGATCAAGCAAACGGCCAAGAAAGCCGTCCAGATCGCATTCTTTTGCAAAAATTTCGTGTAGTGCAGGTAAGCTATAAGGATCCATGGGTGACTTCCCGTGGCTTGGAGCGGCTCGCGCGCAGTGCCGCAAAGTCGCAAAGATGAAGCTTAAAAAAGGCATCGACGGCTGACCAACCTTGGCTAGAAGCGGTGGCATTGTAGGCCGGGCGATCGGGACAGAAAAAGCCATGGTCGGCCGTTGCATACAAAGTGTCGCTAAACTCCTTGCCGGCCTCGGCTAAGGCCGTGCGGACTGCACTGCGCTGGGCTTCGTCAATATGTTTGTCGATGCCACCCCAAATGAGCATGAGCGGACCGCTTTGCTTGGTGGCGAGGTGCAACAGATCCGGGGCGATGCCGCCGCCGTAGGCTGACACCGCGGCTTTGATCGGTAGCAGCGCATTGGCGAGAAAGGCGGCTCGGCCCCCCATGCAAAAGCCTATGCAGCCAATCCGATCTTTGATCGTTCCAGGCTGAGTATTGAGCCAGGCGAATGCAGCGTCCAGATCTGCAGAAAGGCCGCCCTGGGTGATCGCGTAGCAATGGGGAGCGACCGCCTTGAAGTCAGCATAAGGCCCTTCAAAACCTTGCGGCGCAGTACGGTGGAATAGCTCCGGAGCGATCGCTAGGTATCCTTGCGCCGCAAAATGGTCAGCGACGCTGCGGATGTGCCGAGTAACGCCAAAGGCCTCCTGCAGCACCAATACGGCGGCACCTGAAGGCTGCTCAGGGATGGCGACGTATGCTGCCATGACGGTGTGATCGGCAACGGTCAATGTCACGGTCTTCGTCGCTATTGATGGCATCGGCAGCTCCGATCAGCCCATGGGCCGAGGGTTTCTATCGAAGTAAATTCTATTGCAAGCTTTTAGCAGCCACTAAGGCCGATGGCCACAACGATATGTCAGCCAACCGCCCCTTGGCGCCGCGACGGTCTTCGCATTAAACCCATAGTCGTGATATGGGTAAAGAAAATCCATCATGAGGTGCACTATGAACGCTGCGATACCAGCCAACGCCCCAAACCTCAAAGGGCGTATCCTGATCGGTGGCACCGTTCATGAGAGCGGCTACGCGCGCAAGCAGGTCTTTAGCCAAAGCACCGCCATCGGCACCATGGGTCCGACGCTGATTGGAGAAACCCCTAACGTCGATAAAGAACTTTTTCTGTCGGCGGTCGATGCGGCTCGCATCGCCTGGGCCCGAGGTCAGGGCCCCTGGCCTTTGGCCAGGACGGAAGAGCGCCTGGCGGCGGTGACGCAATTTCGCGACCGAATGCTGCCGCTTCGCAAGCAGATCTGCCAGCTACTTATGTGGGAAATCGGCAAGAGTTGGGTCGATGCCCAAAGTGAATTCGATCGGACGATCACCTATATCAACGACACCCTCGAGGAGGTCAAGCAACTTGAGCGCGATGCCAGCCGCTTCCAGTTTGCCGGCGGCCTACTGGCACAAATACGCCGTGCACCACTGGGCGTGACGCTGTGTATGGGTCCATTCAACTACCCCCTCAATGAGACATTTACAACGCTGATCCCCGCCCTGATCATGGGCAATGTCTTGGTCGTCAAAGTGCCACGGTACGGCCAGTTATTTTGGGACCTACTGTTGGAGCCCTTTCGCGATTGTTTTCCCGCGGGTGTCGTTAACATTTTGAATGGTCACGGACGTGAGATCGTCGGACCGGCGGTCAAGACTGGCCTAATCGATGTATTGGCCTTTATTGGTTCGAGTCCTGTCGCCAACCGCATCAAGCAAGAGCACCCCCATCCCAATCGTTTCCGGTCGATCCTTGGACTCGACGCAAAGAACCCGGCTATTGTCCTAGCGGATTGCGATCTCGATCTGGCGGTGAACGAGTGTTTACGTGGTTCGTTATCGTTTAACGGTCAACGCTGCACGGCCCTAAAGCTGCTGTTTGTTCATCGTTCGCTCGTCTTCGAGTTTACCCGCCGCTTTGTGCTGAAGGTTGACGCCCTGAAGTGCGGGATGCCCTGGGAGCCTGATGTGCAAATCACTCCACTACCTGACACCGAAAAGCCGGCGTACCTTACTAGCCTCATTGCCGATGCACAAAGCCGCGGTGCCAAGCTAGCCAATCCAGATCGTGGCGGGAGAGTCGATGGCGCGTTGTTCTACCCTGCGGTATTGACAGACGTACCGCTGACCGCGCGCCTTGCCCAAGAAGAGCAGTTTGGGCCAGTCGTACCAATCGTGCCATTTGATGATGTCGGCACCGTCTTAACCTATATGGTCGAGTCTAAATATGGCGCACAAGTTAGCCTGTTTGGCAGCAATCCCGAAGTCATTGGGCCGCTGATCGATCGCCTGGTCAATCAGGTTTGCCGCATCAATCTCAATACGCAGTGCCAACGCGGACCAGATGTGTTTCCTTTTACCGGAAGGAAGGACTCAGCTGAGGGGACTCTTAGCGTCTATGATGCACTTCGTTCCTTTTCCATCCGTTCGATGGTTGCGGCAAAACAGGACGCCTCGGGAAAGACACTGATCCGCGGGATTTTGGACGGCGATACGTCGCGCTTTCTATCGACCAATATCGTCCTGTGACTGTCTCAAGTTGGCGCCTCAGCCCCGCTCGTCAGCTGGGCTTTATAGACAACATGTCGCCCTTGTTTCACGACTTGAATACTGTGTTCGTCCATGAGTCGTTTGAGGATGCGCTTGGTCGTTGCTGGTGAAATCTTTAACCGGCGCGCGAGTTCAACGCTAGACATCGGGACGTCGTCGAGAAGGCGGATGATTTCGTCGCTTGCGGCCAACCCGGCTCGCTGCGGCGGATAGATGGTGATAGCCTCGCGAAATAGCGCGATAGTCTCCGCGTGCATCAGTATTGGCGCGATCGTGTACGGGAAAAAGTCGCGCAGGCGCATGATGGTATTGCGGATTTTTTGCTGCCAGCCTTGGGTGTGGAGGCTTTGTTTCCAGACGCTGGTCTGAATTTCGGACGTGGTGGCGCTGAAGCTGCTTTTCATCAGCAGGTAATGCAGCAGGTCGGCCAGTGAGGGATGGCGCTCTAAGCTGACGATATAGTGCTGACTGACGCGAAAGTGACGATCGTCTATCGCTTCGAGCGATGGCGCAAAAAAATGTCTGGTGTACCGGGCAACCATCTGGGTTTGCCAGTCGGCGGTAAGGCGTGACGACCTACCTTCGATCGTCGCCACCCAGCAAGTTAGGACAAACTTGTCGGCAAAGCTTTGCCGGCTGTTCTTCATGGCCTGACGGAGGAGGCGCTCGCATTCGGCAAAGTTGCCTAGCTGGTAGCTGCTGGCAGCCTGGATAAACAGCGCTTGCATTTTTAGCGGGGTCTCTCCGAGCCGCGCAATGACGATCTCAAACTCGCGAAAAAGCGGCGTGATCTCGGCCGTTCGTCGCTGCGTCAGCAGGGACTTGATGAGTCCCAGTAAGCCCAGGGCCTCGTGGAAGCGGTCGCTGATGTTACGGCCTTTACTCAGGCATTCGGCAAAGTATTTGTCAGCTCCCAGCAAATCACCGACGTTTAAGGCGATTTCGCCCAAGGCATATAAGTGATCGAGCCAGGCGTGATGATTCTTTCTTAGCGCTTCATCGATGTCGTACTTGGGGCTCGGCCCGCGGTAGTTTAATCGCGCCAATTGCAGATTATAGCGCGCTACGGCGGCCAATTCCTCGAGGGTATGCACGCCGCGGGCTTCTAGGGGTGCTGTGGTGCTTTTCAGCAAGGACTGGCTCGCCTCAACCAGCCCGTCCTCCCACAGGAGTTCCGCCTGGAGTGACGTGTAGCGAGCCTTGTGCCGCTCTGACTCATCAAGAGTGGCGAGGTCAAAGGTCTGCTGACCGAACTTGCGCGCGAGATGGTAGCGGCCCATGGCCAAATAGGTATAGGCGAGCATCGACAGCACATGCAGGCGACGATAGCTTTTGTCGGAGATCGGCAAATATTCCAGAGCCCGGCGCAGATGCTCACGGGCGGCCGCAAAATCGCCGAGTTGGTAGGCTTCCATACCGTAAGCAGCTTCGCAATGCGACAACGGGCCTTGAAGATTTTGCGCTTCGGCAAGGCGCCGGCATTCCTCGATCATAACGAAGGCTTCGTCACGCTTTTTAGTGCCGCCGTTAAGATGGCAAGCAGCGGTGTTGAAAATCGTTTTGGCGGCAGCCTCCCAGTCTTCTAAAGCACGGTAGTGCTGTGACGCCTCGTAAAACAACTCAGCAGCCTGGCCGTAACGACCAAGAAAAAACTGCATGCGTCCCATGTTGGTCAGCAGGTCGGAGCGTTCTCGTGGATCCGGAGCAAGGTTTTGTAGGGAACTGCGCAGCTGGCTCAGAAGGCGGATGGCCTTTTGCCTTTTGCCCTCCTCAGCGTAGCTACTAGCTACCAGCATCTCCAGCTGGACTCGTTCGGAGGGTTGCAGATTGGCAAGGCGGAGCGTGCGATTGGCGATGTCCCTGGTTGTCGAGGGCGAGCCGCTATCTAAATAAAGCTGCGCCGCGGCGATATTGACCTTGGGCGAGGCCATTTTCTTGGTGTGCTCGGCAATGGTTCGACCAAGTTCCAGGTTCCAGCTCGACAGACAGCCCTGAATGAGCCGGCCCCAGATGCGCGGATCGTAGTGCAAACTCTGGGGGTCGCTGCGCAATATCTTGAAGATCTCTTCGATCGGTTTGGAGTTGCTGCCCGTTGCCAAGCCTTCACCAAAGGTATCAAATAATGCTTCCCAGGCTTGTTTCGTGTGGCAATCGCGTGCCTGCTTGATGCAGCTATCCCAATTCATTTGACGCACCCGTCCGCGTTTCTCAGCATTGTTGCTAAGGATGTAGCAGAAAGCCCAGGAGTCGCCACAAAGAACACATTGAGCCACATAGGTCCAGGGAAGTCCGAGATGGACGGCATAACCGACTAATTTTAAACAGTATTTTTTTTGACCTACCGATTAGGCGCAAAATCAGCTGGAAACATGCAGTGTAAATACCTATAACAATAGATATAACGATGATATTTCAAAGATACTGGAAGCACGACTTGGTTTTGTTAGGCTTAACCTTAGATTCATCCAGTCAATATTCGTAGCCGGTGCAAGCTGAGGCAAAAAGCAATGACTGTTGGCGCGGTTTTTCGTTTTTTTGAAGGCATGACGTGGCATTCTTTGCGTCGCATGGCTACTTGCGCATCGACTTGTCTTTTAACCCTACCAGCATTTGCGGTGGTCGATGACAGCAGGGACGCCGCTGGCCTGGAACTCACCAGTTCGGTGATGTGGCAGCAGATCGCTGACGGCCAGCGCTTTATCTATCCGCCCGGCATTCCCGCAGTGCTGAGACGCGGAGCGGAGTCACGCAGCTTCCGCATCGAGCAGTACTATAATCAGCCGATTACTCCGACGATGGTTCAGCCCTACCTGCACGGTAGCTGGCCACGCACTGGTGAGCAGGAGCTGACCTTTGACAAGGCTGCCGGAGTCTGGCGCAGTGCCTTTGTGACCGTCACTGCTACTGCGTGCGATAAAGAAGCGGGGGCCTACGGCTTTCGTTGCTTCTCAGACCTGGTTTTCAGTCCAGCGACACCCACAGGTACCGTGGGCATTTCACTCGGCGTACTGGTTCACGACATCGAATATACGCACCCGAATTCGGTGTTTTGGGTGATCCTTCCCGAGGAAGGACCAGGCGTGGCCGAGTCCGCCGCGTTGACCCCTCATGCATTACCTCCCGTCATTAAGCCTGAAGCCTTTGTCAGCTCAGGCGCTGACACAACTTCGGCGCGGCGCCACGTCGTTAGGATCAGCCTCGACGGCAACGTGACGCTGGGGTCAGGCTTTCTAGTAAGAAATATCGATCATCTACGTCATTTATTCGGCGTTCAGGTGAATCAAGCCGCAGACATGACGGCAGGGCCAAAGGTTTTTGTCGTCACGGCGGCCCATTTGTTCCCGGTCGGGTATGCCTATGGCGCTTTGGCTGATGCTGAAGCGGGCTCCGGGGCTGGGGCTGGAACAGGGCCCTTTCATCTTGGTAACCTTTACGATCTGGATGTCGCCGGTCACAACGTGCCGCTATCGGCGATGCTGATAGGTCGAAGTGTCGAGTCGGATGTTGCTTTGCTGCAGATCCGCACCAGCGAACTGCCAGCCCTGGCAAGGGCCCTAGGCGCGCGCGCTCCAGAAGCCATCCGCGGCCTAGAGATAGCCGATCACATCGACCTCGATCCTAGTCATGATCAGACTCGCATGGCCATTGGCTATCCCGCCGACTTGAACGGCAAGCAGGTCCAACGGACTGGGCGCATGGCATTGCACGAATATCCAACCGAAGACACTTCAAACTTTGGGCCACTGCCGAAGTTCAAGCTTGAGGCTATGCCGGGGGTGGACACCGATTTAGCTGAACCAGGCATGTCGGGCGGCCCCATCATGGACGGAGACGGCCGCGTGATCGGCCTTGCCATTGAGCGACCTAATGACACCAACAGCCTGATCGCTCTTGACTTGACCGGAGCGCAGCGTTTGGACCTTAGTGCAGCGGGTGATAGCAGCAGCTGTGGGTTGCGATTCAATCCATTCGATCGGACGCTACGCTTGGTTCGCTTGGAAGGAAGTTGCGACTACGGACACTTCGGGAGTGCGGAGCCCTTTCCACTGCTCGACGGCGACTGGACGGTCCAGGAAGTCTTAGGTTTTGCTCCTGAGCTACCTTTTCGCAATCGACCAGACAGCTACGACATGGTCCGGGGCCACTCGTTGATCAATGGCCACGCGATCATCAACGGTCATGCGATCATCAACGGTCATGCGATCATCAATGGTCATGCGATCATTCGCAGCAGTAAGATCGTTGTAAGCCGTGACAACCTCAATCATATCAACAGCGCTGAAATAACCAGCGGGTTTAGACTAAATCCAGATTCCTTCAGAGCCTTTGTGCCGAAGGGAGTCCGCATCCTTGCGCATCGGGGTCCGGGCGAAGCGCCCTCCGCCCTTGGCGAACTCATCCTCGGTACGCGAGATAACCTCCTGCAGCCAAATTTTAGTCCGGTCTACTCCATCCGTGAGTTTGCCATCTGGTTACACCGAACCGCTGGGCTTCAGCAGCCATATTCAGGGCTACTATGTCTACACGGCGCCACTTGCGGGGAGTAGAAGTCTGTCGCGAGCCAAGGCGATCATCGACGCGCTCAGTGCGCGACAGGGTGCAGGGCTCGCGAGAAGAATGTAGAGCCCTGCGCGGAGCACCCGAACTTCGTCGTCAACGTTGGTGGCCATCGCCCTAGCCGTTCCATTGAGGAGGGTAGACTCATCTTCCTGGCGGATGATGCCGACCTGTATCACCCCTCCTTTAAAGGTCAGCTCGCAGTAGGTCTTGTTGAGGCGAAACGTTAAGATCGCTTCCCTCAAGGCCCCGGTGCCTGGCTGGGTTTGTGCAATCAAATCGGTCGGGCCATCACCGCGCCAACAGTGCCACTCGCTACCCTGGTAGCGGGCCTGGCGCAATTCGGGAGCGATGAGGGCCAGGCTTTCGCCGCAACGGGAAGGCTCAATAAAATCGCGAAGAAAAAGCAGGCCTCCAGCCGCCTGGTGATGCAGACAAAAACCCACCAGGGTTGCGTCGCCATGGTATGTAACGACGCGGATTGCGGTGACGAGCAGTGCCGTACTAGCACCCAGGATCTTAAGACTGCCTTCACACTGAACGGAATCCTGAAGCGGGCTTTTCGCTCTGGCAAAAGACGCTGCAATCCCACCGTAACTGATGTCAACAACTCGCCCTATCAGGTGATTTGGCAGGGTCAGTGTTGCCACGGTGTCATCATGCAGGCGCATGCGCGCGTGCATCCTGCCGTCCTTGACCATGGCTGCAAGTTCAGCATCAGCCGCATCCGACCTATGCATCTTCCGGCCAAGCAACTTGTCAAACAGGCCCATAAAGCCTCCCCATCAGACCCCACCAGACGCATCGGTCGGTACGTAGATGATCTTGAGTTGATAAAGAGCGAATTTTATGGTACTTCTCTGGCCGTTCTTCAGTGTGCTTGTCACTTCGGTGGGTTTGCTAGCAAATCCGCTTATCTGCAGGCCCAGGCCCCGGGCTGCAAAAGTGCTGTCCGGGTGCGACTGGCCTTTTTTGTTTGAGATGCTTACTTTTGGATAGAGCCAGACTCGATCATGTAATGGCTGTGGTAAATGCCCAGCTAAACTCCGCCGGCTACGACTGCATCGAAGCAGAGTGGTCAGGTAACGACCGGATATTGCGTCTTTTTGTCGACAATTTAGGGGGCGAAGGCGGCCTCGCCCTGGACGGCTGCGTCAAAGCCAGTCGGTTGTTGCAGGAAGTCACGGCTCTTGATGATATGATCCCGGCTCGATACACGCTAGAAGTGAGTTCTCCGGGGATTGAACGGCCGCTGCGGCGCCTAGAGCATTTTGCACGACAGGTGGGTCAAACGATTCAGGTGAAGCTCAAAGATAAAGTTGGTGATAGAAAGCAAGGCGTCGGCAAGCTTTTAGGAATCGAGGAGCACGGCGCTGAAGATGAGGCAGTGTTGACGCTGGAGACCGAGCAGGGGATATGGTCTTTCCCGCTTGTGAGCTTGCAGCGAGCCAGTCTGGTATATGACTGGAGTCATGGTTGATCAGTTCTCTTTATTCTTAAGACGCAGGAAGGACCTAAGCGCATGGTGACTACTGAAGCGACCGAATTTGATGGAGACTTAACCCGAGTCATCAACTTGGTCAGCCGCGACAAGAATCTAGACAAAGCGATCATCATCGATGCCCTTGAGCAAGCGGTGCTGCACGCAGCGCGGCGTGACTTTGGCGCAACCGCCGATTTGGAAGCCCACTACAACGAAGAAAACAACGAGATCGAGCTGTTCCAGTTTCGCACGGTGGTGCAGGAAGTGGCCGACGAAGTGCGTGAGATTTCGGTCCCAGAAGCACACAAGCTCGACCCTGAGGCTGGCGTCGGCGATGCGCTGGGGATCAAAATTGACACCAGCAGCTTCGGCCGCATTGCCGCCCAATCGGCGAAGCAGATCATCGTACAAAAGGTTCGTGATGCTGAGCGAGCGCAAATCTACGAAGAATTCAAGGACCGGACCGGCGAAGTCCTCAACGGCCATGTGCGGCGGTTTGAGCGCAACGATATCATTGTCGACCTTGGTCGGACCGAGGCCGTGATTCCATATCGCGAGCAGATGCCCACCGAGCGCTACCGCATCAAAGATCGGGTAACGGGTTATGTACTCGAAGTAAAAAGATCATCGCGGGGCCCACAGATCGTTATGTCCCGAGCTCATCCGGGCTTCTTGGTCCGCTTGTTTGAGCAGCATGTGACGGAGATCTATGACGGGATTGTCACCATTGAAAGCGCGGCGCGTGATCCTGGGCATCGCTCCAAGATCGCCGTCTACTCACGCGATCAATCGGTCGATCCGGTGGGTGCTTGCGTCGGCATGAAAGGGGCTCGCGTCCAAGCGGTCGTGCAGGAGCTCAACGGCGAAAAAATCGATATCGTACCGTGGGACAAAGATCCTGCTCGCTTGGTCTGCAATGCCTTGGCACCAGCTGTAGTCAGCAAGGTTATCGTCGATGATGCAAACCACAGCATGGAAGTCATCGTGGCTGACGACCAGCTGTCCTTAGCGATTGGTAAGCGCGGACAAAATGTGCGCCTTGCGGCTCAGCTCACCGGCTGGCGCCTGGACATCAAGAGCGAAGGCAAGCTCGAGCAAGAGCTTGTGGGCGCCAAGATCGCCGTGGCTGGAATTGCTGGAATTGGGCCGATGCGCGCCGAGATTTTGGTCAATGAAGGCGTCAAATCGCCGGCTGAAGTGGCAGCACTCAGTCCGCGGATGCTACAGCGACTCCTCAATATGGACGAAGCCGAAGCAGACAAGGTATTGGCTGAGGCAGCTCGCCTAGCCAAAGAGTCTGGCCGGTCGATTCCGACGGCAAAGGCTGGCCCAAGCGACCATGAAGATCTGCTGGCCCATGCGGGAGCAGATCCTCGCCGTCAATCCGCTCCAGAAAAAGATGTGGAAGTGGACAGTGGTCGGAACGAGCGGATTCGCTTGTTCCAACGCCTCAGTGGGGTTGGTGAGGCAACGGCGCACGCCTTGGCCGATGCTGGTTACGGTACGATAGGTGACATCGTTGCAGATTCCGCTGAAGAAGTGGCCCAGAAAACTGGGTTGTCGACAGGGATTGCACGCACCGTCCAGATCGCGGCAGACAAGTACCTCCAGTCGGAGCTGGAGGATGCAGCTGCTGAGAACGAATAAGTCAGCCGCTTCCTGGTGAGTTAAGAAGTCGGTATGAAGGGTATTTATAGATGACTAAACTGCGTGTACATGAGCTGGCGAAAGAACTGAACATCGAATCGAAGATTCTGATGGGTAAGCTCAAAGGAATGGGTGCAAAAGTGCTGAGCCATCAGAGCACGTTGACTGATCAACAGGTGAGCGAGCTGCGCAGCGCTTTTACTGCCTCCGCAGGGGCGTCGCAGCAGGCTGCCGTCAGTGGCTCTGCAGCATCGACCGACAGCAGCGGTAAGCCTAAAGTGGTGATCCGTAGACGTGCCGCAGCAAAGGATGACGAGGGTGTGTCCGAAGGGACGGACTTTGAGTCGCCTCAGGCCGCTAATGCTGCGACCGAATCCGAAGGAAGCGAGGAGCTTTACTCTGCCCCCCTCGATGTGGAGACCCAAGTCGAACACGTCGAGGAGCCGGAGCAAGTTGACGCCGTCGTTGAGCCCAGCGACAAAGACTACGGTGCTGGCGCGGTGGAAGCCGCTGCTGACCTGGACCAGGAGCCAGAAGTGGAGCAAGATCAGATCGCTGCCGGTACCCAGCCAGCCCCCGCCCCCCGTAGCAACACACCGCCGTCAGCGACAGTCACCCGTGCTGCGGCCACCAGCGCCACCGTCGTGCGCTCAGTGCAACGGCCGACGACTAGCGTGGTCAGGCCGGCACCGAGTCGCTCGGCTGACGTATCGATTAATATCCCAAAATCGACACCCAAAGCAGCGTCGCTTCATGCCTCTGCTGAGCCCACCGCGCGGCGCGAAGAAAGCCGCCCGGCGCCAGCCAGGCTGGCAACGGAAGCTGCTGCAACACAGCAGCCAACAACCGCGGCGGTGAGGCCTCCCGCACCTGCTGCTGCAGTCACCCAGACTCAGGCGTCTGGTGCCGGTGCTTCGGCTGCCGCTGAACCTGGGTCTGGTGACGATGCGCAACTTCGCCGTCGCCGGGAAATGGGCGGCGCAACGATCGTGCGCAAGGCTTCCCCTGAAGAGGTGGAGAAGCTCGAGAGCGCCAACCGCAGCCGGCAAACCGGTCGCAAAGAAGACCACCGGGGCACGCGAGTCACTGGGTTAGGGCTACTTTCCAACCGCATAAGTGGCGACGGTGTAGCTCCCGGAACAGCTCCTAGCCAAGCCCAACAGGGCGCTCAAGCTGCTGCGCCTGGTGTTGTGCAGATTCCCGGTGCACCACCGCAAAGTGAGTTCGACGAGTGGGGCAATCGCCGAGCGGCGACCGCGGCCACCGGCGTCAAAGATAAAAAGACCCTGGATGACGAAGAGCAGGCGCGGAAAAAGGCCGCTGCTAAGGCGCGCCGGACCCAAGGGGCGATCAACACGCGCCTGCTGCTCCAGCAGGCAGAGATCCTCACTTCGGACGAGGAAGTCGCACAGACCGATTTTGCTGGGCGCACCGTTTACACGCCGATGGCGCCGCGGACGAAACGCGATATTAAGCGCCGCAAGGACCTGAAAAAGACCTCCGTCACCATGCCCAGGGCATCCTACCGGGTGGTCAGCTTTGACGAGTCGATCACGGTGGGCGAATTGGCGAAGCAGCTCGCGGTCAAGAGCACGGATGTGATCAAAAAGCTCATGGCCCAAGGTGTCATGGCGACGATCAACCAAGAGATCGACTTTGACACCGCGTCGCTGGTGGCTAACGAGTACCAGTTCGAAGTGAAGAACACGGCGCAGACCGTCGAAGAGATTATGAGCAAAGAGGTCGATACGACCAATGTTCAGTCTTTCCATAGGCCGCCGATCGTTACTGTCATGGGTCACGTTGACCACGGTAAAACATCGATTCTCGATGCCATCCGCTCGACCAGTGTCGCAAGCGGTGAAGCAGGTGGAATCACGCAGCATATCGGCGCCTACTCGGTTGAGCACAACGGCCACAAAATCGCCTTCCTCGACACCCCTGGTCACGAGGCCTTTTCGGCCATGCGTGCCCGCGGGGCCAAGGTCACCGACATTGTGGTCTTGGTGGTAGCGGCGGACGACGGCGTGATGCCACAGACGATCGAGGCGATCAATCACGCTAAGGCTGCAAACGTACCGCTGATCGTTGCGGTCAACAAAATCGACAAGCCGAACATCAATCTCGACCGCGTCTATACGGAACTAACCGAGCATGGCGTCCAGGCAGAAGAATGGGGCGGCGAGACCCAGTTCATCAAGACCTCCGCGCTCAAGCGGCAAGGGATCGATGAGCTGCTGGAAGCCATCGTGCTCCAGGCCGAAGTCCTAGACCTCAAAGCGACCCGTGACGGCTTTGCCGAGGGCGCTGTGATCGAGGCCCACCTCGATAAGGGTCGTGGTCCGGTCGCGACGATCATGGTGCAAGCCGGTACCCTTAAGGCAGGCGATTATATCGTCGCTGGTATCGAGTATGGACGCGTTCGCGCCATGCACGATTACAAGGGCAAGGATGTTGCTTATGCCGGCCCATCTGAGCCAGTTGAAATTATTGGACTTTCTGGCGTCCCTCGGGCCGGCGACCGGTTTAACATCGTCACCGATGAGCGCACCGCGAGGGAAGCCGCGGCGTGGCGAGTTGAGCAAGCACGTAAAGCGCAGTCGACTAAGTCGAGTGCTGCAAGCTTGGCCGACTTACTGGCGAAGGTGAAAAATCAAGAAGTCCCTGAAGTGCCGATGATCGTCAAAGGCGATACCCAGGGCTCAGTCGAAGCCATTATTGAATCGATATTGAAGCTCAACAGTGATCGAGTGAAGAACCGCATCGTGCACAGCGGTGTCGGTGGCGTCACGGAATCCGACATCACCTTGGCCGATGCCTCCGGTGCAGTGATCATAGGCTTCAGTGTGCGAGCCGCTCGTGGTCTGGACGAACTGGCTGAGAAGCATGGCGTGGTCATTCAGTACTTCAGCATCATTTACGAAATCGTCGATGCAGTAAAAGCCCTCATGGTTGGCAAGCTGCCACCCATTATCAGCGAAGTGGTTCTGGGCCGGGCCGAAGTTCGCAAACCCATCAGCGTGCCGAAAATTGGCACCATTGGTGGCTCTGCTGTGCTCACTGGTAAGATTACGCGGTCGTCCAATTGCCGCTTAATTCGCAATGAGATCGTTATTTACTCAGGGAAAATCGGGTCGCTTCGTCGCTTCAAGGACGACGTCAAAGAAGTGTTGCAGAGCTACGAGTGCGGGATCGGTATTGACGGCTACAACGACCTAAAAGAAGGCGATATCATCGAGGCTTTCGTGCTCGAGGAAAGCGCTGCCACTCTTTAATAAGGTCAGGACTGGATTATGGGACTACGTCAAACCCGTCTCGCCGACGAAATCCGCGACGTCATCGCCGCGGCTTTCTCAGCAGGCAACATGCGCGACCCTCGCCTCGAGGGGATCACGATCACGGCAGTGAAGCTAACCGCGGATCTGCAGCTGGCTTCCGTGTACTTTAGAGTTTACGGTGAAGACCCACAAAAGGCAGCGGAGCATGCTCGCGACGGCCTGAAGAGTGCGGTCGGCTACCTTCGACGTAAGGTCGCTGAGGCTGTGGACATTCGGCGCGTACCGAACCTCCGCTTTTTTTACGACGAGAGCATCGAACGCGGCTCCCGGATCGAAGAACTGCTCGCCAGACTTTAATTTTTTTCGCAACTGAGGAGCTAGCGGCATTGGTGACGCATGCGCATATCCATGGCCTTTTGGCCGTTCATAAGCCAACGGGCATGGTATCGAAGGATATCTCTCGTTGGTTGGTTAGGCGACTTGGTAAGCTGAAGCTTGGTCATGTCGGCACCTTGGATCCGGCCGCATCCGGTGTGCTGCCGGTCTTACTCGGACGGGCCACACGGCTGCAAGACTACCTGCTCGATATGCCCAAAACCTATGAATTCGATATTCGCTTCGGCAGTGAAACCGATACCCTGGATCTCGATGGCCAGGTTATCCGTGAAACGGCCTGGGAGCACATCACCGAGGCGCAACTGAGGACCGCTATCGGGGCGTTCATCGGTGATATCGTGCAGACGCCACCGATTTATTCGGCGATTAAGTACAAGGGCAAGCCGCTCTATGAGTACGCCCGTAGTGGCGCCGAGGCCGCCAGCAGTGTGCCTCTTGAGGCGTTAAAGCGAAGTGTTTCCGTGAGCCGTTTTGACCTTCTTGGCCTCAGCCCAGGCCAGGGCTCGTTTCGCGTCACCTGTTCCAAAGGCACCTATGTTCGCACCTTGGCGAAAGATCTAGCTGAAAAGGTCGGTAGCTGTGGTACGCTCATCCGGCTAGTTAGAACTAAGTCCTCCGGCGTCGAAATCGGCGCGGCCCACGGGCTGGAAGCGATCGAGCAGCATCTCGACAGCTTTGGGTCGTTGGTCACGCCGTTAGACCAAATCGATATTGGCCTACCCCGCTGGCGGAGCTCCCGCCCGGGCCTTACGGCGAAATTGCGAGATGGGCAGCAAGTGGTCATGGAGATTCAGGAATATGTCAGTTGCTGCCTCGACCCAGAGGACGGTTTAGTGGGAGGACGGGTCTGCCCTGTCTTTCTGCTCAACGAGCATGGTGAAGCATTTGGTGTAGGCTCGGTTCGCTCCCAGGAGTCTGGGCGGATCGCTATCGTTATGAAGAGGGGTCTGTGATGAACCAGGAACATTCTGATTACTTGTTTACGTCCGAGTCCGTTAGTGAAGGTCACCCTGACAAAATTGCTGATCAGATCAGCGACGGCATCTTGGATGCCCTGCTGGCTCAAGATAAGCACTCGCGGGTCGCACTGGAAACGCTAGTTAAGACCGGATTGGTCGTGCTAGCCGGTGAGGTGACGACGAAAGCCAACGTCGACTATGCCACGGTCGCTCGTGAAGTCGTCGCAGAGATTGGCTACAACGACGGCGCCCTTGGCTTCGATGCCAAAAGCTGCGGCGTCATCACCGTGATCGAACAACAGTCTCCCGATATCTCCCAGGGCGTGACCGCCGTGGGTGATAAAGAGCAGGGTGCTGGCGATCA
This sequence comes from uncultured Pseudomonadota bacterium, assembly GCA_903928445.1. Classification (GTDB taxonomy): domain Bacteria; phylum Bdellovibrionota_B; class Oligoflexia; order Oligoflexales; family CAIYRB01; genus CAIYRB01. Next base: position 49,107 of record CAIYRB010000181.1, on the reverse strand, counting down.
AGGTATGATGTTTGGCTATGCCAGCGACGAAACCGCTGAATACATGCCAGCGACGATCAGCTATGCGCACAAGCTGCTACGCCGCCTGTCAACCCTGCGCCGTGAGAAGCACGTCCCCTTTCTTCGCCCTGACGCGAAGAGTCAAGTCACGGTTGAATACAAGGCCGGCAAGCTAGCTCGGGTCGATACCGTGGTGATTTCGACGCAGCACTCGCCAGACGTCTCATCGAAAGAGCTTGAGACCTATGTGATTGAGGAGTGCATCAAGCGCACGATTCCCGCCGAGCTGCTCAAGAACACCCGCTACTTGATCAACCCGACGGGACGCTTTGTCATTGGTGGCCCGCAAGGCGACTGCGGCTTGACCGGCCGGAAGATCATCGTCGACACCTATGGTGGGCACGGAGCTCACGGCGGCGGTGCCTTCTCGGGTAAAGATCCGTCCAAGGTTGATCGCTCGGCTGCCTACATGGGTCGCTACATCGCTAAGAACCTGGTGGCCGCCGGCTTGGCTCGCAAGTGCCTGGTCCAGTTGGCCTACGCAATCGGCGTGGCAGACCCAGTCAGCGTCTTCGTTGAAACCTATGGCACGTCTAAACTGTCAAGCAAGGAGCTTGATCAGAAAGTGCGCAAAAATTTCTTGCTCAAGCCGCATCAGATCGTCGAGCAGTTCGATCTATTGCGCCCAATTTATCGCGCCACAGCGTCCTATGGGCACTTTGGTCGCGATGAGTTCCCGTGGGAACGCCTGGATAAGGTCGCTGCGCTTAAGGCGTAACAACCCTCCTTGCACGGGACTCAAGTGAACGGGACGGAACCAATAGGTCTGTCCCGTTTGCCATTTCCCCTTTATACTCGTAGCTATGAAACTTCCGACTAGTAAGACTAAGCGCATTTACCTCATCAATCGCGACTTTCAGATGCGCTATGTTCGTCTGGCGCTGCTGGTTGGCCTTTGCTCGACGCTGTTGACGACCTGTTTGATCCTCTTCCCCCTCATCCAATTCCGGGTCATCAGGTTCCCTAACTTTCTCCCCGACCCCTTTCTCTGGGCGATCGGCGCGGCTGCCCTCATAAACTTTGTCATTGTGGCCTTTATCGGTGTGTTGGTGACGCATCGAATTGCTGGTCCGATGTTCAGCATGACCCGGCATATGCTGGTCATGGGCACCACCAAACGCCTCGACTTCGTCCGCATCCGTTCATCCGATGATTTGAAATATTTAGTCAGAAGCTTCAACAACTTCATTGAGTTTTTGCGGCGTCAAACCGAATCGGACGCCACCCGGCTAGCTGCGATTGCGCGCCAGCTGCAGGCTGGCAATGGCGTTGAAGAGGGCGTTGCAGCCATCCAAGAGCTACATGCTGAGTTGGAGAAGCGATTATGATCGAGCGTTTGGTCGGAACCTGCGTGCTAAAGCAGGCCGGGGCTTTGGTCCTAGATGTTGCCGGAGTCGGCTACGGGGTCGAGATGACGGACCCAGCATTGGCCAGCATCCAGGAAGGTCAAGACCTCACCGTGTGGATCCACACCCACGTTCGCGAAGACACTCTGCGACTGTTCGGCTTTCTCACCCATAGCGAGCGAATGGTATTTCACCTTTTGCTGTCCATTAGCGGCGTTGGCCCCAAAGTGGCCATGGCGATCCTAGCAACAGTCCCACTGGCGCAGCTGATTCAAGCGGTCGAGCGCGATGATTCGGCACTATTAGAGGAGGTTCCAGGGATCGGGCCGAGGCAATCAAAGAAAATCCTTCTGGAGCTGAAGCCCAAAGTCGATAAACTGGCCGGCATAGGCCTGCTCGAACGCACCGAAGCCAAAGCGGCTCCCTTAGCGAATGCGAAGGGGGGTGCGGCGACCTCGCTGTTCGACGCCGTCAACCAACCCCTGCCCAAGACGGTGGTTGCAGATCTCAGGTCCGCCCTCGAGAATTTTGGCTACAAAGAAAAGGAACTGCTGGCATTGATCAAGCGCTTTGAAAGGCAGCCACCGGCGCGGGATCTAGCCAGTCTCATTCGGCTAGCCCTGGTCGATCTGACGGGCGGGATGGTCGGTGGTCCGGGTGGTAGTCCGTTGATGGAGGATCTCTTTTAGATGGAGTCTAGCCTCGAAGCCGGTGGCAAACCAAAGATCATGATCGACCGTGTGATGGGCAATCAGGTGCAGCTTGAAGACGCGGTGCTTGAGCAGTCCCGACCGGAACTGCGACCACTGACGTTTTTGGATTATATTGGGCAGACTCACGTCAAAGACAATCTAAAGGTCTACGTCGGTGCTTCGCTACAACGAGGCCAGGCCCTGGATCACGTTATATTGCACGGCCCCCCTGGCCTCGGCAAGACCACCCTGGCGCGGATTATCGCCAGCGAACTGCGGGCACCGTTTTACGAAACCCGTGGCCCCGCCATCGACCGACCTGGCGATTTGGCTGGGATCTTGACCGGACTTCAGCCGGGAAGTCTCCTGTTTGTCGACGAGATTCACCGGCTGTCAGTCAAGGTGGAAGAAGTCCTGTACTCGGCGATGGAGGATTTTCAGCTCGATATCGTCGTCGGCCAGGGCCCATCGGCCAGGGCCATGCGCATGCCACTAGCGCCGTTTACCTTGGTCGGGGCGACGACACGCCTGGCGTTGCTATCAAAGCCGCTACTCGATCGTTTTGGGATCCAGGAGCGCTTGGACTTTTATGATGATCAAGCCTTGTGTGAGATCCTTCGGCGCAGTGCCGGCATCCTAGGAATCGATGTCACGGCTGCGGGCGCGGCGGAAATCGCTGCTCGTTCGCGGGGAACGCCGCGCATTGCGAACCGACTGCTGAAGCGGGTCTGGGACTTCGCATTGAGCTACGGCGCAAAACAGGTAGACCGCGAACTCGCCGACCGAGTCCTGCACAGGCAGGGTATTGACGCCAGTGGCCTCGACCGAATCGATCGGCAGATCCTGCGCATTGTCGCCAAACAGTACAGCGGTGGGCCGGTTGGAATAGAGGCCTTAGCCGCAACCTTAAACGAGGACCGAGCGACTCTCGAAGAGGTCTACGAGCCCTATCTAGTCCACCAGGGGTTCTTAGCTCGAGGGCCTCGCGGCCGCCTGCTCACAGCCAAGGGTAGAGCCCACCTGGAGATACTCGACAAGTCCCCAATCGGAGCCGAGTCAGCAGGTACTCATGACGACTGAAACCGTTTTAGTGCAGGACACCGCCGGAGGCAGGGCCGCGTTAAAACGCAAAAAGGGCCCAAAACGGACGATTGAGACGGCCGTTCACGTCCACGATCGGACGCAGCTTGAGACCGTCTTCGACTATTATCTCCGGCGCGGGCAGAGTGCTGCGGACAAGCGCCAAGACGCGGCCACCCTGCGTTACCAAGTCGACGCCTATCTGTTTTATCCCCGCCAGTTTGCGCTCAATGAACACACCTATCCAAAGGAACGGTTTTTTGCCGATGTTCGGCCACTGTTGCGGTTTCGCGAACCAAAGTTTAGCTACAAATCCATGCTTGGGACCAAGGTTGGCTCTAAGTCGGTTGCACCAGGCGGGACTGCCGCTTCGCCACTGGTGTATCTCGGCCAATACGTCGCATGTCTTGAGCAGAAGTTGCCAACTGAGCCCGTACAAAATGCCGTCGATGAAGTCCGCCTCTTCGCATGCGCCTATATCAGTGCATTTTTGCGCGGGATTGATCGCAACAAGCGGCGTCTGGCGCGGTTAAATGCCGCCGAACCAGCGGCTAACCCCGAAGACTGGCAAAAACTTTGCACTCGTTTGCGCCGCCAAGTGGAAAGAGCGCATACGGTGATTCTAGCCTTTCGCCAACTGATAGACCGTGTCGGCGCGGTGCCAGATGCCGAGATCGCCCCACTTGGCGCAGAGCTTAGACTGGTCGATGAGTACTGCTACTACCGCCTGCGCGATGGTGTCGCATTTTTGCTGACCATGGTGAGCGACATGTCTACGGCATGGACAGCGGCGTTTCCTAACGGCGTCTTGCCTGAAGCCGAGGCCGTCAGACGTTTGCTACTCGAAGTACTCACCTGGCATGACGAGCATGCCCTTGCATCAGGCTATATGCGACTAGCGCCAAGTAGTAATGAAGCCCAGAAGGAACGCTTTATTCATCGTCGTGGCGAGTTGAAGCGCCGCATTTGGGGAGTGCTATTTCTTGACCTGCGAACGGTCTCACTGTTTCGCGTTCAGAGACAGCTAGGCGCTATGATGGCGGCCGGCTTTGCCGGTGCCTGGGCCCTGCTCGCGCAGTTCTTCCTTATCCGCCGAGCGATGCAGCCGCAAGACGTCGGCGATATCGTCGGTCTCAGTGGAATGCTATTTCTCGCCTTCGGCACGATGGCCTACATCATCAAGGACCGCATCAAAGAACTCGGCCGCAGCTACTTCGGCGGCTTCCTGCGCCATGTGCCTGACCATAGCGAGCGACTTTTTTACAAAAATCGCCAGGGTAAACCCATGGAAGTGGGGACGATGCAAGAAACAGCGAGGTTCTATGCTCCTAAAGACCTGCCCTCGCAAATCTTGACACTGCGCGAGGAGGTTAGTGCCGGCGATCGCCACATCGATGCCGGGGTCAACCGCGTGCTGCAATATCGTAAAGTGATCACGATCAGTCGCAGCCTCCGCCTTCTCAACCGCTATCCATTACGAGCTGTGCACGATATCTTGCGACTCAATATCGACGCTTGTTTGCCGCGCTTAGGCGAACCGTCGCGTTTTCTGGATCTTGTGACTCAAGAAGGCAACGTTGAGTCAGTGCGCTTTCCCAAGGTCTACTACCTAGATATGGTCCTTGGTTACTCCAAGCTGAATGAAAAAAACAAAGCGGAGCAACAGTCGCTAGATTATTTTCGACTCGTTCTCGACAAGAAGGGCTTGTTACGCATTGAGCGGCTAAGCTAGTGGATTGACCGGACGCTATCAATGGAGGGCGCTATGTTTAGAGGCTTTAAGTGCATGGTCAGCTGGTTTATCGCTGGTGCGACTGTGGGCCCTGTCGTCTATGGGGCTGAAGGTAGTCCCGTCTGGTCAGCAGCTGCAACGACCCATTTAGGCGGCGAGTTTCGCTCGGAATTCGTTTACGATGATCACGGTGTTGCCAAGCACTTTGGTTACCAGCCAAACAAGTCCACGACGCTTGGCGTGACGAGTGTCAACCTGCTCCTTGCCGGCGATCTCAATGCTGACACCGAATATGCTTTCCGCTTCAATTTGTGGAATCCCACCTCCACACCCCTAGACTATGGTTATGGCACGCATTGGTTTAATAAGACCCTTGGCTTCTCCATCGGTAAAGAGCGCATTATGCAGGGTGGTTGGGACCACCTGGACCAGGGCTATCGGACTCATGTCGAGGGATTCTACGCCCAGAATCTGGCGATGAAAGATTTTGACGGTGTCCTGGCTTTGCATCTGAAGGCCGCAGGCATTCTCAGCTTACAGGTTGTTAATGACGTCAAGGCGGATAAGACCTCCAGTAAACCTGACGTCAGCGGGAGGTGGAATAAAGACACCCACCCGACCATCATCCTGGGCTGGCTCGGTGAGTTTGGGCCGATTCGGCCGTTACTGGACGTGGGCTCCTATGACAACAACAAGTCGCGCTGGCTCGACGTCGGCATTAAGGCTCAATTAAATGGCCTCCATCTGACCTTGGACTACCACAACGATAGCGTTGCCTACCGGGTACCGGTGGACGCCGCATCGGACCAGACTGAAACCAACGCAAAGATAGCCTACACGGCCAATGTCTCCTTTGAGGTCCCAAATCTTCTCACACCGTGGTTCTACTACTCATCCTATGAACAAAAGCAGGCCTCTAATGCAAGCATTGGTCTAAGTGGTCACAAGTACAACACGGCCACGGCGGTGCCGATCACGGTAGCACAGGGGGGCTATACCTATACCTGGGACAACAATGGCACGACCTGGGGCCTGGGCGCCGATTTTGGCTTTTTTGGCAAGAACTGGAATCCCTTCTTAGCCTTCGTGCGGCAATCTGGTAGATTCTTGAAGAGTACGGCGGTCGCTGATACTGAAACGCGCTCGGAGAATTTGATCAAACTTGGCATTCTCGGACGGATTTAATAGGAGCACAGGGATTGTCGCAAGTCATCGTTACCAAAGACCAGTTAAGCCCCCAGCGCGATCAATCGGCACAGCAGGAGCATCAGATCTCGCGTGAGGCGCAGTTTGCTAAGTGGCGGCGTTCCGACATCACGGGCAAAGACCAAGTCCTTAGCCTGATCGGTTACGCAGTCCTGCCCATCGTAGCACTATGGTCGATCCTATACTTTTTGGCGGCGGCAGCCCTGTTTGTCTTGAAGTGGCTATTCAAAAGCTTGGGCCGCATCATCGGCGGCACCAAATCATTGATCACTGGCAACTAGCTGAGAGTCGTTTAGGCGCAGCACGGTTCAGCGCGAAGCTGCTACGGCGTCGCCATGGTCTTTTTAATTAGCGCGATAGTTCCAGCAATATCGTCCTTCGATAGATCGCCTTCTTTAGCGGATATCACCTGGCCCTTTTGGTCGATGACGAGCATGACAAAGGCGTCGTCGGCCAGGTGCCACTCTTTAACCAGCAACCTATCCAAATCCTTGACATAGATAACCTTTGGATACTTTTCCTGATTCGACTTCAAAGCGGAGGCAATGATGCTGTTTGGCAGCCATGAGGAGGCCATATTGATCACCGCAACACTGCCATACTTTTCGCCGGGAAAACCTTCGGCATTCAGCGCATCCTTCAAGTCCTGATTGTCGTCACGATGACTTGGCGCCACATAGAAGACGACCCAGACCTTGTCTTTAAGCATCTGACTGGACCAGGATTGACCGTCGACCCGCCCCCCAGCCTCTCCGCTTAGAGTCACAAGCGGCAGCGAAGCCCCGACCTTCGGCGCGGCAAGTACTTGTGGGTCAGAGTATGCCAGAGCAAGACTCAGCAACCATGCGGCTTGCAAACCAGAGGAGATGTGCATCGATCCACCTTTTTCAAGTAAGTGTATTAAGGCGATTACCGTGGTTGAAAAGCCATAGCAAGAAGAATTGCGCTCTGGTCTAATTCCCCAGGCGCATAGCTGGAGGAGAATGCGGACATGAGTGGAACCCACAGACGTTGTCTGATCGTGATCAGTGGCAAGTCAACTCGCGGCATAGAGGATCGATTTTGCGGCTGGACGGATCCGCCGCTGTCGCGCGAGGGTCGGCAGATGGTCCTCTCCCTGGGCCAGCAGATTGAACAGAGCGGGCGCCTGCCCCGTATCTGGTACGTGTCGGACCGCCGCCGGAGCATCGAAACCTTCGAGATCCTCACCGCTGGTCGCCATGCTCCGGTCGTCGTGTTGTCGGACAAGCTCCGTGAGATTAATTTTGGGGTATACGAAAATCTAACCTGGGAGGAGCTGCCGTTCGACTTTCAACAGCTTTATGAACGCTGCCTCAAGCAGCCTATGGACTTGAAGTTCCCAGGAGGCGAGGGATTTTCCGACCTGTGCGATCGGGTGTCAGCTGCGGCCCTGGATATCCTCTCTTACCAAGAGGATGATTCCGATTTAGCGGTGGTTGGGCATCAAGGAAGCATGCGATTGTGGTATATGATGGCTGCGGGTCTAGGACCTGAAGCTTTTTTTGCCGAAACACCCCACCAGGCTGAGGGCAAATGGCTTGATCTAAGCGCGGCTGATGTCGCCCAGTGGCGGCATAAGTACCTGAATTCTAGGAGTAAGATTTGAGCAGTGAGGAAGGGCCGAGGCCTTGGCGCCAGTCTCTTGCCGCAAAGGCCGTGGCCATCGGATTCTCGATGTTTATCATCGTGGGCAATGTTTGGCTGGCATTAGCCTTGGTCGGTGCCCAAGTAAAGAGCTGGGTCGGGGTGTCCTTCGCCGTTGCCCTTGGCATCGTGGCGTTGGGGGGTCTGGCTCTTGGGGTCCGTCAAATCGCTGTACTTTGCCTGCCAAATACTAAGTTTAGCAGTCTTTTTCGGTGATTTGCCAACAATGTATCATGGGACGCACCTGTGATAAAATTTAATGAGATGGCTTTTCCATCCGATCAAAGATCAGGTCCAGGACTGAGCAGTCGCCTGTCTAGTTGGAGTGCGAAACATTGAAGCCTAAAAGCGACGAAAAAGTAAAGCCGATGGGTGCCGTGGTCAAAGCCTCGGTCAAGGCGACTACCACTCAACGCGCCAGTAGCCATGCTTCTGTCCAATCTAAGGCAGCCAGCAGCCGCAACCAGAATCTGGCGCCGGCTATCGTTGCCGAGCCCTCGGACGACGAAGATGACCTACAGAACAGCCCTGCTTACACGCTGCACAGATCGCTGATGAAAGCACGCGGGAAGAAGCTTCTGATCTGCATCAAAGGCTACCCTGACCCGGATAATATCGGCACCTCGCTGTGCCTTCAGTGGTTCGCCCGCCACTACGATATCTACACCACGATCGTGCATTTCGAGGCGATCTCCCACCACGAGAACAAGGCGCTGGTAAAGAAGCTCGACTTGGACATGATCGAGTATGACAACAACGTTGACGTCAACGAATTCGATTACTACGCAGTTAACGACGCACAAAACCCAGACCTACCGATCAAGCTGCCACCGAGCTGCAAGCTGCTGGTCTTCGTCGATCACCACAAGCCACTCGGAACGATCGAAGGTGACTTCATAGACATCCGCGAGTCGGCTGGATCAACCTCGGGCATCTACGGCGAATACCTCATCGATGGGCCCATAAGCTTCGCCGGCAACTCTGCCGAGGAAAGCCGTATTGCCACGGCCTTGATGCATGGTATCCGCAGCGACACCGATAACTTTGTGAACGCCCAGCCGATCGATTACCGGGCCAGCGAATATTTTGCGCAGTTCGTCGACAAAGACCTACTTTCTTTGATCTCCAAGCAATCGATTCCAGCAAAAACGATGGATTTGACCCAGATCGCTCTGCAACGCAAGGACATCCGCGGAACGTTCATGTTTTCCGGGGTGGGCTTCGTCCGTGACGAGGATCGGGATGGTATCGGACAGTGCGCGGACTATTTGCTACATCGCGAGGGTATCGATACGGTCGTCGTCTACGGTGTGGTTGGCAACCAATTTATCGATGGATCCTTACGTACCAAGTCCCACACCCTTGACCCAGATAAATGGCTGAAGGACGTATTTGGCGCCGATGAGGCTGGAAAATACTACGGCGGTGGACGGAAGGATAAAGGCGGCTTTCAGATCCCTCTCGGGGTGTTTGCTCGGTGCAATGACCGTGAGTTGCTGTGGATCTTGATAAAGAAGACGATTGATGAATTGTTCTACCAAAAGATCGGCATCGAAGAAAACGCCAACCTCGACAGCGATCTTTCCAGCCAAAAAAGCTAGTTAAGCCGGGACTCTACACCGTCTAAAAACAAGCGGTAGCGAAGTCGCGGAGCATCTCCTATAAAAGGCTGCTTAGACCTTTGATAGGAACCGCCATGGATGATGTAAGATTTCGATATCACAGCGATAAATTACAAGAGCTCCTGACGGATCTAGGCGAGGACCCAGGCCGCGACGGTCTGCAGAAGACCCCGAAACGCGTGATCGAGTCGCTGAGCTTTTTGACCTCGGGCTATCAAGATGACGTCGAGTCGGTCCTCAACGGTGCATTGTTCGATGTTGAGTATCAGGACATGGTCATCGTCCGAGATATCGAGATTTACAGCATGTGTGAGCATCACATGCTGCCATTCTTCGGTCGCTGTCATATTGGCTATATCCCTAAGGGCAAGGTCGTTGGCTTGTCGAAATTACCTCGGGTGGTCGACATTTTCTCCCGCCGCCTGCAGGTTCAAGAGCGCTTGACCAATCAAATCTCGTCGGCTATCCAATCGTATCTCGACCCCGTCGGAGTCGGGGTCGTGGTCGAGGCTCGGCATCTTTGTATGATGATGCGGGGTGTCGCCAAACAAAACTCCTTAACGATGACGAGCTCGATGCTTGGCTCCTTCCAAAACCTAGAAACAAGAAGTGAGTTTTTGAGTCTTATCAGCGCAAATAAGTCCCAATTCTGATGAGCGCTCACCTCTACACCTATGATAACCCACCATCAGAACGCGACCTGGCCCGCGCTGAACGGGTGTTACGAGAAGACGGCGTTTTGGCTTATCCGAACGACTTGAACTGGGCCTTTGGCTGCGACGCCGCCAGCTCCAAAGCCCTCGACCAAATCCACATGCTTAAACCGACGCGCTCCAAGGACCTTCCTTTTAGCCTGCTATGTAGCTCTATCTCGATGGCGGCCGAGTATGCGACGATCGACAACACGGCTTACCGCCTGCTGCGCAAGGCCTGGCCTGGGCCCTTTACTGTCCTGCTTAACGCAACCAAGGCTTTTCCGCGCCAGCTCAAGGATAAGCGGCGAGTCGTCGGCATCCGGATCCCCGCATCGACGCTCCTGCAGACCCTAGTCGAGCGCTTGGGGGGGCCGTTGGCGACGACCTCTGTTCCCCTGATCGATGGTAAACCTGCGGCTTTCGGCTACGAGGTTTTTGATGCATTTGGCCATGGCCTTGATTTGCTGCTTGATCTTGGGAATGAGCTGCCTGGGCTGGAGTCGACGATCGTCGACTTGACCGAGACTGGTGTTGCCAGGCTGATCCGCCAAGGCGCAGGGGACGCGACCATTTTTGAATGCTTGGCCTAAGCGCTGAGCCCGGGGATTCTTAACCATGATGCAGGCAGGCGCAGTGAATCCATTTCCTTGTCCTTCACCCCTAGAACGGGTGTTGTTGGCGGAGCTGGTGCGGGTGGCAAAGGTTTGCTATGACCGGGGTTGGTCGTTTGGGACGGCAGGGAACTTTTCGTTGCGCGGGCAAGACGGACTGATTTGGCAGAGCCCCAGCGGTCTAAACAAAGGCGACTTAAACCCAGCCTTCTTTATCCCAGTGGATTTGGCGACGGCACAGGTGGTAGGGCCACTCAAGGTGGTACCTTCCCTGGAAATGCCGGTACACCTGGGAGCATATAGGTCGGTACCTGAGGCTTTATGCGTCGTCCACACCCATCCACCAAACCTGGTAGCGGCAAGCCGATCCGGACAGGATTTGCTATTCAGTGGCGATGAGATGCAAAAGGCGCTGGGTTCGGGCGACCATCTGCAGACGCTGCGGCTGCCGGTGCTGACGAATGTGACCCCCAGTGAGATGAGCAAAATGGCTGAAAACACTGGGGCAGCGATCGTTCCAGGCGTTCCAATGGTTGTCCTTGCGGCGCATGGAGTGTATGCCTGGGGAAGAACACCTCTAGAAGCCTTGGCCTATATCGAGGCGGCGGAGTTTTTATGCCAGACCTACGCACCCCAGAAGAACTAACCGTCATCTATGGCGGGACGATGCCTTACGGCGAGGCCCTAGCTCTGCAGCGGCGTCTTCATGCGCAGGTCGTCACGGGTGAAGGCACGCATTTTCTGCTGTTCGTCGAGCATCCGCCGACTTTGACACTGGGTAAGCATAGCGACTTGGCGCACCTGTCGTTCAACGACGATCATTACCGGATGCAAGGCGTTGAATTGGCCCACACCGACCGGGGTGGCCAGGTCACCGCGCATATGCCAGGGCAAATGGTCGTCTACCCGGTTTTGAAGCTCAGCGCCTATCGCTTGAGTCCCAAGCGCTACGTTGACTTGCTGGAGGAGGCAGTGATCCGTCTGCTTGCCACCTATGGCATCGACGCGCAGCGAGACAGCGACCACCCTGGGGTGTGGGTCGGCAAAGACAAGATCTGTGCTATCGGCATCAGGATTAAAGAAAGGGTGACTCTGCATGGGATTGCCCTCAACGGGATCAACGATTTGGCCCTGTTTGAGCAAATTGTGCCGTGTGGCATCGCAGGTCGGGGTGTGACCAGCATGGCAGGTCTGCTAAAACGAACGGTCGACCTTGAACAGCTTAGGCTGAAGTTTGCCTCCGAGTTTAAGTCCCTGCTGGACGCAGGTATTGCGGCTAGCAGAAGATCCACCCCCTTGCAATGGCAAGAAGGACTCTCTACAATTTAAAGACGATGGCAAAGGCATGTCGCTGGAGACGCCATGGCAGATGAGACTATAAGCGCGACGCCACCGCACGGCGGCACCCTAGACGGCAAGGACTTGCCGGCTCCGGCCCAACTTGTGTGCAATATACCATCCTGCTGTATCGCCACGATTTTTGAACACGTGCGCTTCAACCCGATGATGGTGTGCTCGTCGTGCAAAAACATCATTAAGTGCTTTACGGAAGAGAGAGCCTTTCAAAACTATCTGACCTTTTGTCGCTCGCGCCGTCGCACCGTTTTGACCGGACAAGTACAGCACTACTGGACGATCGCTTTTCGTTCCTATGACACGTTCAACCGCTAGCGGATGCCGCTTAGGTTTTGTGGTATTTATGGACGGATCCTTAGTCGAGAAAGCGCCGGCGCTCTGCTGCCGAGGGTATGCGGCACGCGGCTTTAACACCAAACAGGCGGTACCTGTTCTTCGCCACTAGATCATAAGCAGCGTCGCGCAACAGCGCAGGCAGGGCCTTCAGGCCATAGCCAGCGGCCCGCCAAGGCCAGTCCATGCGCCTAAGGATCGCAGCGACAGCGTCCGAACGCGTTTTTACGACTCCGCCGTCGATGAATACCACGGAGTTAAGACCACCAGCATCCGTGCTAGCTAACAGCTGTTGAGCCGTGGGACCTTGAAGCGTCGCAAAGCGGAGCAGTTCGCGCTGATCAACGCGAAGCAGGAAGTCAACGAAGCCATTGCAAAGCCCGCAGACTCCGTCAAAGAAGACGATGGGAGGGCCTGAAGCCTCGGACTTAGGCTGTGGCTGCTCTTGCAAAGCTGAATCCTCACTATTACGTAGCCTGTTCAGATCCCAGTGCGGCGGACGTGGCATCGTCGCGCCAGCTGAAGCGATTAGGTAGATGAGCACCGATGGCTATGGCTTGCGGCTCCGCGGAGACAGCGAACAACGCGGGGGTTAACATTGCCATGAGCACACCAAAGACGCCAAGTCCCATGAACACGGCAATACCAAGATGCAGGCCAACCATTGCCATGATCCACCAACGCCGTGTGCTGCGAGGCCAGATAAATACAATATAACCCAGCTCGAAGAACAAAGTGGCCCAGCCACCTAGTTGGGTTAGGTAAGGATAGTCAATCATCCAGCTCATATCGTACTGCTTGTAGATCGGCGTGTTCAGCGCCCGCCAGAGTAATTCGCCGTTCCACCACTGAATGCCAGAGGCTTTCTCGATGCCACTTGCAAGGTACATGATGCAGAGGTGAAACTGCATCAGCCTCAGACAGAGTCTGGCAGCGCTGGTCGGTTTAGAATCAATCCTGCCGAGGTGGACGTCAAACGACCAAGCGCTTCCGGCTGGTGATAACATCAGGTAAAAAAGGAATACTTGGGCGAATAGATCGGCGCCGTAGTTGGTGGTGTCGTTGCTGTTCATGAAGGTCCAGTGCAGAAACCAGGCCATGACCAGGCTAGTCCTCGTAAACAGGCCTAGAGCCACGAACAGGAGGCTGAGGACATAGGCGCAGCCCAGCATATAGATGGCAAGGTCTTCGCTGACACTCAGGTGGCTGAGCCACGAGGCAAACATCAGGACTGTTGGCGTGCCGGGGACCTGGAAGGACTGGGATAAAGCGCCCCTGAACGTAGCCGGAGCTAGAAAACAGCTCAAGGATTTCGCTTCTCACTAGGTAGGCCTGCCCAAGCAGGATCAGAGCCAGACCGATCCGCAGGGCTGCGAGTGGTCGGGCTGACGCCGGCTCGAGGAAGAAGCGTTGTGCCTTAGCAAGGGCATCGCGCATGAAAGACTTCATTTTGGCACCTCCGAAGCTGCCTGGTCCTGAACGAATGTAGCTTGATAAATCTCTTCCCATTTTGGTCTCTGGCCCAGGCGATATTCGGGCATGTTCACTGGATTGAACTCATCGACGTGGACGATGACCGAACGCGCTGTGCGAAAGCGTCCAAAGACTTTACCTGCCAGTGACGCCGCAACGGAGCGCCGCAGATCCCTAGCGGCCTCTTCCACATCGACCTCATCGCTGTCCGGGGTCATTTGACTCGTGATGTTATTGATTCGCAGATCTGCCTCATGACTGCGAGAATTCTCCAGCGAGACTTGGGTACTTTTGCCCGAGGCGTCGATCATCTCGAAGCGTGTGCGCGCCTGCGCCCCAACGCCAGGAGCAAAGAAGCCGTAACTCTTGTTGGACCCAGTCATTTCGCCATAGTAGTTGATGACCTCGCCAACTGGCCCAAAGGCGAAAAGGTCGGTATAGGACGCGCCAAGAATGACCAGTAGCAAATGCAGACCACCGAGTACGATGAGAGCAGGATAGAATCGGGATGACATGACTACGCCTCCTGAGAAAAGGATGCCCCACCGCCGACGGTTCGCGGCGAGGCATCCAGTAGCTTCTGGTCAAAGCTAAGGCTCGCCTCTAATTTGGACTAGAGACTTACTTTAGGCGAAACGCTAGCCCCAGCAGGGGTCATCCAACGACCGCCGCGGCCGCCGTAGTAACCGTGGCCGCCGCGGCCGCCGTAGTAACCATGGCCGCCGCGGCCGCCGTAGTAACCGTGGCCGCCATGATGGCCGCCGTAGTAACCGTGGCCGCCATGATGGCCGCCGTAGTAGCCGTGACCGCCATGATGGCCGCCGTAGTAACCGTGGCCACGGTCGAATGCGGCAGGCTTGGCCGAGGACTTTTCTGCAACCAGTTTAAGGTCTTTGATTGCGACGGTCGCCGGGGTGGCTTGGGCCGATGCCAGACCGAGGGTCAAGGTAGCGGCAGTTGTAACGATGCCTAGAACTGTCTTCAGCTTTTTCACGTTCGTCTCCATAAACAAGGGGATTATAAGCTCATGACTTACCGTCATGTCGATCGGCGAACATCACTCACAACGCTCGCTTAGGAGCCAACTACGCAAATCTGGCAGGCGCGCATCCATGTATTCGCCTAGCAGTTTGTCGTGACGATCCTGGGCAGTCTGCAGCGTGCTTCGTTCGTCGAGTGTCAGACTAGCGTTATGGAGATCACCCTTTTCGAGCAGCTTAAGAAGGCCCGCCTCCTGCGGCATCGACAGTTGATCACTCATCTTTTTTTGTACCTGCGACTCGCTCGTCGACACGGTGAGGGCACCGCGATTGATGCCATTGTGGCAGCTGGTGCAGCCCTGGGCGTCGCCGAGGACGGGGCCGTGGTCTGCGATCGTCACGTCCTCACCCCAATCCGGTAGGCCATAGGACATCAGAACGTCATTGAGTTCGTTAAGGCGCTTGACGCCGAAGCCATCAGGGGGCCCCTTGGTGCCAGTTGCATCAAAATCAGCTTCTCCAGCCACCGGTTTTGCCGCCGTGATCTTGGTCTCTCGGTCGATCAGTTTGCGCGTTCCGCTGACGTGGCAGGAAAAGCATTTGCCATTACGATCTTCCGTATACTCAAGGCCAAAGCTGCCGCCACTTTGAGTCACGTTGTAATCACGAAAGTGAAGCCTCACCTTCGCCAAGGGGGTACCGTTGCGATCCGCCTTTTGCACGCCCAGGACCGAAAAAACTAGGTTCGACTGATCTTCACCGGGTGCGCTTAAGTTAAGGATCATCCACTGGTCAAACCGCCCTTTGGCATCGGGGACATAGATAAAGGTGCGAATATTGTCGATTGCAGAATCATGGGTCAAATATTTCCAGCCATGGAGGCGAGCGGCCTCCTCGACTTTCTCGCGAGTTGGCAAGGCGTCGATGATGGCCTGGGGTGGGCGCACCATAGCTTCGGGGTTAGAGAGACTCTCCTGGGACGTCAAGTAGTCGTGGTTGTTACGATTGAAGCCGTAGCTGACGCTGTCATGTTGACGTAGCCAGGTTGGAATAAAGCGGCTAGTGCGATCACTGCAAGTCTTAATCTTGGGGTTAGCCGTAATCACGTCAGTGCAATCAACGAGGGTCTTTTGTATCGAAGTACTGACAAACGAATGAAAGGACTCATTGCAGCGACTATCCTCGCAGGTGTCAGTCCAACGATTGTCGGCCGCATTGCGGGTAAGAAACTCCGTCCACTGCTCGGCTGTTTTAAGTGGGCACTGACTCCCTTCGGCTCCTTGAAGCAACATCTGTGGCTTGCCCTGTGAGGGCGCAGCTGGCTTGCCATGCGCCCCAAAAAAGTCGCTTCTGCAAGCCGATGCAAGTAATACAGGCAGAAGGTAAGTGGCTACCATGGGGACGTGACGCATAGGCAACAGTGCCTCCTTAAGTTCTGTTGTAGTCGCCCTCGCAGATAATGTAAATATCCGTCATAATGGCGCATTTCCCGATTCGGAAGAGGCAGCGGGCGATTCGGTAACGGCGCCGCGGCGACCAAGCAACAGACGTTTGACGCGACTCTAGACGCCGCGCTCACCGCCTATGGCTTTTTTTTGGCGAGGCGAATCAAAACCAGCGCAGCATCCCGTTAAGGATGCGCAGCAGTAAGGCTCAGTATTCTCTTTTGCCCGTTGTCGCCCTAGTCTTTGGAGTCTTTGGAGCCATTGGCACTATCTTTAGCCTCCGGTAGTACCTTTGGCGGCAGCTTGTCTCCAGCATTGCCGCCGGACGCTCCACCGCGCTGTTGCTCAAAGCGGGACCAGCTCTTTAGGTAAGTGAAGGCCGTGACCAGTTGATTGTCAGCGCGCATTGGCTCAGCCCATTTGCTAACAGCCGCATTGATATTGCTTTCCTTGGCCAGGTCGCTCAAGTCATTGCTGGTGATATGGCCCTCTAGGTCAGACTCCTTGCGCATCTCTTCGTCGCTGCCGTCGCGGCGCTTTCCCGCACTTCTACTTGGGACCTGAGTTGCTTTGGGTTTGTAAGCAACATAGATATCTGGAGTGATGCCTTTAGCTTGAATCGAGCGGTCTTTGGGCGTGTAGTAACGGGCAACCGTCAGCTTTAGTCCCGAGCCGTCAGGAAGTGACACTAGTGTTTGCACGGATCCTTTGCCAAAAGTGGTTGTACCCATCACCAGCGCCCGCTCATGATCTTGCAGTGCTCCAGCGACAATCTCTGAGGCGCTCGCCGATCCACCGTTAACCAGCAACACCACCGGGAACCCAGTATAAGCTCCGCGTTTGCTGGCAAACTCCCGCTCGACGCGGCTACGGTCGCGCCCTACAGTTGAAACAATGACCCCGCTGTCAATAAACAAGTCGCAGACCCTGACCGCCTGGTCGAGGAGACCGCCGGGGTTGTCGCGCAAATCCAGGATAAGACCGCGCAGCTTGCCTTGATGCTTCTTTAGGACTTCGTTCAGCTCGTCTCCAGTGTTCTCTTGAAAGCTAGAGATGTGCGCATAGTAGATTCCATCGGCTAAGGTTGCATCGCGCACCGATTTGACTTTAATGATCTCGCGCGTCAGGTCAAAGCTGATCGGCTGAGCAACGCCTTCGCGGCGCACCGTCAGCTTCATCGTCGAACCTGGTTCGCCGCGCATGAAATCCACCGCATCGGTGTTTTTGATTTTGCTTAGATCCTTGCCATCGATCGCGATGATTTCGTCACCGGCTTTGACCCCCGCGACGTACGCGGGGGTGTCTTCGATCGGCGACACAACCACGAGCTTGTTATTTTCCTGCGAGACAATGATCCCAACGCCGCCAAACTTGCCTTGGGTGTCGATGGTCAGCTGCTCGAACGCCTTTTTTGGCATCAACACCGTATGCGGGTCGAGCTTTTCGATGACGCCCTTTAGTGCATTGGTCGCCATCTCAGTTGGGTTGACCTTATCAATGTCGACGTACATGGTCTCAAGGTAGTACATGCCGCGCGCCAAGGTCTCGAGCGATTGATACCGGGTATCCAGTTGGGGTAGGGCAGCGTTTAGATCTTTCGCTGGAGTGGGCGCAGCATGCAGCTTGAACGGAGCCATGAACACTGCCATTGCGACAAACACTAGGCACACGGTCGACAGACGAGTAGTTGACTTCAGCACCGGGTGGTTCCTCATGCAAGATGCAAGCTGGGGCGCGGACTAGGGCCCATGTTGTAACATCACAGCGTCATATGGCCCAACGTTAGCTCAGTCGCCGCTGCTTTGCCAAGGTCGGATCGGTGAATCACTGGATGGGTCAGCGGCGGATGCTGCGGCGCGGCGCTGTCGAGATATTAATCTGGTTCAACAACTGTCCGGCCTTGACGCGATCCTCGGGGGCGATTCCCTCGATCTTGCCAAACTGAGCTAAAAGCTGCCTAGCGTCAACTGAACGCCCACTTTTTACGTACATGGCGGTCAACGATTGGACCGGTTCAAAGCAGACCACGCAGAAGTCCATCGCACGGCGGTAAGACACCATGGCCAAGGCTGGTCGCTTGGTGCGCTCATAAAGGTGGGCCAGCTCTAAGTGAGCAGGGAAGAAGGTCGGGTTCTCCTCGAGCGCCTGTTTGTACCAATCCTCAGCTTTGGCATATTGTTTTTGTAGTGAATAACAGTAGCCAAGGTTATTTAAAATGCGCTCCCTGTATGAGTATTTTTCTTTGTCGGCACGTTCGAGCAGGCGATTTAGCAGGCGGACGGCCTGATCATAGTTGCCGGTTTCTATCAGAGCCGAACTCAGATTTAAGCCGGTTGCTATCTGTGGATCGAGCTTAAAGGCCAACTGAAACTCCTTGCTCGCCCTCGTTGCATTGCGCAGCGCCAGCTGCGTCATACCCATGAGGTTACGCAGGCTGGCATCATTTGGTCGTTCTCGCAAAAGGCCACGCAAGGATTCCAGTGCTGACTCTGGCCTTCCTGAATCTAGGGCGTTTCGCACCATTGCTCGTTGCGATTCAAGTACCTGGTCCAGCTTCGATTGGCTGTCTGGTTTGACCGGAGTTTGACAGCTAGCAAGGAGCAACGCTAAAATCAAGAGAGCCCGTATAAATTTGTGCATGTTATCCCAATTCAAGCCGGTTAAATCCTGTTTGGCTGTTTCCTGTAAGCCGTCCTCATGATCGGAAGTTTTGGCGGCGTGATCAGGGGTGGGCTGCTTTCTTGATTGTAGCAGATCCTCCCACGCAAGACGTAGACCGCCGCCGAAGCCAACTGAACTTGGTTGGACCAACAATGCGAGGACCGAGCCATGACCGTAATGCCGTATCCACCGACCACGACACCGTCCGATGCGGTGACGCTTTTGGAACAACGCCAAGCGTTCGGGATGAAGCTTCGCAGCCTTCGCGAAGAGCAGCGTGTGACGGTTGATGCCTTGGCTCAGACCACCCGCATCAGCGTCGCCTTTATTCAGGCCCTAGAAGCCGGGGACCTCAATAAGTTGCCTGGCCAGGTTTTCGTTAAAGGCTTTGTCCGCAGCATCACAAAGGCGCTCGACCGTTCCGATATTGAATTGCTGGCTTCTCTCGACGCCGTCCTGAACCCGGTCAAACCGTTGTCGGTGCTGAAGGTTGAAATCAAAAACGAGCCGGTCCGCCAACGCAGTGACCGCCTCGCCAAGTTTCTCCATAACGGACAGAGCCTCCTACGCCGAGGCGTGCTGGTTCAGGTGGCCTTGCCCGCATTGGCGGTCTTAGTAGCGATCTACTGGCTGGTGACCTCAGCCGCACTGCATCGGATGACCATGCACCTGCGCGACCACACCAACTCGCTCGGCGTGACGCCCGCCAAAGCCTTGCAGCTTAAAGAAGTGGCCGCCACTTCGTCCGAGCCGCCTAAGCCTATGGAAAGCCCGGGGAAAGGCGAAGGTGGGGCGTCCATTAGTCCCGCGGGGCGTTTGGTGGACGCTGACGCAGTCGTCGCTCCCCCGACAGCTGAATTGGTCCTCCCTACGGTACTACCTTCTCCCAGCGGTGCCGCAGGCAAGGCGGCAGACGAGCCTAGCAGTGAGACAGCAGTCAGCGAACCGGCGCCTGAGAAAAAGGCCGCGGTTAAGGCGGCGGCGACCGAGGCAATCAGCTCAGAGCCAGGGGCAGCGCAGGTGCTTGAGTTGACGGTGAGTTCAGCGGTAAAGGTTCGTTTAGATGTGGATAAAGGCAAGTCCTTGGTCAAAGAGCTGGAGCCTGACACCTACCGATTTACCTTCGCCCAGAAAGCCGACGTGATGATCTATGACGCCGCAGCGGTGAAGATCGCGTTTAATGGCAAACAGCTCGGTCCACTTGGCGCCAAGGGACGAATTCGCCGCTTGAGTTTTCAGGCACCTGCACCGAGTGCCAAAAAAATGTAAAAAATATAGTATAGCTATATAGTTATACCGCCTATTCAGCCCCACCGCAGGGCCCATTGGCTAAAGTTCCCGCCGGGCATGTCGATGCACTCATTGTAGGTTGAAGACCTGGCAGGGAACAGCGGGACGGACTTGAAGATCCTCGTGGTCTGAGTTCATACGGAGATGTACGGAAGCTAGCTTCCTAAAAAGTGCGGGCCCATGAGGGCCGGATCGCCATGAGGGCGGTTAAAGATCTCCTCACTTTGCTACCTGGCCGAACTTAAGGTGGCGTGTGCATGGCCCAAAAGCCCACACGCCTCTACTTTTTTTGTCGCTAGGTGGGGTGTGGCGAATTGATTGTCATCGTCGCGAGAGTCCTGTACTCATAACGAAAGGTGTAACAATGGTCCCGCATCATCCCAGCATTGCCGTCAACGGAGACTCCCAATGGCGCCGTCGACGTTCATTACCCTGGCCGAACTTGCAGTCCAACGTGCGACATGGGATGCAGAAGGAGCGCGGGTCGCCCTCGTCCCGACCATGGGTGCTCTGCATTTGGGGCATCTTTCCCTAGTCCGTTTGGCGCGCCAAATGGCCGACCGCGTCGTCGTTAGCATTTTTGTCAACCCAACTCAATTTGGGCCGAATGAAGATTTTGCGAAATACCCGCGAACCCTGGTCGCGGACCTCGAGCTGTTGGCAAGTTTACAAGTCGAAGCAGTGTTTCTGCCAAACGCGGCAACAATGTATCCAGATGGATTTCAAACCTTTGTCCATAATCAAGGCATGGCTTTGACCCTCGACGGTCAGTCGCGACCCGGACACTTTCAGGGCGTGCTCACGGTGGTGATGAAATTGCTGAACCTCGTTCGCCCTGACGTCGCCATCTTTGGCAAAAAGGATTACCAACAGTGGCGATTGATCGAAAAAATGGTCGCCGATTTGTGCCTCTCTTATCGCATCGCGGCAGGTGAGACCTTGCGCGAGGTGGACGGATTGGCCATGAGCAGCCGAAACCGGTTCCTAGGCGACCAAGACCGCACTCATGCCACTGCCATTTATCGCGGCCTTACCGCTGCCAAAGCTGCCTACAAAAGCGGCGAGCGCGACGCGCAAAAGTTGACCTTGGCGTGCCGCAAAATCCTTGAAATCAGCCAGGCAGTCAAGATCGATTATGTCGAACTGCGCTCTGCTGCGACACTCGCGCCGCTCAGCGGCCAGGTCACCGAGCCATGTGTCCTCCTGGTAGCGGCCAAGCTCGGGACAACGCGACTCATCGACAACATGGAAATGGAATAACACGTGGCCAAGGCTTCCCTCAATTCAATGCGCTGGTTCTGGTGGCTAAGAAAGATCCAAGCGTTCTGGGTAAAGACCGTAGTCGTCCCAGCCGACCCCCAAGCGGAATTGGGCCTGCGCAGTGGCATTCCGGTCTGTTACGTGCTGGCATCGCGGGCGATGTCAGATTTATTGGTTCTCGACGCCATTTGCCGCCGCTTTAAGCTCCCACTGCCACATCATAAGAAGTCGGAACTGCACCATCCCGGCGCTGCTTCCTATCTTTGGTTGCAAAGGCTTGGTTTACTGCACCGTAGTCGGGCCGAGAAGGCCACCCCCGAAGCAATGCTACAGTTGCTGCAGCGTGCGACGGAAGACACGGAGTTTGAGGTGCAGATCGTGCCGGTCTCGGTCTTCTGGGGGCGCAACCCCGGCCGAGAGAAGGCATCGTTCCTAAAGCTGTTATTTTTTGATGATGAGCACGCAGGAGTCATCCAGAAGTTCTTTATCGTGCTAGCCCAGGGGCGAAGCAACTATTTGTACTTCGGTAGGCCGATTTCGCTGCGTGAACTTGTCGCCGAGGCTGGCGACGTCGGTCAAAAGGCTAAGAAGCTGCGCCGAGTACTACGGGTTCATTTTCGGCGCCAGAGAAATACGGCGTTAGGACCAAGCTTGCCCAGCCGCGCTGCCGTGGCTGCCAACCTCATGCAAACTCGGGTGATTAAAAACGCCGTACTTGAAGAGGCGCGAAAAAAGAAGGTTCCCGTCGAGAAAATGGAGCTGCAGGCTCGGCGCTACATCTTCGAGATCGCCAGCGAGCAAAAGTACGCCGTCGTTCAACTGGGCGATATGTTTTTGACCTGGCTATGGAACCGCGCATTTAGAGGCGTGGTCATCAAGCATGCGCACCGCTTGCGTGAGATCGACCACAGCCATGAGGTCGTCTACCTGCCGTCGCACCGAAGTCACATGGACTATTTATTGCTCGGATATTCGCTCTATTACGAGGGCTTCTTTCCGCCGCATACCGCCGCTGGGATCAACTTAGACTTCTGGCCAGTCGGCCCTCTTTTACGCCGTTTGGGCGGCTTTTATATTCGCCGCTCGTTTGGTGGTAACCGGCTGTATACCGTCGTCTTCAATGAATATGTCCACTACCTTTTGACCAAGGGCTATCCCATCAAGTTCTACACCGAAGGAGGCCGCAGCCGCACCGGTCGTCTACTCGAAGCAAAGACCGGAATGCTGTCCATGGTTGTGCATAGCTACCTGCGCAACTCCGAGAAACCGATCGCTATCGTTCCGATTTATACCGGCTACGACAAGGTTGTGGAAGTCCGCACCTACCAGACCGAACTAAGAGGCAAAAGTAAGAGCACCGAGTCAGTCGCCCAGCTTCTACGCGCCCGGCGGGTGCTTAAAACGAACTTTGGCAAAGCCTACATCGGCATCGGCGAGCCGATCTACCTCAGCAAATTTCTCGATGCGCGGCACCCAGGCTGGAAGAACGAGGTACACACCGCCGAGATCAAGCCGAAGTGGATGGCTCCCGTCGTCAGCGGTCTCGGCGTTGAAGCATTGACTAGGATCAATAGCACCGCAGTCGTCAGCCCGCTGGCACTCTTCTCGCTGGTGATCTTGTCGACTCCGACCAAAGCCTTAGCTGAGGATGACCTACTGTACTTCATGGACCGGTTAGTTTCGGCCATGCGCGCTGCTCCCTACAGTCGAGACGTCACACTGCCAGAGGGGACGCCCAGCGACTGGCTGCGCGATGCTATGGCGGTTGCCAAAGTCGAGCGCTTTCAGCACCCGGGTGGTGACGTGCTCTTTGTCGCCGAGCTTGAAAGCACCCTCCTGACATATTACCGCAATAATATTATACACTTAGTTGTTGTCCCGGCGCTCCTCTCGGCGTTTTTCCAGCATAATGATCGCCTCGCAGAAGCCCTGTTGATGCGGGCGGCCGAACAACTGTACCCTCTGCTTAAGACTGAGTTTTACCTGCGTTGGGACACCGAGGCTTGCAGTCGAATCATCGCTTCCGGGATTTCGACCCTCGTCAACGAAGGTCTTTTACTGCGTCAGGAAGGTGGCTACCTGCATCGTCCGGACGTCACCAGTCGGGAGCTAGCAACCCTGTTAATCCTCGGGAGGGCCCTAGGGCAAACTCTGGAACGCTATGCGGTCACCAACGCGCTCATGGCCAACAGCCTCTCCCTAGGCACGGTCAATCGTCAGGACTTTGAGGCTCAGTGCTCGAAGATGGCCCAGCGCATTGCCCTCCTTGGCGGCGTAAGTGAGCCAGAGTTCTTGGATAAAAACCTATTGAAAAACTATATCGACCGGCTCATCGACCTCGGGTATTGCAGTGCCAGCGACAGCGGTCAACTAAACATCGAAGGTCGCATCACCGCCTTGGCGGCGGGCTCACAAAGTCTACTCAGCACCGACATCAGAGAGAGCCTCCGCCGCATCGGAGGCACCACCCAAAAGGACTGAATAAGCCCATGGCTCGTTGGCATAGCAGGGATACCGATCTTCTGGAAAAGGTCGGTAAAATCCGCAAGAAGTCCCAGAAGAAGACGCATGCGGTGAGCAAAGGCGAAACCTTCGAACGCCCCGAGGTGAAGTGGGCTGTCGGCGGCGACGACGGAGCCTTTGCCGCTCGAGTCGTCGAGGTCCATAAGCGCTACGCCTTTATCTCGACGGAGCACGAGGTCAACGCGGTGGATACTCGCGATGTTTGGTTGGCAGAGGTGGCTCGCCGGTTTCTCGTTTCCGACCGCTTGGAGCGAAATTTTATCGCCGTCGGCGACCGAGTCTTGTGCGTCCCCGATCGCGAAAAGTTGGTCAAGGTCGCTAGCGACCTACCAAAGTGCGTAATTCAGCATCGAACCCCCAGGCGCTCGCGCATCGCTCGTCTCGACCCGCAAACCGCCTCCCGCGAACATGTACTCGCAACGAATATGGACCAGGTCCTCATCGTCGCGAGCTTTCTTAGCCCAAAGGTCAAATGGGGACTGATCGACCGCTACCTGGTCCTTGCTGAGAGTGAAGCCGTCGATGCCATCATCGTACTGAATAAATTGGACCTCCTGACCGAAGAGGGCAGACCCGAGGATATACGCGAGGCCGAAGCGATGGTTGCCCTGTACCGTGGGCTGGGCTACCAAGTCGTGACGGTGCAGGCGAACGCTGATACCGCCAGGCAGCATCCTGAGATCGTCCGCCTAAAGGCCCTACTAGAAGGGAAAATCACCCTATTATCAGGGCATTCAGGCGTCGGCAAATCGTCGTTGGTCAATCTATTCAAGCCAGAGATCATTCAGACGGTGGAAGAGGACGACAACATCTTTTACAAAGGGCGGCACACGACCTCCTTTGCTAGCTTCATTAAATTAGGGACTGGTGGTTATGTCATCGATACGCCGGGAATCCGTTCGTTCACCTTCGAAGAGAAGACGGCGATCGAACTGAGTCACTGCTTTGTCGAGTTCCGTCCGCTGCTGGGCAAGTGCAAATACCGCGAGTGTCGGCATATGGACGAGCCGGACTGCAAGGTCCTCGCTGCTGTCGCAGCTGGCACGATCTCGCGCTGGCGCTATAAATCGTACCTAGGAATTCTCCTTGGCGCGACCGGTCGTGAAGGCCGCATCAGAGACTTGCCACTGGATGAGCGAGATATCCGAGACCTGCAACCAGACGAGCGCGATATTCGCGATCTGCTGCTCAATGAACAAGCGATTCGCGAGCTAGGGCAGCTCGCTGCTCCCATGAGCTGCGACGACCTGTGCATCGATGAGCCGGAACCAGAGCCTGGTTAAGTCCTCCGGCAAAACCGACTCAACGCTAAACTCTCGCCCGCTCTCAGGGTGCTGCAGACCGATGCTGGTTGCATGCAGGGCGTGACGGCTAAACCCAGCCAGGGCTCGGACGGCTGGCGTGTCGCCGAAGCGATGATAGGCGGGATAGACCTCGGGATTGAGATGATAGAGCTTATCTCCGACCAAAGGGTGACCACACCAATCAAGGTGAACGCGAATTTGATTGGTCCGACCGCTAAGCGGAACAGCCTCGATGAGGGTCGCGTCGCGGCTTCGCTCGAGGACCGTAAAGGCCGTTCGGCTTTTAGCTCCGTCTGGTCGGACATGGTAGCGCGGTCGCTCCGACTGCGGGTCCAGGAGCAGGGGCTGATCCACGGTGATGCTGTCCCAATCCGTGCGCCCCTGGCAAATGGCCAGGTAACGCTTGTGGACCCGCCTTGTTTCAAAGGCCAAACAGAGCTTATGGCGTAGCTCAGGCGTCCCGGCACAGATGACCACGCCGCTGGTCTCTCGGTCGAGCCGATGCACGGGATGCCACTGCGCTCCAAAGCGCTCTGCAACCACTGCGGCAAAAGTATTACGACGGAACGGGCCGCCCTCGTGCATGGGTAAATTGCCTGGCTTGTACAAGGCCAGGATGCCGCCGCTACACGCGAGCTCCTCGACACGGTCATCGACCTCTGGCTCGCCATCAGCCGGCCGATAGATGGCGATTTGGTCGCCCCCACGCAAGCGGTGTGAGGCGCGACAGGGCGTGCCATTGATCAACAGGTGGCCAGCGGCACAGGCCTTTTTCCAAAGAGCGCGGCCATAAAAAGGGAATTCCTTGGCTAAGAACCCATCGACGCGGAGTCCGTCTGCCTCTGGCCGAAGCGGCGGGCCGATCTTGCGATAGTCGCTAGCGATGATATGGGGTGGTATGGCCGGCTTTTGCACGGCCACTATTCTAGACGGCGACAGGCGGGTCAGTCTATTGATTGTCTCTTTCTGCAGTCTGGTCGCCCGTGTATAACCTGTTGGCAGCCTAGACTTCGAGGGTATTGATCATGGCTTATGAGTTCAAAGATAGCGACGATTTGGCAATGATGCGGCAAACGGTCCGTCAATTTGCCACGACTGAAATAGCACCAAAAGCCCGCCAGCTTGACGAAGACGAAGAGTTTTCCCCGGAATTGACCAAGGGAATGGGACAGCTAGGCTTGTTCGGGACCATCGTCGCCCCGGAGTACGGCGGCCAGGGAATGGATTACCTCTCCTACGTCGTCGCCGTCGAAGAGCTGGCCCGGGTTGATGGTTCACAAGCCGCCACGATTGCCGCCCACAATAGCCTTGGGGCCGGTCCGCTCTACTACTTTGGCAACGAAGAGCAAAAGCGCCAACACCTGCCCGGCCTGTGCACCGGTGAGGGCCTGTGGGCCTTCGGCCTGACTGAGGCCGAAGCCGGTAGCGATGCGCAGTCGAGCAAAACCACCGCAGCTTTCGACACTGAGCGCGGCGAATGGGTGATTAACGGTAGCAAAGTCTGGATCACCAATAGCGCTAGCACATTGACTAAGGGCATCACCGTACAGGCGGTCACCGGCCGCAAAGCCGACGGCAGGGCCGAGCTATCCTGTTTTATCGTCCCGGCTGGAACGCCAGGCCTTAGTGCTAAGGTCATGCATGGAAAGATGATGTGGCGAGCATCCAACACCGGTGAGCTCTATTTTGATCAGGTTCGAGTTCCTGCTGCCAACCTCCTCGGCAGTCGCGGCCAAGGCTTCAAAATCATGATGGAGACGCTCGACAACGGCCGTCTATCGATCGGCGCAATGGGCCTAGGCTTGGCCAAAGGCGCGTTTGCGGTGACTCTGAAGTATGCCCAGGAGCGGCGCACCTTTGGTAAACCGATCGCACAGCACCAGGCCGTCGGCTTCAAGTTGGCCGAGATGGCGACGCGGATTGAAGCCGCTGAGTGCCTTTTATATAAGGCCGCCTGGTTGAAACAAAGTCACCAGTCGTTCCAAAAAGAAGCAGCGATGGCCAAGCTGTATTGTTCGGAAGTCGCTGAATACTGCGCCAGGGAAGGGCAACAGACGTTTGGCGGCTACGGCTTGATGAAGGAATACCCCATCGAGCGGTTCTACCGGGATGCCGCACTGCTGCGAATCGGTGAGGGGACGAGCGAGATCCAGCGCTTGGTGATCGCCCGCTATTTAGGGTGTTGAGGCCTGATAGGTTGCGTTGGGCACTTGCACTAGGCGCAATCTCGGCAGCTGCGGCATTGAGTTCCTGTGTCACCGACTGGTTACGGCGCTCCCCCACCTATGACACACGACCGCTGGCCATCGAAACGATCAGCCTGTTCAATCAACGCGCGCCGTCGCGTCTGACCACAAAGAACTGGAAGGGCGACTGGATTTTTCGCCGTGATCGCCTAGCCATGATCGATCAAGATCTGCGCGACACCAAACCAGATCTGCTGATTTTGCAAGAAGCCATGCAACGGATTGGCAACACCGCCGAGTCTGACAAAAGCATTCTTCAGGCCGGCGCACTCGCCGCCTACGATTGGCGACAACAGCAGGTTCAGGAGTATGCCGACACCCAAGAGACAGAACAGGCGGCTGTAGCCGCTGGGTTTCCGCTCAAGTTCCTGCCTTCTGGCGACGGCAAGCGGGAGACATGGGCGATGGGCAGTGGCGGCTATGCGATGCTAGCGACCATCGACTATGAAGATCAGCCGATTATCGTGCTTAATGTGCAACTGCCGGAGGCTGGTCCAGGCAGCCTGATTTGGTACGGGTTTCTCCGTGAGCGTCTCACGGCCAAACTAGTGCAGGATCATCTCTGCGCCAAGCGCCTGATCATCGCGGGTTTACTACCTGGGGATGATAGCAATGAGCGCTTCGGTGAGTTCATGCAAGTATTGCAACTAAAGGACTCGTCCCAGGGTTTCTGTCAACAAGCCGGACACTGCTTCACTGCAACGCCAGTCAATGACCTATTCATGGCCACGGTCGGCGAGGAGACACCAACTCGGGTCGATAAAATTCTGGTGCACCGAAGCGCGAATGTTTACTCCAGCTCGCGGGCTTTTGAGGACTTCGCCAATCACAATCAATACGGGCTCGAATTTGGGCTCGAGCGATTATGGCCAACGAAGCGTTTTGGTTGGCGCTCACAGGTGCGACTTGGGCGGTGTAGCGACGCTCAGCTAGGCCTTGGCGAGCTTTAGCTGGACCCTCGCATCGAGGCTAATCCAACGCGACCATCGCGCCTATACTGACCTCAAACCCCGCTAACCGCGATGTCTTGACGCCACGCCACCGCTCGCAGTGCAGCGACAAAAACCAGCGATCGCTCATGCCTTGGATCAACTCAGCGCTAAGACCTGCACCTATCTCGGAGTCGAAGACATGGTCGCGCTGCGGCGGCAGCTTCCCGACAAGGGTAGGCAGTAGGTAAAGGAGTTTTGGGCCGACTAAAAGGTAGGTCGGATGGCTGAGGCGCAGCACATAATAAGTCGTGTGCGCTAGGGTCCATATGGCTAGGGTTTTACTCGGCGGTGGCGGATCCGCGACTGGCCGATCGAAAGTTTTTAATCCGGCCCCGAGGGACATCATCCACTGGGTGTTGACATTGTGCATATAGGCAAAAAAAAGCTGCATCGTACCTGGAGCAAGGGTGCTCTGAGTACGGCCCTCTGGGACGTTGCGAGCGACCCCAAGTTGGACATAGGTTTTGCGAAATGGATTGGGTTCAGTCGAACCACTGCTGGCGGCCTGAGCGGCAGGAGCTAGGGCTGCAATCATGACACTTAACAGGGCCACCCGATAGATTGACACCAGAGTTTGCCTCCTTAAGGCAGGAGTTTCTGTGACACACCTCAATTGCATAGCATGGATTGACATTCCCCTCTCCCTTTCTCCAAGCCAGCGCCTTAAGGTCATTCACAACCATGCTGCCAGGCGCGACGACACAACCCCAAGCAGAAACCGACCCATGCACTATAGGTCTTTGAAAAAAAAGGAATATTTGAGATAATAGAGGTGAGGCCAGGCTACGCTAGAAGGGGCGCAACGTGAAAAAAAAGTCGGTGGCCGTGCCACTCATGTTCACGCTCGCAGCGATTGCGACGACCCTGCCGGTGTTTGCCGGCTATGTCATGAGCTTTTGTTTATTAATTTGGCTCCTGACCAAGGGACGTTGGCGACTCGCACTCCTCGGAGAAAGCCACTTGCCACCCGTCGGCGCCCCGGATCACGACCTCATGCGAGTGATCGCCGCGGGAATCAAGCCGATCCATTGGGGCGTCTTGATTTTAGTGCTCTGCCACCTAGCGGCGGCACTCCTTGGTTACGCTTGGTCACCTTGGGTCTATCCATTAGGACGCACGCTCTCGGTCTGGTCTCACACCGCGACCAAGGTTGGTCTGCTATGGTACGTCGTCTCGGCCGCGACGATCGTTGCAGTCCGACTCGGTTGGAATCCACGGCGGGTGGCTCCATATTTTTTAGCCTGGCTGGTGGTGCAATTCTGCTATTGTGCCCTGCAACACTGGACTGGTGTTGATTGGACCCATGGTTGGAACGCGGTGCTTGGAAGCAACCGATTTGCGTATGGTGTTTACCGGGTGTCCGGGTTTATGGGGCACCCGTTGACCTTTGCCTATAACCACATGGTGATCCTGCTCGCAGCGTGCGCTTTAGCTTGGCGGCTCCAGCAAAGGCCAGAGGTTCAGGATCGCAAGCTTTGGGCTGCGGTTGCATTAGTCTGTCTGGTGACCCTTTTGATATCGGGATCACGGTTCGTACTCCTGGTTCTTTTGGGTGCTCTGCTTCTTTGCGAAGGGCGAAGGCTGTCTCGCCTTCGCTACTGGTTGCTCGGCGGAAGCACCCTCGTCGCCGCCCTGCTTTGGCTGGAAGGGTCAGTACTCGCAAGGTTTTCTGAGCTCTTTTCGCAGACCACGCCACTCCTGGAGCGGTTTCCACGATTGGTGTTTTGGCGGATTCACCTACAGATGTTTTTAGATCATCCTTGGTTCGGAGTCACGATGGTCGGAGTAGATGATGCACTTAGCACATACTACACTGCGGCCGGCTACCATGATAATATGTATACAGCCCATAATTTAGTCCTCCAGTACCTAGCGGACACCGGCATCGTTGGGTTTATAGGCCTGGTCGCATGGTTTGGTGGCTTGCTTGTCGCTAGGCATCGGTTGATTTCGCTACTTGGACGAGCTCAAGGGATCGGTTACCTCGCCTCTAGTTTCTTCCTCTGTTCCCTCATGCAGAATAATCTTAGAGACTCAGCCTACGTTTACGCCCTCTGGTACTTCTTAAGCCTGTTGGTGGTGCAATCAGCGGTCATTTACACTTCGACGCAGGCAGCGGAATGCGATGAACGAAAACCGACTAAAAATCTCCAACCCCGAGCGGATACTTCGAATCCTGCAGCGCATCTGTGAGGCCAGTTTGCCGGTCATGGTGCGACTGAATGGAACAACGGCAGTCTCGGTCAAGGGACGGGCTTCGGCAGTGGCGGCAACATCCAGTCCTCCAACCATGCGGATCAGCAATGTCTCCGAACAAGGCCTTGTGCATTTAAGTGCCCAGCGCGAGGTGCAAGTCGAATTCATCATGATGGCAACTAAGGTCATGTTCATGGCCCGCATCCTCGAGCGAGAGCAAAACAGCCTGGCCATCAGCTTACCCACCTCGCTGATCAGTATCGAAAGACGTAAGAACGCTAGGTTCACAAGTACCGATGAGTTGACTGCCTATTTGGACTTCAGTAAGTGGAGACCAAGCGGTGACGACCAAACGACCCAGCCAATTTATCCGCATCAGATCGCACTCGCCTCGTACCTCCCGGTAGCAGATCTAAGTTTTGACGGACTATGCGCAGTCTCACGCTTTCCCTCGTCATCGATTCTGTTAAAGCGCGGCATCATCGACGACGGCGCAAAATTAATTCTACCGCTTCAAGAGCCTCTGTCCCTATCCGTTGAAATCCGCTGGATTAAGCGGATTAAAGAGAGCGTAAAAGTTGGCGATGAAAATGAAATTCGTCAACTAAGGTCCTATCGATTTGGCATTGAATTTGTCACTCCGTCTGACCAGGTGAGACTAAGGATCCGGCAATTTATCCAGCAGCTGTCTCAGGCTGGAGCAATCTAAGCAGATAGGTCTAGGGAGGAGAGGAAGTTGCCCATTAACTCATCACGAACTGTCTTAGTCCTTACTCTGGCACTCACTTTGGCGGGATGTAGGCTATTTGGCGAAAGTAACGTCAATGAACCGACGGCCGAGGCCAAGGCCGAAGCAGATAGCAAAGCCGCCGCCCCAAAAACGGCAACACTCAAGGACGAGCAAGAGCTGAAGTTGGCCAGGCTCTGGGCACGGGTGGATGAGCTTGAAGAGGAACAAGCGCGATCGAAAGAACGCCTGGCGATTGTCGAAAAAGGGGTGATTCTGGGTATCTTGCCCGAAGAGCTGCGCCGACCTGAGCAAGCAAAAAAGGGCAGGTCCAAAGGCTCAGGAGCGACAAAGGAACCAGCTAAGGCGACTGCAAAGGATAACACCAAGAAAGCAAGTGAGGTTGACGAGACCGCTGCGTCGCAAGGCGCGGCACACCCGCAAGATGATAGCGCCAAACCAGTCGTGAGCCAAACGAGTCAAGGTAAGCCGAAGGCCGCTACTGCCCCCGAACCGAAGACACCCTCCGGCTTGAACCAGGAGGATGCGGATGCTTATCAAAAGGCTCTTGCTATAGCTACTGA
Source organism: uncultured Pseudomonadota bacterium (assembly GCA_903928445.1). Classification (GTDB taxonomy): domain Bacteria; phylum Bdellovibrionota_B; class Oligoflexia; order Oligoflexales; family CAIYRB01; genus CAIYRB01. The sequence goes on along the minus strand of CAIYRB010000181.1, from coordinate 17,028 downwards.
TTTGTTTAGATCGGGTCGCTATGGCGCGGCTGTCGTTGAGTATTCGGATATCGGCAAACGCTTTGGTGATCAGGTCGGTGGTGGCATGCATATCTATTGGACGGCGAAGTGCTGGGCCAACTTAAAAGAATACAATACCGCACTTCAGCTTCTTACAGAATTTCTGCAGGACCATGCCAAAAGTCCTTGGGTTCCCAGAGCAAAATTTGAACTCGGCCGCATAGAGTGGCAGCTTGGTAAGCAGGAGACTGCGCTACGCCGGTTTCGTGACATCATCCAACAACACCCTTACGAAGATGCGGCCGAAATGGCCAAGATGGAACTCCAAACACTGGACAAAAAGTTGTGAATAGGGCGATGTTTAAGTGGTTTCCTGCCATCATGTGGACCGCACTCAGCGCCGCCTTCGGCAGCCCGTGCGCATTCGCTCAAGAAGATGAGTCTACGAGCCAACAGCGACAAAATTCCAAAAATATTCAGGATGGCACAAGCCTAGAACGATCTACACCCAGCGATAACTTTAATGACGTCACTGCCAACGGCGCTCTCGACGACGCGGCTTCATCTAGCAACAATGGCAATGAGTCTCCCGCGATCGATGATCCAGGACAGTTCGATGTTTCGCCGCCAAAAAACGCCGGGGTTAGCAGCAGTCTGTTTAATAATGCACCAGCACCTAGCAGCAATCTGCCAGCTGAAACCAGCATTAAGTCGGTTCCAGTCCAGCAAGGCCCGCCTCCCGCAGAGTCCCAAGCCGCCAAGACGGCGGCGGCGCCAAGTCCTACGCCTTTGCCCGTATCAAAGCCGGAAGCGGCCGCCTCGAGTCCGCCTGTGCCCCCTCCCGTAGCGCCGGCCGCGGCCGGGACGTCTCTTCCGCCGAGCGAAGAAGCGACCGGTCAAGAGGACTTGCAGCCCAAAGCAACGGCTTCGCTTACCGTGGATGCACCGCCTCTACCACCACCCAATGAATTCGCCGGCGCGCCGCCCATTCCGGGCACCATGCGCGCGATGGCCGAGGGCGAAGCGCCTGAGGAATATCAAGTCGAGCCAGGCGACAACCTCTATGACATCTGTGATCAGTTGCTTGACGAGGCCGGGTACTGGCCAAAGCTGTGGGCGCTAAATCCTGAGATCAAGAATCCGCACTTTATTTTTCCAAACATGCGACTACGATTTTATGCTGGCGACGACGAGACTCCGCCTTACCTCCAAGTCGTCAGCGAAGATGACGTGATACCTATCGACAAGGGGGTGTTGGATGAGTCGCAGCTGGTCGCAGAAAAAGTCTTTTTCCCTCAACGCAGCGCCGTGACAGATTATGTCGTCGAAGTGGTCGGACCCAGTCAGGTCGATATGCTTCAAGATGAGATCCTTACGGGTGGCCACACCGCCAACCTATCGGAGAAGCCGGTCCACGTTCCTGGGTTTATTTATGCTAAGGAACGCGATGCATTGGCGGTGATTACCGGCGGCCGTGTTGGGGAAGCCAACGTTGCTGCCGGCGACCAGGTGTTTATGGAGCCTGCTTCAAGCGTTAGCTTAGGCACGATTTATACGGTGATTCGTCCCGCCGGAGACGTCGAGGATCCCGACAGTGGCGACTTTGTCGGGTATCGGTATTATTTCGTGGCCAACGTGCGAGTCACCCATGCAACAGCCGACAAATCCTTTGCCGGTCAAATCCAAGACAGCCAACTTGGAGTATCGCCCGGTGATATCGTCGTCGCCTATATCTCAAGCAGACGTACGGTGCCAATCAACGACTCGGTAGGCGGCCTCTCAGGGGCGCCAGCTCGGATCGTCGCCTGGGAAAATATCGACCAGGAAGTCGGTGGACGCGGCGACATCGCGCTGATTGACCGGGGGAGCAACGGCGGCGTAACCGTGGGTAGCTACCTGCCAATCTATGGGACTCCTGGCTACGTTTCACTGTCTTCAGGCGATAAGGGATTACCGATCGACTACGCGATGATCGGATCCATGCGGATCATCGACGTTACCGACGTCGGAGCTTGTGGTTATGTCGTTCGTTCCAGCGAAGCCATCCGCATTGGCGATCGCACGAACAAAGGATAACGGCACCTGATGCTGTAGTGGCAAACGAGTGCCGGCACCCAAGGGCATCTTTAATTCGCCCATGAATCATGGCAGCAACATACCAATATTGAATAGATTTCCCCTGATCTGAGCAATGGCCTCAAGCTTTTCGCCAAAACGACCGATACCGATATGTCTCCTGGTATTTCTTAAGGACCACGACCTATGCGATAGCCCGAGGCTAGCGCTTGAATAGAGGACCTTCATGAATCGTACACGCTACATCCATACAATCTTGATGCTCATTGCTCTGAGTGCAACCCTAGCCTCATGCAATAATTCGAGTGGCAGCAGTGGATCCGCTGCGTTTGGCGGCAGTACCGCGGCCAAGTCTACTGATGAAATCGTCCAAGCCTACACTCAGGAAACAACCAAACCTGGTGGCGAAGTGACCGTGCAGGGCATGCGCAAAGTCAAACTAGACAATCTTTGCAAGGTCCTCGCTAAAGTATCCGACAACAATCCTGTGCAGTTGACGCCTTCAAAGTGGCGAACCACCCGTGGTTTTTTCATCACCCATTCAACCGAATTGAACTTCTTCTGCTCGAAATACGCCAATCTTGGCGATCTTTTTGATGCTATCAATCTCGACCCAAAACTGATTCACAAAGAGGATTTGAGGGCATCAATAAGCTCAATCGCAGATGTCATGAACGGAGCCGATGTAACTTCTGGTCCAAAAAAAATATTGTCTACCTCACCCGTTGGACCCTGCGATAGTACAATTAGTTCGACTACCTCACCAGTCGGCGGCGGCGATACCAAGGCGACTATAGCAGCGACCACCGGCATGTCCGCGTGTGGGCCGGGCTTGGTCATCGGCATCCTATTGATGAACGCCGACCCATCGTCAATCAATAGCAACCTCACTGCTGCTGGCGTCGCATGTCTCGCGCTCTATGCAAATCTGCTCAAAAAGAATAACATCGGACTGCCTCAGGGAGCACAAAGCAGCGCTGGTTCCAGCAGTTGTAAAAAGGACCCGAATAAAGCCGGAGCAAACGGAAGCGCGGGTGGTGGAAACACCGGCGGCGGGGACGCCAGCGACGGTGACACCAGCGGTGGCTAGAATTTCAAAATGGTAGTGAGCGTCTGGGCCCGACATGTTGTAGGTCGCTCGCCACTGATCGGGCCTCCGCTTAGTTTAGTCGCAGCTTGGAGGAGCTGTGATGATGACTGCGGTACGTTATACTCTGACCCATATTGCCTCGCAGCTGCTTCATCGCTGGCTGCCGCCGCCGCTCATCAGCGAGGTGGAGTCGGCGGACGAACAGCTAGATGCAAGCATGATCCTCGGCCTCGAGGAGCGCGATTGGCTGCGCTTGATTCACGCCGACCAGTGCCGCAACGAGCCGGCGTTAGCTTGGTTTAGCCGCTATCAAAAGTACATTGATCGCGACGGACTGCTACTAGCGCGGACGACGCATCAGCACCTGAGGGCATTGACGACGGCTGGTGGCACCTACGTACCCTTATGTGATCCGCGCTATCCCATAGCGCTGCGTCAGATCAACGATCCGCCTATGGCTTTGTCCGTATGCGGCGACTTGCAAGGTTTCGCTTTGCCCGCAGTCAGCGTCGTCGGCTCGCGCAAAGCCTCAGCCCTGGCCATGCACGCTAGCTTTGATCTTGGTCGCTGTTTGGCTAGCAAGGGATTTCTGGTGGTCAGCGGTGGCGCCTTCGGCTGCGATATCGCGGCACACCACGGCGTGCTTGCCAGCCACTTGTATCCCGCTCCCGCTGCCTGCATCTTTGCTGGTGGCTTAGCCACATTGTACCCTCGCGCCAATGAGCCTGTGTTTCAGCGCTTGCGTGCACAAAAGGCGCTGCTGATTTCTGAAAGATTGTGGACTGCAACTTGCCGGCCCGTCGACTTCATGGCAAGAAATCGCATCATCTCAGGGCTTGGCGCAATAACCGTGCTAATGCAGGCTGCGACTCGTTCAGGTGCCTTGGTTACGGCGCGACTTGCGTTAGACCAAGGACGCGACGTTGCGGTGATGCAGCACCCGGTCGGTGACGTGCGCGCAAACGGCAGTGCCGCCTTGTTGTACGAGGGGGCCTGGGGCTTTGACAACGCTGAGGACTTTTTAGATGGTTGGAGGGGCCGATGCTTCGGCTCAACAACCACTGCTTCGGCCAGCCAGGATCCACAGCAAGATTCCCTTCACGAGGGCTAAGGCGCTGAAGCTTAAGCTGAAAACTGGTTTTTCCTGGACCCTTGGTGGACAGTCCCCTGACTAGCTGCTATGCCAGGAAGAATTCCGAAAAGAATTCCGCTCTTGCGGACCCAGTGCGGAGAGGTGATGTATGACGATTCATACTGAGGCGCCCCAAGAGTGGTGGTTGGCGGTTCGCAGCATCTCAGATCTGGTCAGTCGTGACGGGATTGCCCCTGAGGAGTCGTCTTTGATCAGAACCAAGTTATCGCAGCGTGGATTTTCTTCCGACGGGATAGGCAAGGCCCTAGACTGGATGGACAAGGCTGCGCTATCTGGGACTTTGATGGATACCCTTGGCATGCTGCAACCCGTCGCTAGTGGAGTGCGGGTCGACCATGCTTTGGAAAAGGCGAGTTTGCATCCGCGACTTTTGCGCGCGGTCGAAACCTGCCGCCGCCGCGGATGGCTTGGCCAGGATCAAGCAGAGCGACTTTTAGAAAGCCTGCGCGGGGTCGACTCGCGCGACTGGGATGATGCCGACGTCGAGGCTTTCCTCGCTGATATTCTTGGCATATCAGCCCCCTCCCTGGCCGGGATGAAGCTGAGCGAAGTATTGGGAGTCAGGTCCAAGGATCACTATAACTAGTTGGCGGTTAGCACCGTCTTGGTCGTACGACCTAAGAGAGAACAAGCAGCGTGGCAAAATATTTAGTCGTCGTGGAATCCCCGACCAAAGTAAAATCTCTGAAAAAGTATCTGGGTGCTGACTACGAAGTCCTGGCCTCCAAGGGTCATGTCAAAGATTTGCCCGCCCGCTCACTTGGCGTCGACGTCGATCACCAATTCGAACCCCAATACGTCACGATTCCTGGTAAAGAAAAGATCTTAAAGGAAATCATGGCCGCAGCGAAGATTGCCGACCATGTCTACCTAGCACCCGACCCCGACCGCGAAGGCGAAGCGATCGCCTGGCATATCGCTGGTGAAATTGGCAAAAGGCCTGATCAAGTACAGCGGGTATTGATCCAGGAAATCACGAAAAAGGGCGTCCTAGACGCAATCAGCGCCCCGGGTATCCTGAATATCCATAAGTATGAAGCGCAGCAGGCGCGTCGCATCCTCGACCGCTTGGTGGGCTACCAGATCAGTCCGTTGCTGTGGAAAAAGGTGAAGCGCGGACTCTCGGCCGGACGGGTGCAAAGCGTCGCCGTGCGTTTGATCTGCGAGCGCGAAGCAGAAGTACGCAAATTCATTCCCGATGAGTACTGGACGGTCGATGCAAAGCTTGAGGCAACGACGCCGCCGCCGATTTCGGCACGATTGACCACAGTCGATGGTCTCAAGATCGGTAAAGAACTGCGTGTGGACAACGAGTCACTAGCTCAAGCCATCAAGCAGCGCATCGAAGCCAAGCCCTTAACGGTTAAGGCGGTCCAGCAGCGCGAGCGCAAGAAAAATCCAGTCCCGCCCTTTACCACGTCTAAACTGCAGCAGGAAGCCTATCGAAAGCTTGGATTTAACGTCAAGCGGACCATGTCGGTGGCGCAGAGTCTTTACGAAGGGGTGGATATTGAGGGCGAGGGACCACTAGGCTTAATCACCTACATGCGGACAGATTCGACTCGCCTTTCCGATGATTCCTTGGCAGCAGTGCGGGGATTTATTGCAGCGAAATATGGTGCCGCGAGCTTGCCGGACAAACCGAATCAGTATCGGACAAAAAAGGCCGCACAGGACGCCCACGAAGCCATTCGACCGACGACTTTGGAGATGCCTCCGGACAAAGTCGCGGCGGTGCTTAGCAAAGAGCAGCTGTCGTTATACCGACTGATCTGGAATCGCTTCGTTGCCTGCCAGATGAAGCCCGCGGTCTATGATCAGATGGCCGTCGATGTGGCTGCTGATGACGGCAAAATCGGCATGCGCGCAAGTGGGTCGCGCCTGCTGTTTAAGGGCTTCCTCGAGGTATACGAAGAGGGGCAGGATGAAGTGCAAACAAGGGCTGACGATGATGACAGCGAGGCCGCCGTCGAGGGCATCTTGCCGCCACTTAAGGAAGGCGAGATGCTGAGTCTAAAGTCCATGGACTTGCAGCAGCACTTTACGCAACCTCCTGCTCGCTTCAATGAATCCTCCCTGGTCAAAGAACTCGATGAAAAGGGCATCGGTCGACCTTCGACCTATGCCACTATCTTATCGACGATCGTTGACCGCGGCTATATAGCCAAGAACGAGAATCGTTACGAGCCTTCGGTACTCGGCCAAAAGGTCAATGAGCTACTGGTCGAAGCCTTTCCCGAAATCCTCAGCGTCACCTTTACCGCAGGGATGGAGGAAAAGCTGGACACCGTGGAAGAGGGCGGGGTCGATTGGCGCGATATCTTGCGCGATTTCTACGGTCCGTTTTCTGGCCAGGTGCTTGAGGCCGAAACCGGCATGCGCAATGTCAAAGCCTCATCGGAACCGACGACCATAGCCTGTGAATTATGCGGCTGCATGTACCATATCAAATGGTCAGCACGCGGTGAATTTCTCGGCTGCTCAGGCTACCCCAAGTGTCGAAGCACACGCGAATTCGTCCGCGCAAACGACGGGGCGATTGTGGTCACTCAACCAAACTACTCCGGGGATAAATGCCCTCGCTGCAGCAAAAACATGCTCATCCGCAGCGGCCGTTTTGGTGATTACATCGCCTGCGTCGACTATCCAAGTTGTCCCACGGTCAAAAGCCCACAATCCGACGTCAAATGTCCAGAGGAAGGGTGCTCGGGGAATCTCGTGCCTAGACGCACCCGCACCAGCAAGAATTTCTGGGGTTGCACCAACTATCCTGGATGCCAATATGCAGTTTGGGATAAGCCGATCAACCAGGCATGTCCGGCATGTAACTTTTCGCTGATGACTGAGCGCGTCACCAAACGCGACGGCACACGGCATATCTGCCCATCTTGTAAGGCTGTTGTGGAGGCTCCCGGGACCTCAGAAGCCGAAGCGGGCGAGCCGGCCGAAGCGTAGAGGCCTGGCCCTGACAGACCCCGGCGAGAGAGCGCTGGGGACTGTCAGGACGTAGGTAACCGCCCCGCGACTATATCAGAGCCTTCTTTGCAGCAATCGCCGCCGGATCAATGCGGATATGGACGTCTTTTAGCTGCTTGTCGCTGACTTCGGCCGGCGCGTTCATAAGCAGGTCAAGGCCCTTTTGGTTTAACGGAAAGGCGATGATCTCGCGGATGTTTGTCTCCTCGGCTAGCAGCATGACGATGCGGTCGATGCCAGGCGCGATACCGGCATGCGGTGGGGCACCAAATTTAAACGCACGAATCATGCCTCCGAAGCGCTCATCGACAGCGTTTTCTGGGTGACCAGCAATGTTGAAGGCCTTGTACATGATTTCAGGTTTATGATTCCGCACAGCGCCGCTGGACAGTTCAATACCGTTGCATACGGAGTCGTATTGAAAGGCTTTGATCGTCAAGGGATCCTGCGTTTCGAGTGCGTGCATACCCCCTTGCGGCATCGAAAATGGATTATGCGAAAATTCTATCTGACCTTCGTCGTTGCGCTCGAACATCGGAAAGTCGACGATCCAGCAGAACTTGTAAACATCGCGATCGATAAGCCCAAGATCCTCGCCGAGCTTTGTCCTGAGCAGTCCCGCAAGCTTCGGCGCGACTAGAGGTTTGTCACAAACAAAAAATACGGCGTCGCCAGGGCCAACATCACAAGCCTGACGCAATTCGGCCAGCTGCTCTGGCTTGAGAAATTTTGCGATCGGCCCCTTTACTCCCTCTTCACTCCACACCAAGTAAGCTAGGCCCTTGCTGCCAATCGACGTCGCATGGTCGACCATTTTATCAAAGAAGCTCCGAGCCTTTGTCGCCGTCCCCTTGGCTGGAATGGCCCGGACCACATCGCCACTGTCGACGGCCGCTCGGAAGGCTTTAAAGTCAGTCTGGGCAAAAATCCTACTAACATCCTCGATGACGATGGGATTGCGCAGATCGGGCTTATCGTTGCCATATTTGCGCATGGAATCGTCGTAGGAGATGCGTGGAAACGGTGCTGGCGTATGTTTTTTGCCGGAGAATTCGCCGAAAACTCCTGTTAAAAGCTGCTCGACGACGTGGAACACATCATCTTGTGTGGCGAAGCTCATCTCCATATCGAGCTGGTAGAACTCGCCCGGCGAGCGGTCGGCGCGGGCGTCTTCGTCACGAAAGCACGGAGCGATTTGGAAGTAGCGGTCAAACCCAGAGACCATCAACAGCTGCTTGAACTGCTGAGGGGCTTGCGGCAAAGCATAAAACTTGCCAGGGTGCAGTCGACTTGGCACGAGAAAATCGCGTGCACCTTCAGGCGAACTGCTTGTCAAAATCGGCGTTTGAAACTCATTGAATCCCAAATCTGTCATCCGCCGGCGGATGCTTGAAATCACCTTAGACCGAAGCACGATATTGCGCTGCATATGGTCGCGGCGGAGATCGAGAAAGCGATATTTAAGGCGGTGTTCTTCTGACACATCGTCGTCGCCGTCCAGCGTGAACGGCAGGACTTCCGCCGACGATTGAACGACAAATTCATCGACGACGACCTCGATGGCACCGGTGGGCATGGCCGGATTCACAGTGTTGCCCTCGCGCGCGATCACGTGACCCGTAATCGTGATCACGCTCTCTAGCCGCTGGTGTGTCGCCGCTTCGAAAAAGCTGCGGCTCGGCTGGATGACGATCTGGGTCACGCCGTAGTGGTCGCGCAAATCGATAAACAGCAGCTGACCGTGGTCACGTTTACGAAACATCCATCCCGAAAGACGAACTGTCTGGCCAACGTGGTCGGCGCGGAGATGGCCGCAGGTATGGCTGCGATACTGATGCATGTCGGCTCCCAAAGGCTCGCAAGAAAGACCCCATCCTAATATGCCGGCAAATGCTTGTAAATCAGAGGTCTGCGAGCGACGTGGTCATGTCTTTGGCCAGGCTGGGCCAAAAGCGGTAGACCTTCCTCCGTAGTCAATTGTTTCATTTCTCTTCAAAAAGGAAGACCCCATGCAGAACTTCATTCGCTTGTTTCCTGGTGCCCTGATCGCCCTGACTCTGTCGAGCGGCGCCTTCGCTGCCACGGCCCCGAGGACCGGAAATCACAAGGCAAAAGTCCACCACACCGCCCCCATTGGCAGTGTCAAGGGAGTGACCAAAGGGTCCAAAGGCAGGATTGGTCGCGCCGGCAAGAGTCATGTCGCTGGAGTCAAGGCCGCTAAATCACGCTCGGGTGGAACTAAGCGTCCCATGAAGGCCGCTAGGACCTAGGTAGCGTCTAGGCTCCCCGGCGATATGAGGCGCAGGGGGGCCTTCTTCACTCACCGGGTGCCTGTTGAGGGAGCCACATCGACCCTATGGATGAAACCCAGTATCAGCAGATCTATAAGCGCTTGTTCTCTGTCTTCACCGACCCGCGGGTGGACGAGGTACTAGCCAATGGCCTGGATGGATTATGGCTGATTGCGGGAGGTCAAACCGTTCGAGCTTCATCGCCCCTTGCTTGCCCACATTCGTCCCTACATTCGTCCCCATTTTCGTCTCTAGACATGATGCTACTGTGGCTGTCCGAGCTGGCACGGCGCCATGGCCTGCGACTCGACCCCCTTTGTGGCTCTGCGGGCGGCAGCCTGGAAGACCAAAGCTACCGCTGGCACTGTGTTTTGCCACCCTTGGCACAGGACGGCCCGCTTCTCTCGATTCGCCGGCATCGCTTTTCACAATTGGCGATAAGCAATTTTGCTGCTGATGAAGCGCAGATGGCCCTTTTGATCGCCGCAGCGCGAGATCGGGCCCATTTATTGCTCGTTGGGCCCACCGGCAGCGGTAAATCAACTCTGTTGGCAACCTTGCTGCGGGATTTTGCCGCCAATGAGCGGGTGGTGTTGGTGGAGTCCCTTGCGGAACTACCGTCACCATCGCCTTGTTCCGTGCGCTTGCTGGAGCGTCAGGCCAATCTGGAGCAGGTCGGGGCGGTGAGTCTTACTCGCCTGGTGCACGAAGCTCTGCGCCTGCGCCCAGATCGACTGGTCATTGGGGAAATCCGTAGCCACGAAGCAGCCGCCTACCTGGAGGCACTGCTCAGTGGGCACTTGGGCGTCATGACCACCCTGCATGCCAACGGCGTCGGCGACGCCTTAGCTCGGTTGAGCTTGCTGGCACGCGGGGCCGGCTGGACTGCGGCTCCTGCCGGGTGGCAAGGCGTCCCATTGGTGGTGGCCGTCCTCGAACGTGGCCACCCGCCGCGACTCACCGAGGTGGTCGCTGTCTCCTTCGTGCCAAGCGGCTGAGACTGCGGTATATTGCTACGACAAGCAGCAGCTTAAAAGGCGGGAGGACGTGGCGTGATGGTAGGACGGTGTGCCATAGTGCTAGGCACTTGGATGCTAGTGGCGGCGTGGCCCCAAGCTTTTGCCGAAGAAAGTGTCATCAATGAGCCGGACTCGCCCGCTGCTGGCAAAGCCGCCGACGCTCCCGAGTTGGTCGAGACCGCAACGCCCGATGCTCCAGCAAAGGCGAGCGAGCCCGTTACATCAGAGGTAGCCGCCGAACCAACGAATGCTCCCCCACCGCAAGAAGCGGTACCTGCGCAAGAAGCGGCACCTCCACCTTTAGCGAATACGGAGTCGACGGCGGAGGGCGAGGTGCAGCGAAAACGCTATGCCGCCGAGGTGCTAGGCTTTGACAGCTGGGAGAACGCTCTCAATCTCAAGGCGACCAGCATGTTTGATCGAAAAGCGACCAACTTTAACTCGCCGACCGTGCTGTTGACTGCAGAATGGAACTATCGCTTTCGCAGCGATACCTACGTTGGCCTCGCCTTGTCGGGTGCCCCGCAGAAGGCAAGCATCGCGACCAAGGATGGCTCGACGAGCGTCTATACGACCTATTACGGCGGGATAGGTGTCGGCCAATCCATCTATAGCAGAGCCGAATACCGTGCGCTGCTCCAGGTAGTCGCAGGATATGGGGTCGTTTATCGTCGCACGACTCCCGCGGGCAGCACGACTTCGAGCATCGATAAGCCGCAGTATAGTTTTGTCGAGCCCGGGCTTTTCGTCACCTTGTTTGACTACAAAAACCTCGATATCGGGGTCATCTTTACTTATCGGTATGGGCAACTCATTGTTAAATCACCGGTAGTTACCAATGCTGACGTGACATCAGCGACCTTCGGCTTGACCTTTCGAAGCCGTCACCATTAATCAGTCACCACTGATCAGCTGAATAGTAAAAGGGGCATCGACAACAGGTCGATGCCCCTTTTGACTTCAAGAACTTGCCGTCCGAGTTACTTTCCTAGGCCGAATATCGTTTTAACCAGCTTCTTAATCATCCCGCCCATGGTCTTAGGCGCCACATCCATCGCAACTTCAGTATGGGCCGCAGCTGACTGTGGCGCAGGACGGTCGCGTGGGCGTGGGCCGCGCTGACCAGCTTGTCCGTCGCGTGGACCGTGGCGGTCTCGGCCTTGTTGTGGACCTGGCCCGACGTTTCGTCCTTCGTTTGGCTGTGCACCCGGTTGGCCGTCTTTGCGACCACGACGACGGCGTTTTTTCCTGTCCCCACCGTCTCTAGGCTGGGCAAAGGCGGCATGTTCACTTTGACCTTGGCCTGGACGCTGCGGTGGTCGCGTGCCCCTATCCTGTTCGATACGGTGCTCACGAGGGCCGCGCGGACCATCATGCTGCGGCCTTGGACCACCATCGGCACCTTGGCGGTGTGGTCGATCCGAGCCGCCGCGCGGACGATCTCTGCTGGCGCTACCGCGGTCGTCGCGCCGAGGAGATGAGCCAAAAGTCGCCTCGCCCGAGCGATCACGACGGGCTGCATAGCGCTCTTCAAAGGGGTTACCGGCCTTGTCGACGATGCTTGAGTAGCGTTCGGCGGGCCACTCGGTGTGCAGGGCAATGGGGCCAAGGAGGTCGTTTATGGCCGCCAGATTTTGTCCGTAGTCATCGCAGACGAGGGAATAAGCAAAGCCTTTAGCCCCGGCCCTAGCCGTCCGGCCGACTCTATGGACGTAATTTGACGCATCATCCGGCAGATCAAAGTTATAAACGTGGGTCACGCGAGAGATATGCAGACCGCGACTGGCAACATCGGTGGCGACCAGTGCCTTGATTTTGCCCTCTTTGATCCGGTGGATCAGGCTAATACGCTTGGACTGCGGCAGATCGCCACTGATCAAATCGGCCTCGATGCCGTTGTGCAGCAGCTTAAAGTGCAGCCACTCAGCGGTGAGCTTCGTGTTGGTGAAGATGATCGAGCATTCCGGATTGTGATCTTGAAGCAATCCAAGGATCACTTTTAATTTATCCGTGGCATGGCAATGCAGCGCATGCATCTCGATCTTTTCAGGCGTGATCGTCTCAGGATTGACGGAAATGTATTCAGGGTTCTCTAAATACTCGAAGGCCAGCTCTTTGACCTGTTCATTGGTGGTCGCCGAAAACAGCAGGCGCTGCGCCGTTGCGGGGATGCGCTCGAGAAAGAACTCGACGTCCTCGATAAAGCCCATATCGAACATTCGATCGGCCTCGTCGCAGACAAAGCAGGTGATGTCAGCGAGGCTGATCACCTGCTTTTGGATGTAGTCTTTGAGGCGGCCAGGCGTGGCGAAGATCACGTCAACGCCGTCCTTGATCTCGCGCGCTTGTTTATCATAGTCGACGCCACCGAAGACGGCGACCGACTTGATGCCCGTACGCTGGAACAAGTCGGCAGCGTCCTGTTCGCTTTGCATCGCCAGCTCACGGGTTGGAGCGATGACAATCGCCCGCGGCACGCGGCCGACCGTCTGGTCGGCCGCGGCTTCGCTCGTGAGCAGCTTGTTGAGGATGGTGATCAGAAACACCCCGGTCTTACCGGTACCGGTTTGTGCGAACCCGGCGACGTCACGGCCACGCAGGGAAAATGGCAGGCACAGCTTCTGAACCGGGGTCGGTGTTGTCCAACCGATCGTGGCGATGGCTTCGAGTATGCTTGGGTGCAGCGGCAAATCGGCAAATAATGTGACGCCAAGAGCGGCCACCTCTGGCGAAATATCCTTTAGGGCAATGGGAGCCCTCGCTTTCAGCTCGCCGTCGTCTATTTGATCGTCCCGTTCTGCCGTATGGTCGCTTGTTGCGGGGATGTCCAAGTGCTCCATGAGATTCCTAAATATCTAAAGATTATAAACTGTTAGCCAGGTCTGCCAGGGAAGGCGTGGGCGACGGCTAAGCTTTTGTCCGGATTTGACCGATGGACGTTAACAAGGGCCTCTGCCAACAACCTCGCCAGCCCAAAGCTGCAGGGAGTTCCATGAGCACCAACGATCAAGATCAAGCAGACGACATCTTAAATCAATTAAACTCGGACCCTGCAGCGACCGCTGAGATGGACGAGCCGGTCTTGGCTGAATCGATCGAGCCAGCGCCGATCGACGAAAACCGCCCAGAGTCGTCGGACGATACAGCAGAAATGCCTATAAACCAAGCAAAAGGATTGCCGCCTTCGGAGCTTAGCTTGCGCCAAAAGGTTGATCAGCGCCTTGCGGTGATCCAGGCGCAGCTTTCTGAAAAAGAGCAGCTGCAATTATGTCATGTCTATCAGAGGGTACCAAAGCCTTACTACTGGCGCTGGAAGGCGGAAGGGAACGAGGTCTTTTCGCTGACCGTTGGGCTCAAGCTCCGTCGCCGCAAGATGGGCTGACACCGGTCAGAGCCTGTGGTTTAATCATCCCTCATCATGCCCGGGCGCAAACCCGCGGCCAGACTGTCACCATTGCCAAAAAAGGTCTTTAGAAGATGGGATTAGACGGCAGGGTTCGGGAATTAGGTCGTTCTCTCTCGACCTTGGTGCTAGCAGCTACGTTTAGCGCCTGCATCACTCCCAGTGAAAAGCATGGTATGAAAGACGACATCTTTAATGTGCAGACACGCTTGCTCAATCTTGAAAGGCTACTTGCCGACACCAGCAAGGATGCCAAGACGAGTGGCGATAGTGCGACTCGGCGGATTGCCTCGACGCAGTCGGAACTCGAACGCCTCAGCCATGAAATGCAACAGGTACACGGCGACATCGATGCCCTAAAGGTCGGTGTAACGACCGGCCAGATGCCAGGCGTTGACCCGGCCACCCAGGAGCATTCGGTTGCAGCGACGATGGCAAAACTAAGCGAGCGCCTGGATGCGATCGAGGCTTCGCAGCAAGAGCTGCTGGATGTCATTAAAAAGGCTGGACAGAAGGGCGCAGGAGCAAAAAAAAAAGACAGTAAAGCCATAGCTAATGCCGACGAACTGCAAAAGGCCTACGACAAGCATCGCTATAAGCAAATCGTCGAGGATGCACCAAAGCTGACCAAGTCCGGAGCTGCCAAGGACCGCGAGCTAGCGCGTTTTCTCTTGGCATCTAGCGAGTTTAAACTCGGCAACTTTCAGGAAGCCGCGCTCAAATTCAGCGACTTCCTGGAGTCTAAGCCGGCGGAAAAATTCTTGCCGGAGTCGAAGCTTCGCCTCGGCGACTGCTTTCATCGCCTCGGTGACAACGCCACGGCGCAGGTGTATTACGCCGAGGTAGTCAAAGAGTTCCCCACCTCCCAGGAAGCAGCTAAGGCCACTGAGCACATTGCGGAAATGGCAGCGACCAAGAGCCCAGCCAAACACTAGACGAGTGCTGCCTTGTTAATACTCGGTATAGAATCAAGCTGCGACGAGACGGCGGTCGCCCTCGTCGAGGATGGCCGTGTGGTCAAAGCCTCGGTGATCGCGTCTCAGTTTGAAGCTCACCTGCCGTTCGGTGGTGTGGTTCCAGAGGTCGCGGCACGCGAGCATCTGCGCAAGATTGACCCGCTCTTTCGCCAGGCACTAGCGGAGGCCCAGATCCAAGCGCATGAGATCGATGCCATCGCAGTGACCCAGGGGCCTGGCTTGATCGGCGCCCTACTCGTCGGAGTGGCTTATGCTAAGGGCTTGGCCCTCGGCTTGGGTAAACCGCTGGTTCCTGTCGATCATGTTCAAGCCCACGTGCATGGAGCCTTGCTCGGCGTGATGCCGACTGCGGCATTTTACCCCGCTCTAGCACTGGTCGTCTCGGGTGGTCACACCAATCTTTACCGCATGCGAGGTCCGACCCATTTTCACCTACTCGCCTGCTCGGTCGATGACGCCTGTGGTGAAAGCTTCGACAAAGTGGCCAAGATTCTTGGCCTCGGCTACCCAGGCGGACCAGCCATCGAAAGGCTTGCTGCCAGCGGTGATCCGAGCCGAATCGCCATGCCACATATGGTTCAGCAGAAGAGTCGCATGGAGTTCAGTTACTCTGGGCTAAAGACCCACATGAGCAACCTGGTGCGGCAGGCCAAGACAGCGGCCGTCGATGGGAACAGCCTTGAATCCGCGTATGTATCTGACATCTGTGCCGCATTTCAAGAAGAGGCCCTCGGCCAAATCGTCCGCAAGCTGACGGCGGCGTTGCAGCTGTATCCCGAGACCAAGCAGGTGCTGGTAGCCGGTGGAGTCGCAGCTAACCAGCGCTTTCGCCGTCTCATGGCCGAACAGATCGATCGACCGGCACTTTTTCCGGCGCAAAGCTATTGTTCGGACAACGCGGCGATGATTGCCGCTTATGGCTTTCACCTGTGGCGTGAAGGCCAGGGCCAGGGCCAGGGCCAGGGCCAGGACCTGCATCAATGGGATGCCTATTCACGTTATCAATTTGCGCGAGCTAAGCATGCGACATAGACGCCCGCCCCCGGACCCCATGCAGCAGAAAAAATCCCTAGGGCAGGTTTTTCTCAAGGTCGACTGGCCCGTCCAGCGCATGGTCGAAAGGCTGCGGGATCTTGGCGTCAAGCGGGCGATCGAAATCGGTCCTGGTGGCGGCGTGTTAACCAAGGCGCTGGTAGAGGCCGGCATCCGCACCACAGCGGTGGAAAAAGACCCGCGCTTTGCCGAAAAGCTCCAAGGCTACGCCGAAGAAATTGGCCGCACTGCGTTTGGCCACCTCAGCGTCGTCCAAGCCGACTTTCTCAGCTATGACATCGACGGGTGGCTTGCAGCCGAGGAGGGTGCTGCAGCGATTGTGGGCAACATCCCCTATCACATCTCAAGCCCCATCGTTTTGCGTACTTTGGGTTATCTATCCCAGCTTGAAGCGGTCTTAGTGATGACCCAGCTCGAGTTTGCCAAGCGTGTCGCGGCTCGCCCTGGCACCAAAGACTTCGGTAGTTTGACGGTCTATAGTCAGCTGCGTGCAGAGGTCGGCATCGAATTTGAAGTCGAACGCGATTGCTTTCAGCCTGTACCCAAAGTCGATAGTGCCGTGCTCCTGCTGCAACGAAAGACCCGTATGCTTCCTGTCGAGATCTTGGCCGGAGTCGAGCGGGTGACTCGCCACGCGTTCACCCAACGCCGTAAAAAATTACGCAACAGCATCAGCCCATTTCTTTTTGGCAAGGACGAATCGCAATGTCCGATCGACCTTGAACGACGTGCAGACGTGCTATCTCCTGAGGAGTTCACGGTGCTTGCAGCTTGGTTGCTCGCCTAGAGGAAGTGCAGATCAAGTCGATCTGGATCGTTGGGTAAATTCGTTCTTAGACTTCTCATACGCATGGGGCTGACAGCAGCTTGCAGTAACCATAAATAAGACTAGTCAAACCTGATCATCAAGATCTACATTTCCTTTTTATTTAGCCACCAAGGAGGTCCCCATGCTTCTCACAATTGGTGAACTTGCTATCGCAATTGGAG
>CAIYRB010000180.1 GCA_903928445.1 uncultured Pseudomonadota bacterium | reverse complement strand
AGTAGGGAGACACGGAATTTTCGGACAGCCTCTAAAGCCCTACTGATCATTTCGTGCCGCCCGCGGTGGCAGGATGGAGCAGCAGCTGCTCGGCTTTCTGCAGGCCTTCTTCGACGTAGGTCCCTGCTCCAAGGGTGACAAAGGCGATCTGCCCTTGCTGGTCGATGACCACGAGTTCTGGAATGGCGGAGACTAGGTAGCTAGACAGCGTCGTCTGATCTTTGTCTCTTAGGATGGTGAAAGCAGGCTTTACGGCGGCGGCGTACGCCGCCAGTTGAGCCTGCTCCTCATCGGAGATCGCCAGGATCGCTAGCTTGTCTTGATGATGGGCCGCAGCGAAGGCGGAGAGGCGAGCGTGCGTCGAGCGGCAGGCTGGGCACCAGGTCGCCCAGAACTCGAGGATGGTGACCCGGCCGAGAAACTGCTCGCTGGTGGCCGCAGCCTCGCCGTGAATGCGCTCGAGCATGAAAGGCGGTGCTTTGTGGCCAAGGAGTTGCTGTCGGATCAGGTCTTGTTGGTCTGGCCTTGCGACGAGTTTAATCGCCTGTGATTGTGCCTTTCCGGCGCGGATAAAATGCACCGTGACGGTGTAGCCGACGCCTTGATTTTGTACGGCGGTGATCATAGCAGTCGGGTCTTTGACGCCCACGGCACCGATCGCGGTGATCTCATCACCGAGCCGCAGGCCAGCTCCTTCTGCTGGGGTGCCGGCGATGACCCGGTTGATAAGGACACCCTTGGGGCCCTTTTCGATGCCGACTCCGAGCCATGGTTTCGCTGATTCTAAAGTTGCAGCATTGGTAGGAAGCGCGACCAATAGGGAGGCCACCACCAGTAAGGCACCATAGGACACCACGAGTAGCCGTTGCAGCATGCTGGTTCCTTCACCATCCGTCGACGTCAGTCGGCACTTCGCCCTACAAAAGCTAGTTTAGCATATCTGCTCATGCCTGAGCTTATGGGCTGTTTCTTCATGATTTTAGTGACTTAGGTGTAGAACTGCGATATGAGCCAAGTGCTTTTGAGAGATAACCCTCATAAGCCGGAGCGAATCTGCCGACAAGCTGGTGGTGGCGATTCTTTTTCAGGAGCTGGCTATGGCAAAGTTCTTTATCTTTATCCAAGACGACCCCGATAAAGCCGGGAGTTACCTCGGCTACATTCGTCCGATCGGCGTGCCAGACCTAAGCGCGGCGATGACCAAGGGGCTCGACCCTCACGCCATGACGATGAGCTTGAAGAGCTTGTTTCTGCAGGACGATCGCTACGGCTGCGGTGACGAGCTCTACGCCCCCAACCGCAGCTCGAGGCTGTGCACCAAACTGTGACATCGGACTAAACTTTGATATCCGCTCCCAGCAGGATGGTCTGTTCACCAAATAGCAACAGATCCAACCTCAGGTCGATGGTCGGGTCGGCGGCGAAGGTTGCGCCGAGGCGCAGGTTCAAGCGGTCCTGCCGGCTATTATCACGGTCGCCGCTGCCAAGCGCCGTGGTGGTCTTCACCGTGCCTTTGTCGAGTAAGAAGGCCTGCAGGCCGCCAAATAACGTCAGCTTGTTCAGATTGCGCCGCACCAACAGACCTAGGATGAGGTCGGTTTGGGTCAGCTCGACCTTGACGCCGTCGCGCTTATAATTAAATGCGTCGCGGGTTAGACCGATGGAGCCGATCAGCTCGTTCTTGTCAAAGTGCGTCAGGTCGATGTCGGTATCCACTGCAAAGCGAAAGCCGGCGCCGTTTTTGACTTTGATGTCGCCGGTGGTCTCGCCGTCAAAGAGGATGCCGATGCCGCCGCCGAGACTGAAGCGCGGATTGATCGCGGTTTTGTAGCCGCCAAACAGCATGGTTCCAGTGGCGTCAAAGTCGACGTTGTCGTCGGCCGTATATTTGGTGTCGACCAAGATCAAGGCAGCGGTCGCTCGGGGCTGACTCGGTAGGACCGCGGTGCTGGCGGTGGCCAGCGTTGCGGGGGTTGATAAGCCTATCATCCAGAGCATCCAGGACAGCTGTCGCCACTTCATAGGTATCTCCACATAGGTTCCGGCCGAGTTTTTACTGCAATGGCTTCCGCCGACAGTAAAAGACTGGACGTCGGGCGTCAATCCGAGCTTCACGACGCCGGTCGTCTGACGGCGTAGGCTGCCTATCTTGCGGGGGCACGGCAGCTCCGCTGGATCAGCTGCCTGACCGGCGCGACTCTTCCGCCTTGCGGGGGGGGTCTACAACGTGCAAAAGTTGTAGCCAGACCTTACATCACGTGAGCTGGGGAGTCGCCATGGATTTGCAGGTGGAAATCGATTCGAGCGGCGATGCCCTGCAGGTTAAGCTTCGCGGCAGCCTCTCGGAGTTCTCGGAAGAGGCGCTCAGCGTTCTGCACAAGTACTCGCAACAGGCCGTGACGATCAATTTTGCCGACGTCGAGCAGCTCAACAGCAGTGGCGTCCGTGTCTGGACCTTTTTCATCGGCACTTTTGCCGCAAAAAGACACGTGACTTTTACGCATTGCCCGGAGATTTTGGTGTCGCAGTTTGCGATGATTCCCCAGGTTAGCAAGGGTTGTGAAGTCATTTCGGTGATCGGACGGTTCCGCTGTGAT
The DNA here is from genome assembly GCA_903928445.1 of uncultured Pseudomonadota bacterium. GTDB lineage: Bacteria > Bdellovibrionota_B > Oligoflexia > Oligoflexales > CAIYRB01 > CAIYRB01. Next base: position 15,087 of record CAIYRB010000180.1, on the reverse strand, counting down.
CACTGTCATAAGGTCTATAAGCGCCTCTACGACCTGCGCGCGCTGCGCCAGGCCGGCGAGCTCCTCGACACCGATGCGCCGTGGCCGTGCAGCGTCTGTGGCCAAGCGATGGAAACGCTAGAGGACGAAACCTTCTTCGACTTCATCAACGAAGGGCTAGATCCCAAAGGGATTACAGCCTGAATCTGCGTTGTGTTGGTCGCGGCCGTTAGCACTGCACGCGGGCAGTGGCCTGGACAAGGCTTGCACGACTTTGCCGGCGCCTTGGCGACTCGACTAAACTGCATACATTAATAAATTGTACAGCAAGTACGGTTTATTAACACAAAATTCTTGAATTTGTTAAAGCTTTGCGCGCGGCACACCGATGGCTAGTCCATCGCGGGAGAGCTAAGCCCCCGCAATTGGCAGGCTAGTTTTTTTATTGCCATAGTTCGCCAGCTAACTATATCGAGACCATGCTATGCAAAATCAATCCACTCCCGCCTCGACCAATGCACCTGCTGAAGCTCCTGTTCGCTCGAAGCGTAAAGCTCCTGTAGTGTTTGGCGCCTTGATCGCCCTCGCCGTATGCACCGGCGGGATCTACGTGTTGCTTACTTGGGGCACGGAATCGACCGACAATGCCCAGGTCGAAGGCCATGTCCTGCAAATTGCAGCGCGACTTCCCGGCCAGATCGAAGCCGTGCTCGCCGAGGAGAATCAGCAGGTCAAAGCTGGGGACTTGCTAGTGCAATTAGATGCGAAGGAATTAAAGGCCCGAGTTGAGGCTGCCAAAGGCGATCAAGAGGCCGCCGAGGCGGCGGTTCTAGCAGCGTCGAGCGGCCTCGCTCTCGCCGAGTCCAATGCTTCGACGGGACTGCAGGAGGCTGAAGGGGGCTTAGAGCAGGCCGAATCCGGCCTCAGATCATCGCGTGCCTCAGTCGACCAAGCCAAAGCCGACCGCGATGGCGCTGAGGCGCGCTTGCATCTCGCCGCAGCAGAATATGCACGTACCGTCGAACTCTACCGGCAAAAGGTCGTCACCAAGTCAGACCTTGATACGCACCAGTCCGCTTATACCCAAGCCAAGGCGCAATTGGCTCAGGCTCATGCGCACCTGCAGAATATGGAAGCCAGTATCCGCGGCTCTAGCGGCAGCATCACCGTGGCCAAAGGTCGCCTAGATGCCGCCAAAACCGGACCGCAGCAAGTGGCCTTGGCGAGCGCGGCCGTGGCCCAAGCCAAAGCGCGCCTCACCCAAGCCAAAGCCGCTCTGACCTTGGCGGAATTAAATCTATCCTATGCTGACGTGCGCGCTCCGTTCGATGGCATCATCACCAAGCGGTCGGCAGAACCAGGTCAGTTGGTCGGCCCGGACCGCGCGCTCTTTGCCATCGTCGCTGCCAATGAGCTATGGGTGGTTGCCAATTTCAAGGAAGACCAGATCGCCCACATGCAACCCGGTCAGCCTGTCAGTGTGACGGTTGATGCCTTTGGTCGCCAGGTATTTAAGGGCCAAGTGGAAAGCCTAGCCACCGCCACGGGTGCACGCTTCTCGCTGCTGCCGCCAGACAACTCCTCAGGTAATTTTATTAAAGTCACCCAGCGTATACCGGTGCGAATCCGCTTAATCGGGGCCGGCAGCGCTGGACTCCGCGTCGGCATGAGCGCGGAGGTACAAGTCGATACCGCAGGTAAGCCGCTCCTCGGCGAAGCTCAGGCCAGCGCGCTGCAACCAGCCAAATAGGTGGCGCGTACGCACCACTGGAGTCCCCATGTCGGTTCAAGTTCCTGACGAAAAAACGCAGATTGTCGGTTCAAAATTTTGGATTACTCTGACCGTGGTGTCTGCCGCGATCATGGCTCTGCTCGATATCTCCATTGTCAATGTTGCTCTCAACGACATCAGGGCTGGCTTTGGCACCCCGCTCGACCAAATTGCTTGGGTATCAACCGGCTATATGATGGCCAACATCTGCATTATTCCGCTGACCGGATGGTTCCAAAAGCGCTTCGGCTTCAAGCAGTATTTTGCCATTTCGTTGATGATTTTTACCGCTGCCAGCGCACTGTGCGGCTTGTCGTGGAACCTTGGGTCATTAGTCATTTTTCGCATTCTCCAGGGCCTGGGTGGCGGTGCGATCATCCCGACATCCCAAGCGATCTTGTTTAGTAGGTATCCAAAAAGGGAGCATGGCATGGCCAATGCCTTCTTTGCGCTGGGAGCGATCACTGCGCCTTTGCTTGGTCCGACAGTCGGGGGATATTTGATCGAATGGTTGAATTGGCACTGGATCTTTTTTATCAATGTGCCGATTGGTATCATCGCCGTTGGGCTGGTGCTCAAGCATATCGATGAGCCAGAGTTTAAAGCCGAGCTCGCCCCGGTCGATTGGACTGGACTGGCTCTGCTAGCAACGGGGATGGTGTCGCTGCAATATGTCTTTGAAGAGGGGGCGCGTGAGGGCTGGTGGGATGCCACGCATATTACGGTTTTGGCGACCTGCGCTGGAGTCTGCTTGATCACCTTTATAGTGCATGAGCTAGAGACGAGTCATCCCGTGGTCGACTTGCGCATATTTCGCAATACCTCATACCTAGCTGCGTCGGGACTGAATTTTTTGATGGGTACGGCGCTGTTTGCGGGAAATCTGCTGTTCTCGCTCTACTGCGGCAACGTCATGCATTATTCGGCCTTAGAAATCGGTACCCTGATGCTGCAGGGGAGTTGCATTCAAATTTTCGTCATGCCTTTGGTGGGTCGCTTTGGTTCGAAATACGACGCGCGGGTGCTCATTGCCCTAGGCATTGTCCTCATGTCCTATTCCTTGTGGCTGAATGCTCATCTCACCACTGAGGCGGACCGCGCGACGATGATCCTGCCGCTGTTTACCAGGGCGATCGGTATGGGATTCATGTTTATACCCCTGAGCATGACGGCGTTGTCTGATCTGCCACAAAAAATCCGTGGCAATGCCACCGGACTATTTGTGTTGACTCGCGAACTAGGCGGCTCCATCGGCACGGCGTGGATGAGTAATTCTCTCACCGTGCACACGGCGCAATACGTCAACGCCTTATCGGAACATGTCACGCCTTATAGCGCTGCAACGCAGTCGCAGTTGCTGATGATGCAGGGGGTCGGCCGCATGACCGGCCGGCCTGAGGCCGCCGGCCTGACCCTGCTGAACATGCGCATCAATGGCCAAGCGATGATCAGCTCGTTTAATATCGGATTTATGACGCTGTGTGGGGTCTTTATCCTCGCATTGTCCCTGTTGATGTTTCTCAAGCGGCAGGGCAAAGGGGCCACCGCTCCAGCAGGTCACTAGTAACGGCCATGCTTCCGACGTCAACCAAACTTGAGCTCGACACTGCGCCTCAGATCCCTCGTCATCAGATCCCTCGTCATAGCTTCTCAAATTCCGCGGGCGGGCTGACATAAGCTACGGTAAAGCAACGCATAAACAATGTAGCATTTATGCTGCTCAAGTTTTAATCAATTACGCCGATAAGCTGACATCTCGCTTAGCCCTGTCATCCGTCGTAAGCCATGGAATGCCAAGGAAAAATTTTGGAGGATCCGATGATTTATCTCCGCTCGTTTGCAGTGTCATCTCTCGTCGTCCTGTTCGCATGTAGCGGCGGTGGAGCAAACCCTTTCAAAGGCGGAATGAGCAAGGACGCCACGGCCAATGGGCCTCAGGCCTTACAGAACGGCGGCAACGCATCAGGAACGCCTTCGTCTACAGACAGCGCGAGCACGGCGGTCGCCGATCCTTCCGCTAAGTTTACAGCCGCCGAGCTGGAAGCGGTCAGCACCCATCTCGAAGCCGCCATACCTCTCGTGGTTAGCGCGATCATCCAGCGCATCGGCGCCGATCATCATCTGAGCCTCCCTGGTGCACCGACGATCACCACCGCGCCTTATACGGCGATTGACCCGACCACAATGACCGTCCAGAGGGACAACGGTGATCGCGACATCGCGATCCACGCAACCGTGGCGCAATCGGCCCAGACGTCTAACCTCCTGGATCTCGCACTCCGCCTCCACTTAGTCCTACTTGACGGCTGCCTTGACCAGCAGGGCTTACTCGCCAAGATGCAATGCTTGCTGACCGGCAACAATATCATTGCCGCGAGCGATGTGGGGCATACCAACAAGACGCCCGGCATTAAATTTACGCGCAACGGTAATATCCTCGTCGCCAGTCTTGAAAATCCCCTAGTCGGCACCGGCACCCTTGATACCCTGACATATCAAGCTGCATTGCCGGGTACCGCCGCCGTCGCCTTTCAAGCCGCGCTGGGCGCGGAGAGCGGCAATAATGTCTTTTCGTTTAAAGTCCCGCACCTGGTCATTCAGGTCGACCTCGGCAACCTGTTTTCGCTCGCCAATATCCTCGGCGCCGGCAACGGCGCCATCAGCTATGGCCTGAGCGTCGTGGTGGACGCCACCGCAGTCGGCGGCAACATCACCATCAACGGCAAGAGCGATAAGTTGACCGCGGCGTTGTCCCAGGCGACCACGATCAACGTCCACGGCTCCTTGGGCAGTGCAGTGACCGCCACGGTCAACGGCGGCGCTTCCAGCTTCAGCCTCGCCCGTCACATGAGCTCGGTCATCAACCTCAATCCTGATGCGAACGATCCACTCACGATCGTGGTGGCACTACCGCCTTTCGGGGTTACGTTCAACCCGAATAACCTCGGCAAGATGGTGTCGGCTTATGGCGCCGTATCGGCCCAGATGACTGAGCCGGCTGGCACCGCGGTGTTCAAAACACTGTCCTGTGCCGTACCAAAAACCGCGCCAGTGAGCTACCAGACGCTGGTCGGCGAGACCGTCGCGAACTACGGGCGCATCCTGGAAACCTCCTACGGCTGGAGCGACTCCCAGTTCACCGGCAATCCGCCTGGCGCCCAGGCGAAGATCTGTACGATCAAATGACTCTGATCCCAAAGGCAGCCACTCCTGCCTCGTGCCGACCAAATGCAGCGAGCCGCGTCGTGAGCATTGCGCTTCATATTGCTGAGGGCGTGGGCCAAATAAGCCTTTTCTGTCGAACTCCGGGTAAGCTTTCTCGGCGATTGCAACTAATCAGGCCGCTGGCGCTTTTTGCGCCAGAAACTAATTAAAGAGCGTCAGCGCCTTTTCCGCTAGCCCGCCGATCACGGAGTGAAAGTGCCGGTGCTGGCGGAGCTTGTCGCGGCCAAAGCGACGTTCGAGCTCCAAGCTTAATGCCGGCAGCTTGGCGGTGCCTCCGGTGCAGCAAACAATGTCAATCTCACCCGGCTTGACCCCAGCGCGCGCCAAGGTTTGGTCCAAGGCGTCGGTGATGCGGGTGACTAGGTCCGCCGAGGAGTTTTTGAAGTCGGCGCTATAGACCTGCTCTTTTAGTTCAATCTCTGGATGATCAAAGACAAAGGTCGCCTCGCTCTTGTCGGACAGTTCGATCTTCGTCTGTTCAATCGAGCGAAAGAGTTTGTAGCCTAAATGCTCCTCGACCAGCAAAAACAGGCGTTCCATCTTCAGTGCATCATCTGCGTTCATCGACCAGCGCTGTGCATCACGCAGCAGATTCTGAATATCCTGCCGTGCCAAAAAGGAGATATCCGCAGGTGTGCACAGGCGGTTTAGCAGGTGATGCGGTAAATGCAGGTCATTAGACCCCATCGGCATCCGGTACACCACATTGGCGCCAAAATGCGGCGCAATCTGGTGGCGCATGATCGCCCCGTCAAAGCGGTCACCGGCAATCGGAACGCCGCCGATTGCCAACACGTCTTTATCGCTAAATTGACCCCGGTCCATCCTCAGCACGGTAAAGTCCGAGGTACCACCACCGAAGTCGGCAATCAGCACCATCGTCGGCCCGGTCATCTGATGGCGAAATTCATAAGCCGCCGCCAGCGGCTCGGGGCAAAACTCGATGTGCTTAAATCCGGCAAGCTGCGCCGCCGTGCGCAGGCGCTTCTCGGCCAGCTCGTCGGGACCAGCATCGAGCGAAAACGCCGCCGGTCGCCCCATGACTACGCTGCTTACATCCTGTTGAAAATGGTTGTTCGCCCGTACCCGGATCTCGCGAAGAAAGACCGCGATGATCTCGGTTAAATTGTAAAAGCGGTCGTGAATCCTCGTCCCGCTAAACGAGCTCTCAGGCAGGTACTTCTTCATGGAGCGAAGCAGGCGCCCTTCAGCGAGATGGCTCATATACTGATCGATCGCCTGGGCACCGAAGTACCATTGATCCAAAGATGGGGCATAGAGGATGCTGCGGAGCACCGTCGGGTCCGCAGCAGACGGATCAAGCGGGATCGGCGCCTTGACGCCGGAGGCATCGGCGGCGGCCAACAGGGAGTTTGAGGTGCCGTAATCGATCGCATAGATGAGTTCAGACATGAAACGGTCGTCCTGGCTGCTAGCGGCGGTCTGCTGCTGTGAACTTGCGAGTATAGCGCAAATGGGCGGTGTGGGCAGGCGTTGATCAGTGGTCTTTCAGCTTCCGGCCAGGTTTGCCGAGGTAACTGGAGTCGCTGATATTACATGGAAATCTAGCAGCCAGCGAAATCTGGTGAAATCCACTTGCTAGTGGCGCCTGGCTCATGCATAAGATTCTTTGCCTATCAGTGACTTACCTCCAAGGCGCCGTACCCAAGTGGCTAGGGAGCGGATTGCAAATCCGTCAACATCGGTTCGATTCCGATCGGCGCCTCCACTCAAGTGCAAGTAACCATTGCTCAAATCACTATCTCAGATTTTCGCGTGGCTACCTAGTCAATCTTTTAGTGGCTACTTACCTACCCACGCAATCTGCCGATAGGTAAGTGGGGGTTGGTACAGGCGACTTTCGCCGGAGCAAGCCAAGGGCATCGATGGTTTTAAAGTCCGTGCGCCCAAGGCGTCTGATTTTTCACTGAAGAACCTATTGATGAAGGTGTCAGGCCAATCAGAAGGCTTCATCGTGGACTTGTCGATGCACACCAGTATCATCGTGCAGGACGCAGTTCGCACCTCCTTATGGTTCAACATTTCTGCTTCGACAATTGCGGTTTCGCCCTTGTATTCCGAAACGTGCGAGACAATTGTGAACTCAGAATCCGCTAAAATAGGGCGATAAAATTCTATTGAGAATTTTTTGGTGTAGATTGCGAAAGGTAGCTGCATGATGTGCTTAATGTCTAAGCCGAAATGCTCGCGATGACCCTCAAATCGGTTCTCCATGAAGTAGCTGCCATACCTATTCGTGTTCATGTGGCCATTTAGATCGAGGTCGTCAAATTTCGCTCTGTGGTTAGTTTTGAAGATTACGGGTGTAGGCGGCATAAGTGGCCCTTCTTTTCGATTGGTCGAAGCGAGCAATCAATTATATGTTTATAGAAATTCAACAAGGACAGTGTTTATGCAGCGCTCCTGATGGGATTTCGGTGAGTAGTGACGGATATATCTTGCGGGATTCGACCTTAAAAGGTATCGCATAACTATCTTAGTCATAGCCGCAAGGCATATTTACTTAAGCAAATGACGATCGATAGCCAAAGTATCTGAAATAACTATAAAATGTTTATTAGCGTGTGCAAAAGAAATGTACACCTGCCTAATTTCCAGAAAAATAGGCGATCTCGAGGTTGGATGCCGTGTGGACCGTCAATTATTTAGGCCGATTAGTGCAAGCATGTACTTTTTCGATCTCGTGCATTCAGACGGTTAACGGCGAGTAATTCACCTATAAACTCATGGTTAATGGTACCGGCACCATCGTTACCATGCTTGAGCCGGACCGGGTCGAGAGTCGAGCTGGCTTTAACCTATGCTTGCGCCAAACTGCGTGAAACAGAACCTAGTCAGGCCGGCGTTGGGTATGAAACGCAACACATTGACCACGTTGCAGGAACTTTACCCTATGTTAGTGGTTGGACGGTAATAAATGAGACAGCCTGCACGGCCTACGCAGTATCACTACTCGCATAATTAGCATTCTTTACAGGGCAAAGCCTGTGTGTCAGAATGACGAAAGGCTAGGTGAGGAAGCTGTCATGCCTACTGCCAAAAGCAAGAAGAAACTTGAGAATGACGATTGGATGCCGACCTGCGGTGGCCTATTAGACGAGGGAAAAGCCATGAGCAATACCGTGCTAAAAATCGAGCTGGATGAAGACCTTCAGAAAAAAATCGAGGTAAAGGCCTTTAACACTCACATGTCAGTCAATGACTATGTGATCAGCAGCCTTGAGGCGGAAAATAATTTCTTTGTGCCAAAAGATGCAAGCTCAATACATCCAATCAGAAATTACAGATTCATCCACGAGGTCGACGGGAAGATCCTCTTCAAGGAGACAGGAGCGGATGCAATTGCCGCCTATGTCGGAATGACATCCAACAAGGACACTCCTGAGACGACAGCCAAGGAGCTTGGTGAAAGCTTGGCGGCGCTGCTTGAAGTCATTCACTACTTTGAAAGCGGGCATTTCGATTATGAGTCCTACCTCCAAAGGTAAGCTTCGTACCATACTGATCTGTGACAAGAACTCACAATGGATTGAAACTCGAAATGAGAACAGGTCCCTCGCTCAAAACTACGGCTACAGAATTATTTCCGTGGGCATGCCTTCTTCAGGGCTTGATCGAGCAACACCAGACCCCGAGATTTACCGAATAGCTGCGGAAAATAGCTGGCAGATTATCACGCATGACGATGACTTCATGGACGTAGTGCGAACTGCATTAGCCACTGACCCAAACAAAATGACGGATGTGTTCTGGTATTGGGATGAAGTTAAATCCGCAAAAGAGATATTTATTTTGGTCGACAAGGCTAGCCGAGGTGAACTCGACTCTGAGCCCGGATTGCCACGCTTCTACGACACCTACAGGTGGTTCCCGAGGCAGTACCAGGAGTATCTCGTCCACGTTCGGTCACTGCTGATCTCAAAAGCAAAGAAGCGGCCATTAACACCTGAGCAGTTGGGGAAGGTCGCTTACTATGAGTCAGCCGGTAGCTGCAGGCTGTGCGGAAGATTCTGCATTCAGCTTTATGATGGCTACGGTGACAAATGCCGGAAGAAGGTCCTTGGCGACAGCTAACGGACTCGCTTAACTCGTTCCCAAGCGCACTGTTTGACGGTCACACATTATCGCGAGCTGGGTTCTTGTACGTGAGGTAGCGGCAACTCCAAAGTATCTCCAGATGGCACGTTGACTCGTCAGGCTAAATCGCCATTTTTTACCCTCTTCTTGCTATGTTCAATCCGTTATCGAGACGCTGTAGCCATATTGCACAATGACCGTTGTGCTTCCCCCGCCTACGGTCGATGACTGCAGTTGATTTTTAGAGATCTCAAGGATTGTCAGAACTCCTGGACCGGCAGTCAAACCACCAAGGTTCGGTGTAACACTTGCCGAAGATCCGCCGCCTTTCACCGTTACTGGCAAGTCAAAAAATGGCGCCGCTGCAATGGACCCAGTATTCACTTGGCCAGACACCAAGACCCCTACGTCAACGCTTGCCGCCTGTAAGTCGATACCTGCCGACTTGGAGACTACCCTCGGTACTGAGGAAAGAGGGTAGAGTGTTGCTGTCGCGGTGTTCTGAAAGGAAACGCCGTCATGCTTCCAGACGAACGTGTAAGGCGAAAGATTACCCGTGCTTTGAACGACATACTCACCGTCAGCATCGGCTGATTTGGTCATGGGAGTGCCGTTGAGTGTGACTTGGTCTTCAGGAGGTAGTTGCGTGCCGATCAAGCTTGATCCTTGATTTGTCGAGAACATAGCCTTAGCCTCAAAGCTTGAGGCCCCGCTGGTGGTGGCAAACACCTGCACTTGGTAGCTTTGGATCAAGTCATCAGTCTTAAGGGTTTTGCGCGGCTCAAGGCTCAATACCGGACCACACGCACTAAAAATGGATAGGCATAGTAGCAATATTGCAATCACCGCCTTTGTGCTGAGTGGCATCATCCCCCCTTCGTGCTGAAGGAAATGCTGACGGTGTTTGAGTGGTCCTGGATGCGGGCTGAGCCTTTATCCAGAGTCCCAAGGATGCCGATTAGTCCTCCCATATGGATGTCGATACCCCAAAGTATGATAGCGAAGTCAATGCCGTAGGTCAGCGGTGGAGCTGATTTTCAAAAGAGTAGGCCATCATCGACCACCGATGAGTCGCTTGAAGTTGCACCAGTTGCAGACTTTGGTTTGCTAAAGCCAAAATAGGTGTAATCGACCCAAGGGATCACGGTGAAATGTTTGACCAGGGCAAGACGTACGTTGCAGCCAGCTTCGTAGTTCTGAACCGAGTATTGATACTTGGTAGTCGTCACCGCGGCGTACTGATTGAAGAGTTCGCCCGAGCTCTCCTCGACGACATTGAGCACCTTGCCGCCAGCGATGAATGTCGGAACGGCGTACTTTGGTAAAAGGCCATTGGGCGGTGTCCAAAAGACATTGAGTCCGACGCCGCTATAGTTGGCAACTCCGAGGTGCTCTTCATAGCCGCCGCTGCTCTCAGCTTGGCGCAGGTAGTGAGCCATGCGCTTGCCCTTCTCACCTGCAAAGCCGAAGCCGAAATGATGCGTTGAGAAGGCAATATACGGGGATGCCGCCCATCCACTCATGTCGAGGCGCTCGCTCAGCCCTTTGCGGTTGGAACTGATATCAACACCTGGCCCGGCTACCGTCGCGTCGTAGTACCGGTAGTCACCTGCGAAGGTGATTGTGTTTTCTTCCGGAATGATGTGGTAGACCGGCGCCGTGCCGAAGAGGCTTGGACTGTCCTTCTGATCCTTAGCGTACATGTTTTGGAACTCGGCACGTCCAGTGGCCGCAGTCGTCCCGGCTATGAGCAAGGATGGACACACGGTCAGGTATATTAGGATGGACAAAACTAATTGGCCCATGGGGTCTCTCTGTCTGGTTATCCTCATTGTTCGGAATGATGCATCGATAAGTTGAGTTTGAGTCGAAAATATCGTCGTCTTTTCGGTGGTATGTCAGGGTGGACAGCGTATTTTGATGTCCTTTTACTAAAGTCCAATTCGCTAATGCCGAAAGGTCCCGTGGGAAGCTTTTTGAGGGTACGATGTCAAAAATACGCGCCTTTTCTTTCATCATTCACATCTTAACAATCCAGGTTGCTATACTTGCCTGCGGTCGGCAGCAGGGGCAGAACTCATGTCAGGGTGAAGCGGCTGATTCCACAGCTTGCAGTTCTAGCTCGGAACCTTCGACGGCGATCCACAGCATCGGGCCAGTGCCGCAAGACCTAGCGCCGATGCCGGGAACAGGCCCAGTTTTTGCTGACATTTCCGACCATGGCTACCTGGTATCTTGGACTGCGGCGACGGACGACAAGACCGCTGCTGAGAAGCTGGAATACAAACTTGTGTCTGCCGTCCAAGCGTCGGCCCTTGCTACGGTTCAAGATGCCGTGTCCGTGCCCGATGCTTGGGTCGTTTTGCCGTGGACAACGAATGCTCTCTCGGCTCAGGTGTCTGCCACTCCGAGTGCAGCAACCCTATTCTATGCTGTGCTCGTGCGGGACCAGGCAGGAAATACCGCGCTCTACCCAGCTGCAAACGTCACGACACTCGTGCAAGGTACGCCGACGATCGGAAGCTCCATAGTCAGCTCACAGGTCACAACATCAAGTTTTCAGGTCAATTGGGGTGCGGCCTTAAATTCGGGTGACACCTCCCTTTTCTATAAGGTCGTCTATGCTCCCCTAGCAACCGATATCAACACGGTTGCAAAAGCAGAAGGGGCCACAGCTAGTGTGGTCATGGACTGGACTCTAAATAAGCTTAGTACCTCCTTGAGCGGACTTTCTTTAGGAACGGCATATGCTGTCTCCGTCCTGGTTAAAAATTCAGCTGGCGGCAAAAATATTTACCCACCGATCACTGTGACCACGCTTGCTAAGCGATTCTTTGTCTCAAGCTCAGCGTACTCGGCCAATTTGACCAGTGCCACTGTTGTCGACAGCCTCTGCAACTCCGACGCTGCCAAACCATCTGGTTCTTCTACTTATAAAGCAGTCATCGCCGCGTCTTGGCGTCGCGCCTGCGTATCGGCAAATTGCGCAACGAACGGGGCATCCGAGCACACAGACTGGCCGCTCGCTGCAGGTATGACCTATGGGCGCGCCGATGGGACCATCGTTGGAAAAACCAACGCATTGGGCCTGCTTCCGACTCCACTCGTAAATGCCATTGCTGCGAGTGGATCAAGCCACTACGCTTGGAGCGGTCTAAATGCCGACTGGACAAACTCTAGCTCCAATTGCGCCAACTGGTCTAACACGACGAACAGTGCGATCGCCACTGCATCCGACCTGAACGGGACCGCCTCGGCCGCTTGGCTAAATGCTTTAGTGACGGGTTGTGCCAATCCCCAGGCGCTGCTGTGCGTAGAGCTTTAAAGGTACGGCCTCTTCTGGCTGGCAAAGGCTATTTGGTATTTGCGGATATAGGATGGTCGATTCGGACTTTTTTCTTGTCAATCCAATAGGTTGTTGATCACGCGCGAAAATTCAACAACCGCCATCCTAGGTTAACGCAGACCGTGCAGAGAACTTGCATCTGGCGCTGTGACTGACTGATTGACTGGCCAGGCCTATGCCCTGACCGTAAACCGGTGTATGTATGGCGCGGGTGCCGATAGCGGCGCCAAACCCTAGCATACAGATTGGAGATTTTAGTGACCCAGATAAAAAAAATTCTATGCAACCACGGTGGGCTCTTGATCGCCTCTATCACTGCGGCGAGCATGGGCTGCGGTAGCGTCTATCATGGCGATCCAGCTAAAAGGTCTAGTTTAAATGGGACCTCTGAATCCGACGTGGACCTGTCGAAGACTCACAATCTAAGTGGTGCGCAAGCTGAGCTGCTTCTATCGCTTATGTTCCAAACTGGAATTCGCGATGCAAGTGGTCGCCTTGGCGCCATGCACCTGAATGCTGACAGAATTGATTGCAGCGCCCCAGTCGTTGTAAACCCGGTCGCAAGCTGCACGATCGAAACTGCGACAAAAACCAAGGTCGTCGATCAAGGAGTAGCTCAGCAGCTTTTTACTCTGCTGCGTGAGAGTAACGCGACGGTAAAGAGTGACCGCCTCGGGATTACCCAGGTGGAGGCACAGCAGGTTGATTGCCAGCGTACGACGATTCGCGGCGGTGGTACCGTGTGCAGCTTCATCGACTAACAGTTGTTGACACATTAGACAGGCGTCAAAGTGTTGTGGTCAGGTGAAAGGCCAAGTGATCCGAGATTGGCGTCTTTTCCGGTGATTAAAGCTTGGCCATTGAATTGCACTATTCGGCTCATTCAGCATCCCTCCATTCCTGGAGGACTAAACCCATGGAGTTTACCAATGAAACTGATTTTCAACGTCACTGCTTTAGCAGCGCTATCGACCCTGCCTATGACTGCCTGTAGCGGAGCTCATTCGTCAGCATCCGCAACTGCGGGCGCCCCGCATACTATCTCTGCAATATGTGAGTCGAAAGATGGAGATAGCAGCTTCCGCATTTACGAAGGCCAAGGTCTGTTGACTCAGTATGGCAAGCCATCTGTGAAATTTCATTGCGAACAGATCGTTGGCTATGCGGGGCAATTCGTGAATAGCCCGGCAAAAATGTTGTGGAGCTGCAACGAGGTAGATCGTCCGCAAGGTCTTGAGGTGTCAGTTTATAAGACGGGCGCTGGCAGCGAGATCCGTGCCAGTGTCAGCGAGTCGCCGGGAGCAAGTGAGATCATGCTGCTGCCCTGCCAAAACTAACAGTCAGTAGGAAGGCTGACCAAACTACATAGATTGATCGGCCCTCCCCGCACAGCGCTGCGTGTTCACCAATCCTAGCAACTAGGAGCCTGATCGCTCGGCCAGCACTGCAAAGTCTTGTTGCGTAAACTCACTGCGTAGCGGCACGACTTGCCGGCGTCGCCGCAGTAGCCAGGTCCAGCGCTGCCAATCCAGGGGCCGCTTGGGTCGGTTTCACAGTGATTTTCGATCCATTGCAAATCGCCGCATTCGGCTCCATCCGCTACCATTTGGTAGAAGTCTTGGTATTGCTTGCTGTGGGAGTCGCTCGCAGGATCAGATTTGACGGTCGAAGGCGATGACGAATCGCTGGTATGTTTACACCCCGTGGCCGCGACCCCCGCTAGGAGGGCGACGAAGGCAACGCTCAGCATACTAAGACTACGAGGAGCACGGGGATGAGATGCCATGGTCGGTCCTTTCAAATAGGATAAGGGCAGAATCAACTTGCGCGTCTTATATCGTAACGAAGCCGGTCGCGACTGACGAGTTCTATGCGCATCGTCTATCAGCAAGTCCTGTGCCAGCGAGTGGTACAACGCAAATCCGATAGATTCGCGATGTTGCCGTAGCGACCCTGTCGGCTGTCACGACACTGTCAGGAATGGCGACACCGCGCTGATCGGTCCTTGCATCGGGCATGTTGTTAATCGTAGATGCGCTGCGCCCCTTATTTTGTACCTTTGCCTAATTCACACCTAATCCTCTAAGGACTCTTGCTGCTTACGGGTCAACCTAAGGTTGGCTAATGGCCCGGCCGAAGGACCATTTGTGTTTTCGAGGTCATCACTTCGAACCGACCTAAAAGCTCAACTCACTAGAGGACACCATGACAACACCCAGTGCGCTTAGCATCGCCCATGGCCTATCTGTCTTAGCCCTGACCTCGGTCCTGGCCTCCTGCAGCGCTCCGCCTAGCCGTAGTAGCTTTGAGTCAGCGCCAACGACGGTCAGCAACGCTGGTGATGCGGAGAATGCCGATGCCACCGCCGCTGACGGCGGGCAAAAATCGGGTGATGGCACGGCAGCCGGCAGCAGCACCTATGCTGCGTCTGCAGCTTCAGGACAAGTGTCGGGTACCACGCCATCCGCTCCGGTGCCCTCTGCTGCGGCTGTGAGTCAACTCATTACCCAGGACTACGCTGGTCTTGGTGGCAACAAAGGCGACATCATCTACGCCACCATCGACCACCTGTCGCAAGACCAAAGCCAAAGCGCCAATCTAGAGGTGGTCCGCTTTGGCATGACCAAAGCTCTAAATAGCGTTTCCATGGCGCCGAATATCGTCGCCT
>CAIYRB010000179.1 GCA_903928445.1 uncultured Pseudomonadota bacterium | reverse complement strand
ATCTACCGTAACCAGATGAAAACATTAAATCTGGCCCATTTTGCAAATCAAGTGATTTCAGTATGTCACGGACTTGTGGGTAAAAGTCAGTCCTTTAGGGAGGGGAGGTTCAACGAAGTCTTGTCGATGTTCGGACAATTCGTGGTGGACTAGGATATCCTCGATCGTGGATAACTAAGCAACGACCCTTGATGACGAGCTTCAAGCTCAATGGACCTAAAGGATGGACAACGAATGAATTCATTGACCAGGACCCTGCCTATTGCCCTCGGCCTCTCTCTGCTCTCATCTGCGGCCTTGGCTAAGACCTTTAAGGTCGACTCGGCCCATTCCAACGTCGGTTTTTCGCTCAAACATTTGGTGATCAGCAAAGTCACAGGTCGCTTCAATGACTTTGGTGGCACCTTTGTTTTGGACGATAAGTCGCACGCCCTTACCAGCGCCGAAGGCGAAATCCAAACTAAGTCGATCGACACCGCCCAAGCCAAGCGCGACGAACATCTGCGCAGCCCAGACTTTTTTGGTGTTGATGACAAGAATCCCGCGAATCCAAACAACACCATCAAGTTTAAGCTGACTCAGTACAAGGGCGATGGCAAAAAAGGTGTCGCGACGGGCAATATCACCATCCACGGCGTCACTAAGCCGATTTCCCTAGCGGTTGAGATCGGTGGCCTGGTGAAGGACCCACAGGGTGGCGAACGTGCCGCGTTTACGGCTGAGGGTAAGATCAACCGCAAGGACTTTGGTCTGACCTGGAATAAAGCGCTGGAAGCTGGAGGCGTCGTCGTCGGTGAAGACGTGTCCCTGCATATCGAAGTCGAAGGCATTGTCCCTTGATCTGGTGATTCGTTGATCTAGATGTGGGATGCCGTGACATTTGCCGGCCCTAGAGGGCAGAGCTCTTTGCTCGTCGCTAGGATGCAGGCCGCTCCGATCTCGGTGCTTGGAATCGACGCCGCCGCAGTTGATGTCAAATGATTTCAACTGCGCAGCACTAGCTGCGAAAAAACCGCATCACCTCGGTCGAAAAACGCTCCATCTCCTCCGCCTGCGGACTAAACTGCAGCAGCATAAGGTCCACCCCTGCCGTGGCAAAGGCGCCGAGGCGATCCGCTAGCTGGGCCGGCGTACCGACTAGGCCAGTACGTAGACCGCGGTTGGAGACGGAGTATTCTTCGAGACTCATTTGAGTTTCAAGCTGAGTGCCGGCAAGCCACTGCGAGAAATTAGCGTAGCCGCTCGCCGAGGCACGAACATCGGTGATGCGGCTGAGTTCGGCCTTGGCCGCTGCCTCGGTTGGTCGGCAGATGGCGAACCCAGACAAGCCAAAACGCAGTGGTGCAGCAGCAGGAGCCAAGCGCTCGCGCCGCTCGCGCATGTCGCGGATCTTTGCCGCCAGGACCTCTGGTGCGTCGCCGTGCATGACATAGGCGTCGCAGCTTGCAGCAATCATGTTCTTTGCTGCCTCGGACTCGCCACCGGCATAAATAAGTGGATGTTTATGTGGTTTAGGCGAGCAGATCGCTGCGTCGAATTGATAGTAGTCGCCTTGGTGCGTGAAGCGAGGCTCAGTCCACAGACCCTTGACGGCGTGAATCCACTCGCTGGTGCGCCGGTAGCGGTCTTGGTGCTCGTCAAAGGGCAGTCCGTACTGCTTGGCTTCGAGTTGCCACCAGGACGAGACGACGTTGAGGGCGAGGCGTCCGGAGGCGATCTGTTCGATGTTGGCGGCGGCCTTGGCGAACAGTCCGGGGTGGTGAAAGTTTGGCCGCACCGCGGTCATTAAGACGAGCCGCTCGGTCACCGCCGCGAGGGCCGCAGTGGTGCTCCAGGCGTCGAGGGTCGGTGCGTCGATGCCCTTGATGTCGTTAAGATTGAGTTCGGCAATCAAGGTGAGGTCATAGCCGAGCTGCTCGCTGCGCTGCACCAGTCGCTTGGCATAGTCCCAGCTTGCAACCATGCTCTCGTCCTCGACATTGCGCAGCCAGCCGCCAAAGACCGGCAGCCAGTAGCCAAAGCTTAGCGCTGAGGTCACGGCGTCCTCGATTCAGCCGCCGCAACCAAGGCGTCGACCAGGCGTTCGGTCGGATCAAAGCCGAGGACCTGGACTGGGTCGGCGACGAAGTTGGACAGCGCATTGATGTCATAGAAGTAGATCTGACCGTCGCGGCTGCTGCGCAGAAACTCAACGCCGCCGACGTCGATGCCCGCGGCACGCACGAGTTGCAGGGCGGTCTGAATGGCGGCCGCCGGCGGGGTGTCGGCTTGGACGGCCATGCCGCTTTTACGGGCCTCAGCGGGGCAGGCTTCGCTGACGAGAGCGGCGCCGTTGCTAGTGCGGCAGATATCGGCCGGGCACAGGTCAAATCCGGCGTCGGCGTCGAGGCCGATGCGGATCCCATACAAGTATGAGCCAAGGAGGGTTTCGACGCGGTAGATCGCCTGATCTTCGGGCGGGTGGAATTCCTGGAGGAGCCAGACCTTGTCGGGGCCGCAAGGGATGTCGCCAGCGGTGACGCCACTCAGCAAAGCGGCCTCGCTGTCAAAGCGCAGGATGCCGGCGCCGCTGCCGCCGATGTTTGGTTTGACCACATAGGGTGCGGTCAGGGAGGCTGCCGCAACGGCCAGTTGATCTAGCGAGTGCACCACCATCGTGCGTGGGGTCCTGACGCCGAGCTGATGCATCAAGGCGACTTGGCGGGCCTTGCTGATCTCAAACTCCCACGATTTAGTACCATTAAAGACCCGCACGCCTTGGCCTTCCCACGTCGCCAGGGCGGCACTGGTGTAGGCCATTAGGTGGCTGCGGCCGCGCTGCCAGGCGGAAGGACTCAGGCGGTTGATGATCAGATCAGGCGCCCCCCCGTTAAACAGCGAATGCTGGTCGACGAGGTTGAGACGGTGATGATCGGCGTGCCACATTTGGTAGGGTATAGCGCGGCGTTCAAGGGCGCGAAAAAGTGGTTTAAACCAATGAGGATGTTCGTAAAAAACCGCGATCTGTGGGGCTTTGCTCACGCTGTGTCTCCTCTTGGCAGTGGACGGGCTAGATTGGGGGGGCGAAGTGCCTTTTACTGCGAATTAGGCTGGCCGTCCAGCGGCGTTATCCTGGCTGTGTCGCGGCGCCTGATTGCGCCGTGGCAACATCGGCTGGACTGTGGTACAGGCTGGACATGACTCAGGAAAATATTCGTGCTGCGGGCACGTCGTTGTGAGGATAAGCCATGAAATACAGCCTCTCGTTAGCCCTCCTGTCAACCGTGCTAGGGGCCCCGCGCCTTCAGGCGAAGGCGCTGCTGCAAAAAGCCGTGATCGATAGTGCGCATCAGGTCGATGATCTGGCGTTTCAGGTCAGCCAGGCGACGCTTGGTCGTACATACTCGGGTAAGAATTTTTCGATGACGCGCCAGCAGCTGAAGGGCGGTCTTCAGGATGGGACCACGTTGTTGACCGTCGACAATGGGGCCCTGAAGATCGTGCTCATTCCCACCAGAGGCATGGGCATTCTCGACGTGGTGGCCAACGGTCAGGTGCGCTATGGCTGGGATTCACCGATTAAAGAGGTGGTCCATCCAAAGTTTATCAATTTGCATGATCGCGGTGGTCTCGGCTGGCTTGAGGGCTTCAATGAGTTCCTGGTGCGCTGCGGAGTCGAGTATGCGGGATCTCCTGGAGTCGATAAGTTTATCAACAATCGGGGTAAAGAAGATTCGAGTGCGCTGACGCTCCACGGCCGCATCGCCAATATCCCCGCGTCCAAGGTCGAGGTCTTGGTCGAAGCCGGGAACCCAGCGACGATTAGAGTCCGTGGTGAGGTGCGAGAACTGACCTTTCTCGGGCCTAAACTTATTTTAACCACAGAGCTGGTGACTCAGGTCGGCTCGTCGAGCTTCGAGGTTCACGACACGATTACCAATGTGGGTAGCGGTGATCAGGAGTACCAGCTCGTCTATCATACGAATTTTGGCACGCCGCTGCTCGAAGCTGGGGCGCAGTTTGTCGCGCCGATTAAGAGTCTTCAGCCGAGAGAGCCGATGCAGCCTGATGCGTTGGAGCGTTACACGACCTATCAAGGCCCAGCGCCGCGTTTTGTCGAAGAGGTGTTTTTCATGACCCCCTACGCCAACGCCGAAGGGATCACCACAGTCGGACTGACGAATCGCGACAAAAGCCTCGGTGCGTCGCTAAGCTTTCCGATTCAACATCTGCCTTACCTTTCGCTGTGGAAGAATACCGCCAGCGTCGAGGATGGCTACGTGACTGGCATCGAGCCAGGTACCAGCTATCCAAATAATCGCAGCGTCGAACGCGCTGCCGGCCGGGTCCCCGTGCTAAAGGCTGGCGAAAGTGTTGCACTATCCATTAAGTTCTCGTTTCACACGACACCCCAGTCCGTGGCAACGATGATCCGCGAGGTCGAAGCGATCAAGGACGGACGAGCGACTGAGATGAAATGAAGCGAGGCGCTTAATCGTAGGAGCGCTGCGTCCCTTATTTTGGACCTGGGTCTAATTCATGCCTAATCCTCTAAGGACTCTTGCTGCTTATGGGTCAACCTAAGGTTGGCTAATGGCCCGGCCGAAGGACCATTTGTGATTTCGAGGTCATCACTTCGAACCGACCTAAAAGCTCAACCCACTAGAGGACACCATGACAACACCCAGTGCGCTTAGCATCGCCAATGGCTTATCTGTCCTAGCCCTCACCTCAGTCCTGGCCTCCTGCAGCGTTCCACCTAGCCGCAGTAGCTTTGAGTCAGCGCCAACGACGGCCAGCAACTCCGGTGATGCGGAGAATGCCGATGCCACCGCCGCTGACGGCGGGCAAAAATCGGGTGATGGCACTGCAGCCGGCAGCAGCACCTATGCTGCGTCTGCAGCTTCAGCACAAGTGCCGGGTACTACGCCATCCGCTCCGGTGCCCTCTGCTGCCACTGTGAGCCAGCTGATTACCAAGGACTACGCTGGTCTTAGTGGCAACAAAGGCGACATCATCTACGCCACCATCGACCACCTGTCGCAAGACCAAAGCCAAAGCGCCAATCTAGAGGTGGTCCGCTTTGGCATGACCAAAGCTCTAAATAGCGTTTCCATGGCGCCGAATATCGTCGCCT
>CAIYRB010000178.1 GCA_903928445.1 uncultured Pseudomonadota bacterium | reverse complement strand
TTAATCTTTCCAACGCCTTGGAGCCCATGGCTCAGGGCTTAACTTGATGGCTATGGGCGTCGAGCTATAGTAGCCGACACTTCCGCAGCGAGCGCTTAGAACGGGAGCCGCTACAGTTCGTCTACCACTGAATCCGACCTAAGCAAGATGCTCTTTTAAAAACGCCAAGGCTCTAGGTGGAGGTGGCGGGGGTGCTGGGCGGTGGGGCAGCCGGTAAAGGTTAGACCTCGCCCATAAAGAGCTATTTCTTCGGCAAACTCGTCGACGGCGGCCGCTTAAATTGCACCTTAAAGGCCTTAGAAAAGGCGCTTAGATCCTCATAGCCAACGAGCAGAGCAACATCCGCGACTTGATACTCGCCGGAGCGAAGCAGCGCGTCCGCTTCGTCCAGATGCCGAGTACGGATGTAGGCGAAAGGTGTCATCTGCAGGTCGTCGCGAAAGGCACGAAACAGTGTTGGCTGGCTGACTCGCGCCGCACGGCAAACAGCATCGACCGCCAGTGCTTCGAAGAGGTTCGACTCGATAAATTCGAGCGCCCGCGTCAGCGTTTGCCCGGAGCCTGAGGCTGCGACCGTCGTCTTTACTTGCGGTGCTGGAATAAGCGCACCTATCACCTCGGACAAGAGCTGCTGCTCTAGGCTAGTAAGCAAGGTGTCGTCGGTGGTTGCAGCCACGACACGGTAATAGAATAGCCGGTCGCAAAGATCGGCAAGCAGCTGGCTGCGAGGGATCTTCGCGGTCGTTGCCAAAAGCGTGGCGATCTGCGCACTGGATACGCCGAGGGCCTGGGCCACATCCTGGAGCCGCGCTACGGTCGGATAGAGTGCCATCGTGTCGTAGACTGTGCTGAGCGCGCGATTCTGGTGCGCCGTCCCGGCGGCCAGCCAATGCACCGTGCTGGAATCCAAGCTATACGTGCTGTCAGGGCCGTAAACCGTCGTTTCCGAGCGGCTCGACCCACGGGCAAAGGTGACGGTGACGCGGTCGTGGGTGTGTATCGGCTTGAAAAAGCCGATACATCGCTCATAGGCGATCCCAACGTCGCGGTCGAAGTCAATGACCTGGCGCAGGAGTCGCCCTCGCGGCGGCTGTTCAAAGCCGGTCACTGCAGCGGCCGGGGGCTTTGCCGCAGTGGGTCGCCCGAGATTGCTGGGTGCTTTTTTTTCCTTGACCATGGACCATAGATTACGTGCCCAAAGGCGCCTGCGCAACCTGCAGCTAGCCGCAATGGCGCATGGTTTTTTGCTGCGAGCCGAGCAGCCATGCCCCGACAGCGACCTCTCCAAACCCCGCCATGCACGGTCAGAGGAAGGATCAATCCTCGTAGAGTTCCAACGGCAAGCCATCCGGATCGGCAAAAAAGGTATACCTCTTGCCGGTGTACTCATCGATCCGCAGCGGTTCAAGAACCACGCCTTTCGCACTGAGTGCGGCACAGACGACATCGAGGTCGGGTACAGCAAAGGCCAGGTGTCTTAGACCGCAAGCTTCAGGACGAGAGGGACGCGCTGGGGGTGAGGGGAAGGAGAATAGTTCGATCCGGTCGTGGTCACCGACCGCCACATCAAGCTTATAGGACTGGCGTGCCTCGCGGTAGATTTCGCTGATCACCCGTAAACCGAGGACGTTGACATAAAAGTCCCGAGAGCGGTGGTAATCCGAGCAGATGATTGCGATATGGTGGATCTTGCGCAGCACGGGTGCAACCTCTCAAGTAAAGTGATTCTAACGCGTCAGATTGGCCTGGAGCATGGTCTGCAGGAGCACTAGATTTTCGGCCAGAGTTGGATAGTGCCCCGCGTCACCGCGCATCGCCCGAACAAATTGATGGAAACATTCGATGTAACCTTCAAGCCACCCCATCCCGTGAAACGGCGACTGCCCAGAGCCGAGGTCCGTTGATGCGCGAGCAATGGTGCGGCGGTCACGACCCTGACCAATGGTGACCCGGTCTGGATCTTCAAAGTCCCAGGCCGCCGAGCCGCGGCTGCCGAGGATATGGATAGCAAATTGATTGCCGGCACCGTGCACCGCTTTGGACACAGAGCCAAAGGCGCGCTGGCCACCGGGAAAATTCACCACCGTTTGCACATGGGTATCTCGGTGCTGGGAGGCGGCATTGTGATACGTCAACCAGGCATCGATACGCGATGGGGGCTGTCCGACGAGATAGGTCAGCATATCCATCCAGTGGCTACCAACATCCAAATAAGCATCAAAGCGACCGGCAAGGGCCTCATCATCCTTCCACGTGGGGAGCGCCTTGGTCGTGCTTAGCGCCCGCTCGGCCGCCGATGCCTGCCAATAGCGGCCCTCGATGGCGATGAGCTCGCCCAGTTCACCGCCAGCAAAAAGTGTCCGCAGCAACTGCGGTCCCCACAGATGCCGGTAGATATGCAAAACGCCTACCGTAGCCTGCACCTCGCGTAACGCTTGCATGTCGCCCAGGCTGACACACGCCGGCTTTTCGACGACGATAAATTTGATCCCCGCTGCCTCCGCCGCCAAAATCGCTTTGGCATGTAAACCATGCGGGTTGCTAATGACCAGCAAAGGCTCGGCACCGGCCTCGCATAATCCCTTGAGATCGCTTGTGCGCGAAAGCCATTGCGCCGGATTTAGACCGAGTTCTGGGCGCAAGATAGCCAGCGCCGCGAGGCTCTTAGCCGCAGCCTGCCCGGCGTGACCGCTGCCTAGGATAAACGGGGCAATTTTCGTCGGCTGGGTGACAGGCATGATGCAGATCCTTTGTTTAGACGCTAGTGGTGGCCGTTAAACGCGAGACCTTAAATAGCAGGAGGTCCATGTCGCTTGCAGAGGCATGACTATCGGCCATTTGGTCGATCCTATCATGGTCGGCCCTGATGACCGCATCAAACCCTTGCGGCTGGCGCTTTCCATAGATTTTTGCTTAGTGCATAATACCCAGAAATCCGAGTCGTTGCGCTAGTTTTCTGGGGATTTCCGATGACCTCTGAAAAAGCCAGGCCTCAAGGCCAAATGGAACTCTTTGGTGCACGCCTTGCTGGACTCTTGCGCCTTGAGTATTCCATGATATCATCAGCCAAACAAAACTTTAGTCATCAAATTCAGGAAGTAATATGAAAATAATTGTGCTGATCCCAAGCCTTTTAATGGCGATACACGGCTGTAAGACCTCGTCTCAAAGCTCTGAAAAATCGCTTCCGATCGCCGACATAGGCGATCTCTCCCTCGAACAGTGGACGGCAGCTTGCCAGCAGGAGCTCGACAACCCCACCACAGCGGCCCAGGCACTCAAAGATCTGAACGAACTGGCCGGTACCCGTGATTGTTCAGCTGCCTATCCGATGATCAAAAAAGTCGTCAAAGACGCCTTTCCGACCCCAAGCTAAACCCGAGCAATCTGATTCACATGATTTGGTCCGATGTGAGTGATGATTTTTTTGAAGAAACAATATGGAGATTATAAGCTTGAAAACGAAACAGTCCCTTGTGTTTTCTATAGTCATCCTGTCTCAAAGTTTCAGAGCGATGTCCACCCCACTTACGAAATGGGAACAGCTTGATCCTAACGAAGCTAAAGAGATGTTCGAGACCGGCGACCTTTTAATCGGGCAGGCAAGGGAAAATTACTCAAAGAAAAATCTGCGCGTTCTACGAGATGCTCATCCACATGCGATCGCTTGTGTAGCCGCCAGCTTTAAAGTCAACGACGACATTCCAATCAAATATCAGACCGGAGTATTTTCCCAACCCGGCAAAACCTACGACAGCCTGATTCGCTTTTCCAGTTCATTTGGACCTACGGGTGACAACGCCAAAGACGCCCGGGGACTAGCGATTAAATTGTTTGGCGTACCAGGGACGAAACTCCTGGCTGACCAGCCGAATGCGCAGACGCAAGACTTTATCCACATCGATCACCCGATCTTTCCCGCCCGCAATGCGCACCAGTTCGAAGGGATCATCAAAATCGGTGGCGATAAATCCTATATCGGCAAATTTCTCTTGGAAAATCCCATTCGCAATGCCATGGCGCTCAAAAATCTCGCCGACATGATCAACAATCCCAATAACGGTACGGGGCTGCTCGAACACAAGTACTTTAGCATGGTGCCCTATCTCTTCAAGGTAAGCGATCAGCTAAGCACAGGTTGACGACTACTGACACCGAGGCGTGGGCCACAGATCGGGGCACCGCCTAGGCAAACCGTGCCGGTCAGCACCGTTCACCAAAGACCCGCTCGATTTGGCAAATGTATGGTGCGTGTTGACGCAGCAAAGCCGGTGGCAAATTTGCCTACCGGCCATTTTTTATACTGGTGATATATGAACGCTAAGTTGCCGGTGATGGCTCCCAGT
>CAIYRB010000177.1 GCA_903928445.1 uncultured Pseudomonadota bacterium | reverse complement strand
GGCTAAATTCGCCGAAGTGCTCGGATATCCTGTTGACCAATTTGTTATCGCCGCCATTGAAGACGAACTACGTGAGGCTGGAATCGCGATCCATTTCGACCTTCGAAAGGCGGCCTGCGCCTAACAACCTGTACGAAAAGTCCATTTCACCTAAACGTCCTTGTATTTAAAACGGACGGTGTGGAGCTTTTTGATCTCGTCTAGGCCGTAATCGTAGTCGCCTTCGATCGTTTTCATGCGGATGTCAGAAATAGTAAGCCAGGAGCCACCGCCAGTATTGGCTGCCGTACCGGCAACTTCCAGGGTGTGGGTTGGCGCTGTTGTGCCAATCCCGACGTTGCCGCCATTTCAAAGGCCTAAACACCCAAGATGCCAAGGCTGGTCGGAGTTTTGCTAGGAAATCCCAAGTCTCGATGTAGCAATTTATTTGCACAAGTGCTAAAGTTTTGGTACTAACATACCGATAAGTAACTATGCGGTGATATGAGAGCTGCGTCTTGAAAAAACGAGACCTCGAAAAAAGGCGCAAAGAATTAGGTTGGTGGCTACTCCGGGAAGGAGGCAGCCATGAGGTTTGGACGAACGGGTCGGCAACTGAGTTTGTCCCAAGGCACAATGAGATCAAAGAGATCCTAGCCAAGAAAATTTTAAAGAACGCTGCCACGACTGGAACCAAATCATGATGAAGCTTAAGGGTACACTGCAGAAGGACGGGAGGTGGTGGATCATTGCGTGTCCAGCACTTGACGCTATGACCCAGGGTTCTTCTAGAAGGGGCGCCCTGGAGATGATGGTAGATTGGGTGCGAACCGCGTTGGACAAGCCTGACTTCCCTGTGGAGATCGTGGCCGGTAAGGGCCTGACCTTTGAGATGCTCGTGCTGGATCCCGGTCCGGTCCTTGGGCTGATCGTTCAGCGTCAGCGTGGCGCGTCCGGCATGACCCTCGAGCAGTTGGCATCGAAGCTTCATTTGAAAAGTCGATCGACCGCCAAGCACTATGAAAGAGGCAGCAACGCCATTAGCGTCGCAAGGCTGATCGAGATACTGGATGCTACGGGCGCGGAGCTTGAAATAAATGTTAAACGGCTAGCCTGAGAGTTCGGTATGTCTGGCGCCGCTTTTCCTGGATCTTCTTACTTGATTTGACGGGAGTTTTAAGACAGTTAAGTGACTCCTGACTATTTTGTGGAGACGTGACACCGCCCCTGCTGTCACCGGCAAAATCCAGCATCTGGATGCTCGGCACAGAGGAAGGCTTTGACTTTCGCCAGGCCGCCCTCCGCCTGATCGGCGCGGGATTTTAGCGCAGATACGGCCTGGGAATGACCGGCGCCGAGTTGCACCAGCATCATCACCTGGTGGCCGCGCTCATGGGCGATACCATCGCCGTGCTCCTGGGCCGCCACCGGCACACAGTCATAGCTCGACAGGGCGACTCCGATGATGCCGGCGGCAAACTCATCTTTAGCGCGCATGGCCTCGCCGGGCGTCGGCGCGGGGACGAGGTAATCACCGACGCTGATGGGACCGCCCTCAAGCGTCACGTTGACTGGCACACGGCCAGCCAAGGCGACCGGGCGAGAGGAAGCGGTCTCGGCGCCAAGGGCGACGCCGGGGCTGTTGGAGATCACCCCAGCGACATTCTCTTGATTGGCGCGCGTAGCTTTGGCGAACACGGCCTGGCCGTCGGCTGCATTGGAGGCTATCACCACCACATCGCCGGGCCTCAAGCTGTCGTCGCGCGTGGGCATATGCTCGGCGAGGTCGGCGGCAGTGATGGTGGTGGCGGTGGCATAGACGGTGCCGGCCGTGGTGCCCGAGCAGTTGCCGGCGACGGATTTGACGCACAGGGAGCCCACCACGTGCAGGGTATTGGACGGAGCAGTGGTCCCGATCCCACCTTTTGGACCAGTTTTCGTTGGCGGCTTACAACATGTCCTAGGTGCACTCTATGGTACTTGTCCGATTTCCAAAATTTTTTCGACTACGGGCAAGTGTATGCCACACAAATTTCTTAGTGATTTCATCGGCATGCTTGGTTTTGTCTAATCTGCTGTGTGGATTTTTCCTAAAGTATATTGATTTCATATCGTTTTGATATAAAAATGATACCTTTTGCCGAAGGAGGTACGATGTACACTTGGGATCCCCAAAAATCTGCCTCTAATAAGCGAAAACATGGCATCACATTCGAAGATGCCCGGGATGCCATATTCGAAGGCAACAATCTCTTGGCCGTAGGTGTGGCATACCAGGATAACGAACCGCGCCATGCGGTCATTGGTAGGTTCCGTAACAAGTTTTATACCGGAATTTTTACCATCAGGGACGGGACAGTAAGAATTATTTCGGTAAGGAGGTCTAGACGTGAAGAAGAAGAGCAAGCGCGCCGAGAAGGACTTTGATCGTGAGTTTGACGAGGGCCGGGCAGTGGTCGACTTTGGTCGAGCCATCCCAACCGAGGGACTTAGTGAGGTGGTGAAATTGCCGCCGATATCTGTTCCAGCGTGGCTAGCGCTAGAAATAGAGGGCTTGGCACGTCTTCAAGCTAACTCAAAGGCTTCTGTTGTGCGCCAGTTGCTTGTCGAGGCGGTACGTAAACGAAAAGAGTCGGCCTGATTTTTCGGCTATGTCCGGATCTCCCAACGTGAAATCGCTTAGACGATAGGTATTTACAGTGTCCTGAGTTGCTTTGGCGATGCACGTTTCCGGTGCGAGATTCGTACACGGAGAAAGATGGGCTATGTACAGTGCCGTGGCTGGCGTCGACTATGGACGGCTTTTGGACGACGAAGTGATGACGTCGCCGTCTCGGGCGCCACGGCGTCGCCCACAAGCCGCCCACAGCCGACTTGGAAAACGCTCTGCGTTTACCACAGCCACTTGGACAGCCGCCGGCGGCCGGCGCCTGCCCACACTGTCCACAGCCCCTGCTCCTGCTATTTTGAGGGCATGACCCTGTCGTCAGATGGTTCGGAAGCGCTTCGGGATTTGCGCCGGAATGTCGAGGTCGCCGATGACCAGATAGATCAGATCGGAAAACGCGTCGAGATTGAGGAAACCGGCAGCGCGTTGTTTGACCATCTGGAGGACGCGGTTAATGCCTTCGCCTTTAGCGTTGGTGATGCCGGTCTCGAGGTAGGGCAAGATGTATTCCTGGTGCTCGCGCAGCGTCGCGACGAATTTGCGCATCGGCTCCAGTCGGCTCAGCAGCGCCCGTCGCGACCAGTCCTTCAAAAACTTTCTTGCTGATCCCACGTATTGATAGCCCCAGAAGTGCTCAAACTCATCCTTGAGGAGCCACGCGCGGTAGATCCGGTTGTTGCCGCGCTTCAGCTTGTTGATGGTTCGCGTCTCCCCCTTACGGCGGGTCGAGGAGTTGCGGAAGAGAATCCACCGCAGGCCCTTGAGGGCGAGCTTCTTGCTCTTCCCGACCTGCCGCCACTCATCCTTGCGCACCTCGTCCATCGCCTCGTTCAAGGCTTTGACGACGTGGAAGCGGTCGATGATCAGCGTCGTGCTTGTGAGGCAGCGTTTGATGACGCTGGTGTAGGCTCGCGCCATATCGCAGCAGGCATACTTGATCTGCTGGCGTTGATACTCGCTGAGATGATTCTTGAGGAAATGCTCGAAGGTTGCGCTGCCCTTACCGGCGCCGATCCAAACGACCTTGGAGCGTTCCAAATCATAGACGATCGTCGCGTATTTATGCCCGCGACAGTAGCCGATCTCGTCGACGCCGAGCACTGTCAGTCCGCGGATCTTGTGACCGCTGCGGACACGGGTGACGATGCGGTG
>CAIYRB010000176.1 GCA_903928445.1 uncultured Pseudomonadota bacterium | reverse complement strand
CTCCAATTGCGATAGCAAGTTCACCAATTGTGAGAAGCATGGGGACCTCCTTGGTGGCTAAATAAAAAGGAAATGTAGATCTTGATGATCAGGTTTGACTAGTCTTATTTATGGTTACTGCAAGCTGCTGTCAGCCCCATGTCAAATATATTTGACATGGGGCCCTATACTTTCCGTCCGCCGTAATACAGAGCGCGGCAACGTCAGGATCGGGACGACGGCGCCGGCAGCGCTTTTGCATGTGCAAGGCGGGGGTCGCAATAATTCGATAGCGGCGATCAGTCCGACAAATCCTGGGATCACGCTTAAATCGACCGGCACTGGTGGTAAGGACTGGGAAATCTTCTCATCGACAACCGGGGATTCGATCGGAGCAGGTGGCCTGGCCTTTTTCGACAACACCGCAAGTGCCTATCGTCTTGCGATCGACACGAATGGCAACGTCGGTATAGGCTCTACGGCGCCCACTCAGGCACTGGACGTAGCGGGTGCGATCAAGGCCGAGCAGGATGTTCACCTAGCCCACTGCCGCGGCAGCCTTGGCTCTGCCCTCCGCCTCAATCTTCAGGCGGTCGTTGATCCAACTTTTGATCACAGCCTGACGCGGGATCTGGAGCTTGTTGGCCTCAAAGTCCAATGCCCGCACCATCCAAACGGGGAAATCAACGTTTACTTTAAAGACGGCATTCTGTTCGTTCATATACGAACTGATATCTTCGCCCTTATCAAACATTTCAATCAGCTCATCTGAAGACATTTTTGCCGGCTTATTCGAAACCATTTTACTTTGACGCTTGGTCCTAGAGTGCATATCTTTTCCTTTCTCGATCGTTGAGACGTCGCAATGAGACGATTCTAATAAGCTTGCTAACGTTAACGGCTTCGCGAATCACGTACATAGCGCCCCAAACCTTGCCAGCGATAAACCCGACTCGTAAATAAACTTGCTCACCGGAATTGATGTTGAGCGCGGCGTCTGGTCCATCGGTAGTCCAAAGCTGCAATGCTTCGTCAAAACCTCGCCCCCGTCCCCGTTTGTTTTTCTCACTCTTAGCGTCATCCCACTCAAACGCCAGCACCTCCACGATCGCATACCTCCATTATACCGTATCGGTATAAGATTTAAAATCCTTAATCTCAGGTGTCGACTAAAATAAACCTATTATAATTAGTCAAATAGGCTTGGCGCATTTACACCTAAGAGCTTTGCGCGGCGATGCGGCGCTCAGAGTCGGTGACTCAACGTGCCGACATTGGACCTGAATTGCCAGCGACCTCGTCGGACATCGTGCGACTTGTCAGTGTCCGGCACCGAGGCCACGTCGGGATTGGGACAACGTCCCCATCTTACATGCTGCATGTCAACGGTTCCGTCGCTGGCGTCGGTACCTACAACGCGCTGTCTGCCATTTTGGGTCGGTTTTGATTGTTTCACTGGCTGTGCTCGTTTCGCTTTGCATAGCGCCCGCCAGAGAGGTGCACAAACCATCGCCCCGCGTAGAATCCATCCGTTCATGATAGAACGCGATAGATCGACGCCATGTAGCTTTAAATATGCCTCTTGCCTGTGAACGGGCATATGCCACAAGAACTTGTCGACGGCACAGTCTGCGATCATTCTCGGGCTAGCAGTCGTTTTCTCTAAGCCGCGCTCTGGTCTTGGCATGATGAAGCTCACACCGCCGCAGTCGCAGCCGCCATATCGGGATTTAAAATTGATCCCCCGTCAAATCCAACGGACACGCTCATTTGAAAGTGTGGTCTTCAACCTTGGGCCAAAGCAGGACCTGGCCTGGTTGCGGGACCAACGGCGTCCTTCTTAGGGCTTCCTCAAAAGCCGCCAGGTAGACCGCTTTCTTTGCCTGGGCAAGCTGTACAATGACGATGGCAAATTTCGGCAGGTCCTTCAGCACATGGGCTGCGTCGAGGTGCATCCTGACATCGCGTGTGATGATGCCGTCATAACCAGCGATCATCGCTGCTTTAGCTAATCGGCCATTGCTCAGCTCTGACCAGCCTTCCAACGTGGCTGGCATAGATTGGAACCCGGCCGCTATCAACAGTCGGGACACACCAGGAGGAAGATTATGGTCTATGAGCAGTCGCAGGCATGGCTCCCAAAAGGTCGGCGGCGGCTAGCAGGGCCTCATGTAGGACTTCATCTGTGAAGCTGGACTCGTAGAAGTCATTGATGTCATCGAGCGAGAGCCCGGCCGCCACGCTCTCTAGGAGATGGCTCACCCCAATCCGGGTACCACGGATGGTCAATTGGCCACCCAGTAAGTCGGGGTGTTGAACGATGTGGCGGAACCCTTTATAAGCCGGGGCAGAGCTTGCAGTGATTTCGGTTGGCTGACTGACTTGGCTCATGGGCTCTCTCCTTCCTGTGGAGGGTATCATTCCCGGCTACCTATCTCAACCCTGAGGCACTACCTCGCCGGTATCCAAGCTCGATGTAAAGGGCGGTATCTCAGCAGGCTCCTATGCTGGGGTCAATGCTGCGCCGTCTAACGGGATGATCATCAGCGGCAACGTCGGCATAAGATTAAAGATCCCGACCAGCTCCAGGACCTGAAGTAGATGATTTTGGGCCACATCAAGCAGGGCCGGTACATCTGCTATCCTTTTCGCGCACTGGATTGGCATCTAGTCCTTCCCAGCACAACAGGATATCTGCCGAATAACAATGACCTTTGCGGCGCCATTGCGGAAGAACTTCAGCAGCGCTTTGTGGTCGCCCGTAACCGCGTGCTTTCAAATTCCGATGATTCGACCGATACCAGTCAAAGGCATGGGCGCATCCGGAGGGGCACATGAGCGCGACGAGGCAGGAAGACCACATCGAATTGATCGTTGATATAAACGAGTTTTGCCATCGTGTTGGCAAGACTCGCTGCTGGCTTTAATCACCCTCAATCGAAATGCCGCCTTGGATGTGTTGAGGGCGAATGACTAATGTATTTATCACTGACATATCATTTACTTCCAATAAAACGCTAAAGTCTTTGGTCCCATATGCCGATTTGTATTACAATGCACTCCGATGCGTTATACGAATGGGAGACACAGACTGCATGATTAGTAAAAGCAAAACCATCAACTACCGCCTCGACCGAGAGCTTGAACCAGCGGTTGCCGAGTGGCTTGGCAAACATCCCGACATTGATATGACGACGCTTAACAACATGGCGCTGCGCGACTTCATCACCAAACCGCATCTGCTTGAGGCCGTCGAGATCGTCACGGCCTCAAGCGACGAGATGGGAGCAGCCGTACAGCTTGTGATGCAAGAGCATGCCGATGCCCTTGAGAAGCTGAAGTAACGTGCCAATAATTAAACTTATCACTGGCGAGCACGTACTTGGCACCAATCAACGCATTTGCGCTGCCGGCGGCAATCCCTTCCACTGCTACGGCGTCGGCAAGGTGGAGAGCGTTCTACACGCGGCCTTCTACCCCGGCGAGCCACCGTTTCAGCACGGCGGGATTGCGGCGGTAGCGGGAGCACTTTGTTTCTACATCGTGCAAGCGCATGCCTTCGCTGACGGCAACAACCGCACGGCGGTCGTGGCCTCAACGTCTTTTATGGCACTTAACGGGCTCAAGCTCTCGTACCCGATTGACCAAAAAGCAGGCCACAACGCGCTTGCCGATCTGGTCGAAAGCTGCGGGGCCTCACAGGTCCCCAAGGCTAGCATGATGAAATGGTTTGACCACCATAAGCAGAGTTTCTAATCGCTGCCACCCTCGCCTTGCTCCCTCGCCATATACTAGTCAAGTGATCTTAGCTAGGTACCGTCAATCAAGCGGCATATCGAAGAATTTCGACTTCCGCTCCAGAAGCCACCGCTGCGTTAGCCTTCGCTAGCAGCTTCTGAGAGACAGCCTCTGAGAGATAGTATTCTCCGCAGTTGGCGCAGATTAGTGCTGGAACTTCTCTTACCACAATCACCGTGGTTCCACGGTTGAGCGAGACCGTGACAAAACCGGCCTCTGTCCCACCATGCTTGCAGAT
>CAIYRB010000175.1 GCA_903928445.1 uncultured Pseudomonadota bacterium | reverse complement strand
TGCCGCCTTCTTTTTTCTCGCCGTGCTTTTCTTCTTTGCCCTCGGCTTTGCCGCCTTCTTTTTTCTCGCCGTGCTTTTCTTCTTTGCCCTCGGCTTTGGCGCTCTCGCTGGCTTCCTCGCCGCCCTTTGGGTCCTCGCCACCGGCGAGGAATAGCGCCAGGCCACCGCCGATAGCGGTCGTGCCAAGGACGCCGCCGATGATGAAGATCAGCATCTTCTTTTTCTTGCCCGCAGCAGCAGCCTCTTCGGGAGTTAGCTCGGCTTTGGGCGCTTTTTCTGTCTTCTCGGCTTTATCTTTTGCCATGGGGCTGCTTAACCTTTGACCTTGCGGTGGGGCTAGGGAGTGGCTTGATGAATGGGTGTGAGAGGATCCTATGCAATATCAGTGTCAAAACCTGGCGGTTTGGGCATGATGTAGGATCACGGGCCTTTTCCCGGTGAATAGATGTTCGACCAAAGGCTCCGTCAAAGTATTGGCGGTGAGGCGTCAGCAAGGTGGCGGTTGGTGCCAAAAATCCGGCGCCAAATATTTGACATCGGCTTGGGAGAAGTAAAAGACATGCGCAGACTAGTCGGAGGCTTGGCTGGTAGGACGGTGAGACGGTGCCTGGGTGGCACGGTGGGCTGTGCGCTGAGCTTGTTTGGTCAGGTGGCCGTGGCCGACCGTGCCAACTTCAACTACGATGTAGATGCGTCGCTGATCTACCTCGATGCCCTCACGGCTCCACGCAATGGTGTCAGCAGCATCGGCGTGGCGAGTGGACTATCGCCGCTGGCAGCTGCGAGCCAACCGCGCGCGCCAGGCCTGCGCCGGCTCGCCCTGGGACTCAGCTATCAGGCTTCACCCATTGCTGGGCTGCGCTTCGTACTCAGGCCTGACGCGGTGAACCGCCAGGATGAAGCGGGCGGGACGCAGCTGCCGGTGCGGGAAGTTGACACCCGCAGCGGAGACGGAGGACTCCAACCGGTGCCAACGCTGCGTTTGCTGGACGAGTATCAGCTGGTGCTGCGGCCGAGACCGGCGATGAGCCTTGGGATTGGCGTCTGGTCGGGGCTGCAACCCGCCGAGCAGGCCTATCCGGAACTGCTTGGCTTTGGCCTAAAAGTTCTCTTTCCCGCGAAATTTTCAGGCGTGCGCCTGACCTGGCAGCCACAGAGTCAAGAGCCGGACCGAGCTGGAGCAAGTGGCGCTGGAGCAAAACCCGCCGGGGTGACGGCCGAGTTCTCGCTATTTCAAGGCAACGAGGACCGGGCTGAAGCGCTGGTCGCAAAACATGATACCTTTGACGTCGCACCTAGTGCGCGAGATCCCTACTATGGCGCCGCGCTACGCGTTGCTGCGCGTCCCGGTGAAGGCGTCGACTTAAGCCTGCTGCTCGGGTTTCTCGATCAACAAGATGGCCAGGGACGCTACGATGAGGTCTTCGCGCAAGTGGGCGCTTCCCAGGTGTTTGCGGCCCTTGGTCGTCAGGCCAAAGTGAGCTTTGAGGCGCGCTACCTGCGCAGCCGCGGCCGGGTCCAAACGGAGCCACAGACCTTACAAAGTGGCTCTCTGTCTGCCTCCGTCGCCGTCGCCCAGGACCTTTGGGGACTCGTCGGGATCGACTATGGTAAAGGCAACCGCTGGACCAGCGATGTGCACCGAGATACGAGCAAGAGCTTATATGGCTATGCGTTGGAAGCGGGGATTCTCGGCCACATCGCCGAGGAGTTGTCGGTGCAGTTGCTGTTTTCACGGGAATACCGGACTGAGCGCGATGCAAACGGCAAAAGCGGCGGCTTTCAAGATGGCACGGGCAACCGTTCTGGACTGAACAGGATGGGGCTAGAGCTGACCTATCAACTCAACAAGAATGCATAACTTCGTCGGGGTGGATGATGCAGCGATTGCGGCGCTTGGGCGGCAAAACATGCGGCATGATGGGACTGGGTAAGTGGATATTTGGTCTTGGTTTGCTGCTCCAGACCAGCGCTGCCGTGGCGCAGGAGCCGCAAGGGTCAAGCGGCGTGGTACCAGCCAAGGACCATGCTACGACCCTAGGTCTACGCTTTGACTGTCTGCACAATTTCAACGTCGACAAGGGCTCGACTCAAGAGTGTGTTCGGATTTCTGGACTGCGGGTCAGTCTGCGCGATCAAGTGTCGCCGCAGGTCTACGCGCGTCTGAGCATCGACCCCTTCCAAACTCCGGATTCGGCCAAGATGAACACCCCACTGCGCGACCAGCTGCCGACATCCCGCGACACGTCGCTCTGGATCATCGACCAATTCGCTTTAACCTGGGTCCCTAGGCCGCAGATTGAGGTCGCTATTCAGAGCTTTGATGGAGCGACCCTGGTCCCGTCGGTCAGTGGGTTGGCCACGGCCAATTCGCTCAGCAGCAGTGGATGGCGTCAAACCGCATTGACCGTTGCCTACAATTTAACCCTACCAACCCCAGTGCGGATCACCTTGATCGGCGGGGACGGCGAGGGTCAGACTGTCACCAACGCGTCGCCCCAGCAGTATTTTGGTCTGCAAGCCGAGGCGACGCTGCTTCCAGGCCTGCGGTTGACCGGAGGGATATCACTGAACGGGAATGATGCAGGTTCGGAAGAGACGGCGTTTTTGCTTAAGCGCTACGCTACAAGCTGCGGGACTTCGCTCCCGACGGTCCAGCCTAAGCAGGGGCACTCGGCCCGCCGCTATGCTGTGGGCCTGGTGGTTGACGGCGTCCTTGCGGGGATCGAGGGCCTCCAGATTGGGCTCAGCTGGCAACGCAATTTAGTCAGCGATCTTGGGCACCAGCATCCCGGCTATGCAACCTTGGCCGAACTCCAGCAGAATACGTCGTGCTCCTTCGATCCGGACACGTTTTTTCCCGAGCAAGACGGCAAGCTGAACACGGTGCGTCGGACGGTCTACGATTTTGGCTTCAAATACCGGATGTTCGGCTCCTACTTTGTCGCCGGTGATGTCACTTCAAGGCGTCTAACTACCGGAGGAGTCGAGGCTTTTCAGGTCTGTGATAGCTTCGACGGGCACCATTGCACTGGTATTTCCGCCCCCCCGCGCAGCCAGATCAATCAAAGCGCCTACTCGCTAGGCACCGGAGTGGACTTGGCCAGCGGCCTGGCGCTGACGGTAGAGTATTTTAACTCGTCGTTTGACAAAGCCTATGCCCAGGCCTACTACGACGGTCAGAACGGTAAGGCGACTGGTGAGTTAGAGCTGTTCAATGCTCGGTTGGCTTACCGTTGGCAGTAGGCGGGGTCTCTGATAGGCTACAGGTGCTTTGTTAGCAGCTCTAGATATGGCTTGGAGTTATTTGATGCGTTTTCTTCGCAAAGTCCGGGTAATTGCACTCGCTGCCTGTCCCCTTTTGCTGGTCTGTTGTTTGGAACAGTATGATCCATCGAAAAACAACGCGAAGTTCGCGGCAGAGTGGAAGCAGTCGGAGCAGTCCATTCCGAAGCTGACCGCCACCGGTGAGATCCCGGCCGCCGGCGGCGAGCAAAAAGTTGATGCTGAGGAGCGCTATGCGACGATTTGCGCTAACTGTCACGGCCCAAAAGGCAACGGGGACGGACCGGGTGGCGCGGCTTTAACGCCTAAACCACGTAATTTCCACGACAAGGCATGGCAGGCCAGCGTCGATGACGCCCGCATCATTAAGGTCATCACCAAGGGTGGGGCTTCGGTTGGACTTAGTGCAACGATGGCGCCTTGGGGTTCAGTGCTAAGCCCCGAAGAGATCGTCGCTTTGATGAAAAAGGTCCGTGCCTTCGGCCAACAATAGGTTGGCTTCTGGCTAGTTCTCAATAGCAAAAGGAAAGCCCCATGACGTTTAAACTTCCCGAACTCCCTTATGCGCTTGATGCCCTTGCTCCTGTCGTTTCGAAAGAGACCTTGGAGTATCACCACGGCAAGCATCACCTTCGCTATGTCGACAATCTCAACAAGTTGGTGCAGGGAACCGAGCACGCCAACAAGTCACTTGAAGAGATCATCAAAACGACTAAGACCGGCCCCATCTTCAATAACGCGGCGCAGATTTGGAATCACACCTTTTTCTTCAACTGCTTGACGCCCAAAGGCTCCAAGCCTTCAGGTAAGGTCAAGGCGGCGATTGAACAGCAGTGGGGCTCCTTCGATAAATTTAAGGCTGAGTTTTCTGAGGCGGCCACTGGACTCTTTGGTTCCGGCTGGGTTTGGCTGAGCAAGCTAAGCAACGGAACGCTCGCGATCGAAAAGGCCAAAGACGCGGAAACCCCCTTGGTGCATGGGCATAAGCCACTGCTCACCCTGGATGTTTGGGAGCACGCCT
Organism: uncultured Pseudomonadota bacterium; assembly: GCA_903928445.1. Classification (GTDB taxonomy): domain Bacteria; phylum Bdellovibrionota_B; class Oligoflexia; order Oligoflexales; family CAIYRB01; genus CAIYRB01. Next base: position 35,667 of record CAIYRB010000175.1, on the reverse strand, counting down.
ACTACATCGATTACCGCAACGACCGGGCGCGCTTTATCAATAGTGTTTGGGATATCCTGAACTGGGATTTTGTTGAAAAGCAGTTTTGATCGCATCCATTGGTTAAGTAAAGGGCTCGATTTCGAGCCCTTTTTCATGCCTTGGATCGACTCACTTTTGGCTGTTTTCAAAGCGGCTAAATTCTGCTGGGATCGGCGCGTCAAAGCGCAGCATCTGGTCCGTCACCGGGTGCACAAAGCCAAGCGACCGAGCGTGCAAAGCAAGGCGTTTGTACTGCCAATCTTTGTGCGCGGCTTGGTCTGCACGGTAGCGCTGGTCGCCGAGCACCGGGTGGCCCATCTCGGCCATGTGTACTCGGATTTGATTGCGACGGCCGGTTTCTAGGTGCAGTCCCACTAAGGTGGTATCTTTGAACCTCCGACGGACGTTGAAGTGGGTGATGGCTAATTCGCCCACGGCGGCGGACTTTTGATTTAGAGCGGCGTCACTTTGGAGGTGGCTGCGCCTCTCTCCAGAGTCCGGGGCAACCCTGCCGGCAACGATCGCGACATATTCGCGCTCTGGTTTGCGCGCGGCAAATTGAGTGATCAGGTGCGCTGTCACTGCAGCACTGCGGCCAAAGACAAGTAGACCAGATGTATCTCGGTCTAGGCGGTGCACAACGCCGAGCTTGGCGCTGTGCCTCTGACCTTGGCTTAGGTGACCCGCAATCAAGTCGACGAGGGTGTTGGTTTCACGCCGTTCGGTAGGCACGGTCAGGATGCCCGATTCTTTGTCGACGACGATCAGGTGTTCGTCGCTGTACACCACGCTAAAGCCTCGTGTCGGTCTGGGCGCTGACTTTTCTTTATAGCGTCGCTCAGAATCGTAGCGCAGTAGCAGGCGGTCGCCGCTTGCTACCAGAGTGCCCGCGTCTGTAACCGGTAGGTCATTAATCCAGGCACCACCGTGATCTATCAGGCCGCGCACGCGAGACCGTGAGAACGTAATGAGCCGCGCTACCAAGACATCGACCCGGCCAGCGTCGTCGGTAAGTACCGTGTGCTTAAACTCCAAGCGCGCCAAAGTGGTCTCCTTCGGCGCCCACGGCCTTTACCTGGAGGCCGTGCAGCGGAGTGCCACGACTGGCCAAAGTGCGCGACACCATCGTCTGAAACAACTCCTCCAAGGCCAGTTGGGCATGGGAGCCTTCAAGATAGCCTAATGCCCTGGCGATGGCTTCGATAGTGGCTAAACCGGCTGCCTTGCTTTCTCGCCGGACGCGGTAACCGGAAGCTTCACCAGGTGGCAAGGTCACCACCGGCAGCGTCGCCAGATATGGATCGCGTCGCCGCATTTTGATCGTCTGGCGCCAGTTACCATCGGGAACGATCAGATTGCAGGGGCCGCTTAGGCTGCGCGCGAATTCAGGGCTGAGGACGATGGCGTCGGGAGCTGGATAGAGAAGCAGGCTGACAGCGCCAGGCAATAGGTGGCCTTGCACATCGTAGCGGTGATTTTGATCGCCATGACGAAGAATGGTGCTGTTGGCCAGGGCTAGTGTGGCCAGCCGGCCGGTGTTGGTCGGCACCCGTAGTTCGCGTTTGCTGATGATCAAAACCACCCTGGTCGCGAGATCAAGCCGCGGAATCAGCGGGCAAAGACACAGCTCTCGCCGCATCAGGCACCGGTCGCAGCGAGCATCGATTTTTTTTCTCTGACTCACATTAGTCCCCGACGAACTCGCGATGCAAAGCTTGGGTCGCGCGCGTCGCCTCGGCCTCGTCGACGACCACGGAGATTTTGATCTCCGAGGTTGAAATCATGTGAATCACGATACCCTGCGACGTCAGTGCGTTGAATGTGCGTCCCGCGACACCAGCGTAGCTGCGCATGCCAACCCCGACCGCGGAGACTTTCGCCAGGCCGCCTTCAGCGACGATGTTTAGGCTGTCGTACCCTTTGCTTGCAGCTAGCTCGGCGATCACCTTGCGGGCTGCAGCGAGATCGCTAGACGCAATCGTGAAGCCAAGGCGTAGGCTCTGATCGGCGTGCGGTTTATCGTGGACGATGATGTCGACGTTGATGCCAAGCTCACCGAGCGACTGGAAGATCTCGGAGATCACGGCGCTGTCTTGACGCAGACCGGTCAAGGTCAATTTGGCGATCTGGCGATCAGTGGTGACGCCAGATACGACGAGTTCTTCTAAGCTGCCTGTGGCCGATTGGGGCATGATGCGGGTCCTTCTGTGGCTGTCAGAGGTAAAGGTGTTGCGAACGATGAGCGGCATGTGGAACTTAGCAGCCAACTCGACACAACGCGGATGCAACACCTTGCTGCCAAGCGACGCCATTTCAAACGCCGTCTCGTATTCTAGGCTTTCGATCAACCGAGCCGAAGGCACCAAGCGCGGATCGGCGGTGAAGACACCATCAACGTCCGTGTTGATCTCGCAAAATCTGGCTTTTAGTGCGACCGCGAGAGCGACAGCACTGGTGTCGCTACCGCCACGTCCCAAGGTCGTGATCTCGTGGTCGCTGTTGACGCCCTGAAAGCCAGCAATCACCGCCACCGCACCGCGCTTCCAGCCCCGCTCGATGAGGTCGGTGTCGATATGACGAATGCGGGCCTTGGCGTGCAGCTCGTCGGTGTGGATACCGAGTTGGTGCGCTAGCAGAGGCAGTGCTTTGATGCCCTGCGCCTCCAATGCGGCGGACATAAGAGCGACGCTGACCTGTTCGCCAGCAGCAAGGGCCATATCGTAAGCGACCCCGGAGGCATTAGGATTGACGCTTCGCATCATGTCCACGAGGCGATTGGTTTCTCCGGACTGGGCGCTGACGACGATCGCTAGGTGGTGGTAACCGTCCCGCCATTGGCGGGCAATTCGTTCAGCGACCGCTTTGATGCGTTCACCGGTGCCAACGGAGGTTCCCCCGTATTTTTGGACGATCGGGGCGGTCTTAGGAAGCGATGCGTACACGGATCTTGCCTTTTTGATCGGATGGGATGGCAGGTGCGACACCCCAAGGTGTGCCGCGGATTTTGTCTACACGGACTGCAGGGTCACGTCCAGCAGGCTTTGTAGCCCATGGCCTGGAACGCTTTGGCGCCGGTTTTGCTAAACAAGTTCATCGGCCCACAAGGCTGCAGGTGTTTCCCTGCGGCGCACGATCTGGTGACTAGTGCCGCTGACTAGGACCTCGGGAGCACGTGGCCTGCTATTGTACTGCGACGCCATCGATGCCCCATAGGCACCGCAGCTGCGAAGTAACATCAGGTCGCCGCCGGCCGGCAGCCGCATCCGCCGTCCCTTTGCCAAAAAATCGCCTGTTTCGCAGATCGGGCCGACGAAATCACAGAGGACTTCTTCGCCACCTGCCGCTGCCACCACTGGGCTAATCTCGTGGTAAGAGCCGTAGAGCGTCGGTCGGATAAGATCGTTCATCGCCGCATCGACGATGACGAAGTGGCGCTCCGGTGTGGTCTTGACGCCGAGGACCTTAGTCAGAAGAATCGCAGTGTTGCCGACTAAAGCCCGGCCTGGTTCGATAATCAAATGAAGGCCGCTTGGGCGGACCGCCTGAATCAGTGCATCGGCATAATCGCTAAAGCTTGGCGGCACTTCCTGGTCATAGCGGATACCGAGGCCGCCGCCTAGGTCGAGGTAACGCAGCTTGTGACCTTGTTGTTGCAGATGACTGGCAAGCCGCACCATCTGTCTAGCGGCGTCTCGCAGTGGTTGGATGTCGACGATTTGACTGCCGATATGGCAGCCGATGCCAACCAATTCGAGGTGCGGATCGCGGCCGATGCGGTCGAGCAAAGGCGGCAGCGCCGCCTCCGGCAGGCCGAACTTCGTCGAATACAAGCCTGTCGCAATCTTCGCATTGGTTTTGGCGTCGATGTTCGGATTGACCCTTAGGCTGACGGCAGCTCTTTGGCCGCGCTGGCCGGCCAAGGTGGCGATCAGATCGAGCTCGTAGGGCGATTCAACGTTGAACATCAAGATGCCCGCGGCTAGCGCCTGATCGATTTCCTCGGACTGCTTGCCGACGCCAGAAAACACGATCTGATCTGGCCTGGCCCCAGCCAGCAGAGACCTCTGCAGCTCACCACCTGACACCAGATCGGCGCCAAAACCAGCGCCGAAGATGTGGCGCAGGAGCGTCAGGTTGCTCATCGCTTTAACAGCAAAGCAGGGTAGTGTTGGGTAGCCAGCGAAGGCTCGAATCAGGCCGGCGCAATTGGCTTCCAGGGCGCTTTGAGAATAAATATAGGCTGGTGTGCCGACGGCCCTGGCGAGTTGCGTGAGGGGTACCCCCTCGCAGTGATAGACGCCGTGTTTAACGGCAAAGCACTCGATATCCTTAACCATGGCCTGCTTATACCTTGTCGTCTGGCGGCGAATCCTGAAGCTTGGGCGGGTGCGGCGGCTCTAGATCGGAGGATTCCCTTGATGGAGATGTGGACGTCACTAGATGTGAGTCTGCGGCCGGAGCGGCCGCTGCTTTCGGCGCTGGGGTCAACACTTGGTCCAGGCTGCGCCCTTGGGCCAAGGTCTGGGTGCCGGTTGGAGCGAGGGCTTCGGTCGTAGTGGTATGCGCATCAGCAATGATGGATGACACGTCTTTTTTTGCATCGAGGATCGGCTGCAGGGCCTCGCGCAGGGACTGGGCTTCCTCGCGGCGGATCTCGTCTTCTGCCTCCCGGATCACCTGGTCGAAGGTCGAACGCACATCGTTTGCAGTGCGGCGGACATGGACAAACAGGCGCCCCGCTTGGCGCATGACCTCAGGCAGGCGCTTTGGCCCGACGACCACCAGGGCGACGACAGCGATAATCACCATTTCAAAAAAGCCAACGCCAAACATAGGCCGATGCCCCTTTTTACCGATTAGATGCCAGGTCACTCTAAAGGAAATCGCTGGGCACGCAAACCACAGAACACATAGAACAGGCCTTGCGCGACGTTGAACCTAGCGTTTGGAGGTCTGTGGCAGCACCAGCGCATAGACTGCACGCATCGATTCGCGGTCGCCCACGGACTCCAGGCCTAAGAGGTAGCCCGAGCGGTCAGGGATGGTGCGAACCCAGCGGACCTTGCAGGCGATCGACACCTCGGCGGGATGGGTCAGCTGGAAGGCGATGAGATCGCCGCTTTTGAACTTCTCCGTGACCCAGAGGCAGAGCCCTGTGTCTGAAACATTCCAGACCACCACCACCTGGGTGAGGTTGCCATTGGCTTTCAGCAGGTGTCCCTTGATATCCAAGGGGGTGACCGGTGAACGAGGACTTTTGCGGCCGCTGATTTTTTTCGCTAACATCCTGGCATCTCCCGGACTTAGGCATCCTTCCTGGAGTTCGGTAGAAGGCGGCAAAACTTTAGTTGGAGCAGGCGAGCGCATGCAGAAGATCATCACCTGGAACGTCAATTCGGTGAATGTCCGGCTTGAACGCCTGCTTGGGGTTCTTGCCAGGCATGCCCCGGATATTCTTTGTTTGCAGGAGCTTAAGTGCGTAGATGAGGGCTTCCCGCATGCCGAGGTGGCGGCCGCTGGCTACCAAGCAGCGGTGTTTGGTCAAAAGGCCTACAACGGTGTCGCAATCCTGAGCCGCCAGCCTCCGGTCGAGATGTTGCGGGGCTTTGCCGATGCGGTTGACGATCCGGCCGCGCGACTACTGACGGCGTGGTTTCCAGGATTGACCGTGATGTCGGCCTATGTCCCTAACGGGCAAGCCACCGGTACTGACAAGTATTACTACAAATTGAACTGGCTAGCGCGACTGTGCCGTTATCTGCGTCGGCATCACTCACCGCAGGATGCCCTGCTGTTACTTGGCGACTTCAATGTGGCGCCCGCTGATTTGGATGTCCATGACCCAGCGCAGTGGCGGGACAAGATCCTATGCTCAGACCGCGAAAGGGCCGCTTTTCAGGAGGTTTTGAGCTTTGGCCTAGTCGATGCCTTTCGTCGTTTGGACGAGGCCAAGGAAGGCTACACATGGTGGGATTACCGGGCCGGAGGCTGGTCCAGAAACCATGGTCTGCGCATCGATCTGGCCCTTGCCACCGTGTCCGTTGCGGACAAGCTCATGCGCTGTTACGTCGACCTGGGCGAGCTCGAGGGAGAGAAACCTTCTGACCATGCGCCTCTCATCGTCGAAATAAGCTGAATTTGCCGACCCTTCACGACATGAAGCGATGCAAAATCCTAGGTTAAGACTAGGTCTGTAAGCGGCGTGGGACTGGACTCCCGGCCAATTTATTGCTATGTCTGGGAACGGCATCACTTAGCATATTTTCATCCTATATCGGGGGACTTATGAGATTGCTGGCACCTGGGCGAACGTTATCCTGTTGTCTAAGCATCGTCATAATGGCCGTTGCGGCGTCCGGCTGCGGTGCCAGGGGTGGTTCAAAGGGTCGGCTGTCGGAAACGAACGCTGGCCCTTCTGTCAATCAGGGCGGCCAGGGCGGACGAGTCATCGGCGACGTGGATCTTATGAGTAACCCGAATATTGGCCTTGGTCGTCCTCGCGGCGAGGAAGCGACCGAGATCCTGATTTCGCGTGACCAGTACGTGATCTCGTGGAGCCCAGAGCACCGCACCCCCAACTGGGTCGCCTGGCGCCTAGAAGACAGCGATTTGGGGTCAGTTCATCGGACTAACTCCTTCGCCTTGGACCCCGATCTCGACCAATATCTGGCGGCCAACGGTGGTCACGCGGTGACACCGCAGGATTTTCAGGGCAGCTGTTTTGATCGTGGGCACATGACGCCCTCGGCCGACCGTACTGCCTCGGAGGACCAAAATCGTCGCACCTTTCTCATGTCGAACATGATGCCGCAGACGGCGTATTTGAATCGCGGCATCTGGGAACACTTTGAAGAGCACGAGCGCAATTTGGTCCGGGGCACTGACCAATCGATCTACATTATCGCCGGCGCCATCTTCGACGATCATCCCGGCCATATCGGTCCTGATGGAGATATTGCTGTTCCAAGCAAAAACTTTAAGATCGTGCTCCGCGCGAATGACCTGACTTCTGGACATGGGACGGTGTTAGCTGCGATTTTAATGCCAAACAGCACATCAACCGGTACCGATCCGCTTACCGATCATGAGCAAGCTTGCGCGGACTCGCATCAAGGGTTGTCGGATTTCAACAGCGTGTCACCGGATCCGGCTGTTACCACCGGTGCGGCCTTCCGCCCAGAAAATACCGATTGGCAAAATTACCAGGTGTCGGTCGGCGAGATCGCCCAAGACGCTGGTTTGAACTTCCCTTTCGCGCAGTAATTTAATGCGCTGCGAGCCAGTCGGCGCCGGTGTGGATATCGACCTTAAGCGGCACCTGCGTTATCAGAGCGTGCTCCATGTGCTCCCGAATCAGGGGGATCACATGGGGCACTTCGCTTTGTGGTGCGCTGAATACCAATTCGTCGTGGACCTGCAGCAGCAGTTGAGTCTTTAAGCGTTCGCTGATGAGTGCTTGGTCGATGCGGATCATGGCTAGCTTGATCAAATCAGCGGCACTGCCCTGAATCGGCGCATTGACGGCGATGTTTTCACCGCGCGATTGATTGGCTTGGTTCTTGTCGCTAAGCTCTGGAATGGGCCGCCTGCGGCCGAGCATGGTGACGCAGTAACCCGTGGCGCGAGCAGAGGCGATCAGCGACTGGGTGTAGGTTTTGATCGCAGGGTAAACCTCAAAATAGCGCTGGATGAAGGCCTTGGCCTCGCCAAGGCTCACACCCGTGGTGGCAGCCAGGCGCTGCGGTCCCATGCCATAGATGATGCCGAAGTTTACGGCCTTGGCCCGCGAACGCAGCTGCGGCGTCACGGCACTCTCGGCGACGCCAAAGATCTTGGCGGCGGTGACGGTGTGCACATCAAGGCCGTTAATAAATGCTGCGATCATATCTTTGGCGTCGGCCAGGTGTGCCAGCAACCTAAGTTCGACTTGTGAATAGTCCGCTGAAATCAGTACCGAGCCGGGATCTTGCGGCTTAAAAGCGCGGCGAATGCGGCGGCCGAGATCGGACTGGATCGGAATGTTTTGCAGATTTGGCCTGTCTGAGCTGAGTCGGCCGGTCGCCGCCACCGTTTGGCGAAAGGTCGTATGGACGCGGTTGGTGCGTGGATTGATGAACTGGGGCAAAGGGTCGACATAGGTGTTCTTAAGTTTACTTACCTCGCGATAGGCGATGATGAGCCGCGGGACCTTGTGCGTCTCGGCAAGCTGCTCAAGGACGGATTCGTCCGTTGAATAGCCGGTTTTCGTGCGCTTTAAGCGCTTAAGCCCAGCGACTTCATGCAGCTTAAGGCGGTCAAACAACAAGGCCTGTAGTTGCTTTGAGGAGTTTATATTGAAGGGCCCGCCGGCTGCGGCATAAAGCTCCGTCTCTAGGCCCTTGGCGGTTGCGGCGAGCTCGCTTGAGTAAATGTCGAGAAATTCTGCATCGATGAAAAAGCCGCAGCGTTCCATGCGGGCGAGGACTGGCACGAGCGGCATCTCTACTTGATGAAGCACCCGCTCCAGACCGGCGGCGGCGAGTATTGGCGCGAGCTTGCGATACAGGGTGATGATGGCTTTGGCTTGAGCCGTGCCTGGAAGCTGGGTGGTCTCCAGGTGTTCCCACCTGGCAAGCATGGACTGGATTGAGTGGTCATAGTGGTTTGGATCGACAAGATAGTCGCAGATTTCGACGTCGATATACGGAGGGGCCAGGTCGATGCCGATGTTTTCCAGCATCTGCAGGCTATGCTTTAGTCCGTGCGTGACCTTTGTTTGCCGGGAATTTGCCAGCAGTGGGCGGAGGAGGTAAATGCCCTCCTCGGTGAGTGGCAGGTGAAAGGCTTCGCCGGTATCAATCACCAAGTGGGCGGCTAAGGGGCGACCGGTGATGATGTCGGGGTTGCTACAGTCCAGGGTGAAGGCAAAGCTGCTGCAGGTCGACATGGCCGCCTGCAGCTTGCTCACTTCGGATGGCAGGGTGGCGTCATCTGGCTTAACCGAATCCAGTGATAGTGGCGTATCGCTGGTAGTAGGCTCGTTGAGCGGTGCTGCCGGTGTGTCAGCTACTGTGACCGGCGTACGGACATCGTCTTTTAACAGTGCGCCTTGGACTTTTTGCGCCAGGGTTTTAAATTGCAGCCGAGTGAGAAACGCCAGTAACTCAGGGTTTGCCGATGCGCTGCGCCAGTCGCAGTGCATCTGAGCGAGGGTTAGCGGCAGCTCAAGGTCCGTCTTGAGTGTCACGAGTTGCCGGGACAAAAACGCGTCGTCGCGACCGGCCTCCAGGCTGGCGCGCAGTTTTGGCGTGAGGTCTGCGAGGTGCTGGTAGATGCCTTCGAGCGAGCCATAGGCTCCGATCAGCTTGGCTGCGCCCTTTTCGCCGATGCCATGTACTCCGGGGACGTTGTCAGCAGTGTCGCCGATCAATGCCAGTGCGTCGACGACCTGTTCCGGTGTGCAGTCGAATTTTTCTTTAACGGCAGCTCGATTGATTAGCAGGGCTTCTTCATTTTTTTTCGGTGCAAGCATAAAGCTATGATCACCGATCAGCTGCATAAAGTCTTTGTCACCAGAAATGATGAAGACTTGGAGATCCGGGCGAGCATAGTGGCGGACCAGAGTCCCGACAAAATCGTCGGCTTCGACCCCAGGCTGACGTAGCACCGGGCAGCGGTAGTGAGTTAGCAGCTCATAACACCAAGGTAGTTGGGCTTCGAGATCGCTTGGCATGGCGTCGCGATGGGCCTTGTAAGCGGGAAACATCGCGTGACGAAAGGTTGGTTCTGGCGTGTCGCAGACCGCCACGAGAAAGTCGGGCCTCTGCTCGCTTAGCAATTTATTCATAAACATCGCCGTGCCATAAACGGCACCAGTTGGCTGACCTTGGCTGGTCGCGAGGGAACTACGGCCAAGGGCATAGAAGCTGCGAAAAAATAGCGCCATGGTATCGACAATAAACAAGCGCTTTGGGAGTGCGGTCACGGCGGGTCACCAATCTGTGATCAGGCGGATTTATAAAGGGCTAAGGCGCAATCTGGCACGCTGCAATCGTCTAGGAGCGCGGCGCAGTCGTCGATCTCTGGGTCAAGATCGGCGGCGAATAGCCATTCTAGTGCCATGTGACGGTCGAGCGCTAGCGGTGCTTGGTTTAGGCCTAGGTGGTCAAACGGCGGCGCTGGTTGGTCGGATATCATGACAAACTCCTTGCGTGATTCCTGTCCTACCACCTGCGGCCTGGCCTGGTCAAAGAGCACTGGCACGAGCAAAGGGGCGCGAGGGGTGAAGTTGACTAAGAGCTGGCGACCTTCTCGTCCATGCGCCGAGCCGTATTGGCTCTGGCTGCGATTATAGGCGCAATTGGCCTCGTGTAGGTGGATCACGCCGCCTTCGACCATGGTCCGCGCATTCAACCAGTCAGAAAAGCCCCGAAGGACGATGAGTCCGTGATTATTGGCGAGCAGCGAGCTCGCCCACATGTCTCCACCGATGCTGGTGCGCCGCACGACATAAGGGTTAAAGGACATCGCCTCGGCGATGAGGCGACCAGCACCGGCCTGGCGGATGACCCAAGCCGATTGATGGGCCTCGACACGGCGACATGGCGGCTCAGGTGTAATGGCCTCTAGGCGCTGGACACCTAGCAGCGCGGCGAGTTTGTGCAGATCAGGCTCGATCAAGGCGGAGATACACATAGGGGCGACCTCTCATGGGGTAGGATCTATAAGGATAACGTGGTTTTTGTTCGAGTCGTGAGGGCTTGTCCCCGAGGCCGTGGCGTCTGGGTGCCAGGACTTTGACAAAGGGGCCGGAATCTTCTTATTATTCCGAGTCATTAGGAGCAGACTATGATTGTTGTGACGGGTGGCGCGGGGTTTATCGGCAGCGCCTTGGTGTGGCGGCTCAATCAGCACGGTATCGACGACATCTTGATTGCCGATCGCCTCGGTCACGGCGGTAAGTGGCTCAATATCAACAAGAGAACTTTTCGGCGAGTCCTGCATAAGGACGCCCTGTTACCTTGGCTCGAGGGCGGTGCTGACGGCGAGTGCATTGAGGCGGTCTTTCACCTTGGGGCGAGCTCGTCGACCACTGAGACCGATGTCGACTACCTTGTCGACAACAACCTAAACTACTCGGTGCGGTTGTGGCGTTACTGCGCCGAGCACCAGGTGCCGTTTATCTACGCGTCCTCGGCCGCAACGTACGGCGCTGGAGAGCAGGGATTTCACGACATTTTGACCGCTGTACCGAAGCTGCGGCCGCTCAATCCATACGGCTTTAGCAAGCAGAAGTTTGACCACTGGGCGATGCACCAGCACGAAGCGCCGCCACTTTGGGCGGGCCTAAAATTCTTCAATGTCTATGGCCCGCAGGAGTATCACAAGGGAGGCCAGTCGAGTGTGATCTTTCAGGTCTTGCCGCAGGTGCAACAGAGTGGTGCAATTAAATTGTTCAAGTCCTATCGGCCGGACTATGCCGACGGCGGACAATTGCGTGATTTTGTTTATGTCAAAGACTGTGTCAATGTCATGTTGCATTTTTACATGCAGGCGAAGCATGTGCAGTCCGGGCTCTACAATATAGGCTCGGGTCAGGCGCGGAGTTTTGCCGATGTCGCTCGGGGCGTTTTTGCCGCCATGGAGATCGACCCGCCGGTGATCGAATATATAGCCATGCCGGAGACGATCCGGGGTCAGTATCAGTATTTTACCGAAGCGAATCTGCACAGGCTGCGAGAAAAGGGCGGCTATCAGGCGCCTATGACCGCTCTTGAGGCAGGGATTCATGACTACGTCCGGGGCTATTTGTTGGCAGAGGACCGTTATCTTTAAGCAGCTGCTGAGACCTTTGATCATGGCGCTATGTTTGGTGCAGGCGGCCTATGCCCAGGCTAATGATCATGGCGCTAAACATGTCGCCGGGCTTAAGCTGGTAGGGCTAAACCGTACCGATCCAAAATGGCTGGAAGGCTATATCGACTACCGGTTTCCGGCCGATGTTAGTGAGCAGGAACTCATTGATCTTCGCAGCAGGCTGGTGACGACATCGGTGTTTACCTCGGTCCAAGTCTCGGTGGTTCCTGATTTGCAGGCACCTGGGCAGCAGCTACTGCAAGTCGAGGTTCATGAGCGCTGGACGATGATTCCGGTGGTGCGCGGCGCTTATGGTGGGGGCACTCCGTTAAAGGTTCTTGGTTTATATGATATCCATGCGCTAGGGCGGCTACTGACGCTTGGCGCTGAGACACGTCAGTATGGCAACGCGCCACCTGGGTTTATTCTTTATGGTCGTGACCCGAGGGGTGATTCCGATCGTTATTACCTGGGTGGTGAGGTCTGGCGTGAATTTCGGCGCCGTCAAGCGATTGACCGAGGTGGCACCGTCGTTGGTGCTCTGAGTACCAATATGACCTTAAGTCGGATCCGACTGCTTGTCCCGCTTAGTACCGATGAAGGCGAACGTGACCGTGACCGCACCCACCACTGGAAGGTTGGTGGCGAAGCCGAGACAGTGCAGGAAGCACCCAGTGTTTTTGACCCGGACGTGACAAAGACCACAGGTCGAGTGCCGCCAGCAGGTATTGCTTTAAACACGGCCAAGCGTTTTTCGTTCAAGCTTTTGCCCACTCTGCTCTATGACAGCATTGCGGTGAATCACATCGAGTACGATGGACTTAGGACTAAGTTGAGACTGGGGCCTGTTGTATCATCCGGACATGCATATAGCTTTGTCGAAGGCGAAGCCGACTACTACCGCATCATCGGCGGATCTTGGAACCTCGCGGTCCGGGCGGTGGTCGGTCAGTCGAGCTTTTCGTCGCTGCAGAGCGAATATTTTCTTGGTGGATTGGATACGATTCGTGGACTTCCAGACGGTGCGATCTTCGGCACTCATGCTGCATTTACAAACATGGAGCTGCGGTACATTGCGCTGAAAGCACAGCACCTTTGGCTGCAGACGGCGGCCTTTGTCGATGCCGGTGGGGCCGGCGCTAACTGGTCAGACGGACGGGATAGCGCGAGGTCTACGGCAGGCATCGGGCTGCGTTTTGCCGTTCCCCAAGTTTACCGCCTCATGCTGCGGGTTGATTATGCCTGGAGCTTGACTGGGCCGCATAGGCAAGGTCTTACTGCTGGAATCAACCAGTTCTTTGACCCATACACACCACTTTGAGTTTGGCCGCTATCCAGCGGTGGCGCCTTCGACTTGGCGCACGGCCGCAGTGCCCCCGGCGACCGCTGGACTTTCTTCTTTGAAAGCCTTGCGTAGATGCTGTGGTAGGTCCTTTTGCATGTCGACGCCGACGACCTTGGAGACGCCTGGCTCTTGCATGGTGATGCCATACAAGACGTCTAGCACCTCCATGGTGCGGCGGTTGTGGGTGATGACGATGAACTGGAATTGGTCGGCAAGAGCCTCCAAAACACGGTTGTACCTCCCGACGTTGGCTTCGTCGAGAGGTGCATCGACCTCGTCAAGGAAGCAGTAGGGAGTTGGCTTGGTCTTGAGCAGGGCAAAGATCAGTGCCATTGCCGTCAATGCCTTCTCGCCGCCGGAGAAGAGGGTCATCGACTTGGGACTTTTGCCCGGCAGGCGGCAGATGATCTCGATGCCGCCAAGCATGGGATTGTCGGGGTGAGTGAGTTCGAGGCGCCCTTCGCCAGTCGGGAAAAGAATCGGGAAGAGCCCGCCAAATTCCATATTGATGCGGGCAAAGATCTCCAGGAACTTCTTCAGCGAGGTCTCTTCGATTTCGGCGATCGCCGCGGCGAGGAGGTCCATACTTGAGACGACCTCGTCGCGCTGCTTGGTGATAAAGTCGCGGCGCTCGGTCTTTTCCTCAAATTCTTTAAGCGCCATCATATTGATGCCGCCCATCGATTCGATCTTTTGACGCAGGCGCGACACCGACCTAGAGCGACTCTCCTGGTTGAAGTCAGGATCTTGAGTGAAGGCAAAGTTGTGCAGGTCAAGGTGATACTTTTCGCTGGCTTGCTCGGTCACTCCGGCGATGGCCATCCGCAGGCGCTCAAGGCTCACGTTGCCTTCAGCCAAGCCTTTTTGCATGGCGCTGTAGGTTTCCCGTAGCGACCTGAGGCGGTTGTCGATGACGCGGGTTTCTTCGATCAAGCCGGCATTGGCCTCACGCCGCGACGCGAAGTCGTCTTGCAGCTTGTCGCGGTCGAGAACATAGCGCTCGATGTCAACGCGAGCTTGCTCCAGCTGCACCTTGGCTAGATCGATGTCCTGGGTGAGGCGATTTTGCTCTTCGTAGCGACGCGATAACTTGTTTTGTAAGAGCTCTAACTGCGCCTTAGAGTTGAGGTAGCCGTCGCGCTGGGCCTGGGCCCTTGCTCCAGAGCGAGCATGTTCGAGCTTCTTGGCGTCGTGTTGGCGTTTGACTTCCTCTTTTCGCTCAAGGAGTGCCTCGGCATCTTGTTCGATATTCGCATACTCAGCCCGGGCGCTGGCCAGCTCGCGAGTGAGCGAGGCGCGGCTTGCGGCAAGGGATTCACGTTCTTCGCCGAGGCGGTGTCCGGTGGCTTGATGCTGCGCCAAGGCGGCTTCAGCAGCTTGAATGAGCTCTTGTTTGCGATCGAACAGCTGCTGCACGGCTTGAAGTGCAGACATCACTTCGAGTACGCCGCGGTTTTGCTGTTGCAGTTTGGCATCGATCTCGGCGATGACCTGGCGATCGGTATTGATACGGAATTCGAGCTCATCGATCTGCGCCTGGGCCCGACTCAGCTCGCCCTCCAAAAGCTTCAGTTGGCCGGCTAGGCCTTCCAGCTCGGTCTTGCGACTTAGGAGGCCAGCAGCGGCCTTCCCGCCGACGATGAATTCACCGTGGCCACCGTAGCAAACGCCCTGAGCGGTAAAGAGCAAGATGCCGCGGGGAAGTCCGGCCAACTCCTCTGGTCCCAAATGCAGGGCCGGCAACAAATAAAGACGGTCGAGAAGCGTCGCGATACCAGGTAGCTCGCGCTCCACTTTCAGATATCTTCTGAGCGGCTCGGCGCTGTTGTCGTCGGCCCACCTGGCAACCGCGTCTTGATCGACCTTTTCCGCTTGCGATAGAACACAGACCGGAAGGGCGCCAGCACCGTGCTGACCGGCTAGGCGCACCAGTGAATTAAACTGATCGAGCCCTGAGACGACTAGGCGTTCTGCCCATCTTTCGAATGCCGCTGCGGCCTTCGGTGGTAACTCGCTAGAGGTCGAGCCAAAACCAATGAAGTCCGTCAGCATGCCGTTGACCAGGGACGCAAACTGCGGACCCTGCTGCTTTAGTGCTGCGATCGATGCGGTGAGGTCGGTGGTTCCGTCCTCGATCTCGGCTAGGGAAGTGTAGCGGCCTTTGGCTGCATGATAGGCCTCGCGTAGTTCATCGCGCTTAGCATTGGCCGTTTTGATCTGGCGGTAGCACTCGGCGACGGTGGCCTCGCGGTCGTGCTTGTCTCTGATCTCCTGATCGAGGCCGGCCTGGGTCGCCCCAGCGCGCTGCTCAGCGGCGTGTAGCTCGACCGTGGTGGCGCTTAGTTCGCTGCGCAGTGCTGCGCAGCGCTGGTCTTCCTGGGCTGCTTCCTGGGCGGCCCTAGTCAGTTCTTTGTCGACTTGTTCGGTGCGGAATTTGTTGCTTTCAATAAGGCGCTCGACGTTGCGAATCTCGTCGTCAAACTCCTCCATGCGCCCTTCATAGACCTGCGACGCCTCACTTGCCGCCTCAACCTCGTACTCGAAGTTGGCGATGGCTTCGGTGAGCTCTTTGGCGATCTGTTCGGCCTGGGCCATCGAACGCAAGGCGCCGTCTACTTGGCCTTCGAGCACCTTGAGATTGGCATCGTCTTCGGAGAGTTCCTCAGCGATAGCGCCAAGCCGCCTGGTGCCGCCATCGACGCGTTCGGTGGCGCTTTTTAAGGTGGACTCGCCGCGGGCGATTTGTTCGCGCGCCGAGGCGATCTTTTCTTGCAGCAGCTGGATATCAGGATCCGCCTCGTCGAGTTGACCTTGCAGGTCGACCAAACGGGCCTCGAGACTCGACACTTGGCTGAGCGTCTCTGCTTCGGTGGCGAGGGTCGTATCTCGCTGCAACTGGAGTCTTGCTTGTTGCTCGACGAAATGGTGGAAGTTGTGGGCGAGTAGACTTGTCTCCTCGGCCTTCAGCTTGTCGCTTAGACTGGTAAACTCCTTGGCCTTGTCGACCTGGGTTTCGAGGGCATCGAGTTGCTTTTGCACCTCGGTGAGGATGTCGTCGATGCGCGACAGGTTGAGGGTGGTCTGTTCGAGCTTCTTCTGGGCTTCTTGTTGCCGACGCTTGTAGACCGTGGTGCCGGCAGCCTCTTCGAGGATCTCGCGGACATCTTCTGGCTTGGCGTTGAGGATTCGGTCGACCTGGCCCTGTTGGATCATCGAGTAGCTGCGGCCGCCAAGTCCGGTGCTCGAGAAGAAGCCGACGATGTCTTTGAGCCGGCATGGCTTTTTGTTGATCATATATTCGCGCTGGCCGTCGGCATAGAGGCGGCGGGTTAGGGCGATTTCACTCTCATGCCGATACTCGGCCGGGCAGATCGGATCATCGTCGGAGTTGTCAAAGACCAGCGACACCTCGGCCATGCCGAGCGCTTTACGCTTTTCGGAGCCGGCGAAGATGATGTCTGTCGCCTTTTCTCCGCGCAGATTCTTGGCGTTTTGTTCGCCCATCACCCAGCGGACGGCATCGATGACATTGCTCTTGCCGGAGCCATTTGGTCCGACGATACCGGTGATACCGGTATCGAAGTTGATGACGATTTTATCGGCAAACGACTTGAAACCAGCGATGATGATCTTTTTTAAGAACATGGACCGGCCTCACTTCACCGGGTTGACGATATTGAGGCCAACACCTGGGACGACATCGAAGATCACCACCGAGTTGCCATAATAGGAGCACGTGGCCCCGCGCCCATCGGCATTGAGAGCGACCTGATTGTAACTGCGGATATCGTCTTTCGGGGATAGGCCGCCGACTTGTTCGGCAAACCAGTCGGGCTGATCGATGATTTGCGCGCCAAGTGAAAAGTAGCTGTCGCTGCGCACCCAGTTGACCAGGTCGCGGCTGTTATTGACGACGATGGTTTTTAGGCCGTTGACACGGCGGACACGGAAGTCGCTGGGGTAGACGAACTTGGTGGCTTCTGCGCCCTTAAAGCCATAGACGCGCTCAAAGCTCATCGTCGAGGCCGTGGTCGGGAAGGTGTAGGTGACGCCACCTGGACCAAGTTTATTGTGGAGATCGCCCTTCATCGTCACGCGGACGATCTGGTTAGCCCAACGACTGCGTTCGGGACTGCCGCGGTGCGAGAGATAAAAGACGTCGCTGTTGTCTGGGTCGGGTTGTGCCGTGTAGAAGTTGGTGCGGTAAAACTTGAAAGCCGGATCGTTGAAGTGATCGCTCTGATCCGGAGCCCCGTCGAAATTGTTGAGATTGAAGTAGATCCAGCGCAGCTCGCCTTGCACCAGGGCGTCGCTCCCGTCACGGTAGGGAAAGATGCAGCCAGGTGTGGTCGTGCCCACCGGACAGTCAGGTGGGGTTGTGGCGCGGCTTTGGCTTTCTTTGGCTAGATCGTAGACGAAGAATTGGAAGCTTTGCCGTTGTGCTTGGTTGGCTTGTTGGCGTGGGCTGTTTTCCATTTGATCAGGCACTTCATTGGCGCCTGGCGTGCCGATTGGCGAACGATCGGTGGTGTAGGACATGTTGTCGACCAATTCGGCATCGCTGTGCTCGGGCCTGCCGAGGTCGGTGGGGAAGCCGAGTAGGAGATTTTGTTTGGTGTCGATATACAGCGCGCGGAAGCTAGCACTGTACTGGCGTACTTTAAAGAGCGTCGCTTGGCTCAAGTCTGTGGTTAAGTTGCCGACCATCAGAGTGCCGTTGGCGCACGATACAGCGATGTAAGGTGCATGCATGACGCCGTTGATCGGGCTGCAATCGAGAACCCAGTCCTGCTTCTTTTGTGGGTGCTCAGGATCGCTGACGTCGAAGAGCATGACGTGCGGTGGATAGTTATTGTTGGTAGGCTCTTTTTGGTAGTCAACCGTCACCATCAAGGTGTTGCCGAGCAAGGCAAGCGAGCGTCCCATGCGCGGCACTTCGATGGCGTTGAGTTTATGGCCATCGCGGTCTAAGACCAGCACCGAGCCGACGTCGTAGGTGTTGTCGAAGTCTGAGTTTAGGACGAAGAAATGCTTGCCGTCATCGCTGGTGGCGATATCGACCGGACTGGCGATGATGGTGCCGAGGGGGGGGAATTTCTCCTTGACCCTGCAGGCAAACAGGCACAAGCACATGGCCAGCAAAGACCAGCCTGGCCAGGTGTGGCGCGAGGCGTGGGGGCTGGCCACAGAGTCCTTGGTAGTCCTAGCGTGCATAGAAAATTCCTACATATGATAATCGACGGTTAGAATGTCACGGCCAGACAGCGGCGGCAAATGCTAAAAACACCTTGTTCCGGCTGATCGGCGTCCGGTATTAAATCAAGACCGCTGCAGGGAGAGACCACCAGGTCACTAGGCTTAGGACCTGCGTCGGGGCTATGGGTTATATGTTAGGCCCATGTTTGGCTTGGATCAGAGTATATCTGCCCGAAGAGGCAGGAAAGGGCGAGGCTACGCTATGGCGTCTTTAAACCGAGTGACCATTATGGGAAATCTGGGCCAGGATCCAGAACTGCGCTTTACGCAGAGCCAAATGGCGGTTGCGACTTTGCGAATCGCCACGACCGATTACCGGACAGCTCCGGATGGCCAGCGTCAGGAATTCACCGAGTGGCACCGTGTCGTCGTTTGGGGCAAGCAGGCGGAAAACTGCTCTAAATACCTAGCCAAGGGCCGCAGCGTCCTGGTCGAGGGTCGTCTCGCCACGCGCGCGTGGGAGGATAAGCAGGGTCAAAAGCGCTACACGACGGAAATCGTGGCGCAAAATGTGCAGTTTCTCGGCGGTGCGGCGGGCGCTGGCGCTGGCGCTGGGGCGAGTGCCGGTGGTGGAGCTCCACGGAGCGAGCGGCCTAGCGGTGGCTACGGTGGTGGGCAAACCGGCGGTGGCGGCGGCTATGACCACGACATCGGCGGTATGGGTGACGTCGGCATGGGTGGCCCTGACACCCCCGGCCTAGACGATATTCCGTTCTGAGCAGGGCTGAGTGTTGACGCTGCCTTGCCCTTAGGGCCCGTCCATAAATAAGTTGCACATTTGGCCGCCAGCTGACGGCTGCCTGCGGCGTCTTTTGGAGCGAAAAATCCTCGAAATACTGCAAGTATTCCTCCGGTTTTTCGCCCCAAAAGCCACCACAGTCAACCATCATCTGACGCCCAACTGTACAACTTATTTATGGACGGTCCCTTAGAAGCGGTAGCCGACGCCGCCACTGAGGACCAAGAAGTTATCGAAGCCTTGTTCGGTGCCGATCAAGGCGTAGTCTTCAATCGAGGCATCGAGGATAAAGTGCTTTAAGAAGTGAAAGCGCTGACCGATGGCCAAGTGGATCAGCGGCGTCGTTTCCGCTTGTGGTATCGGCCGTGCGGCAGTCCCGGTCTGGCTTATATCGGTCGTGCCAGGGTTCTTGGTGGGGTCGCAGCCCTTCTTGGCGGCAACAGATTTAACGCAGAAGTCACCGGCTCTAGATGATTTAGTGGCGTCATTTAAGAGGGTTCGGCGCTCTGGATAGAAGTCCGACATGGCCACGCCACCACCGAAGGTGAGATACATATCGAAGTAGTTGGTGGCAGACAGAAGCAAGATCTGTTTGCCATAGATCGGGTTCCAGACAAAGTTGCCGGTGAGGATGTAGTTGAGCTTGCGAATCGGCACGTAAGCGGGCCCGTAGTTCGCATCACCCTGGGGATCGTCGGCAAGCGAGCCGCCTTTCGAGGAGCAGGGCGCAGAGACCACCTTGTTTGGGTCATTGTAAAAGGTTTCGATGCAGCCGCGTTCCTCTTTGTCCGTATTTATGACGAAGTTGCCTTCGAGGCTGAAGCCCCAATTCTCCGACCAGAAGTAGGTCAAGGCGGCGTTCGCCAAAAAGGAGTTCAGATAGGATGAGGTGAGAAAGTAGCCGAGTTTGAGATCGAGTTCGACCGACCTCTTTTTCGGATACAGCTTGTCCATCACCACCTCCGAACCTTCGGTGGCCTTTTCGTAAGCAAAAGCAGTCTGGCTCAGGGTGGACCAGGCGATAAACAGGGCGGCAAAGTGACGCAGGCGCACGCTGGGATTCCTTTCCCATGGAGGAGCGGCCGGCTAAGATAGTGCCGCCGGACCACCTGTCCTACGCTTTGCACCTAGCCTCGGGCCATAGCCACGAAGATATCCTCGATGCGTTTTGCCCGCGCTTCACACCGTGCTTTGACCTCGTTCAGTGCGGCTCCGCTTTTGCCTTTGCCAGAAAGGTCTTTTACGGAGACGTAGAACTTGATCTTGGGCTCGGTGCCCGATGGCCTAACGCTGATCTTGGTACCGTCATTCAGTATAAATTGTAACACGTTAGACTGGGGGAGTGGTATGCTCGCGGCGGCTTTGAAGTCGCCGTGAGTTGCCTGGAAGTCTTGGCGCTTATCGAAATCCCTGAGCTTTTGCACCGGCATTCCGTCGATTTCCCGCGGTGGCTGACGCCGCAGTCCGGCCATCATAGCAGCGATTTTCTCGGCGCCTTCTTTGCCTGGGAGGGTGATATCGGCGAGAGTCTCATGATAAACCCCGTGCCGCGAGAAGATGCCGTCGAGCGCAGCGACCACCGAGGACCCTTGTGCTTTGTAGTAAGCCACCATTTCGGCTGCTAAGCAGCAGGAGATGACCGCATCTTTGTCGCGCACGAAGGAATCCATGAGGAAGCCGTAGCTCTCCTCGCCGCCGCAGACGAATTTGCGGTAGGGCTTGAGGCGACCGGTTTCATAGCCGTCGATCTGATTGCAGATCCATTTGAAGCCGGTCAACGTCTCTTCGCACGTCGCCCCGTATTCTTCTGCCAAATCTGCTTGGAGATCGGTGGTGACGACGGTTTTCACCACCAGCGGGGAGGGCGGCATGCGCTTGAGGTCGGTGAGTGACTTCAGCACATAGTCATTGAGCAGGCAGCCGATTTGATTGCCGTTGGGACGGACGTAGCGGCCATCGACTAAGATCTCCATGCCGATGCGGTCGCAGTCGGGGTCCGTGGCCAGGATGAGGTCGGCACCTAATTTGCTGCCCAAAGCGCGAGCCATGTCCATGGCCGCAGGGTTCTCTGGATTGGGCGATTTGACCGTTGGAAAGGCGCCATCTGGCTGCTCCTGCTCGGGGACCACCGTGACATCGGTGAAGCCAAAGCGCTTGAGCATCTCGGTGACAGGATAACGCCCCGCACCGTGCAGCGGTGAATAGACGATCTTGAAGCCCTGGCGTCCCTCACCATGCATGGATAGGGCTTTGACTCGGGCGAAGTAGGCTTCGTCAAAATCATCGCCGACTTCTTTGGCTTGGCCGGTGGCGAGGATCTCGGCGTATGGGACGGCCTTGAGGTTGCTATAGCCATCGATGGCGCCGTAGGCCTTGATGATCTCGTGGTCATGCGGCGGGACGAGTTGGCCGCCATTTTGCCAGTAGACTTTGTAGCCATTGTATTCCGGGGGATTGTGGCTGGCTGTGACGCAGACACCGGCATGGCAGGAGTAGTGCCTGGTCATAAAGGACAGCATTGGTACCGGTCTTAGCGCTTTGGTCAAGATCGAGCGGATCCCCTGGCCGGCCAGGATCTCAGCCGTGGCTTTGGCGAAGTCGCGAGAAAAGTGCCGCGAATCGTGCGAAATAGCCACCGTCAGGGTCTCGCCGGGAAAGGCGGCCTTAAGATGGGTAGCCAGCGCGGTGGTGGCTTTGCGGACGTTAAAGATGTTCATGCGATTGGTGCCGGCGCCGAGGATCCCGCGTAGTCCACCGGTGCCGAACTCCAGATCACGGTAGAAACGCTCGGTGAGCTCCTTGGTGTTGCCTTGGGCGATCAGCGCCGCAATCTCCTGCCTAGTCGCCGGGTCAAAGTCGGCGGACGTGGACCAATAGGCAGCCTTTTGCAGCACGGTTTGTTCGGTCCCAGACATGTTTTTTCCCCTCTTCAGCGGCGTTAATGACGCCTCGAACGTAAATCAATATCGTGGCCAAGGCCAAGATCTAATCAATTGTTCGGACGCCGTATCTTGGGTCAAAACCTGGGGAAAGCATAGATAGAGCGCGACACCCGGGCCGTGGTATCGGTGGTGACCACTTTGCAGGCGTCCAGCCAGGGGCAAGGTGACCTGCATCTCGACCGTCGGCATATTGCACATGAGGTTAGGCGCCAAAAACAGCGAGCGCCTGGCTTTAAGGACCTCGGGATCGCCGACAAAGGAGACGGCAAAGGCGGCATCGGTGGTGTTGATTTGCTCAATGGCCGTGTCTAAGACGTCATAGTCGTAGATGGCGATGTTGGGAGAAAACAACACATTGCCTTGGTAGGCGGTCGTATTATCGAAGTGTTTGACATAATGCACGCTGGGCGTCACAAAGTAACCGCCGGCAAGGTCTTCGACGGCGCGCCCCCACAGTAGGGTTTCGGCCTCGCGGTTGGCCATGGTTTGAAAGCGCAGGTACTTTTCGACGGCCTTCGCCGAGTAGAGTGGACCCATGAACGGGCCCTGCTTACCGTCTCCTAGGGTGTCTGTATCGGTACGCCCGACTTTCACCGAGCGCAGGGCCTTCAGTAATTCGTCACGGAACGCAGGTAGCATCGAGCGGTAGACAAAGACGCGGCTGGTCGAGGTGCAGCGCTGGCCGGCGCTGACCAGTGCGCCGTAGACGACGCATTGCACGGCCTCTTGGAGATTGGCCGAGGAATGAACGATGACGGCATTTTTGCCGCCCGACTGCAGGACGAGTTGGCGGCCAAGGTGCTGGCGCGACTCGGCACGGACCACGTCGCAGTGCTCGCGAGAGCCCGTGTAGAGGATCGCGGCGATGCGTTTATCAACGAGCAGGTGTTTAAAGCTACTAAAGTTGCCAAAGACGACGCTGAGCATCCCGGGTAAAAGGTCTTGCTCCTGGCTGAGCAGGGCGATCAGCATGGAGCTGAGCAGGGCGTGAGACGAAGAGTTTAAGATCAGTGGACAGCCGGCGAGCATCGACGCGGCGAAGTAGACGACGAAGTTAGTGATCGGCGTGGAGAAGGCCAGATAGGCTGCGGTGACGCCGATCGGAATCAGCTGGACCTTGCCACCTTGTTGCTGACCCATGATGCAAGGAGCTGTCAGCGTCTGCAGGACCTCGTCACCGTGGTTCACCACCCAATCTAGGTAGGCCACGGCACTGGCGATGTCTTGACGTGCCTCCCAACTGGGCTTGCCTGCTTCCAAGCGTAGGATCAGCTCGGCCGGCTGTTGGTAGTCGACCAAAGCCTGACGAAAGCGTTTAAGAACATCAAGCCGTTGGCTGACCGGCACCGCCGCAAGGGCCGCGCGCGATTTGTAGGCTTGATCGACGATTTGCTGCACCGCATCTTTATCGACATAAACATCGATAAGTTTTGATCCGGTGTTGGGATTGAACGAACTTTTTTGCACGCCGCTGGTTTTGCCCGGAAGCCAAGCCCCACCGCACCAGTGCCCAGGCCACTTGAGCGGAAACTGGCCAGCCTGCAGTTGTTTACAAAACTCTTGCAGATCCATGGTCTAGTCTCCCCTTTGGCTTTGTGAAAGCGGCAGCGTGCCACGTAACAAGCTACCTAAAGTATACGCTCACCCAAGCCCTTTGTTATACTAGAAGGAACCATCCGACCAAGGAGTGCCACCGTGGGCCAAATCCCCCCGACCCAGGACCCCCTGCCAACTTCCAGGTCAGGACAGGCTTGGCCCGACGGCTGGTATGTTTATGAAGACGGCAGCCTAAATGGCCCGCTTACCGCCGCGGAGACCTTTAATCGCGCGCCGGTGCTTGCCTCAGGCAAGCCGCTTTTGGTCAGTCGCAAGGGGTTTTCGCAGTGGTACCCACTCCGCGACCTGTCGGAAATTTATTTGGCCAGCATCGGCTCGGTACAGCAGGCCCCCCAGGTGCAACCGAAGGTGATGGCAAAAAAAGTGGGTAGCCAAGCGGTCCCGACCCTTGCGCATGGGGCCAAGAGCCCACAGATCACCTTCAAGAGCCCACAGGTCATCGCCATGAGGCCGCAGACTGCGCCGCAACGTCCAATGTCCGTGCCGTCTGAGAGCGTCTTGAAAACGTCCACCAGGGCGACGTCGGCTGCAGCAGTATCACACGCCAAGAAAGCGGTGCTGCAAGAATACTTCCTGGCGCGCACTCGCTTGCGCCTTGGCCAGATCCGCAGCCCATGGATGAGCGGCTTGGTCGGTGTGACGCTGTCAATCGGAGTTTACTGGCCAATTTGGTTCGCTGCAGTGCAAAAAGAGATGCTATTTCACACCCACAGCATGGCGGATAGCAAAAAGGTCAATATCTGGGATGCCTTGCTTGCCGTGGTGCCTCTCCTGCACTTGTATCTAACGTATCGCTTGGCGACACAGGTGCGAACCATGGAGGCGCAAAATAAGTATCAGTACACCTCTCCGGCACTGGCGACGGCGCTGGCGATGATTCCGCCACTGGCCGTGGTTTATCTGCAGCAGGCCCTAAACCGGCACTGGCTGCTTCATGCCAAACACGTGGTCGTAAAAAGACGAGCCCAGGCAGCCTAGTAGTAGGCGGCTTGAGCTCGGCGTAGACCCTAAACCTTGTTTGAACCGCCAGGGGCGCCCTGAGGCCGCCCACCTTGCTGACCGCCGCGGCTGCGGCGCTGGCCACCGGAGCCTTGCGGCCGTCCTCCCGGCGCTGCGGAGCGTTGCGGCCGCCTGCCGCCGCCGCCACTGCGGCCAGACGGTGCGGCTTGAGGCGAGTCATCTGGTTTGCCGGTCATGGGAAACGGGTGATCGCTGACGACCGGGATTTTTTTGCGGATCAGGCGCTCGATCCCGATGATGAAGCTCTTTTCTTCGGGGTCGCAAAACGACACGGCGATGCCAGAGGCTGCGGCGCGACCGGTGCGGCCAATGCGGTGAACGTAGGTGTCCGCAACATTTGGCACGTCATAGTTGATGACGTGAGTGACCTCGTCGATATCGATACCGCGCGCCGCCAGATCGCTGGCGACTAAGATGCGTGTCGTGCCGGACTTGAAGTTGGTTAGGGCGCGTTGGCGGGCGCTTTGCGACTTGTTGCCATGGATGGCCTCGGCAGTGACGCCGTTGTCGTTGAGGTAACCTGCGACGCGGTTGGCGATCGCCTTGGTGCGGGTGAAGACCAGGGCGCGCTTGACGGCATCGTCCCCAAGGACGTGCATAAGTAGAAAACGCTTGTTTGGGCGGTCGACATAGTAGACCGCTTGGTCGATGCGTTCAGCGGTTGATGATACCGGCGTCACTTCGACCTTGGCTGGGTCGTGCAAGATGCGCTTGGTGAGCTCTTGGATCTCGGCCGGCATCGTCGCAGAAAACAGTAGGTTTTGGCGTTCCTTTGGCAGCGCCGAGATGACGCGCTTAACATCGTGAATGAAGCCCATATCGAGCATCCGGTCGGCTTCATCGAGCACGAAGATTTCAAGAGCGTCGAGCTTGACGCAGCCTTGACCCATCAAATCAAGCAAACGGCCTGGGGTTGCTATGACGATGTCTGGGCGGGCAGCGAGTGCACGGCGTTGCGGTTCGATACCGACGCCGCCGTAGACAAGAGCTGACTTCAGACTTAGGTAGCGTCCGTAGTCCTTGAAGCTCTCCTCAATCTGTAGGGCTAATTCGCGTGTTGGTGTCAAGATAAGTGCCCGGATGCCGCGGCCTCGACCTTCACCAAGCGCCAGGCGTTGCAGGATCGGCAAAGCAAAGGCAGCGGTTTTACCAGTGCCGGTCTGCGCACAGCCAAGCAGGTCTCTGCCGTGGAGGACGTAGGGAATGGCCGCGACTTGGATCGGCGTTGGCTGCGTGTAACCCTGCTCAGCGACCGCGCGCAGCAGAGGTTCGATCAGGCCCAGCTCAGGGAAGTCGGCGCTGGCTTGGGTTGTTGCACCTGCTTCGTCAAGAGGCGCAGGTCCACTGAAATTCTTCAGGAATTTAACAAATTTTTTCACGTAATCTCGTAATCTCTGGTTTTGGGGTCTAGGAAAGGGTTGAGGCATCGCGCGAGGCCGTGGGGACTATACGCTGAAAGTCTCGCTAACACCACCTCGCAGAATAATGGCTCTAGCCAAGCCCGGCAGATGCGCATATAGATATCGGTCATATGCCGCCTTCAGATGCCAAATCTACAAGTGATTTCCCGCTCCTGCGCTACCTGCCTGGAGCCGGACAAAAGCTCGACAGCGGGGACCTGCTGGACCGTTTTCTCGCTTATCTCAGCGATAAAGGTGTCGAGCTTTATCCAGCCCAAGAGGAGGCGATCCTAGCTTTGTACGAGGGTCGCAACGTCATCCTCAACACTCCGACCGGGTCGGGGAAATCGTTGGTGGCGACGGCGCTGCATTTTCACTCGCTCGCGCATGGTAGGCGCTCCGTTTATACCTGCCCGATCAAGGCCTTGGTCAACGAAAAGTTTTTAGCTCTGTGTGCCGAGTTTGGGCCCGACCAAGTGGGTATGACCACTGGTGATGCGACGGTCAACCGCGATGCGCCGATTCTCTGCTGCACCGCCGAAATCCTCGCCAATATGGCCCTGCGCGAAGGCCCAGCGGCTCCGGCCCACGATATCATCATGGATGAGTTTCACTACTACTCGGATCGCGAGCGGGGCGTAGCGTGGCAAGTGCCGCTGCTCACTTTGAGCTATGCGCGGTTTCTCCTCATGTCGGCGACTCTGGGTGACACGGCGGTCTTTGAACAGGGTTTGACCAAGGTCACTGGCCTTAAGACGCTGGTGGTCCGTTCCAATGATCGGCCGGTGCCGCTTGATTTTGTTTACTCCGAGACCGCCTTGCATGAGGCGATTCGCGACCTGGTATTTGGTGGCAAGGCGCCGGTTTATTTGGTCAGCTTTACGCAGCGGGAGTGCGCCGAGGAGGCGCAAAACCTCCTGTCGATCGATATCTGCACTAAGGATGAGAAGAAGGTCATCGCTGCAGCGCTCGAGGGCGTCAAGTTTTCTAGTCCTTACGGCAAGGAAGTGCAGAAGTTGCTGCGCCACGGCATTGGCCTCCACCACGCGGGCTTGTTGCCAAAATACCGTCTCCTCGTCGAACGTTTGGCGCAGCAGGGACTGCTCAAAGTCATCTGTGGCACCGATACTCTCGGCGTCGGTGTCAACGTGCCGATTCGCACCGTGTTGTTTACGAAGCTCTGCAAGTTTGATGGCGAAAAGACCGTGATCCTCAGTGTTCGCGATTTTTTGCAGATCAGTGGTCGCGCCGGGCGCAAGGGATTTGACGACCGCGGCCGAGTTGTCGTCCAGGCGCCGGAACACGTCATCGAGAATAAATATCTCGAAGCCAAGGCTGGGGGGGACGCCAAGAAACTGCGCCGCATCACCCGCAAAAAGCCACCGGAAAAGGGTTATCTGCATTGGGATGAAAGCACTTTCAAGCGTCTGCTAAGCTCACCACCTGAAGCCCTGCAGTCGCGCTTTCAAGTCACCCACGGCATGCTGCTCAATGTCCTAGGTCGGCCAGGTGATGGCTGCAGAGCGATGAAAGACCTTATTCGCGGATCCTACGAGTCGGCAACGGCCAAGAGGCAGCACACCAAGACCGGCTTCCAGCTGTTCCGGTCTCTGCTGGATCGCGGCTTACTCGAGGTGGTTCCTAAGTCTGAACGAGACGGTGCGAAAGTGCGGGTCAAACTCGATCTGCAAGAGGACTTCTCGCTCAATCATGCGTTGTCGCTTTACTTGATCGACACGATCAAACTGTTAGACCCAGTGTCGCCAGATTACGCCTTGGACTTGCTGACCTTGGTGGAGTCGATCCTCGAAAACCCCGATCTGATCTTGCGTAAGCAGCTAGACCGGCTAAAGGGTCAAAAGGTTTTTGAGCTAAAGGCCGCCGGCGTCGAGTACGACGAGCGCATGGCTGAGCTAGAAAAGCTCGAGTATCCAAAGCCAAACCGCGACTTCATCTACGACACCTTCAACGCCTTTGCCGTGGCCCATCCTTGGGTGGGCAAGGAAAACATCCGACCAAAATCCATCGCTCGCGATATGTACGAACAGTTCATGACCTTTGAAGAGTATATCCGCGACTACGATCTGCAGCGGGCCGAGGGCTTGCTGCTGCGCTACCTTTCTGAGGCCTACAAGGTCCTCGTGCAGACGGTTCCCGAAAGTGAGCGAACCGAAGAGATCATGGCGCTAATGGTCTACTTTGGTGACATGATCCGTCGTATCGATGCCAGTCTTCTCGAAGAGTGGGAAAAGATGCGGCGGCCAGGTTCAGCAGCAACCTCGGTGTCCGAAGGCGATCCCGAGGTGGAGGCTGCGACACGCGATATCACTCGTGATAAGCGCGCGATGACGGCTTTGGTGCGCAACGAAGTCTTTCGCTTGCTGCGACTATTTGCTGTGCGCGACTATGAGGCTGCGGCTGCGGCCTTGGTGCCAGTACCGCGTGACCTTGGTGAGGCGGACCCTGTGGCGGTGGGATGGACGGCAACGGCGCTAGAGGCAGCATGGTCCGAGTTCTACCTTGACCACGACGCCATTGCGACCGACCCGAAGGCGCGCAACCCGCAGCATCTTAAGGTGATTCAGGGGGCCAAAGAGTGGCAGCTGGAGCAGATTGTGCCGGACCGGGCCGGGCATAACGATTGGTTGCTGCACCTGACCGTTGATTTGGAAAGGTCTCGCGAAGCCGGACAGGTTTTTTTGGGGCTACGACGTGTCGCTGCTATCTAGTCTAAAAAATCTTTAGAATTCATTTGATTACAATTCTTGCTCAACCTTTGCCCAAGGCAGGTCGATAAAGCTCTTGTGCCTATTCGTATGGAGTATGTCGATGCCAATAAGAACCACTCTGATTGTCTCCATGACTATTCTGATGCATGCGTGCAGTGTCGGGACTAACCCGCTAAGCAGCTCGTTAGAACATAATGGCAAGGCAAACAATCAATCAGCCAATGATGCGTCTCAGACGGCGTCGACGCAGGACTCCGAAACGACCAAATCCACAGCTCCTGTGCAAGTCGCCGGAGCTTTCCTGATATCGTCCTGTGACCTTGCTAGCTCGTCAGACGGTGTTCCGGCCATCGCGGACCAGGATGCTTATGGTTGCGTCGTCCAATTTGCTGACGGCAGCAAGTACGCGGGCACGGTGCAGTTTAGCAGTATATCTGCGAATTTTACCGATAGTACGGCTCCGGTCGAGGCAGGCATCATCCCGACTCCTGCCGCTAGTCGTTGGCATGCTTACTTTTATCTACCCGTGTCAAATCGAGGAAAAATAAAAGGTTACGATTTATCTGGATCGGTCGATAATCAGGCCACGTTTAGCATGAGTGCTCCGCCGTCACCGCGAGCATCCGTCGCATCGACGGGTGGGGCCGCCATGCCGTCTCCAGTAGCGTCGTGCACTCCCACAAGCGACTTTAAAGTGGACCCAGCATTCCCTTACCATATGGATTCGGTTACTGCCAAATCAAGGGCTTTGACCGCATTTAAGGCTGGCGGTGCGCCCATCCCGTTGGTGATTCCGGGGGGCTTTAAACCGAATGACTCGCTCATCATGACTGCGGCAACCGGTGTGTCTGCTGTCGCCGTTAATACTATCAGTGACTTGCGGAATCGGCTTGCATGCCCTCAGAACTGGAAGCTGTACTTCCTAGATAATAACGCGAATATTCTCAATACGAGTGATGCTGATCTTTCGACTTGGCTAAATCACACCAAGATCATTCCACCGGGGGCAGCCGCGGCGACAATCGGCTACACCGAGCCGGGCAGCGACACTTACAAGGACAACGAGGGAGCGGCTAACAAGTCAAAGCCCACGGGCGGCTGCCATTACAGCTTCACGCTTACCCGCGCCTGTCTGTAACTTGCCCTGTTTTATTCGGTGACATTGTAGAACCGGTCGATCACGTTGAAGTAAAAATTTACGCTGTCGCCGTCGTTGAACTCAATCGTCAGCTGCCAAACCCCCGCCGGGTCTAAGCGCAGCCTGGTGATTTCGGTGCAGCTGTCGCTGTGATTGCTGACATAGGCTTCAAAGGGATTGCCACCACCCGCTTGCGCTTGTTGGCCATAAACCCGCTTCATCCCGCTGGGGTTGGTCGCACAGACCATCGCTTGTTCTGTCTGTATGGTGATGAAGCGGTTTGGTGCGAAGCTTAATTTGACGCTGTGTAGCTTTGCCGACATGTTGTGGCAGACCTGGAAGCCGCCCTCGAATGCGCAGAGCCCTGCCGGTGCATTCGCGCTTGATGTCCACCCGCCGCAGCAAAGTAATAGGCCCAGGCTTGCAAGGAATCTGTATATGGGCGAGCTCATCGCAAATCTCCGTCAAGCCTGGGTGTTTCGTTGCCGTTGTGCTCTATTCTTCGAGCAGACTGCGCAGCATCCATGCGGTCTTTTCGTGCTCAGTCATGCGGCGGATCATCAGATCGGTGGTGACCTCGTCTTTGGCTTCGGTGGCAGCCACAAGCACGGTGTGCGCGGAGCGGGTGATCTTTTCTTGATCAGCCAGTAGTTGTTTGATCATGTCCGTCGCTGCAGGAACGCCCACCGGCTCTTGAATCGACGTCAGGGCCAAAAACTGTGTAAACGTGCCCAGAGCTGGGTATCCAAGAGAGCGAACGCGTTCGGCGATTTCATCCACAGCGAGAGCGAGTGCGGAGTATTGACCTTCAAACATCAGGTGCAGCTGCTGGAAGTTTGGACCTTTGACATTCCAATGGAAGTTCTGCGTTTTCAGGTAAAGCGTGTAGGTGTCAGCGAGGACTTTATTCAGGGCCTGCGACAAATTGCGGCGACCTGTATCATTGACGCCGATATCGACCTTCATGGGAACCTCATCAAAAATTATGGTCTGCGGCGGCCCAAACTGGGAGCGCCTACTGCCTGTGTTTTAGACCTTTTGATCCGGACTAGCTAGCTTTGGCTGGGCGCCAGGCCGGTGGATCCTTGTTAAGACCCTGGTCTGACGTAGCTATTTACCGACACAAAATTCACTGAAGATCCGGTCTAAGACGTCTTCGTTGCCGACTCGGCCGACGATCGCCACCAAGGCCTTGGCCGCTTCTTGTAGCTCAAATGCCAGCAGCTCTTCGTAGGCGCCAGCGGCGTCTGCCGCGAAAAACCGCGTCAAGGCCGCATGCGCATCTTGCAGGGCGGCCTGGTGCCGGGCTGAGGTGACGAAAGCCTGTTCTTGGTTGAGGCCACCGACGTAGGTATCGACTTGATCCGCCAGGGCTTGGCGCAGAGCGTCCAAGCCTTCGCCACTGCGGCAGGACAGGGACAGCCACGGGCCAGGCCAGCTTGGTTGGCGCAGGTCGGCTTTAGTCGCGATCTGGAGATAGGCACGAGGCTGTAGCTCGGCCCTCCAGGACGCGATTTGTGGACTAGGATCGACGTCGCTGTCCGCGGGTGCCAAAAACAGCACTAAATCGGCCTCGCTAGCTAGGCGCCTCGCGGCTTCGATGCCGAGGGCCTCGACGGGATCGATGCTGGTGTCTGGTGCGCGGATGCCCGCCATGTCAACTAGTCGCAGCAAACGGCCATGGACCAGGCACCGCTCTTCGAGATAGTCGCGCGTGGTGCCGGCGTGCTCGGTGACGATCGCGCGTTGTCTCCCGAGCAAGCTATTCATCAGGGTGGACTTGCCTGCATTGGGAGCGCCAAAGAGGGCGACCATCAGCCCCTGGCTGGCAACCCGGCCGCTTGAGTAGCTGGCAGCAAGCCGCTCAATTTCTGTTCGGACCGCCAGTGCGCGCTGGCGCACCATTCCCAGGTGCAGGTGGGCGGTGTCGCCTTCATCGGGAAAGTCGATCTGCGCTTCCAGGAAGGCCAGGGCACCGACCAGGGTATGGCGCAGGCTGTCGATCGCCAGTTTCAGCTGGCCCGAGGCCAGGTGTCTGGCTGCCACCCATTGCTGGTGTGATTGGGCGTCGATGAGCTCCCTGATGCCCTCGGCTGCGGTTAAGTCGAGCTTGCCATGAAGAAAGGCGCGACGAGTAAACTCGCCGGGCTCAGCCGGACGGCAGCCGAGTCGGTAGAGCAGGGCCAGCACGCTTTGAATAATATAGGCGCCACCATGGCAATGGATCTCGGCGCTATCCTCGCCAGTGTAGGAACGCGGGCCGGTGAAGAACACCACCATGGCATCGTCGACGACGGATCCGGTCGCGGGGTCAGTCAGCTGGCACTTGCGGAGCATGCGCTCAGGCCAGATGGGGCCTGGTGGCAGGCAGCGCCGTAGTAGCGCATGAACACCGCTCCCCGACAGGCGAATCATTGCAATAGCACCAGCGCCCTGGCCAGAGGCCAAGGCGGCGATGGGTGCGCTGTAGGACTCGGGCGCGGGCTTCAGGGCCTCGTCGCTCAATCGCCTTCGACCACCGTGGGTGGCAGATCCTGGCCATCTTTACTAGGCAAGATCATAAGCTTACGATTTGGACCCGAGCCGATCGACTTGGTATAGACGCGGTCGTCGCGGTCCAGCGCCATGTGGATAATCTTGCGGTCGTAGGAGCTCTTGTAGTTGAGCACGATCGGACGCTTGTTTTCGTGCACCTGGGCCGACAGATCGAAGGCCATCTGGACCAGGTCGTCTTCACGCTTGCGGCGCACGCCGCTGACGTCGGCGAAGATGCGAAACGGCAGTTCTTGACGCAGATGCCGCGGCTTTTTGCGCAGGATATGCTCGAGTGCTTCGGCCAGCTTGCTGTTTTTGTGGATCTGTTCGGAGATGAAGGGGTGGTCGATATTGAGCACCAGGCGGCCATCATCGATGCTCGCCTCGACGTCTACCGGCTCGCCGGCAATATGCGCGCAGATGCCGGCACAAAACAGCCGCAGCTCTTCCTTAAGCGCATCGACTTGATCCGCACTCAGCGGCTCAGCCTTGACCGCGTCGGCTTGATCTTCATCGCGGTTGCGCTCGCTATGGCGCGGGCGAGTCGACCTGGGCTCGCGGTCGCGGTCCCGTTCGCGGCGCTCGCGACGCGGTCGCTCGGGCTGCACGCGGGCCTTGGGCCAGGCCTCGATCACAACGACCTGGTTCTTGAAAAACGAGAACAGACCCCTAGCGGTCTCTTCTTTGGTGACGCGGTACTCGATCTCGTCCTGGGTGCAGCCGAGGCTGCCCGCGGCCTTGACCAGCGCTTGCTCTAGGGACTTTCCTTCAATCGTTACCGGCGCTTTCGCCGATGGGGATGAATTCGTTTGTGGGCTCATCCTGATTCCTTTTCACACAGGGTTTGGCTCTAGTTTTTCCAGCCGGCGGTACAGCCACTTTTGCTGAACGATTCCAATCAAGGTGTTTGTCAGCATATACAGGGTCAGTCCGGCTGGCAGGGTCAGCATCATGACTGTGAACATTATGGGCATAAACATCAAAATTTTCTCTTGAGTTTTATCCATTCCAGTAGTCGGGGTCAACTTCTGTTGCATAAACATTGCCACGCCCATCAGTAGAGGCGTGACAAAGTAGGGGTCCATGGCTGACAAATCATGGATCCACATCGCAAAGGGCGCATGGCGAAGCTGGATTGAGTTCTGCAAGACCTGGTAGAAGGCGAAGAACACGGGGATCTGCGGTAGCACGGGCAGGCAGCCCTTCATCGGGTTGATCTTGTGCGAGCCCATGAACTTCATCAGCTCTTGCTGCTGCTTAGCTTTGTCGTCTTTGTATTTGTCACGGATGAGCTGCATCTGCGGATTGAGCTTCTTCATCCGGTGCATCGACGTCGAGGAGGCCTTCATCAGCGGGAAAAACAACAGCTTGAGACAGATCGTCAGGAGGATGATGGCGACGCCGTAGTTGTGCGTGACCTGCTGGAAGCCCTCGATGACCGACAGCAGCGGACGGGCGATAAAGCTGAAGATGCCGAGGTGCATGGCGGTGCCAAGCTCAGGATTGTGCGCCTCCATGATCGGCAGGTCTTTGGGCCCGGAATAGGTCGCAAACTCCAAGGTCACCGTGTCACCGGGTTTGACGGCGCCTTGGCGGTCGGAATTGACGATTTGGATCTGGCAGCCGTCGGCATCGGAGTGGCCATGGTCCATGCGGAGGTTGCCGTTTTTAGCCTTGGGCTCGACGACACTGACAAAATAGTGGCGGTCGACCCCGAGGAAGTTGATCGGCACTCCGTCTAGCTTTGCTGGGTCCTTGTCGTTACCGCAGAACTTCTCGATATCCAGCCACTCCGTCGACCCGTCGGCCCGGTACATGATCTGGTCGCGTTGGCGAGAGGCTCCGGGGATGATGCCGAGAATCTGCGTCGACTTCTTTGGCTTGATGCTTTCGACGAGCAGTAGGCCGCCTGTCAGCTCCACGGGCTTGTTGCTGATGTTGGTGAAGCTGACCTTTAAGTCGGCGCCGAAGCCGACTTCTGGGATGTGGAACTCCTGAGTCAGGCGAAAATCACCTTGGTCTCGCCAGAACTTCAGCGTGCGGTCGTGGCGCTCGGCAAAATAGAGGCCGGTGAACGGCGCTGCCGGTTTTTCGCCGACGATGGCCTGCATCGACAAAGGTCCGTCGAGCAGTTCGACTGGACCTGAAGCGCTAGTGTTTTCGGCTTTGTATTTTAGCAGCTGCAGGGCGGTCAAGCTGCCGCTTTCCTGCGAGAATTGATAGCCCACCAGGTCGCTCTCCAGCTTCAAGTCAGCCGGGCTCAGCCTGATTGGCTCGGCAGCGCCTGGAGTCGCGCTTGCCGATGCTGCCGCAGGCGCTGGGCTCGCGGTATTATTGGCGCTAGAGGTGTTGGGACGCTCGCCTCCTTGGTGTTGCTCCCCAGCAGGCGTCCCTGCGGTCGGCTGTTTTGGGTACTTTTTTGCCAACCACTGGGAGTAGCCGAGGTAAAAAATTACGCAAAATACGATCGCCAGGATGGAGCGGTTGTCCATTTTATTCACGGTAGGTCTATTCCCCCGGGGTGGAAAGGCTGGCAGCACAGGAGGCGCCGACCGGTCTTTGTGAGTGCGAGTGACAAGCGATACTTAGCTAGGCTTTCCAGCGCATACTGCGAACAACTTGGATAAAAGCGGCACCTGGGCCCGAGCAGGGGCGATACTGTGTAGCGATAAAAAACCAGCAAAGCGGACAGGCCGCGCGCCACCAGGCCACGACCATGGACTAGCTCCGGGCTGTCCGCCGCGGCCTTCACCGCGCGTCTAGCTGACGCTTCAGGCGCCTCAGACCGAGCTGTAAGGCCTCAGCCATGCACGCACTAGAGGCCTCTGCCGCAGCAGCTCGAGCCACGACCACGACGTCGCCGTCTTTGAGCGCGTCAAGCGTTAGCAGCTCCGGGCGTAGATGCCGGTAAGCCTCCCGCAGCTGCCGTTTGACCCGGTTACGCACGACCGCATTGCCGACCTTGCGCGATGCGACGACACCCAGGCGGCTACCGCTGCCTTCAGGCTGCGCATCAAGGCGCGGCTTGAGAAAGACGACCATCAGCGGACCGACAGCCTTCAAGCCTTGATCGAGCGTGCAGCGGATATC
>CAIYRB010000174.1 GCA_903928445.1 uncultured Pseudomonadota bacterium | reverse complement strand
CATGGCGCTACGGTCGGCATCTGAGACCGGCGCCATTCTACAGATCATTCGGCGCCTCAAGATCATCAATGACCCTTCTTATCAAACGTTTTATGAGGCGTTGACGCGCGTGTCAAAAATGCTGACTAAACTGATCGCCTCCATGAACTCTCGCACCTCCGGCCGGGATCGGGATGGGGCATAGGGTCTGGGGTAGTCGGGGACAGGGGCTTAAGGACTCGGCGACTCCGGGAACACAGCGTCGGGCCTCAGGATGACCAGTGCTGCTACAATCTTAAGCACTGTCCTATGGTAGCCCGAAAAAAAACTTAGTCCAAAAAGTTAGGGGCCTGTGCCGGAGGCCTTTCAGGCCTGATCATTCAGCCCCTGAACCGCTGTTAAGTTAGAGCGTGGACGCCGGAAGCCTTTTTTAACCCTAACTTGATGGCTATGGGCTGCGCTTGCGGTGCGAATCTAATAATACTAGGATGTTAGCGCAAGTGACTGACCCCGTATTTTATAAAACGCTTGATTTATTTTAAGACATTCTATACATTGTAAGAACCTCTCCCAGCGAGGGGGCTTTCCAGTGTCAGTCGTTCCGCGGTCTGCTTCATGTCCCACGTCTCGGTTCCCTCTCTCCTGTTCCATCGTCCTGCATTCCCCTTTCCCCTCTCCCCATTGCTTAGGAGTTCCTCGATGCGTCTTTCTCGTTTTAGTTCGTCTCTATCTGCTGGTGTGCTTTGTGCCTTCGGCTATCTCAGCCCGCAAATCGCCCTTGCCGCTGACGCAGCGCCTGCCACCCCAACCGCCGAAGTCGCCGCTGCCGGTGACACCAAGACCTCCGAGGCCTTCGTCAGCAAGGGTGCGCCGATGGCGATTGAGTCGCTGGGTGTCGTCATCACTCCCCCGACTGGCTGGGAAGTGTCGACCAACACCGGTAGCTTGTCGGTGGTCATGCGCGAGCCAAAGCAAACTGCTCCCGACTACGTCAATGCCAAGTATCAAAAGAACATCACCATTGCTGCCATTCACAGTGCGTCGCCGATCGATGAAAAGCGCGCCATCGAGCTAGAAGCTCAATTGGTCAAAGCCTTCAGTGCCGATGCGGCGGTCAGTGACTTTAAGATCATGGAACACAAGTTTTTTAACTACCACGGCGCCAACGACGGGCTGCTGGTGTATTCGAGCTTGAACATCGGCGAGTATCCGATGATGCAGATGCATGTTCTGGTTTCAGGACAGCAAAAACAGTTTTTGCTCAGCTACACCGATCTGGCCAGGACCTTTGGTGGCGAAAAAGATGCCGCCTACACCGCGGCCTGGGAGAGCATGGTGTCGATTCAAGTCGCCGGTGACACGCCCCAGCGCCAGTCCGAGTACCTGCGTTACGGTGCCGTCGCTGGCAGTGTTTTAGCGCTGATTTTGCTCGGCTGCTTCTTCCGCTTCCGTGCCAACCGAGTCGACTATAAGAGCGACGCCGACGCGATGATCGATAGCGAAGACAGCGATATGGACCCCAGCACGTCCAACGACGATGCGGCTAGCGGGTACTCGGCGGCACCGGTCAGTAACTTTTCGACGATGAACGACGCGTGGCATCTTGGTGGTCATGACGAGGTGGCCACCTCGGCGGTGCGGCAACGTGCCAAGGCCAGTCCAAAGACTAAGCCGTCGTCGCAGTTTGTCAGCAATTACTGATCATTTGAAGGGACGACCAGGTCGTCCCTTCATGCCTTTGACGCCGTAAAACTTGTGGTACTATCTAGGGCATGTAGTCGATGGATTCCGGATTTTTTTAATCGAGATGGTCACCTTGTCACTGGCGCAATCACTAAATCCACAGAAGGTCGATCCCAGTGTGCCTTTGGCACTTGCCGCCACTGTTGCTGCCAAGATCCGAACGGCGACCATGCCAGGGCGGATCATCCTTTTTGGCTCGGCTGCGGAAGGCACCTTCAAGGCTGGCTCGGATCTCGATTTCCTGCTTGTTTTCGCTGATCTTGACGCTCTTAAGTTGGGGCGAGGAGCGCTTCGCACTCTGGCACGGTTACAAGCCGATATTCCGCTAGACCTGGTGTTCGTCACTGCGGACCGTTTTGATCATCACAAGGACATTGGCGGTGTCTGCTTTATTGCCTATCACGAGGGGATTGAGCTGTGACAAACTGATCGAATTGACGGATTTTGCAACGATCAGACGCTACCAAGAGGGTAGCGAGGTGATTTCATCTGAAGATATCGCTGCCACGATTGCCGCTGCCAGGCAAACCCTGGTTTGGGCGGAAGCGCTGATGCTCCAAGTGAGGAAATAAGTGGCTCGCCACTCCGGTTCAATGCGTCCCAGCATGCGGCGTGATCGACACCGAGCTGTCAGGCGCTGCAGGCGCTGCAGGCGTTGCCGGACTGGTGGTTTTATTTTGCGGCGCATCGCCAAACGAGTAGAGCTTATTGAGCGGCGCAATGGCAGCGATGGCGCCGTTTAAATCCAGGTAAAAGGTCGACAGCTGACCGCTGTAGAGCACGGTCTGGTCGGCGCCTGCGGCGAACTTCGCGCCGCTGATCGGCTGGGTTGTCTTGATCTTAATCGAACATCCGGCTAGGCCGTTACGGATGCCATCAGCGGTGAAGGATACCACTCCTGCACTCAGCACGCCGGTGACGTTTGGCAGGCAGTCGCCGAGGACGTAGAGATAACCTGCCTGGTCGCGATCGGTGCTACTGAGGTTGTCCAGTTGGACGATGACGGTGCCGACCGCGGCTGCCGGTGGCAACTTGCGCTGCGGGTTGAGGCAGGCGGTCAGGGTTGCGGAGATGACCCACGCCGTCGTCAGAAAGGCATTGCTGTTGCTTGCGCATGTCATTGCTAGATCCTTGTGCGCCTATGTCGACCGTAATGGTCGGAATAGACTTGACGCTTGGTCCCTTAGCATGTTGAATTCCATGACCATTTTATCACGACTCGAGGCTTTTCATGAAATCCGTTAAAACCAGCGAGCGTAAAGTGGATAGCCACCGCTGGTTTAGCGAGGCCTTGGACCAGTACCTGGCCAAGAAGCACCTCAAGCAAACCAAGCAACGCCAGGCCATCGTTCAGCTCTTTCTCGAGCTGAAGACCCACGTTTCGGCTGAGGCCTTGCGCGCCGCCGCGCAAGGTGCCGGGCTGGACGTCGGTCTGGCGACGATCTACCGAACCCTCAACCTGCTCGCCGAGGCCGGCCTTGCCGAGCAAAAGCAGTTTGGCGATGGCCACTTCGTCTATGAGATCGTCCGGCCAGGGGCGCATCACGATCACCTGATCTGCCTCGACTGCGGTAAGGTCCTCGAGTTCGAAAACGCCGAGATCGAGCGCCTCCAGGAAAAGGTCGCGGCCCTACACGAGTTTCGCCTCACCAGCCATCGCCTCGATCTGTTCGGGCACTGCTTGAAAAAGGTCTGCGCCAATCGTCGCGACTGAGCAACCGTTAGGACCCATGCGCTGTCACTGGTCGCTTCGGTTGGTGGCTATTCGCTGGTTTTGCCGGTTCTTTTTTGGTTGTTGAATTTCTCCAACTGATTGGAGAATTTGCCCCCGGATTTATCGACATGTCCAGCAAGCATGGCAAAGCCTCCGATCAAGGCGCCGCCGGCGATTAGAATGATGAGGATAGCCTTGACGGCGGTGCTGTAGTCAAAGCTCTGGGCCTTGCGCCGGGCCCGGATGCGGCGGATTGCCGAGCTCGCCGGTGAGGACTCTGCTTTGTCCGCTTTGAGCCGGGGCAGCTCCTGCGGTTGCAGGGTCGGATAGACCTCCGAGGCCTCCGTGTGGCGCGGCTGTGGTTGGGCGTTGAGACTGGCCTGCAGCAGGTCGGTGGCGTCCATCGGGGCTTCGGCCAAGGCTGCCGACAGGGCTTCGGAGTCATCGACCGGTTTCGGTCTGGCCGCGGTAGGCTTGGCCGGGTTGAGGCGAGCCTCGCCGCCGCTGATTCGCGAGCTGATAAAACCGTTGGGCAGGTCGGCTTTCTCTAAGCTTGCCGAGACCATGCGGATCAAACCATGGCCTAATGCCGCCTGCTCCGGTGGGTGCAGGTCAGCTAAGTAGCCTTCGACGAGGTTGATAAACGGCGGTGCGGTGGGGTGCGTGTCTTGAAAGGTATTGGTCAATTTGACGTAGGGGTGGCGGCCGATCATCCGGCGCAGCAGTGGCGAGTCGATGCGACACAAGGCAAAGTTACCGATCGGGAAGGGCAAGGCGAGCTGGGTCGCCTGGGGGTGAATGCGTTGCAGGCGGGCGGTAAAACTGATCTCGGCGCGCGAAAAGCGATGCGGCGAGGCGATATTGGCGCCGCTTTTATCGTCGGCCTCACGCACCGTCTGACGCAGGGGTATATAGCGATTGATGATCTGCTGGGTTAGCGTCGCCGGAAGGCGCGCAAATTGAATCACCCGTTGCTGCGGCCAAGCCTTCTGCACTTCCGTGAAGTTGGGGATCTTGCCGAGGATGATCACCGTCGCCTGTTCCTGGAGATTAGCCATCATCGCAGCGAAGCGTTCGCCGCTTTCTTCCAGACACAGCAGGTCTTCGATGACCACGACATCGGGAGTGAAAAAACGTGGCTCGTCGATGATGCTTTGCTTTTGCATCGCCGTTTGGATCTCGAACATCGGTCCATCAAAGTGCATCTGCACCTGGCCGCGCAGCTCGGGCGTCGGCACGGCGATAAAGATGCGGCAACGCGGCCCAGGGTCATGCTTGGCCAGGGCGGCGAAGACCGAGGCTATGGTTG
Organism: uncultured Pseudomonadota bacterium; assembly: GCA_903928445.1. GTDB lineage: Bacteria > Bdellovibrionota_B > Oligoflexia > Oligoflexales > CAIYRB01 > CAIYRB01. The sequence continues at coordinate 9,223 of CAIYRB010000174.1, read as the reverse complement.
CCTCGGAGTTTGTGCCGATATGCCAGCGCGCGACGGCGGCATCCGAAAAGCGGTAGAGCATATGACTGCGCTGCGTCTCGATGACCTCGAGGCTGATAAAGGGGACTCCGAGGGCGGCGGCGAGTGGGCCCTTGAGCTTGAGCGCGGCACCCAGCGGCGGCCGAATCCGGCACTCAAAGCGCAGGTGCTTGGAGCTGATCCAGGTCAGGCGCGCGGCTAAGGACACCGCAGCGATGTCGTTCAAGGTGATTTGGCCGGTCGGTTGGATAAACGGCATCGGCTTGCCGGCCGTGGCGTAGATGAAGCGTGTGAGGAAGGACTTGGTGTCCAAATCAAACGGGATGATGTCGCGAAAATTGGCGCAGGTGGCGAGTACATTGATCGATTCGGTGATGTTTGATCTGACCATAACCATCCGAGCCCCTTGCACTTCAGCTAGGCTCATAAAGGTCAGGAGGATTTTTTCGGTGAGCTTTTCATCGAAGGAGTCGCTGACGACGATCACCCCAGCGCGTTTGTTGACCAGGGTCGTGACGAAGGACTCCAGCGACGTGAAAAAGTGGACATCATAGCCCTTTTGGTTCAGCAACAACCCGCGCTCTCGCAGCTCTGGCGTGATGTCGTCAGCGAGCCAATAGGTTCGACGCTTGGAAGTTTTTGCAGTCACGGCTCTCGTCCCCTCCTCGCAGTCTTATTCGGCGTTCACCTGAGCAAACTTAAGCTCGGGTCTGTACTTTTGTTGTCGGTGTGCAATTTCTGGGCTTTTGCCTTCCACCGGCGCGCCAGTATCATCCTGTTGCGACTCGTTTAAGGCGCGGAATTGTGCGATCATGGTAGAGGTGAACAGCTCAAGTTGGCGAGCTAAGTGGCGACAAGAGTCAAGTGGGTTCTCTAGTCGTTCACGAGAATACAATTGGGGAGAGGCTGATGGTCTTCGCACGGGGATGGGTTTTGGGAGTGAAGAGCGTCTTGTGGTCGCTTTTGGCATGTTCAGCCTTCGCCACCGACGGTTTTGCGCTCAATTGCCAACAGACTCGTCAGCTAGTGGGCGTCTACTTGAAGATGCATTTTTCGCATCATGAGTTCGATGCCGAGCTCAGCCGGCGCACGCTCGACAACCTGATCAAGTCATGGGATTCGGGCAAGGTCTACTTCTTAAAAAGCGACGTGAAGGAGTTCGAGGACAAATATGCTGGCAAGCTTAACGAGCTGATCATGGACGCGGATTGCCGGCCGATTGAGCAACTCGCCAAGACCTTCGCCAAGCGCTTTACCGAGCGTCAAAAGGTCATCAATGATTGGATCGCTGCCAAGCACGACTTTAAGGTCGATGAGTCGATGCTGATCGATCGCAAGAAGATGGACTACGCCGCCACCACCGAAGAGGTGTCCGAGCGCTGGCGCCAGCGCGTCAAGTTTCAGCTGTTGCAGCTAAAGGGCACTCTCAAGGATTTGGACAAGGCCAAAGAAAAGCTGCATAAGCGCTATGTTTTGGCCGAGAAGCGGCAAAACGAGTTGACCAGCGACGATATGTACAACATCTTTCTGAACTCCTTCTCGCTGGCTTTGGACCCCCATTCTGAGTACATGTCACCCGAGTCCCTCGAGGACTTTCGCATCTCCACCCGACTGTCGCTAGAGGGGATCGGCGCGGTGCTACGCAGTGAGGACGGCTTCACCACCATTCAAAGCCTAGTACCTGGCGGCGCTGCAGCCAACACCGGCAAGGTCAAGGCCAACGATAAGATCATCGCGGTCGCCCAAGGTGAAGAGCCACCGGTAGACGTCATCGATATGGACCTACGCGAAGTGGTCAAGCAGATCCGCGGGACCCACGGTACCGAGGTGCGTCTGACCCTGGTCCGCGATGACGCGGGTAAAACGACCCAGTTGGTCGTGCCGATCATCCGCGAGCAGATCCAGCTGAAGGACCGCGCGGCAAAGTCGGCGGTCTACCCCGTGACGATCACCGAAGCCGGCGGCGCGACCAAGCAGCTCAAGATCGGCGTCATCGATCTGCCGAGCTTCTATATGGACTTCGAAGGCCGGCAGAATCACGAGAAGGGGTATAAAAGTTCGTCCGTCGATATGCTCAACGAAGTAACCAAGCTGAAGAAGGCGGGCGTCGACGCGATGGTCGTCGATCTACGCTCCAACGGCGGCGGCAGCCTCGACGAGTCGATCGACATCGCCGGACTGTTCTTCGACAAGGGCCCCGTCGTGCAGATCAAAGATACCCGTGGCTCGGTCTTTGTGCAGAAGGACGAAGACGGCAAGACCGCCTACGCCGGTCCCTTGCTCGTCATGATCAACCGCCAATCGGCCAGTGCTAGCGAGATCTTTGCCGGCGCGATTCAGGACTATCAGCGTGGCTTGATCGTCGGTGACACGCACACCTTCGGCAAAGGCACCGTGCAGAACCTCAATGACATCGACGAGAAACTCGGCGCGATCAAGGTGACCATCAGCAAGTTCTACCGGCCCTCGGGATCGAGCACCCAGCTCAAAGGCGTCGAGTCGGATATCGTCCTGCCTGATTTGATGGACGATTATGAAATCGGCGAGAAGCATTATGACTATGCGCTGCCCTGGGAAAAGATCGCATCCTCCGACTACAAGGCGTTTAACCTGGTGACCCCCGAGATCGTCAAGCCGCTGCGCGAGTCGAGCAAGGAGCGCGTCGCTAAGGATAAGGGCTTTGAGAAGATCTTCACCGCCATCAAAGAATACAAGAGCAACGAGGAGCAACGCTCCAAGGTGAGCCTGAAGGAAGAGGCGCCAGATGCCAAGGCCGACGCCAAAAAAGAAGCCGACAAGAAGCTCGCCAAGCATGACAAGCATGACAAGCATGACAAGAAGGACAGCAAAGACAAGAAGGCCGACGGCAAGGACAAGAAGAAGGGCGCCGACGACGATGAGGAAGACGGTGACAAAGCACCGCTGTCCGAGGATTTCCAGCTCCAGGAAGTCCTGCGCATTGCCGCTGACTATTCGCAGGTCCTGAGCAAAAAGCCGTTGCCAAAGACTGTCTCTATACCCGAACTAGACAAGCCTAGCACCGTCGCTGGAACGGTGCCGGAGCCAGTGAAGAAGGCACCCGTGGTGCCCCATCCTTGAGTTTAGGCGGGACAAGACGCTATCACCACGGCCGCGCCGATGATAGCGTGCTCGTCACTTGCAGAGATCAGCTGATGCACGCGTCAAAAAGATGATGGATCTGGACTTCTCCTCCAGCGCACTGTCGTATCCCGATGCAGGTTTTCACGTCACACTTAAAATCCCTGACGTTGACTCAGAGTCTCCGACCAAACCTCCCGGTTCGTCGCCTGCAGGTCTTGCAGCACAGCATCTGACAGCTTTAGCTCGCTTCGGCAAACACGCTCCTCGTGGTCCAAATCAACCGCAAAGATCCCCGGATCATCACTCGATACCACCGTCGTCAGCCCTGCCGCGACAAAGCGAATCAACGGATGATGCAAGGGATCAGCGATGCGGCCGATGCGCAAATTGGAGGTGGGGCAGCTTTCTACGATGGCGCCTGCGGCCGTTAGATCCTGGAGCAGCGCGCTCTGGAGGCTTCGTGCCGCAGTGATTGCTGCCTCGTCATAGCTCACCTGGGTGGATGCATCCACTGGCAGACCAGCGAGGCGTGCGCGTTCTGCTTTGATCTCTTGGACGTCGATCAGGTGACCCCGCTGCGCCAGCCAAGGTGCTTGCACCTCGAGCCAGGCGAGGTGGTCGAGCCGTTCTGCAACACCTTCGCGGACGTGGGTGGTTCCAGCCAATGCCGCCAGGTCAAGTCCGAGGGCCGTCGCGTGGCCCAGTCGGTGGGCGCCAAGCTGGTGCGCTTGCCATACCCAGCGCATGGCGCTCATCACACTCATGTCATCGAAGGATTCGCCGACGTGATAGAGGATCGCTAAAGCGCCAGGCGGATGCTCCTGGTTGGCGCGGTGAATGGCGCTAAACAACGGCGCCATCGGTCCCGGAGGATGGCCGGCTTCGACACCGCAAAAGTCGAGGCCGGTGACGACGCGTTGACGTTCGGCGTGGCCCATAAGTGCGGCTCGGATAGCCTGGTGCTGCCGCAGACCCTGTGCGACGTCGCGGCTGATGCTAAACGCCAGCCGGGGTTTAAATTGGCCGCCGCTGTCTTGGTCGATCCGCGCCGCAGCGTCGGCTGCCGCACCGACAAAGGTCATGATCTGTTCGTCGTTGAGATAAGGCGGTGTGAAGCAGCGGTACTCGCCGTAACGTAGGCCTTGGGCGCGCTGCGCCTTGAGCACGTGTTCGAGGATGGTGGTGTCACCGGGGACGGCGGGAAACAGCGCGATCATCAGGTTGAAGCAGGCCTGAAACTGCGCAAACGAACCGTGTTTTGTAAACAAAAAATCATTTTGAAGCAGCTCAAAGCCGTGGTCTTGCTCCCAGTAGTGCAGGTAGTCTGGCGTCCGGCCATAGGCCGCAGCGTATTCACTTGCGTACCAATCAAGGCGCGCGCTCATCTTGCGGTAGCGGTCGCGCCCGAGCGTCCAGACATCCATGGCACTTAGGCAGCCGTAGAGGTGGATGTGGAGTTCGTCGGTAAAAAGACTCACGTGCCCTCCGTCTGACTCAGTAGCCGTGCCAATTCGGCGCCATCGTAGCGAAAAAACATCGTCTCGGCTTGGTCCACCTGCCACAAGCCGGGTGGCATTCCCTTGCGCTTGCGGATGAACTGGCGACGACTGACGTAGACCTCACCGCGCTCGTCACCGCGCAGTTTGGAGTAATGCAGGGCGAGGATCGCCGCCGCTCGGATCAGCTGCTGGTCGATGCCGCCCTTGAGCTGGCGAAACGGGATGATGACGTGGCTGCCGGTCGTGCCGACGACGTGGATCCACAGATCGTGGCCTTTGGCTTGGCGGCAGAGTTCGTCGCTGTCTGCAGCGCTCTTGCCGACCAGCATGCGGATGCGCTCTGCTGCTTCGTGGGTACCGGCGGGTTGCCAGTAGATGGTGCGAAACGGTGTTTTGGTCTCTTCAGGCGCCTGGGCCTGACTGGCTTTGCTCAGATGGTAGCGCTGCAGCATCGCTTCTACCGCTTGGAGGGGCAGTGTTGCGGCGCGCAGCCTCGACAAGTCCTGCGTCAAAGCCGTGACATCATCGGCCAGAGCGGTGAGCTGTGCTTTCAGAGTGGTCGCGGCACGGCGTGATTTTTTGATCTGCACATGTAAATCGGTGAGATTCTGACCTGGGCTTTTGTCACCGTCGAGTGGGATCACCAGCTCTGCCGCCAAGCCGGTTGCGGCTGGGGACAAGCGCAGTTCAATCATGTCGGGCCGGACCAGATGTAGGAAGGCGGCAAGCTGCGTCGCTTGCAGACTCAACTGCGTGCTGGCTGTCGCCTTGGCTTGCTCTGTTTCGAGACGCTGGGCGCTTTTATGCAGGGTTTTTAGGCGGCGGCTTAAACGATCCCTGGCGCTGCGCTGGTAGTCCGGAAGCGGCGAGGCACCGGGGACTCCGCCTGGTCGCACATCGCTGGCATCTGCTTGCGGCAGTTCAGCTGATGCGGCCGCTTCGCCGGGTATGACGACGCTCAGAGGCGCTTCACTTAGAACATGTCCGAAAATTCCGTGTCTCCCTACTTCCGCTTATCTTTGGTTAAATTGTGCGTTTGGTTTTGACCACGTAGGCGCGGATGTAGGGTGACACGGAATTTTCGGACAGCCTCTTAATAAGGTCGCGGTGATGTCGATGAGGCTGCCGTCGGGTGGATACACAGGCAGGGCATCCGGCAGCGTCCAGCGTTTGGTGTAGGTGCCCTGCGAGCTTTTGCGGATCAAGGCCGTGCCGGTCGCATCGATAAAACGCAGCTCCGGCGGCAGCCCCTGCGCCAGCTGCAGCCAGTAGCGCGGGGTCTCGCTATAACCACCGCCGGTAAACAGCGGCAACCAGATGTGACCGTGGACCGGGTCGGCAAGCACGGCACCGATGGCGGCCGTGCGGGCGTGTTTACGGATCATCGTGACCACGCCGCCGTTGACCTTGAGGTCATCGCCTTTGGCGGCTGCTAAACGCACGCCAAAGCTTTGCTGCTGCGCATCGGCGATCAGGTAGCCTTTCCACCAACGACCGTCGCCCAGGCGCGTCGTAGCGGCCCATATGAGTACCGGGCCGGCCCCCTCAAAGCATTTGCTGGCTTTAAACCCGCTCATCCTTAAATCTCCACCCGTCGCCGCAGCAGAAAGGCCTGGGCATTGGCCTCGGCCGTGGCGAGGCCGGCTTTGACCTCGGCTTTTGCCGCGCCAAAGGCCAATCCCTGGGTGTCGGCAGCAACGACGATGGGGGCCGCGTAGCTGACGACGACCTTGGCGAAGGGTTTAGGGATCTTGAATTGGTCCCAGCTGCGCCTCAGGATCCACTGCGACGAGGCAACGGTGGTGAGTGGCAGCACGGCGACACCGGTGCGCCTAGCGATGTCGATGATCCCGCCCTTGACCCGGCGCCTCGGTCCGCGTGGACCATCGACGGTGAGTGCGGTAAACCAGCCGTCCTCGGTGCTCGCCACCAAGCCGTCGCGGGCCTCGCCGCCGCCGCGGCTGCTCGAGCCACGCACGGTCTTGAAGCCAAAGCGGTCCATCACCCGAGTCACCAGGTCGCCATCATGCGACAAGCTCGCCAGAGGTGCGAAGCGCTGGCCGTGGTGGGCGAGGATGCTGGCAAAAAGGTGCTCATGCCACAAGGCGATGCAAAAGCTACCATGGGCATGCCTAGCGGCCGCAGCATCCCGGTGCTGCTGACCGATGACGACGATGCGGTAGCTCGCCAGTAACAGCCGTGCAACCAACCACAGGGCGAAGGCGATCAACTGAGTCTTTAGCGGCAGCTTGGCCTCGTTCACGGCGTTGGCTCCTCTGGCCCCGCGTCGATGGCCTCATCGGAGTCTTGGCCATCGTCGTCTGCGGCTTTTTCTTGGTCGCTGGCGGTGGGGCTGACCGTGGCCGGCGCCGGGGTGGGTTCTGGCGCCTCAACCAGCGTCGTATAGCCCGACAGCGGCCGGCCAAAGTCGCCGGTGGTCACCGCCGCAGTCCATTGAGTTTTGGTGACAAAGCCCATATTGCGCATGGTGTTGAGGATGGCGAGGAAGCGGCGCTGGCCAAACGGTGTGAGGACCTTGCGACGTAAGCCTCGCGACCAGCCATTCGGGCTCGGCAGGACCAGGGCCAGATGCACCGCTTGCGCCACCGTCAACTGCTCTGGCTTGGTTTTAAAGTAATGCCAGCAGCCTTCTTCGATGCCGTAGACGCCATCACCAAACTCCGCCATGTTGATGTACCACTCCAGGATCTGATCCTTTGTCAGGATCATCTCCATGAGCAAGGTGCCGATGGCTTCGCGTAGCTTACGGCTCAGGGTCTTCTCGCGAGTCAGAAAGGCCATCTTCACCACCTGCTGCGAGATCGTCGAGGCCCCGCGCGCATAATGGCCTCGGTGGAGGTTAACTAGGTAGCTCTTGCGCATCTGATCTAGATCTAGACCGTGGTGTTCGTAAAACCGGCCGTCCTCCTCAGCGATGATCGCATGCAGGGCGTGCTTGGAGATCTTTGCCGTACTGATCCAGCCCCTGAGGCCAGGGCCGACCACGGCGCGGGTGGCCCCGAAGTGGCGGTCGTACCGGGTGACGGTGACCGGTCCAAAGCGCAATTTATAGACTGGAGGAATGTAGGCCCAAAGCGCTATGATCATCGCCGTAACCACCACCAGGGGCAGCCAACGCCGGGCTTTTGGGCGGTTATTTAAGGGTTTTTTTCGGCGCGTTAGGCCGGTCCCGGTCGCTGTTGACGAAGGTGCGGTTTGCTCGCTAAGGCGGCTTGGCGCCTGGGAATTAAAGGTGGAGCCGCCACCTTCCGAAACAGGCATGGAGGGATCCTCTCAGATGTCTGCCCATGTTGCCACAAAAGGGGCTGGGATGGGGAGGGGCATTCATAAATAGGAGTCGATCATGACACACACCCAAGCAGCAGCTTCCATCGTCACAGCTAAGGAGCTGCAGGCGGCCGTCGCCGACCTACAGACCACCCGGCCCTGGCATGGCATCGTCAAAACCCTAGTTTGCGCCGGACTCACCGTGCCGCTTTTGCTCCTCGCCCTCAGCGCGCAAGGTTGGGCCGAGACGATTGCCTATGCCATTGCCTGCGGCACGGTCCTGGCCGCCTGGGTGATCACCACGCATGATGCCATTCATACGACGCTCACCGGCTGGACCTGGTTTGATGAAGTCGTGCCGCGCTTGGTGTCTTGGCCTATTCTTTGGGTGCACGGGACTTACTCCGAGATCCATAAGATCCATCACAAAATGAACGGCGACGATTTCAAAGATCCAGAGCGGGTGCAGTGGACCGCCGAGGAGTATGCGCAGGCCTCGGCCCTAGGTCGCTTCTATGTGCGGCATCAATGGTTCATCGATATCTTTGTCTTCGCCGCTTTTGGGCTCATCTACAAGACGATTCGCCAAGGCATTGAGTTCGCACCGAAGTCGAAGGGCCTCAGGCGTCAACTCAGGCTCGACCTGATCGGCATTGCGATCTGCTACACAGCGCTCTACGCCGGAGCTGCCTACTTTTTCGGTGCCACGATTGGCCACACCTTCGTCGTGTGGCTCATCCTTGAACGCGCGGCCGGTGGCGTCCTTCAGTGGCGTGCGCATGTCGAGCATTATGGTTTATGGGGTAAGGGTCGGCACTACTTTGAGACGCAAACTTACAGCTGCCGCAATCTGCGCAGCAACGCCCTTGGTCGGTGGTTTTTTAACTACCTAAACTTTCATTCGGTGCACCACGCGTTTCCGCGCGTGCCTTTTTACCACCTGGGTACAGCCCACCAGCGTTTCATGGCGCTCTATGCGCAGCGAACAGGCGAGCCCTTGATCGAGGAGGGGGGGTATCTGGCGGCAAGCTGGTATCACCTGCGTCATCCTTCGGTGATTGGGGCGGTGGATGAACATTCAGCGAGCCGGCGGCGGCGGATGCAACTGGTGGGTACGCGGTGAGCGCCGTAGCGGGCGCACCTAGGCTGGGTTAGGATAACTCGCGGGGTGTATCAAGTCTGTTCGCTGAAGCTTTACCAGCGATTCGGCGGTTAGCTGAACTTGATCGCCGCGCTGCATGCAGAACCTCGCCGCGCAAAGCGCGCCCCTCCTCTGAAGGTCCTTGGCTAAGACTCAGGAATCAATATGATTTGTG
>CAIYRB010000173.1 GCA_903928445.1 uncultured Pseudomonadota bacterium | reverse complement strand
ACCCCGCTCAGGCCCGACTGGGTTTGAAGCACGGCCCAGGCAAACACCAGCTGGACGTGGAACAAGTCCCTCACGGGACAGTGTGAAAAGTCGACAAGCCTAAGTATTTTAGGTGAAATGGACTTTTCGTACAGGTTGTAAGTTCCGAACAGCTAGTTCCAGACTTTTTGATACATTGCTGCAGCCATCGGTATCGGCCACCGCGTTCTCAAACTTCATTGATTTACCAATCCGAACCCTTATTTTTGAGGGCTTCGGAACCTTACTCGAGGCCGAAAGCGCCTTGAAGGCGCCATCAATGTAGCAGGGGACCACAGGTACCTGCGTCCCTGCAACCAGGGCTCCGATGCCGCAGCGAAATCTCGCCATGTCACCAGTTCTAGTGCGGGTACCCTCAGGGTATAAAATTAGGCCAATTTGATCCGCTAAGATCCTTCCTCTAAGGAATGCTATCGTCTCTCGCCCCTTACCTTTGCCGTCCCGGGGCATCGGCAAAGCGTTCACGGTAAGGACCACAAAAAAGGACGAGCCTATTTTGCGAAAAAAATGGTCTTCCGCGGCAAGCGTGAAGAAATGGCGTAGCCGCAGAGGCAGGGCTAGACCCAAAGCGGGCGTATCAAGATGGCTGGAGTGATTGCTAACCAATACAAAGGGACCATCGGCTGGGAGATTTTCTCGACCTTCGATTTCAAGCCGGTGCCATATCTTCATGTAAAGTCCGACCAGATACCAGATCATCATAGAAATGACGCCTAGCACGACGCCGCGTTCGCGGTTCAAGCTCTTGATGCGCTGTCGAGGCGATTCAGAGATATCTCGCGCCGGTTTGAGATTCCATAGGTACATCCTCCACCTCATTTATTGATAATTTGAGTGACTATAGATTGGGTTTCCGGGCTCGAAACGAAGAATTCTACAAAGTAGAAGTACAGCGGAGAAACAAGAACGAGACTATCAAAGCGGTCGAGAAGCCCACCGTGACCGGGCAGCAGCCTACCCAGATCTTTGATGCCGACGTCCCGTTTAACCGAAGACAGCATGAGGTCGCCAAGCTGACCCCCGATGCTTATGCCCATCCCAAGCGGGATCAAGAGCATCGGTGCGGCGGCGAGCGTGCCCTGAAACACAAAACGTCCCAGCCCATAAACTGTGAGTGTGGTTAGGAATAATGCTCCCAACCCGCCAGCTATGGTCTTGTTGGGGCTGGTATTGGGCGACATTTTGCGGCGACCCAGCAATTTGCCAGCCATGTAGGCAAACACGTCGTTCAGTTCGACAGCAATGATTAGCAGGAGCAGAATCGGACGATAGCGCGGGTCACTCGTGATAAGCGATAGGAAGCCAAAGCCATAGCCAAAGAATAAGAAGCCGAAGATGCTCAAGCCAACCCGCTGAACGAAGCCACTCGGCCGGTCCGCTAGTATCGCACTGCCTGCGATCGCGATACAAAATAAGATAGGAATGGCCTGAAAGACAGCCATAGACTTAGCATGGGCCGCGATAGTAACCACAACGATGCCTAAGATGACCAAATACGATATCAGCCGCTCTTTATCTAAACCCGTAGCTCGGGCAAACTCTGAAAAGCAAAACATGCTCAGTAGGGCTATGGCTGCGACAGTCCAGCCTGGACCGACGATCATAGGGGCGATGATAAAAGCGACAATGACATACCAAGTGCGAGTGCGCTTCCTTATTTCAGTGTTCAGACTTTCTTGCAAGCGCCCAGTCTTGCCGAGAAACCATCTGAGGCCACTCGCGATGATTAAAAGACCAGCAATTGCGAGCGTCATAATACTGAAAACATTGTTATGCGCTGAGGCGAACATGGGTAAACTATCCATTATTTTCACCTTTAGCGAGGGCTTGCTTGCCAAGCGCTCTTGCGATATTGACGGTGCGTCGTGCGATGGTTAATGCGCCAAGGGCAGATATCAGGCCTAAGCTCCAGGTCGGCAGGCCATAGCCCGCCAGGCTCAGGTTTGGCGTAAAACTCATCAGTAAGCTAAGGGCGATTAGGACTGCCATGCGTTGTTGTTTGGCCATTGGCCCGCTGAAATCCGAGTGTGCGCCAGCGCCTTTGCCTACGGCTCGCACATAGGCAGTGCCCACCGCGATCAGAGCCGCGAGGTAGCCCAATGTTGGACTGCCACCTGCCGCATAGCCGATGCCAAGTAAAATGGCGGAATCGGAGATGCGGTCGGGAAGTTCGTTATAGAGCTCGCCAACGGCAGATGACGTTGCTGTCGCAATTGCTACCATGCCATCAAACATATTGGCCAAAAGACGCAGGAAAATCAGTAAAGCACCAGCAATCCATAGCCACGATTGCTGCGCTCCACTAGGCGCGCTGAAGCCAGTGCTCCAGAAGCAGAGTCCTGCTCCTATTCCAAAAATGGCACTCATGACTGAGATGCTGTTGGCGCTTAGGCCGGCCTTTGCTAAGGCAGAAGCAACGCGGTGCGATAGTTTAAGCTCTCTCGCGGCAATTGGGCGACGATGATTCTCAGACATTGGTTTACCTCCCCATGCAGTACATGCCGGCGATGAGCAAGGCCATGCCGCCAAGGTTGATTGGTTTGATTGGTGTTCCATAAAAAGTCAAACTGATTAGCGCGGCCCAGATAAAAGTGGTCGCGTAGACCGGATAGAGAACAGCCAGCGAACCGCCGCGTTTGAAAGCCGCTACGAAGAGGACCATGACAAGCGAATAGCAGGCTACTCCTAGTGCCAAGCGGAGGTTAAGAAGGTAGGAAAGAGCCCCACCTGTTGCGGCATCCGCGCCGGACTTGTACAGATACTGCCCTGCAGCGCCAAAAAAACCGGCCAGGAAAAATAACACTATAGATATGATGGGAGTGTCCATGACCACCTCCGGTGAGAAGTCCAAAACTCACCAAAGCCATAGAGCAACATCTATGCCGAATTCGCGGGTAGCGTGTGCAATCGATGAAAAACCAAGCCCATGTCGCCTATTAGAGGCCTGGGGATGTGCCCATGGGACCTGTCCGTTCTGTCTAAAATTTTGCCGCAGGGCCTGAAGTGTAGCCACAAATCTGAAAGTGCAGCTGAATTGCCAAGGGCCGCGATTTGGCTGATCAACCAGTCCCGGATGAGCGCTCCCGTAGGTTTGCCGCAGGCATCCGAGCAACTTGGCGACGACGCGGTCACAATGGCCGGCAAAGAAGGCTGCAGCATCCGGCGCAAAGATGAGGCCATGACCCACTAGGCGCAGCAGCTCTTCGATCAGATCGTGATAGGTCTTGAGCAGCGCATGCTCAATCGGTCGCTGGCGCAAGGCTTCGATTCCAGTCCATGTCTGCTGCGCCACCGATGCCTCCGTCGCGACGACTGTCGTTCGCCAGAAGACTGCAGTGCACCCCAAAGCTCAGGCAGGTCGCCACCGTTGAAAGTTTGCATCGAGCCCGCAGCCCCAGATAGGCGTGGTACCTAGGGTGCCAAAGCTTTTACAATCATGTACTATCCTGTACTAACATGACAATTGACGGCCTACGAGTTCCAGTGCACAGCACTTTATGGTTCAAATATTTCAGCTAAAAAGAATGTCGCCTATGAAGACCATGGTTCGCTACTTGACCGTTTGGGCCGCGCTGCTATCTGGCTGCGTGACGACTAGGCATGCAGGGCCAATGCCAGAATCAGGACCTGCGCGCTGTGACTACATCAAGGACGAGATCGATTGGGACGATCAGGTACAGACCCTGAACCATATCAGCGAGCTGTTCCAAAATAGCTGCTTTCACGAGACCATTGCAATTGGCAGCAAGGCCCGAGTTGACTATCGCCACAAAACCTATTCATTGATGAAAGAGACCGCCGAGCTTTTCGTGGCCGAGGGTACCGTCACAGACTATGTGCTGGAAAGCTATGAACGCGGCTATCTGACGTTTTTGATATCGTTGTCCTATCTGCGACTACACCAAGCGGATGATGCATCGGTAGAACTCAACAAGCTTTACAGCGAAGAAGTCGCAGCCGTCTACAATCATGGCCAAGACCCCGTCAACGCGTTGTTGCAGGCCGTACTCTGGGAGAATGAACCACGCGAAGGCTTTTCGGCCCGACCATTCTGGCTATGGCTCAGCAAGGCCGAGTCAACGTCGCAGGAACTACGCACCTTTGCTCTGCATCAAGTCCAAGCGATCGATACGAAGACCAAGCGCGCCACATGGCGGATCGATGCGGTAGGACATTTCCCCGAACTCGACTGGTCGATGAACTTCATGGACTCGACCAACGGCTATTTTACCATTCGACCCAAACGCCCTTTTGACCCACCCTGCGTCGATGCCACCGGGATCTTGGTGCCAACCACCAGTTGGTTTCATAAGATCGCCATTCGCCACAGCCACAATTATCATCCGCTGCTGCACGCCAAAAGTTGGGTCCGGATGCCTTTCGGGCTGATCTATAGCATCTCCACCGCAGCTGCTGGAGCGGGAATCATGGTCGGTGGCTGTGCCCTCCACGCCGCCAACAAAGACGGTGGTGCATTATGCAAGCTCAGCATCGAAGGGGGCGCGGCAGTCATGATGAAAAGCGGCGACGTTGCTGAATATACGCTACGTCCCGACCTTCGCCACTGGGAGAAGATGCCGGCAGCGATCTATATCAGCACAGGTACCGGCCCTAAAGATCGGAGATGTGCAGCTAAGGCTGAGGCGCTTGGCGTGCAAAGGCTGTTGTGACCGGACCTAGCGCGAAGGATCGAGGCATCTGCCCTTGTTCCGTATGTAGCTAGTTTCTGGCGCTAGCGTGTTCTGACGGCTGATCGCCGTGTTTAAGTTTATTTCAAGGTTCTTCAGCACGACCTCTGGGTCCAGATCGCCATCAAAAGCTTGGCGCGCGGAGACCTGGCGTTCAAAGTTTACTTCCACCAGAGTCAATCCGAGCCGCCTGGCCAACTCTCGAATCGTCCATGTCTTTCCCACTTGCCTAGCACCTCTGAGAACGAGAGAGCGCCGGGTCGGCGAGGAAGACCATTTCTCTAGTGATAAAAGTATGTCGCGTAGCATTTTGCCCTTTGGATCTGCATTTTTACCCACGTAAAAATACATGATATCATGATTATTTGGGCCTTTAAAATACAAGATGACGTAGCTTTCTTTCGCCAAGAGCGCCCGTGGTCGCTACGTGGTGCTTTGCTGACAATGTCCCAAGGTTGTGCAGATACCCGCTGGGGCGAGACGGCGTCAGCGCCGGCAACGCCGGGGTCAACCGGCGGTCAGCAAAAAGTCAGCGTTTTTTCGTGCCTGCCGACATATGAACTCCATATTCTCCCGCAAGTTTTGGGCCAGCAGAGGATTGGTCTCGTTGTTCGAAATCCTAACTAAAGCTAGACAGGGATTGCAAACCGCCGGATACGGAACCGTACGTCCGGTGGTGTGAGAGGACGGGGGCCGAGAGGCTCCGTCCTACTCGATAGCAAAGACTGCGCACACGGGCGGCGATGCTTTCGACAAGACTCGCGACTTCGTCATCGGTGATCGGATCCAGATTTCGAAATCGCGCAACCTCACCACATTCGGGCTTCTTCTTCGTGCATCCCCCCAGCAACGCCTAGCATGACCGTATCAACATCGATCTTTACCCGGTTCCCTGGGCTGGCATCAGGGTCCTCGTCATGGCTTTGAAGAATTCAGCGTTCCAGTTGCGCGTATCCGTCCGCTTCTGATCGCTATAGATGAAAGGAAGTACATCTTGGATGGCCAGATTAAAATCTGTAGCATCCAGTTTTTTTAAAAGCATACTCTGAAACTCAGACATCGACAGGCTAGAGCTGGGAGCTAGGTGGCCGGAATCGACCATTTTCGCTTGTAGATAAACGAGGTTTACAGGAGTTTTCTGCCCAACAAAATGAATGAAATCATAAAAGTCACGCCCCTTCACTCGGCCAGCCATCTCTCTTGCCATTATGGCGTGCAATTTTCCGGCAAAGAGCGAACTGCGATCAAGCGTCTGCACCATGAAGGGCTCTGGCTCAGCCACAAGAGCCAGCTCTCTGATGCCGCCCTCTGGATTTGCTGTATCAACCTCGATCTTGATTTTCGTCAGTTGAGCAGGATTTGAGCTACTTCTGACCTCGCCGATTGCAAGGTAATTTACGTACGTCCCCCCTTTCACGAAAGCTGACTCAATCGGTGTGGGACGAGCTTTTTGTTTCATTTCCATTCGCATCTGAAACCCGAACGACGCCAGGGTTTCCTCAATGACTGGCGCATAGCTACCGAGGTCGAACACATCTTTTAGCTCTTTTGGATGCAAGCAGAAATCAAGATCCTCCGAAAAACGATCAAGGCCATGTAACATCCGGAGTGCCGTTCCGCCATAAAACGACGCATACGAAAAAAAACCAGCCCGCTTGAGTCCCAGAAGTACCAAAACCTGTAGCGCTTCTCGCAGCCGCTGATCACGGAACCTTGGATGCTCATGGCGTGAAGCGTTCACGAGTTTTTCAATAGCCTTATTCATTTTGGATAGCGTTCCTTCAAATATTGCTGAAGTAGCTCAGCGGCGCGGCTGGCGTAAAGGTCTGCGATGATCTCGATATGTCCACGATCCAGACCTGCAATTGCGTCATCTTCCACTCGCAACCCCTGCAACAAGGTTCCTATGAAGCCAGCATCTTTGGTATGATATTGCTCGCCGCGCCGAACCAATGCATCACATAGCGCCTTCTCAGGCGTGGCGATCAATAGCGGAAGTTGCTCAGCTACCATAATCCTATCCATTCCTGCGGAATAAAGTTCAGGACGCTGATGGAAGTATTCATAGCTGCCAACCGCAGTTGAAAAAAACCTGTGTCTGGACACCGACGAAACCGACATGATCAGCGGTGTAAATTCAGGAATCATTCCGTAGTAGCTAAGTGCTGTCTCAAAAGAAACATAAGAGCAGGGAGCAAGGTAGTTGGCGACGACAAGAGCATTTACCTCGGTAAAGGCATAGGCTCCCTTCTTAAGCCGAACTAGGACTTTGTGCTCCACAAGACGTTCACAGTATTTCCGCGGCGCTGCCTTTTCGGGGAAAAAACGAGCGATTTCTCCAATCTCGAAGACCGGAGGCAAGAGGTGGCGCACCCGTTCCAGTTTTTTCACTGTATCCATGAACATCGTTCGCCCCTTACTACTAGTATAAGACATTATATGTCTGGTAGTGGTAGTTGAGTATACCCTTCGGATTGACCGACCGCAAACTTAAGAGCCAGGACCAGACAATTTATGTCTCGTCTTAGCATCCGGCCTATCAGACTGCGATTTTTTAGTAAATATACGATATTATGTAAGCGATCAGCTAAGCACAGGTTGACGACTACTGACACCGAGGCGTGGGCCACAGATCGGGGCACCGCCTAGGCAAACCGTGCCGGTCAGCACCGTTCACCAAATACCCGCTCGATTTGGCAAATGTATGGTGCGTGT
>CAIYRB010000172.1 GCA_903928445.1 uncultured Pseudomonadota bacterium | reverse complement strand
GCAGATCCGTAGATGGCTCAACCAACTCATGCGCGAGATCATCTGCACGGACTGCGGAGCGCATTCTATCTGGCGACCCAGTTTGTTTCGAAATTCCTCTTAAATACTTAACGTAGTAGTGTTAGTCGCTGGCGCGAAATAGCCCTTGGTCTGAACGCGTTGTGCAACAGAGGTTTCAGCGTCGTCCATCGCCGGCTGCCGTCCGTGGACCATCCCGCTTTGCTTTTTCTTTAAAACCATCGGTTCTTACGACGCTTTCTTCATCTTGCCACCTACCTCGCTGGCATCGCCAAAGCCCAGCACGACCGCGAACTTTACCAACTCGTTGGTAAGTGCTCGCTGCGTTTCCGGCGTCAGGCGGCTTCGGAACGCCTCGATTTTCGTGTGGTGGGGAGCATGCCAGCTGCCAACGATGCCGAGGCCGCAAAACACCTGATAGACAGCGTTGTCCTTCATCACATACTCGACTTGGCGGTCGGTCAAGTTGTAGAGCTTCTGGAGCAAATAGGCAGCCAAATGCAGGCGAACACAGATCTTTCGTCCAAGCCAGCTTGATTTAATATCAATCAAAGGAGGGCCATGATCATCACGCCAGAGGTGGCGAGCAGCGTGCCAATGGCTTTGAGCGGCGTAAACTTTTCTTTGAGGATCAAGGCGGCAAGGACCACGGTGAAGATCGTCGAGGTCTGATTCAGCACCGCCGCGAGTGTCGCATCATTGAATTTATATCCAGCGACCCACAGCATCATCGACACATAGGTGCTGAGTACGCAGGCGAGCATCATGACGCCCTTTTGCGGCACGTTAAACAGTACCCTGGTGATCTCGCGCTTTTGCTCCAGGCCGGCAAAGATCATGGTCGAGGCGACGACGCCGGCTGCTAGGCGGATGGTGATGATCCAAAACAAGGGGATTTCACTAAACAGCGGCTTGATCATGACGATCCCGATGGCCATAGTCATGATGCCGACAAGACCCCAAACCATGCCGCTGAGAATGCGGTTGCCAGACGCCACCAGGGATTCCTTGGTGATCGAGACGCATAGGATGGCTAAGACGACCAAGCCAGCGCCGAAGAATCGTGGCAGTGTTAGCTTTTCGCCGAGAAAATATAGCGACAGGATAATGACGCAAGGGGAATAGGCGCACTCGGCGATGGCCAGCCTAGAGGCGCCGGCTTGCTTAAGCGCCTTTAGGACCATGGCGTCAGCCGCCCCGATACCGATCATGCCGCTGAGGGCAAGGATCCAAAACTGCGACCAGGTCATGCTGGGCAGGTGCATTCCCTCAATCAGCAGGACCGTTGGTACAAACAGTGCGAGGCCGACGCAGTTCTTGAAAAGGTTCAGTAGTACGGGGTGGACTTCATCGCCCGATTTCTTAAACAAGATGATCGAAACGGACCAGACAAAAGAGCAAAGGATTGCGATCACGGTACCGATCAAGAAGGAGCTCCTGGGTGGTCGAGCGGCGGTGTCGCCATGGGGGGGAATGGGCAGTCTCTAAGAAAAGAGCGAGGTTGTCGACGGCTATTCCCCTGAGGTCGGCTAACATTGACTCGATTCATGGTGCGTCTAGGCTCCACGATCTAAGGCAAGTAGCCAAGGACGATGGGAGTTTGGCCTTCCGACCACGGTGGGTATTTTCCCATGACTGCTGCGAACAGCTCCGAGTCGATCAGGACGCTGAGCCAGCTGCGAAGATGCGGGTAGGGTGAGGTCGCAAACCACCCAGGATCCACCAGGGAAAACTGCCGTATAAACGGGAAGATCGCAATATCAGCCAGCGACCGTTGGCCTCCGACCAAGAACGCTTGGCGGTCCAAGGACCGCTCCAGGGTCTGGAGGAAGACCTCTCCCTCGGCCCTCGCCGATTCTGTCGTTTGCCCGGCATACCGTCCGGGATATTTATAGCGGTCCAGATGGCCCTTGAACGTCCCATCGTTGGTGTCGATCAGGGTGGTCGCCGCGGCTCGCTGCTGCGCGCTGCCTAACCAATGCTCCGGATCATTCTGGGTGAGCGCCCATTCCATGACCTCGCGGCTCTCGCCTATGACCTCGCCGCTAGGAAGCTGCAATACCGGTACCGTGCCTTTCGGCGAGGCGGCGATCAAGGCGCTGGGTTTGGCCTTGAGTTCGACCTCTCGCAGTTGCACCCGAGCACCGCTGATCCACAGCGCCATTCGCGCCCGCATTGCATAAGGGCAGCGGCGAAACGAATAGAGAATGGGGAGGCTGGTCATACCTAGACCTAAGAGTCCATATCAGTGCTTTGGGATGCAGGTTACGGTGGCTCGACCATTGCCGTCCAAGACGTTGCTGCAGTCATCTTTGTCGGAGCCTTGAATGGTTACCGTACTCTTATTGCCGTTGGCGTCAATGCTCACGGCACCGATCGAAGAGCCGGCGCCGACATTGACGGTAGGGACCAAAATGTTTCAGCTGGACCTGGATGCACGGGACTCGTGAACGGACGCCGAATTGATATTGCGAATTGATCGCAATTAGCCTATTTTAGACGATTGGCCATAGTCTAAGTTGTAGACAAAAGCGGTCTATATCCGCAGCGGCCCGAGCCAGGGGTGACATGAGCGACAAGTGTGATCACGGACAAGACCGAAAGGTCGCCGGTTTCATCGAGCGCAGCGTTGAGATCTTGAAAGGATCTGGCGCGCGCATCACCAAGCCGCGCCTCGCTGTGCTGGAATGCTTGGCACAAAGCAAGTCGGCGCTATCGCCAAAGGAGATCCTCAACCGGATCAACGCAGGTGGCAAAGGTGTCGATGTCGATTTAGCCACCGTCTACCGCATTCTCGATGCCTTCACCGATGTGGAACTCGTACACAAGATTGGCTCCGATGGTGCCTATATGGCTTGCCGTCACATCGCCTGCGACGCCACATTGCATATGATCGCGGCGTGTTCGACCTGCGATAGCACGCAGGAGGTTGACCTGCCGCCGCAGTTAAGTTTGCTGCTTACTAAACACGTGAAGACGACTATGCATTTTCAGTTAGCCGAGCACTTTTTGCAAATTACCGGACTTTGCATGAGTTGCGCAGCGCGAGCCTAACGGCCTAGCGCATGAAAGGAGGAGGCACCGATGCAGTATTTGTTACGACTAAGCCTATGTGTGTTTTTGTGCCAGGCCTGTTCGACCCACAGCAAGGCCGATGCACCCGCCGTGATGCCTGCAAGCACGGAAGGCGTGGCCAGCAAGAACGGGACCTTCTTTCTCAAAATGGACTGGACGACTGGGCCGAAATCGGCAGCCACCTCTGCCGCCACGCTCAGTTTTTACGATGCCAACCATCACCAGGCGATCAGCGTCGACAGCGTCGCCGTCGTCCCATGGATGACGACGATGGGTCACGGCACGGCAATGAAAGACCAAAAGATAGTCCCGGTCGCAGGTCAAGTCGGTCACTTTACCATCGACGGCATTTATTTGATTATGGGTGGACCCTGGGATATCCGGGTTACGGCTACGGTCAATGGCAGCGTAGATACCGCCACCGTGGCGGTGACCGCGCCATGAGGCGCCGGCGCCTCGTCGCTGGGCTACTGCTTGGCCTGCTGCTCGGATCCAGCCAAGCCTTCGCCTGCGCCTCTTGCGGCAGTGGCGGCGACGACCCGTTGATCTTGTATCCAAACGAGGTCGATAAGATCTACGTCGGTGTTGCCCGAGCCACGGCGTTTAAAAACGTCGACGCCGACGGCCGCTTTTCGACCTCGGGTGGACCGACCGTCAAAGACACCCTGACCTTGGCGTATGGCCACGGTTTTTCGCCGCGGGCCTTTGTCACCGGAACCTTGCCTTGGCTGCGCAACAGTCGCCAGGAAGCGACGCAAACCTCGCTTGGCGACCCGTCCCTTGCAGCACGCTATGCCTTGGTCATGGCTTCGATGGCCGAGCCGCTGATTCCCCAGGTTCAAATGCTGGTCGGCTACAAGCAATCCATGACCCACTCCATCCATGACTCCGCTGATCTTAAAACCGAGCTCGATGTCTTTGGGACCGGCTTTTCCGAAGCTAAACTCGGCGTCGACATTTGGTTTGGACAACTGGACTGGCTGGCCGGCGCCGCATTTAATCTGATCAAGCCGTTGCCGCACACTTACGACGGCCTGCGCTATGAACCTGGCTTGGCATCGCGCTCGACCTTGACCGCCGGTTACGTCTTTTCGACTGCATGCAAGACGACCTTTGGTGCCAATCTCTTGGCGCGCGGTTCGCTGCGTGGCGACGGCGTGGTCCAGGCCGACTCGGAGCAGCTCAATCACTCGGCCTTTTTGACGCAGGATTGGCTGATCTCACCGGTAGAAAGTTGGCGCTTGAGCTTGTCCAGGCAGGCAGCCTTTGGCGCCAACAAGAATACGGCGCGCTCTGACGGTGTCAGTTTGGCGTATTTGCGGAGTTGGTAGACTAGGGTATGGTCTCTAAGGTGCTGCTTGTGGTGAGATTCTCGACGTATAAGGCCTTCTGATCTTGGCCATAAGAAAAGATTATTTTTTCTTGGCTGCGAAGCGCTCTATATACCGTTGACGAGTCTAACAGCCGCGGCTGCGACCCTGGTTCGTCGCCGACTTGTCATCACCTTTAGGAAAGTACCCATGAAAGCACTTCGTTCTTTGTCCCTGGTCGCTGTCTTAGCGGCACCATTTACTGCTGTCGCCAACGCCGCCGTACCCCTGGTCGACTCGGCCTGCCGCATTACCAGTGAAAAGGACCTTGGTGGCGTGAGCGTCAGCTCTGCAGGCGGCCAGGGTGAAAACCGCCAGCTGAACATCGCTCTCGGCAGCGTCTTTGTCGCCAAGGGCGCCGCGATCAAACTCTTTAGCGGAGCCAACTTCACCGGTAAAGGTCAGCTGCTGAATCCTGCTGGGCTTGCTGGCGCCGTCGTCACCGACGAGGGAGCCTATATCAATGCGCACGACCTGTTTGTCAGCACCGACGTAGGTCCGGTGGTCGGCTCATTTGATTGCACCTTCGCTGGCGCTGAAGCCACGATCACATTGCCAGTTGACGGCAGCACGGCGACGTCGCTGGTGTTTTACAACGACCTCATCTTTGCCCCGACCGGATACCGCGGCAATCACGTAGAACTCAAACAAGTCACCCTGACCAACCAAGACGGCCTGAAACTGCTGAGCACCCATTCGCGTAAATATTGGGGCGTTGGTTACGATAGCACCGTCGACCTCGACTCCGGCCGCATCACCATCCACCAAGTCGGACGCGATGGTAGCACTGTGTCGACTCAGGTGATCGAACGCAAAGCCGATGGCTCTAACGCGCTGGAATATGCCGGAGCCGTCGCGCGGGTACGCGCTTTTGTTGGTGCGGTCGCCGCCAATTCCGAGGCGCGCGTGGGTGTCGATTTCGCTCCGGTGCCAAACCTGGAGCTTGCGGCGGTCGTCGCGGTATTGGATGCGCAGATCGAGAGCCTCTAGTTTGCTGCGGTAGGGCCGCGCATTGGCGGCGGAGCTGATGCAGAACACGTTGTATAAAGCCGGCCGTTGCGCCGGCTTTTGCTTTTATGCATTTGTAAGCCAATTCTTGACGAATGGAGTCACGCCGTCGGCTAGCAACTGAAAAATGTCGCGGACCCCACAGATATATCGACGGTGTTTGGCTATGGATTCTAGGTCGCTGCCAGGAAGTTGACGAAAACATCCCGTTCATTTATCCTTGTTCATGATAAAACATGGGGTTGTTCTTGCGGAGAAACATCCTAACTTACTTAAAATACTGGGTTTCATCCCAGACCCGCAAGCCGCTTGTGCTGCGCGGGGCGAGGCAGGTGGGTAAATCTACCGCAGTAAGACTCTTCGCTGCGGCGCAGGGGCTAACCCTGTATGAGGTCAACCTCGAGCGACATCCGCATCTGGACGCTATTTTTGCCTCTTTGGACATGGAAGTCATCCGCAGCAACCTGGAAAGCGTGCTTAGGGCGTCGATTGATGACAAAGGTGGCCTGCTGTTTCTCGATGAGGTTCAGGCCACGCCGCGTGCATTGGCGGCTTTACGCTATTTTTACGAGGATTGGCCGAGCCTCCCAGTGATCGCCGCAGGGTCACTCCTGGAGTTCGAGCTAGCCGATCACTCGTATTCCATGCCGGTGGGACGCATCCAGTACGGTTTTATGCAGCCGCTGACCTTCGCGGAATTCCTCACTGCGAAGGGAGAAGATTGGCTTTTGCGGCAGATCGAAAGCTACCAACTCGGTCAGCCTTGGCCGGCAGCCACCCACGCACAAGCGATACGACTTGTGCACACCTACACGATTCTCGGCGGCATGCCCGAGGTGGTGGCCTATCACGCCGAGAATCCGCGCGGGCAGGAATGGGGCGAGCTTCAAGATAACGTCATTGCCACCTATCGCGATGACTTCGCCAAGTACAGTAAGAAGACGCACCTGCCACTGCTGCAGCGCGTCTATGATAGTCTGCCGCGCGAGATCGGGCACAAGATCAAGGCATCAGTGCTGGCTCCTGATCACCGAGCAGCCCAGGTGCGCGCCTGCATTGATTTACTTCGACAGGCGCGCTTGGTGCGGCTGGCTTTTCATTCGCATGGCGATGGTGTGCCCTTGGCCGCCCAGCTCGATGAAAAGGTATTTAAGGCCTACTGGCTGGACATTGGACTGCTAAATCGGATGTCAGGACTCCGCCAGCCCCTCACGACTCTGGATGAATCACTATTCTTCAAAGGCAAATTGGCCGAGCAGTTCATTGCGCAGCACCTGGTGGAATTGGGTACTGCCAGCGATCAACAAACTCTCTATTACTGGCTGCGCGAAGGTAAGGTGGGCAATGCCGAGGTGGATTTCTTAGTCCAAAGCGGCTCGCATGTTGTGCCGATCGAGGTTAAGAGTGGAAAATCTGGCGCCATGAAGTCATTGCTGCAATTCGTCGCGGCCCGCGGCAGTCCGCGTGCGGTCAAATTTAGTCTCGGGCCGCCGTTAGTGGAGCAGGCGCGGCACGATGTCGTGACGCCTGCTGGAGTAGCGCCAGTGACTTTCACGTGTCATCATCTGCCGCTGTATTTTGCCGGCGAACTGGGTCGATTGCTAGAGCAGCCGACCTGATGTCACAGCTTGAAGCTGGGTGAAACAGCTTGTCAGCACGTAGGTATCGGTAGCAGTGATTTTGCGATAGGCTTTCTGCCGCCCCTCCGTCAAACTAGCTAGGTCGGCTGATCATGAGTCGACCCCAACCGGTCAATAGTGGCGGCAAATGCAAGTAACCATAGATAAAAACAGTTTCCGACAGGCCCCGTCCGCAGCGACCGGAGCCCGTGCCCCCGATCACGATCACTGGACCTGGCTGGCCAAGGACGCCGCCTTCCCAACCGGCTGGCAGGGAAAGGCGATCGTCGATCTAGGCTGTGGCTCTGGCTACCTCTGTCAGCAGTGGGTGAGCGGTGGCGCTCGCCATGTCGTCGGCGTCGATCTGTTATCTCCCGATGTGCGGCCAGAGGGCTGGCATTTTCAAACGCTCAATCTCGATGACGCGAGCTGGCCCGCCCAGCTGGCGCGGTCGCCGAGCACGAACGGCGCCCAGCAGCAACGATTTGACCTCGTCTGCGCCTTTGATCTGCTGGAGCATCTCGATTCGCCGGTGCAGTTTCTTAGCCAATGCCGGGCGCTCCTTAGCCCCGGTGGCCAGCTGGTCCTAAGCACGCCTAATACAACATCGTGGGAACGCATACTCAGGCCAGAGCGCTGGTCTGGGGCGACCGATCCTCAACATAAGATTTTGTTTAATCGCTACAGTTTGGATTTTCTGCTGCGGCGTGTCGGCTTTCAGCCCAAAGTACTGCGGGCTCCGGTGCGTCGGCTGGAGGCGATGGGTATCCCTTGTCCGCAGGTGGGGGCGCAGATCTTTTGCGTGGCAAGTGTTGCGGGTTGATCAGTGGTCTGCGCAAACCCTGTCCTTTAGGGCTGACTTTTACCCACATCTACCGTAACCAGATGAAAACATTAAATCTGGCCCATTTTGCAAATCATGTGATTTCAGTATGTCACGGACTTGTGGGTAAAAGTCAGTCCTTTAGGGAGGGGAGGTTCAACGAAGTCTTGTCG
>CAIYRB010000171.1 GCA_903928445.1 uncultured Pseudomonadota bacterium | reverse complement strand
GACAATTCTTCCTTTGCGAAAAGCCACCTGCTCGACACCACATAGTCTAAGTAGTGTGTCGCATTGACATGACCGTAGGGGTCGAGGTCGGCAAAGCGAACTGGGATTTCTCCAATGTACTCGATGGGCTGCATGTTTATCTCCCAGGGTATGGGTGGCTTCGTTAAGTTGATCTTGTCAGGTGTTGAATGCAGCAGTTTTAAGGCCAGAGTTAACCTTAGGTTCGGCAGCTAACGTCTCTAGTAGTGGCAATATGCATTGCTCACCAATCAGTGTTTCGTTTACAAGGTATGCCCATTCCTGCTCAATGCTTACTTGCGTAATTAACCGCATCTTGGCGTTAATGGTCATAGCTTCATCTCAAATCCAAACAGGTCTGCCCGCTCAAGATTAACCATATGTCCCAAAGTGGAGATTTCATGGTGAGAGCATAATGGAGCTATCCGACGAAGACCGGTCGTATGTGCAGGCCCCAGAACTTGGTCATCGCCACCGCCTACAACAGTCACCTCGGCGGGATTTAACTGGCTCCAGCTGCTACGACCGTCAAAAGTTTGGATTGCATGGATTTGACGGAAGAGGTTCTTCGTGCTCTGATTATTAGCTCCGGAACCTCTATAAGCAAAATACTGATCGACTATATCCTGTTGATTTGCCGTAAACTCATGGGAAAAAAAGGTGATAGAACTTTTTTGTAGCTCTCGAAATCGCCACGGCGGGCCGTCGACCACTCCTGTAACATTTGGGCGGTGATCGCAGGGCAATCTGGAAGATTAGCCGAGGTCACTAGGAGGCGGAAAGTTGAGTTTTTCGGTAACAGCTGGCGGAAGTTCGAGGCAATAATGGAAGCAATCATGCCTCCCATGCTCATTCCAATGACCACCACCTTACTGAGGTTTAGCTTTGCGATATTTTTGGCGTGAAAAGAAGCGACATCAATCAGTGAGTATTCTCGTCCAGACCAATCTGGCCCGCTACCAATTTCTGGGTTCTCAAGGCGCAGAAGACCGTCAATAAACGGGAGCTCGTCCGCTTTCATAGCTAAACCTGGAATTGCAAGTCCCCAAATGTTATTCATAAAACCGCTCCAGAAAGCCTTCCGGCCATGGCACACTTTTGCCTGATTTTTTATCGACACATGTTAGATCAAGCGCACAGGTGGCAAGAGTTCGCGCTTGCTCATCAAACATTTTGCATTCGATGCGGCAAGTTTCTTCCGTACGGCTCGTGACTGATGACGAGATAGAGAATGCGCGGTCGCCCACTACTGGTCGCAAGAAGCTCAATTCCATGTGCTTTGTATACAGACCAATATCAAGGGCATGAATAGCCTGGAGACCGAGTTCAAACCGCTCGCGTAGGGCAGTAAACCTGTGCGTTAGAAAATAGGAGACGTAATACATCGTGTTCAGGTGGCCGTACTGGTCGATCTCCTGAAAGCTTGCTCGGTGAGTCGTGACGAAATCAACTGGCTTTTCCACTGGAGCCCTCTTCTTCAGCTGCCGTTGCACGATCAGTTCAAAGGGAAGCGCACACCCGGCCATCCCTGCTGCCTGCCTTAAGCAAAAGGATGGCCAGATCGACGCGCGCCAAAATTATTGAGTAATTGGACATTCGTTCCGGAGTGGCTGCCCTGATCTGAATTTTAAGGCGGGGCCAAGGTGGCCAAAAGATCGACAACCTGGCTGAAATCTAGACATAGCCAGACGTGGCTAAAAGCTGACGGTTTGGTGCTTGTGGAGCCCGGTCAGTCAAGACGAGCGCCGCAAGGCGGCTAATCAAAGTGATCATTTGGTTTTGGCCGAGTCCCCTGCCGCCGCGGACTCCACACCGACCTCTCGGTGACGCTGGCTGGAACCGCGCTACGGTTAGCGGATCAAGGCCTGCGGCAGTAACCTGCAAGCACAATCCTAAGACATGCCTGAGGGTGGTGGGCAAGGCCCCGCAATCCCGAGTCCTGGAGCGTCAACGGTCCCGTTGGTTAGCCCCCCAACAGGCCCGCAGGTAATAGCTAAAAATATTTTCCGACTTCGGGATATAACTACTAGGCCAAGCTGCAAATAGGGGTCGCACCCGGACTTCATTATAGGTCGTTTCCTAACCACCATCACGGCGTGCCACCTTCCTTCGCACCAACGAAGGGAGTCTCCATGAGCCGCACATATGATTTACTTGATCCGAAGAACGATGCCGTATTCAAAATGATGTTGACCCGGCCTGGTAGTAAACCAGCTCTTATTGGCCTGCTCAACGCGGCGCTACAGCCGAAGGTTCCGGTTATAGACTTGGAGGTGATCAATCCTAACGTACCTATCGAAGTGATCGGCGACAAAGGCACCATTTTGGATATCCATGCCGAGCTTGCCGACGGCACTCGGATTGATATCGAAATGCAGATGCGGTCCTATAAATACTTGGGGCGGCGAGCCGCATACTACGGCGCACGGATGACCGTCGACTCACTGAAGAAGGGCGGCGATTACGCCGAGGTCGCCGACAGCAACGTCCTGTTTTTTCTTGCAGAAGACCAGTTTCACCACCGTCCAAACGATTTTCATGTATGCTACGCCCTGCGGCAAGTTGATTCTGGGCTCGAGGCGATGCCCCAGCTTAGGGATCAAATGAAGCTGCATTTTTTCGAGATTCCTAAGGCGGTCAAAAAGCTACGGGCTGGATGTTTTGATGATAGCAATCCAATCCTCGGATATTGGCTTGGATTTTTTAACTCACCGTCTGATCCCAAGATTAGGGAGGCATGCATGACAAACCCTGCTTTAAAAGTGGCGATGGAAAGCCTCGAAGCCGTCTCGGCGGATAAAGAGGCGCGGGAGATTGCTCGTCTGCGCGAGAAGGCTCAGCATCATTGGGCTTCTGAGATTAACGGGGCAAGGCAAGAGGGCATCGCCGAGGGCGAAGCGAAGGGTAAAGCAGAGGGTATCGCAGAGGGTATCGCAGAGGGTATCGCAGAGGGTATCGCAGAGGGCGAAGCGAAGGGCAAAGCGCACACTACTCTGGCCAACCTGCGAGCCATGCTCATCTCACCTGCGACCCGAGGCCTGGCAAACGAGGTGATCGCAGGTGTCCTCGGTGTCGATGTCGATCTGGTGGTGGCCGAGCGGCACAACCTAGATGCGAAAAGCAGTGGTTAGGCTGTTCATCGTATATCCAAGGACATTGCAGGCACACCTTAAAGAGATCTCAGCGCGGACCTCGGTCTCGCCCTGCCGTAACGTCAGCTCAGCAACAGGCTGGACCGTTGCTTAAACCTTAATCAAATCTGATTAGGGGGCGGGAAATACCTCTCGCACGAATTCAGGATGATCGACAAACGGGTTGCGATTGCCCTGGACCTGCCACACCCGTTCGTTGCGGCGGCGCTCGCGATCATCGACTGGGTCCTGCTCGTGCCACCGGATCAGCGTACTTAAATTGGCGAAGTAACCATGACCGTCCGCGTCCACCCCGTTGCGTATGTGCGCGGGCAGATGCTCGACCAAACGCAGGTCAGGCTCCTTGGCGCGGTCACCCTGGTAGCGCACATCCATGTAAAACATCACCCGGGCAATATCGCCCTTGACCTCGTCGCGCGGTTCAAAAATGCCCAGGTCGCTGTCATAGCGGACGCCAGGTGCATCGGTCACCTCTCGACCTGCGGCGACTTCGCCAAAGTCCATGGAGCTGCGCGTAGAGTTGACCGTCACCTCGCAAGCCCTGAGGTGGTGTAGATCGGTGTATGGAATCATATCGGCATGGGGAAACCCACGCACCTTGGCCCAAATATGCTCGCGGTTCCAGTCTGACGCGGTCCCATCCCCAGCTGCGGCCAGCGACTTTCCGCTGTAGATCATGATGACCCGATCTGGATGCAGGTCATCTTGATCAGTAAACTGTAATTCATTTATCGTCTGATTGTAATTTAGTCGCATGGCATCGCGAATGATCATATGCAGCCGAGACTTTAGCTCATTGCCGTTTAGCCCTTCGGTCCCTTGATAGTACTCTGCGCCACCGAGCACTCCGCCGCTAAACGTCGCAAGACTCCCCACTTTGCGACCGCATCCTTCTAGGATCGACGCGGTCACGACCATCGCTAGAAAGATCGTCGCTGGCTTGAGCTGAGTCCTAAGGCGGGGCATTGGGAGTCTCCTAGGTTGGGGCGCCCATCCTGGCCTTGCCTGGTCGTGAGCAGATCGGTGTTAGCGCGACCGTGTTTAGCCCAAATCCGAAAAGCCTGGCTATGATTTCCAGTAAATCACTGTAATATTAGCGCCGGTACCGGTGGGCGTGGCATCTGGTCTCCTCCAAGGGGCTGCCACTCGGCAGCCCCGAAGCTATACGCGAATCCTCGGGACTGCGGCGCATTCGCAAACCCCGTTAGCTATTTAGCCGCGACTCTTCACCACGGGGAAGTCGATATCAGTAGCGGCGACGCTGTTGATATAGTTGGTCAGAGTGTTCAGTGCGACATGTTCGACAATTTCGATGATCTCGGCGTCGTCGTAGCCAGCCGCTTTCACTGCGGCAAGGTCGGCAGCTGAGATATGGCCACGCTCGCGGGCGACGCTGGAAGCAAAGCGCAGGGCAGCGGCGGCCTTTGGGTCGCTCGATTCGCCGGCCCGATTCGCGTCCAGTTCGGCGTCGGCGAGCTTGGCTACGTTTTTGCCAAGGTAGGTATGAGCCGACAGACAGTAGTCGCAGCGGTTGATCTCGGCCACGGTCAAAGCTAGGCGTTCGCGGGTTTTGGCGTCTAGCTTGCCTTTCGCTAAAGCGCCGTTGAGTCCAAGGTAGCCTTCAAGGGCGGCTGGGCTGTTGGCAATGACACGAAACAAGTTTGGCACTAAGCCTAATTGCTTCTTGACGGCTTCCAGCATGCCTTGTGAGGCAGCGGGAGAGGCTTCGATCGAGGCGGGGGTGTTGATACGAGACATAGGTGACTCCTTGGTTAGGTGGCAACCGCTGTTCTTGCGGTCATGAACTACTTGTCGGTTGTTTTCGTATTGAGAACAAT
>CAIYRB010000170.1 GCA_903928445.1 uncultured Pseudomonadota bacterium | reverse complement strand
TTTTCGGTGCGGTTGCTGGATCGACTGGTGTCGCTGCGGCGGCACTTGCGCTGGCTGGGGCTTTCGACGTGCCAGCTTTTGCTGTTGCTGCCGTGTCGGTCGTGCCGCTTTGGTTCGCGGTCTGGGCTGGAGAACGACACGATGGTCCACTGTGGCCTAATTTGCCTTTGGCGTGTTCTAGGACGCTAAAAATCCAGGCACAGCCCCATTCTTTAGCTTTATCACCGTTGCTGCTGCTGGTGCTGCTGCTGTCGCTGCTGCTGCTGCTGCTGCTGGTGCTGTTGCTGCTAGTTGCGACGGGCTGCGGTGGCAAGTTGGATTGGTTGGTGTTGTGGACACTGTTGTCGACGTTGATGGTGATATTGATGTTGTTGCCGCTGACGGTATTTGTCACTGTATTACCAGTCCCGGCTGTGTAGATACCGTTGTCTGTAAGGACACCTTCGATGTCGCTTGGATCGATCCTTTGGGCGATAGGCAGGAGTGCCTTGATGAGCGGTAGAAGCGAGCCAAGGCCGTGGTCACCGGTCATTTTTGCGATTTCGGCGATGACCAGGTCAATGCCTGGGATGGCGGCGAGGACGGGTGGCAAGATCGTTTCCGCTGGTGTGGTCGTTGCAGACGGTGTAGTCGAAGAAATAGCCTTCTGCAGAATTTCTGGCTCGTTTTGTGTGTCGGTGGAGCCGACTACAGCGCTGGTGCCGAACCCCTTGGTATCAACGGTTGGTGAGAGGGCCATGATATCAGTTGGGTCAGTGGACGTAGCCAACCCGTAGGTGTGGCCAGCCAAGTGAGCGATGTTTACAGCAAGTTGTTGGTCGCTGATACCAGCTTTGTTAAACGCAAAGGCGATATCATTTTTATTTGCGTTGCCAAGGTCCAGTGGCGACGCTCCGTATTCGCCGTGGTCGGCACAGCCTAGGTCGGTAATGGAGCCGCCGACCTCAATCGTGGTGAAGCTTCCCGAGGAGGGTTTCGTTGCTGTGACTTGGAGGGCAACCTTTGCGGCTGTGAAATATCCCTGGACTCCAGCGACGATCGTTGCCTTGTCGCCGTCAGTCAATGTCGCGATGGGAGCGATGGTGACGGAGTCCTTGCAAAGTAAGAAGGAAGAGCCAACGGCGTAGCCCTTAGTGATAGTTCCTCCGTCGAAGTTAACCCAAAGCTGCGCCGATGCTGCCGGTGCATTCGATGCAGTCGTTGTTGCGGCTGCTGGGGCTGTTGTGGCTGCTGGGAGGACCGGGGTCGGTGTGGCTGCTGGGGTCGGTGTGGCTGCTGGGGCTGCTGTGGTTGTTGCAGCTGCGGGTAGCGCAGTAGCTGCTGTGGTTGTTGCGGCTTCGGGGAGCGCAGTAGCTGCTGTGGTTGCTGCGGTGCCAGTCGGCGGAGTGGTCGTGCCGTTGTCGATCATCTGCATGGTGGTGGCAACCAGGGCATCGTAGTAACCGCGTGGTGGCACCTCGACAAGCTCGGGATCAGAAGCGCTAGCGTCGCTACTCCCGTGTTTTGATCCGTTGACCTGGTGTCCGCCGCAAGCACTCAAGACCGCAGCGGTGAGTAGAAGTGTCGACCTGCGCACCGAGACTGAGTGACGACGAACCATACTGGTAGCCTCCAACGACTTTGGTTGTGTGTTCGAGCACCTCGTGGGTTATTGCCCGACGAAATGCACAACCAGGTCCTCGGCGCTTGCCCAAGCGGACTTTAGGCGACATAACTCTGCATTTGATTCCAGAGTCTTAGGGGGTGGCATTAGCAGACACTGCCAATTTCACGAGACTTGCAGTCGGCGATTTAGCGGCATATGCGTCGCTGCCTGTGATGGCGACAATCAATCCAACTCGTAGCCATTGGTGCAGGCAGTTAACCAACCTTGGGATCAAATGCTCTTGATTGGTGTCTGGTGCCAATTGGGCCGCTGCCGCACAAGCAGCGCTAAATGTGTCGCCTTGATGCAGATGGTTGAAGCAGCAGGCTTCCGGGCGGTCAAGTTCGAGAAATGAGACTACCTCGTTTTGGCGATAAAAAAGGTAGTGAAAGTCACCCGTAGCTGGCCTGTCAGGTGTTTCACCGCAGTCGATGGCAGAGGTCACCGGTGCGACCGCGTAGGTCGTTTGTACCAGGCGCAGGCAATGAGTAAAACTAAAGCGCACATGCTCCCACTCAGACGCCGCAATCGCCGTGAGTGCTGAAGCCGAAACGCTGGGTGGACCGTTATGACAGTCGATGAGATCGCTAGTGGTCCACTCAAACTCGGCGAGATCGGCTAGAAGCTGGTTTGACACACCGTCACTTTCAAGCAAAGGTGGACGGTCGCTGCGTAGGTAGCTAGCAAGAGGCCTGCCAACATACTTGATCGACGCTTCACTTGGTGGATGTACGGCAAGGAAGTCGCCGACTAAATCAAAAAACCTCGCCTTGCCGAGGACGTAGACCAGGGACGGATAGATGCCGCAAAGGGCGTCTTGCAAGCGCAAAAGATAGGCGTCGGCATAGACATTCATGCCAACCACAGCGGGTGTTGTTAAGTCGTTAGCCAAGATGCCGAGAGCCTCGTCTCCCGGTGCCACATGGCATTGGCTCGTGGCCATTCGCCAGAAGCCAGCGATCAACTCGGGCCATTCCAGCTGGTGCGAGGCCGCTGCCGCAGACTGACGCATGGTCATGGTATGCAAGGCAGGAAGCCTAGGTGATTGGAGAGCTGTTGCATGGATGGCCTCGGCCTTACTTAGCTCTGCCCGCAGGTCGGCAAAGGCAGGGATTTGGCCATCCCATTCCAGCAGGGTTGCAGCCGTGGGGAAAAGCTGTGCCGCCTGTTTATAGAGATCCCAAACCATACTGCAAACTGGAGCGTCATGGGTGTCGACACGAACCTGCGGCAGCAGCGAATGACCGGCTAGGTGCATGTAGCAAATCGATTCAGGGTTGATTCTGCTCAGGTACCCTGCAGTGTTGACACCTAAATTCATCTGATTGACGTAAAGGTTGTTGACGTCTAGTAGGACGCCGCAGCCAGTGGCTTGGCACAGGGCGGCAAGGAACTCAGACTCGTCCATATCGGCCCGGGCAAAGGCCACGTAGGCGGAGGCGTTCTCCAAAAATAGGCGACGTCCGAGCCGCTCTTGAACCTCTTGGACCCGTGATATGACATGCTTGAGTACGCCCTCGGTAAAGGCGATGGGCAACAGATCGTGGGAATTTTGACCCATGTGCCTGGTCCAGCATAAATGATCGGAGACGCAGATCGCCTCGATTTCACTGGCTAGCTGCCGTAGATCAGCCAAGTACTTTAGGTTTGGTCGGTCTACGCTGGCAATGGAGAGGCCCACGCCATGCAGGGCGACTGGATAATCCTTTCGGATTTGTTCAAGGTAGCGCCGCGGTTTGCCACCGCTACCGATAAAGTTCTCTGTCACAGCTTCGAACCAGTCGAGCTGCGGTTGCTTTTGTAAGGTCCAGGCATAGTGAGGCTCACGCAGCCCCAGACCAAAGCCTAGCGGTAAAGATAAGGTCATCGTCTCACCAAAATAAAAAGGGTGCGTCTGACGCACCCTAACGGGACTGCCTGCAATCGCAAACAGTTTTTTGGACGAGGTCCCCAGAGTTATTTCCAGGCGCCTTTACCGTCCTTGGTACACTCTTCCTTTGTGACGCCTTCAACAGCCTGGCCTTTGCAGGAGTTGGTGGCAGCAGTGCCGTCGGCTTTTGCGACTTTGCCGGCGCATTCATTGCTGGTGCAAGCACCCTTGTCCTTTTTTTTGTGTTCTTTCTTGTCTTTCGCCATGGCCGGAGTACCGAGCATGAGGCCAGTGACTGCGCCAGCGACCAAGGTACCAAAAACTTTGCTTTTCATGCAATCTCCTAAAGAATTACACAATCACTTAGCAACCGGGCACACCACCATGGAGTGCTGTTTGCTAAAGCATATAGGATAGCTCAGAGCATAGGTTATGAAACCCAATGGTTTATGTCAAAGTGGGAGTTTAGTTTCAGCTTCGCCAGGCTAGCGGGTATGATCGACGAAGCTAGTAAGTTTAACGGTGCTTAATAAAGCTCGGCCAGGCCTTTGATCGGGACGCCAAAGACGCCCATGGATGATGTGTTGGGCCATTTCTGTATCGATTATATTAAGTTTAGCAGAGTCGATGCAGGGTGTAAAAGTCTCGGCTTGGATTAAAGTGTGGGTCATCCCATAAACCTCCATCCGCCCGTGCATATAGCTTTCAAACAAGGCATGGCCAAACACTAGAACGAATGCCTCTGAAGACGGCGTTTGTAAACAGATCAGGCCCCCTTCGTCAAACATGGCTAGACGATCTTGTTCTCGACCTCTGACCAAGGTCTTACAGGACACGGCGTTTTGGCGCTGATTGAGCGCCGCCTTGGTTTTTGGGTAGGTAGCCCAAACCAAGGCATTAAAGAAGTCATGCCAACTACGAAGACGGGTCGAGACCTCGCCTTTTTGGTAGATACGCTCCTCATATGGCAGCTGCGTTGCTTGGGCAACCTGGCGCCGAAGGCTGCCGCGCGGTTTAGGCTTGGCAGCGACAAAATCCAAAGCGGAGCCCGAGGCAGTACGGAGATCAAAGGACTTGGCCATTGCATTGTAGTCGGCTAGTCCGGGCCAGTCGGTGCAGTGGCTGAAATACCTTGCAGCGCTGGTCAGTGCGGCAAACATTGGGCTGCGAATATAGAACTTGGGGTCCCAGGACTCAGTCATGCTTGGTCTTTGCAATCCGAGTCGATAGGTCTAATGGGAGCAGGACGGTAAAAGTACTGCCGGCTCCCTCTGCGCTTGCCATTAGACAAACATCACCACCCAGAGACCTGGCGATGTTGCGGGCTAGGGTCAGGCCGAGACCGGTGCCAGGTCTGACGCGAGTGCCGTTGATACTGACCTGGGAAAAAGGCAGGAACACGGCTGCTTGAAGTGCTGCTGGGATGCCGATTCCGGTGTCCTTCACAGCAATTTCAAGCATCGGACAGTTGTGCTCTTGGCGCATATGGACGGTAACCGTAATGCCCCCCGAGTCAGTAAACTTTACGGCGTTGCCAAGGAGGTTGATGAGGACTTGACGAAATCGCAGCTGATCGCTGACCATCGTTTGCGGCAATGGATCTAGGCATTCTAGCGTAAGACTTAGGGACTTCGCTTCAGCCTGGTCACGAATGAGGTCCACGGTTTGTACAAGCTCGGTGATGGGTGAGAAGCGAAGGCAATGGGGTAATAAATGGCCCGCCTCTATTTTAGATAGGTCGAGGATATTGTCGATGAGAGCGAGCAAATGACGACTATTACGAAGAATTTTCTCGATATAGGTTTGTCTTTTTTCGGCGCTGGGATTGTCATGCGAGAGAAGTTCAGCAAATCCCAAAACTGACGTCATAGGCGTGCGGATTTCATGGCTCATACTGGAAAGAAATGCGGTCTTTGCTCGGCTAGCCTGCTCTGCCGCATCTTTGGCGCGAATCAACCCCACCTCTTGGTCCTGGCGCTTTTTGGCCTCCTGCACAGAGGCACGCAGGTCCTGGGTCTCAGCACGTAATTTTTGGTTGTCTTCTTCGAGCTCTCTCACCCTTTGTTTGAACTCAAGGTCTACTTGAAGCTGCAACTGAGCAAAATTAGCTTCAGCCGAAGCTAGCAAGGCTGCAAGGCGCAACCTCTCTGGGCGTGAACGATCGAGAAAGAGGACGGCCTGGGCCCATTCTTGGGCCTTTCGCGGCCAAGCCTTTGAAGGTTGAGGAGTCAAGCCTTTTTAGCTTCCGCTTGTGGAACGCCCCAAGATAGCTCTTGCTCCACTCCGTCAAGCTCGTAAGGTGCTTCGACTTCGTTCAATTTGACGACGTGCAGTAAAGCCAGGCCGCGGATGACCAAGTAGCAAGGATCGATCTCAAACCAGCGCTTGGCAAAGTTAGGCGACGAACAAAAACGATGGTGGTTATTTTGAAATAATTCGCCCATCGTCACGAAATCAAAAAACAGTGTATTGCGTGACTCGTCGCTTACGGCAAAGTTGCGATAGCCGTATTTGTGGCCGCACCAGTTAACGATTGCGCCATGCAATGGTCCCATCAGAAACTGCAGCGGTAGTAGCAACCACTGCCACCAGACGGTGGCAAAAATCAGATAGATCGCGACGTAAAAACCTACCCAGGCAAAAACCGAGACGCGACTAAACCCAATATTGTCTATCAGAGGCCATTCAGGATAGCCCCCTTCGAAGCGGTCTTCGAGCTGTTCCATGCGTTTGCAGAAACCCTCATAGCGCTTTTTCGTCGCCCACATCATCGCCATGACGTTAGGGAACTGAGTCGGTGAATGCGGATCGCGACGGGTGTCGCTATAGGCATGGTGCAGTCGATGGAGCAGCGCATAGGCGCGTGGGTTCAGATAGGATGCACCCTGCGAAATATAGGTTAGGGCGTGGAAAAAACGCTCCCAAAATTTGTTCATCGTGAACATCCTATGCGCGCCGTAGCGATGCAGGAAGAACGTCTGGCAGAAGATCGACAGGATATAGTGAGCGATGAAAAACCAAACGATAAACATAGGATGCTCCTAGTGAGTGCGCGCGGCTCGGGCCGATTTCAGGGCCGAGCATCGCAAGTATAATCTCTGCATCGGTCTTTTGACGGCAGTTCTATGTAAAAGGATCGTCAAAGCTAGGTAAAAGGCTTGGCCGCGGTTTTTTGTAAAAGGCTTTAAAATTAGGGTTTTAAGGTTTTACATGGTTGTTACAAAAGGCGTACCCCTCGGTTACAGCAAGTTGCCGAAGACGGAGCTAGGCTGTTGACTCAGGCAGTCGTTTCATTACTGGAGGTTCATTATGCAAGCGCCGGCAGATATGACAGCAAATTCTGGTGCGGTCGCGGGTTCGCTCAAACTGGATAAATTTATCACCGGTTGGTTCGTCGCTTTGCATTTGATTGCCATCATTGCGCCCTTTTACTTTTTCTCGTGGGGCGCTGTATTCACAGCCATTGGCTTGTACTACCTAACCGGCATGATCGGCATTACGCTTGGTTATCATCGTCTGTTGACGCATCGCAGCTTCAAAGCGCCGCGCTGGGTCGAGCGTGTTCTCGCTACCTGCGGTGTGTTGGCCTTGCAGCGTAGTCCGTTGGAATGGGTCGCCGATCACCGGATGCACCACTCCTTCGTCGACACGTCCAAGGACCCGCACAACGCCAGGCAGGGCTTTTGGTGGTCACATATTTCGTGGATGTGCTACTACAATCCCGAATTGCGCGACATCGTCAAATTACGCAAATTCGCCAGAGATATCGCCTCAGACTCCTATATGAACTGGTTGACTGGTGAGATGCCGCAAATCATGATCCAGGTCGTTTTGGGGCTGATACTACTCGCCGTGGGTGGATGGGATTATGTCATCTGGGGTGTGTTCGTGCGGGCCTGCTTTACCTACCACGTCACCTGGTTTGTTAACAGCGCGACCCACAAATTTGGTTACAGAAATTACGATACTCCCGACCTTTCCACCAATTGCTGGTGGGTTGGAATTCTGGCCTTTGGCGAGGGCTGGCACAATAACCACCATGCCTTTCCGGATGTTTGCCCGGCGGGTCGTAAATGGTGGGAGTTTGATCTGACTTGGCAGGTGATTAAGCTGATGCGTCTGATGGGCTTGGCTTATGACATTAAAATGCCAACGACCGATGCCTTCGTGCCTACTGCGCCAACTCTGCCAGGCATCACTGTCGAACCTGCTGGTATCTAGAAGGCGCAGCTAGTGCTATCGGCCCTCCACGCTAGCTTTGGGTCCTCTGGTTCCAGCGACGGGCAAAAAAAAGCCGCTCCTTTTGACAGGAGCGGCTCTTGTATTCAGCAGATGCTGATTACTTCGCAGGAGCGGCTTCAGCAGGAGCGGCAGCTGCAGGAGCAGGAGCGGCTTCAGCAGGAGCAGGAGTTGCTGCTGCAGGAGCTGCGGCCGCAGGCATAGCAGACCAGGTGCCTTTTTTCTTCGTGCAGGCTTTTTCGTCTTTCACGTGGACTTTTTTGCCGCTGACTTCGCAGTTTGGCTCTTTCGCGGCTTTAGCGACAGCGACGGAAGCCAGGGCGGAAAAGGAAGCGGCGACGAGGATGTTACGTAGTTGCATAGTAGACTCCTTGGACTTGTTGTTTTGCCGCCAACCTAGACCGATTGGCGACCCTGTTCTTACTAATGCACGTTTGCTGCCAACTTGGCCGAGTTGGTTGCTTGAGTGTAATGCATTGAATTTACACGTATTCACTTCTGAGGCTGGCGCTGCGGGCGTCGCAAAAATGGGAATTTTCCCAGGCCTATTCTTAGAAATAGGAATTTTTGGGAAATACTAAGCGGACCTCGGCTCCCCGCAGGACTCCTTGGCCAGTCTGTGCCGGCCGGGGAGTAATGCTGATCTGGCCGCGGTGGGCGTCGATGATCTTCTTGACCGTACTGAGTCCAAGACCTGAGCCCTTGTCCTTGGTTGAGTAAAATAGGTCGAAGAGTCGGCCTGCCGGGGCACTTGGCGGTAGTCCCATGCCGTCATCGCGAATCGCGATGACTGTTTCATGATCATTTTGGGTGACTTCGACTTCTAGTTGCCCCCCGTGGCTGACGGCTTCGACAGCATTTTGCAGCAGGTTGACCAAGCACTGCTTGACGCGGTCAGCATCGATGCGCGCCGTCACGGGCCCCTCTGGCATGCGTACGACGCAGGTCACGCCTTTTTGTTCGAACACGCCATGGTAGAGCTCCAGAGTTGAGCCGATCAAAGCCCGCAGGTCGGTGTCGCGCCGCTCTAGGTTGAGCGGACGGGCATAATCTAAAATGTCTGATACCAAGCGGTCGAGCCGTTGGATTTCGCCGCGTAGATCCCGGGTGACCGTGGCCCTTGCTTCGCTTGGTGCTTTGGATAGTTCGAGGCGCGCAAGGAGCAATGACATGGCGTTCAGTGGATTGCGGATTTCGTGGGCGAGGGTCGATGCTAACGTACCAATGGCAGCAAGCCGCTCGTTCTCTAGGCGCTTGCGTTCACTGGCTTCCAGCCTTTCCATCATGTGTTCCTGGAAAGCCGCCACCTTGGCTCGCATATGGTCGAACTCCGCGGCGAGAAATGCCAGCTCATCGATGCCCTGGGGGATGACGAAGGGTTGATGGAAATCCCCCTCGGCTAAGCGTTGCGCCCCCTGGACCACCGTCATCAAGGGGCGAGTGATGGACCTGGTGAGCAAATACGTCAGTAGCATCAGCACTGCGACCAACAAGATGAAGACCATCAGCAGGGCTTTCGCCGCGGACTCTATCGGACGATTGATTTCAGCGAGGTCGCGTTCAACGACGACATACCAGCGCCTTTTTGGAATGCGAACCACCGTGCCAAGTACCTCTTGCCCCTCGAAGTTGCGGTATTGGTCGACCCAGAATTCCTGTTTTAGATGGTTGATCAGTGCCGTGGCGATCAGGTGGCTCTCCAGCGGCCTTTCGATTCCGTCCTTTCCCGGCGTGATGAATCGCAATGCCGAATCGATCAAAAAGGCGTCGGTGTTCGGCGTGATCCCGAGCTGCTGATCCATGGTGTCGTAAATCGAGAGCATATTGACCTGGCCGACCAGCACGCCCTTGGTTACGGTACCGTTGGTGATCGGGGTTGAAACCAGCTGGATTTTGCCATCATCCGAAGTGAAGACGTCAGAGAAATTGAAGTTGCGGAGTCCAGACACAAAGAACGGTTGCTGTTTGCTATTGCGCTCATACCAGGACGGGTCAGTCGCGCCAATGCAGACGCCAAAGCGGTTATAGACAGCTAGATCTTCAAACAGCGGCATCATCGTCAGTCGGTTTTGCAGAAACTCCTCGATAGCGGCGCGGTTAGGCTCCGGTTTTTTTAGCTCTTGAACAAGAAAGCCGTGGTTTTCTAGGGAGGTTAAACCTTCTTCGATGCGGCTGAGTTGGTGCTCGACCTGGCGTGATAGCACCACGGAGAGAATGCGCAGCTCATTGCTGGCATTGTTTCTAGTGCTTTTGTCGGCAAACTGCAGACCGACTAGGCTGAAAATCAAGGCCATAGACACGAGTAGGACGGCAAACGGTGTGAAAATGCGCCAGCCAATGCGGCGCAGCGGGCGAGGCCACCTCACTTAACGTCGTCCGTGCGTTTGCTGACGATCTCTAGCTCTTCAAGTTTGCGGTATAGGCTCGATAGACTCATGCCTAGGGCCTTCGCTGCTTCCTTTTTGTCGCCGTCAACGGTCGTCAACAGGTTGAGAATGTGGTCGCGCGAGAATTGACGTACTGCCTCATCCAGCTTGACGGGAATTGACGTTGACGGAGAACTGCTTAACATTGGCGCTTGATGGAGTGATG
Source organism: uncultured Pseudomonadota bacterium (assembly GCA_903928445.1). Taxonomy (GTDB): domain Bacteria; phylum Bdellovibrionota_B; class Oligoflexia; order Oligoflexales; family CAIYRB01; genus CAIYRB01. Next base: position 5,742 of record CAIYRB010000170.1, on the reverse strand, counting down.
CAGGTAGATCCTCGACGTCGATGCGATCAGGGCTTTTGCTTAGGATAATGGCCCGCTCAATGATGTTCTCCAATTCGCGCACGTTGCCTGGCCAGGAATATCGTACCAGGGTGCGGCAGGCTTCGTTGGATAAAGGGCGCATTGGTTTGCCCAGTTCCTTTGTGTACTTTTCGATGAAGTGCCTGGCGAGCATCGCGATATCGTCGGGCCTTTCGCGCAGTGCCGGCATCTTTAACTCGACCACATTGAGACGGTAAAAAAGGTCCTGGCGAAAGGTGTTTTGGGCGATGTCAGCAGCGAGATCACGGTTGGTCGCAGCGACGACTCGTAGGTTGACCTTAATGGGCTTGGTATCGCCAACTGGGGTGATCTCACGTTCTTGCAAAGCGCGCAGTAGCTTGACCTGGAGGTTTTTTGGCATATCGCCGATCTCGTCGAGAAATAGCGTGCCCTCGCTTGCGACGGCAAACAGCCCGGCTTTATCGGCGATGGCGCCGGTAAAGGCGCCCTTTTTGTGGCCAAACAGCTCGCTTTCGAGCAAATTTTCTGGCAGTGCGCCACAGTTAATCGCGACAAACTTGTTCGCCGCCTGGGCGCTCATGCGATGAATGGTTCTAGCGACCACCTCTTTGCCGGTGCCGCTTTCGCCTGTGATCAAGACGGTGCCGCGCGTTGCGGCAACCTGCTCAATCACTTTATGGATATCCAGCATGGCTTGCGAATTCCCAAGGAGGGTGCCCCGGTCAACGTTGCGGTTCATCTCGCTACGTAAAAAGTTAACCTCGAGTTGTAAGTCGCGCCGATCGCGGATGATCGCTAAGCGGCGCAGCAGCGAGTCGACGTTGAGTGGCTTGAGCAGGTAATCAAGCACGCCCATGCGCATGGCTTCAATCACCCCTTGGACGTCGGCATACGCGGTCATGATCAAGGACACCGACTCGGGGCAAAGCTCGCGGGCGTTGCGGGCGATGTCTAGGCCGGTGCCGCCAGGCATACGAAAGTCGGTCAGGACGATGTCGCAACTGGCATCGCGTAAAATCTGCGTTGCTGCGGGTACGTCTCCTGCCGTGAGGACCTGGTAGCCTTCGTCTGTAAGGATCGAGGCCAGGGTTTCCCGCTGTACCTTTTCGTCATCGACCACCAGGACTGTCATCGCGCGCATGGGACCCTCTACTTAGGTGCTGATTATATGAGTTATGCTTGAAAAACCAAGGTCTAATGCGTTGGCGGGAGGCTTAAGGGCGCGCGGTCAAACCGTCCAGGTGACAGCAGTTGCAACTCTGCGCCAGGTTGCTAAGCTTGGCTAATATCAAGGCGGGTGTCTGGATTTTAGTCGATCGGAGTCGCTTTAACAGTAAAAAACCTTGTATTTTCATATTTTTAGCTGTTGGCAATAAACGTGCATGTAGGTTCGGTATAGTGGCTCAAAGCAGGGATAAGCTTGGTTGCCGCCGCAATTAGGATGAGATCTTTATGCAGGCAGACACATTGAGACCAAGGCGGTTGCAACAACTCGCCCTAGCTTTACCGGTGCCGCTCTTGGTGGTCGGTGCTGATCTGATGCTGCGTTATTCAGACCTAGCAAAACTTCCCATCGATTTTAAAGCCTACTACCTTTGCAGCATCGTTTTCATCACGCTCGCCTGGTATGCATTCCTCGGTTTTGCTCGGGCTTGCCTCGGTAAGAGCCAGGTTCTCGGCCTGGTTTTAGTCTGTTCTGCTGCGCTTTTTTACATGGCAACTATTTTTGGAGCCTTTGGCTTCCTCGGCCACTTTAGTGTGTTGCCGAATGTGTTTACCTTTGATTACCTGCTAGACGAGCCCGCAGATTGTTGGATCTACGTTAAAGATGCCTTGCGACCTGCTTACCTGGCGATATTGATTGCGGCCGCAGCAGGCCTAGCGTCTTATTTGTTCCATGCGGCCAAGCAGGGGGCGGTCGCTGCTGGCCGACGTGATTTGTGGCTTAGCTCGATCAGTGGAGCGATCCTTTGTCTTGGTTTTCATAATAATGTCCGTATGGGGCCCAATGCTTTTACGCCGGACGTCGATTCGCTCTTCTCTCTGTCCAAGGCGATTGAAAACAAGATCCGGGGTGGCGAGCAGATGCAGGTGGTCAGTTCTGGAGCACGGGTTAACGTTAACACCGAGCTCGGTCCGTTGCCACATCATGTACTGCTGATTTTGAACGAGAGTCTTCGCGCTAAAAGTCAGTCAACCTATGGCTATTTTCGCGATACCACGCCTCTGCTCAGGCAGTTCTTCGCGGATCATTCGCAGCGGATTGTCCGCTTCGATCATGCCTACGCCAATGCCACCCGGACGATGCTCGCATTTCCAAGTTTTTTTACGGGTATTGTCCCGTCGCAGAGCGGTGCCTTGCTGCATCGTGAGCCATTGGTGTTCGACTACGGACGAGCCTTTGATCTCGCCGAGACCTTTCTGATATCGACGCAGTCCATGCACTGGGGCAACTTTGATCGGTTTTTAGATACAAATAGTCTGGATTTTAATTGGTACATGGAGTTGAGCGGTCAAGCCCAACAAAATAATGATCGGTTTGAGTCTCTGGACGATAAAAATATTCCCGAAGCATTTGCCAATTTTCTCAAGCAGCGCGACCAAAAGAAAAAATTCTTTGGCGTCATTCAGTTTACCAACACCCATGCGCCGTACTTTTTTGATAACGAAAGCGACCTTTGGCGCGATTCTAGGTTAACCAACGCCTATGATAATTCAATTCATTATAATGACCGACAGATGAATCTGATCTTAGCGAAGCTTGAACAGCAGGGTTTGCTAGATGACACCCTGATCATCTCGACCTCAGATCACGGCGAGGCTTTTGGTGAACATGGATATTACGGCCACTTAAATACTTTTTATGATGAAGAGGCCCGGGTTCCGTTTTGGATTCACCTGCCCAAGGCTCTGGCGAAGAGCAATGCTATTGTGCGCCAACTGCGGCTTAATGCGCGCCAGTCCATCTCCAATGCGGATCTGATCCCGACCCTTCTGTCGCTTTTGACCAGGCCGCACTTTGACGCAGTGAGCGGGTATATGGATCATCTGACCGGAGCGCCACTCGATCAGGTACTGCCTGAGGGTCGGGCGATCTACATGCAAAACTACAATGACATCGACGAAAAAACGCTATTTGTCGGCCTCGGTCTGATCATGGGGCGATACAAGTACCTACTCAAGTTCAATCAAGGACTTGGAGAGGAAGAATTATACGACCTATGGACAGATCCTCGCGAAGTGCACAATATCTGGCCCACGGCATCGATTGGACTCAAGCAGGCCATCGAGCAACGCGTGCGCCAGCAAAAAAATAGTAAGGATCTGTATACGAAAGCGTTTCCGCTTCGTGCTGGACACACGTAGGGCATTGCTAGTTTTGGCTGAATTCTTCAAAATAACGTGGCTTGCCGCCGATTCCGAGGGAGGCGTAAAACCCCTCTTGGTCGTAACCCAGCTGAACGAGCATGCCGCGCAGCTGCTGCAAGATAGACTCTTCGCCGATGGCTAAGGTGTACGGCGGCGGTGGGGCGAGAAATCCCGTGACTGCGGTGGCCGGCTCAGTGTCGCCTGGGATGGTGATGAAGCTTAGTTCGCCGATATCATCGCGCGATGGGGAACCGTCGCGCAGGATACCGCGGACCGTCCATACCTCGGCCTCGCTAGAAAAAACTAGGCGGAAGCCCAAGGCTATACCCACGACCTCTTGGTTTGGGCCGTCTTCCTTCGGACCTCGGTCGCTGCCGATCGCGCGCAGATTTACGACTCGTCCCCGGGGGTTTACTTTCCGATCCATTGCGATCCTGCCTTCGGTGCCTTCAGAGCCTTGACTTCCAGGCCTTGTGCCTGTGAGCTGAGAGAGCGCCACCCTACCACGCAGCCCGTAGCTCGCAAGCCTAATCAGCGCCTGTTGTGGTGGAAACACCGCCGATGGTGGCCCATTCCTGTTTGGTCCAGCCGTAATCCACGGTAATTTCTCGGCCCGGCCGGATGGCTTTGATGGCTGCAATGCGGATATGGTTGCGCTCAACAAAGAACTCAGCGTTTGGCTTGCGGTCATGATTGAACAGTGAAGCAAAGCCAAGGGCTATGACGTAGCGCTGGCCACGGTCGGTCTTGAAGATGTAGTGCGCTAAAAAGGTGGCGAGAAACTCGTCGCTCTCTTCGCGAGGGATAAGCAGGGCCGGTGCAATTTCAATGGTTTCGCCCTTGCTAATCGGCAGTATGGCAAAGACGCCGCGCCCCTTACTGCCAGCTGGCTGGACGGCAACTTTACGCGGACCACTAAATGATCTGGGTGCGCGCATGGTTGCCGTCCTCCTCCAAGGCTTCTTGGCTTATATTAGTAGCCAGAATTATTGCGTGAACGCTCACCATGGCCTTGCGAACGTTCGCTGTAGCCGCTACGTGGCCGATCTTGCTGCTGGCGTGGCCTCTCCGGCTCTTGACTAGGCGCGGCGCTGGTGCCGCCTTTTCTGCCCTGGGTTTCGTTACTTATGTGGAGGAGGCGCAAAGCGGCCAGTGCCACCTGGAAGATGTCGTTATCATTGGCCAAGGATTCAACCAGCGGCCGGTAGCGGTCGAGGTCGGCGGCGCTGAGTGACTCTTGGACGTCCTGTTTGGTCTGCTCAAGCTTGCGTGCGGCGACATCGGCGTAGGATGGTAGCTTGCTGATGTTGATTTTCTGTTTGGTAATCCGCTCGATATTACTTAGCAGGCGGTGTTCCCGTGGCTGGGCCAGAGTCAAGGCTACACCTTCACGCCCGGCTCTTCCGACCCGGCCGATGCGATGGACATAGGCTTCCGGTGCCGACGGCACATCAAAGTTGATGACGTGGGACAAGTGATCGATGTCTAGGCCCCTGGCCGCGACATCGGTGGCCACCACTAGGTCGGCTTGGCCGGCCTTTAGACGTTTGATGACGCGCTCGCGCTGTGACTGGTTCATCCCGCCGTGCAGGGATTCGGCGCGGTAGCTGTGAGCACGCAGGACTTCGGTCAATTCATCAACCTCAGTACGGGTCCGACAGAAGATGATGGCAGAGGTCGGATCTTCCAGGTCGAGGAGACGACCTAGGGCCTCTAATTTGTGGGCCCTAGGGACGATATAGGCGGTCTGGCGGACACGAGGCGAAGCGCCGGCGGCGACCTTTTCGCGTTCGATATTGATGCGGACGGGGTCGTTTAAGTGGCGTTTAGCGATGGCCGCAATGCGCGGCGCCATGGTTGCAGAGAACAGCATGACTTGGCGCTCGGCGGGTGTCGCCTTGAGGATTTCCTCGATGTCGTCAAGGAAGCCTAAGTCCAGCATTTCATCGGCTTCGTCGAGGACGACCGTGGTGATGCCGGTCAGCTTCATCGTGCCACGGCGCAGGTGGTCGAGGGCGCGACCAGGCGTTGCCACGACGACATCGACGCCCCTTTGCAAGGAGCGGATTTGCGGCTCATAAGCCTGCCCACCGTAGATCGGCAGGACGCGGATGTTCAGCTCGCGTCCGTAGCGGTGGACCGCTTCAGCGACCTGCATGGCGAGTTCCCTGGTGGGTAGCAAGATCAGGGCACGAGGCAGGATTTTTTGTACCTTCGATTCCGTCAGGCGCTGGATCAAAGGCAGCGCGAAGGCGGCGGTTTTGCCAGTGCCGGTCTGCGCACTACCGATGACGTCTTGTCCGGCGAGAATCAGCGGAATGGCACGGAGTTGAATTGGGGTTGGCTCGACAT
>CAIYRB010000169.1 GCA_903928445.1 uncultured Pseudomonadota bacterium | reverse complement strand
CGACGCGCGCACTTTCATCGGGCGACATAAAGCGAATCCAGCGGATCTACGGCTGTGGTGGTAGCGCTTGTAATGTCGATGCGACACAGGCACTGATTGAAAAAATGGTGCATGAAGCGCCGCCGAGCTCAGCTACTGCCAGTTTGGAAGCCTCTAACAAAAGCACGGTCGCGAAGTAGTCCCGCGATTGTCCAATCTGGTTAGCGTCACCGTATGCTTTTGTCCAAAATAGCCGCTCCCGTGAGCGACTTGCTGTTTTGGTGTTCGCAATGCCTAAGGTAAGCGGCTGGATCCGATTTGTGTAAGGAATGATCGACTTTGTCCCGCTAACTTCCAAGGGACTTTGTCCCCTCCCTCCAATTTTCGGCATAGGAAGGGATTGTCTTTAGCTGGCCACGCTGGTCCATTGACGTTGTGGCCTTTTGATCACCGCAACTTCCAGAACAATGTGCCCATATAGCCACGTAATGGCGCCTTGCTCGTCCACATGGACCGAAACATCCTTTCCTGCCAGCGAGCCCAGCTGAGGGGCTAGGATTTTGAATTTGCGCCCTTCAAAGGACAGCGTGTGATCACGTCGTACCTGCCGCCAATATTTCATACATAGAATCCTGTCGAGATTCAGGTGAGGTTGAAGGCGTTGGTAGCGGCAGGTACTATCCCGCGCCGTAACGGTGAGTCTTTCTTTCCAGTAGCTGGGCAGGAAAACCTGATCGAGATAGCGGTTAGCGTCAATCATACTGTGAATCTCGTTCAGCCTTAGCTCTGGAACAAGGCGCCCTTGAATAGTTCGCCAAGCCCGTTCAATACGGCCTTTCGATTCAGGCGATGGGGTCGTAATGACTCGAATGCCTAGCTCCTCACATGCTCGGACAAACTGTGAGAAAAACCTGCGTTTGTCGCCGCCACCTGCCCACCCGGCTTCATCAGTGTAGAGAATCTCTGGTACGCCCTTGCGTTCAATCACTAAGCGTAGGGTATTCATGCATCCCCAGGTCGTTTCAGTTGGATAAAAGCGAGCGGCTGGCATATCGCTTGTAGCGTCATCAATTAGTCCAATTAGGCACCATTCATCCTTGCCGTTCCAGCGATGAGGTGAGCCATCCATTTGCAGCATAAGACCTTCGTTTGCCATGCGCTCACGGTAGAGACGGGCTTTACTCGGGCGTCGTCGTTTCCCCTGTTTTATGCCGGCTTTGCGGCACCATGCATGGAAGGTCGCATAGCAGACTAGGAGGCCGTGTTCTGCGACAAGCTTGTCGAAACAATGAGCTATGTTAAAATCGAAGTATTTAGTGATGGCAAGGTCGATCGCCTGAGCCCTGATGCTCTCGCAGGCGCGATTAACAGGAGCTTTACCATGATTGCGGTGCTTGAGACCTGTCGCGCCCTCCTCCCGCAGCCTCTTAGCCTTGCGGCTGACCGACTTCTCGGTGATCCCAAGCAATAGGGCGGCTTTAGCTCTCGTCGTTCGACCGCTGCGGAAGTCCTCGATGATCCGTAGCTCAACTAGGTTCCTGACTGACATGAAGTGCCCCCTTGGGTTCATCTCCCCCTCCATCCATGAGTGGTGTTGAGGGATTAGGTTAATCCTGGGGGGGACAAAGTCGCTTGGAGATTAGGGGGGGACAAAGTCGCTTGGAGATTTCAGGCAAATGGTGCGATTCGCACCAACTGAGCTCCTAAAACAGGCCGTTTTGTTTATTAAAATCATATGTTTATATTATTGTCTAAAGTTTTGGTGCGAACATGCCGATAAGGGGGCGCTCCGTGATTGGGAGTGCTCGATGATCGCTGCTTGGAAGCACCAACTTTGCTAGAGGAATGCCCATGAAGTCTGCCTGTTGCCGTTGGCCCCTGGTTATTTCTGTCTTTGGAGTTTTGTCGCCGCTGATGGTTTCGTGCAGGAGCATGGAGACAAGTGCCGAGGTTAAGGTGGCGCTGGAAGATCAGAGCAGGATTTTAGATATTAAGAAATCTATTTTGGATGCCATTCATTATCCGGCGGCACTGTTTGGACATATGCTTGGGTTTACCTATGCCGCCGGCACAGCAGGTGTGAATCCAGGAGAAGATATGTCCATGCTCTTTGACGAGAAAAGTCACGATCCAACGGGTTGGGTGGCAAACTATCGCGGCTCCGATCCGCAATCGAAAGCCAATATGGCCAGCACCCGCCTGGAGATTCGCCTCGTTGATTGGGTATTGACGCCCGTTGAGTTTACGATGGATAGTGCGCACAAAGAGGTGGTCTCGGTGCAGCCAGAGGTTGCGTGGACGCAAAGCATCGACAACTCCGACTCTGACACGCCACTGCAGCAAACGCTGGCGCACCAGGTGACGAAAGCAGATACGATCACAAAATCGACTAATAGCAAGATCAATTGGGGAGTCGGTGCATCGACCTCCTTCAAGGTCGGCCTTGAGGCATTGATCGGCGGTGGGGTGACAGCGAACATTTCCTTCGGCGGTGAAGAGGATTTCGGCACGAGCAGTCTGACGACCAACACCACGACGGATACCTCCACAGGACAGGTGACCGTCGGTCCAAGGTCAAAGGTGTACGCGACTTGGCTGATCAATCGCCAGGTCATTCGAGTGCCTTATACGGCCAAAATTCAGGTCAATGCTAAACTCAAGTACTCAGGTCTGATCCGTTCCGGAGATTGGAAGGATCCGAAGTCGCGCAACTATAGCTACCAATTTCATGACTCCAAGGGCAATTACCCGTTCACCTATACCTTTGGCACCGATGAACATCCATTTTTCGAAGATATAAACAACCAAAATTCGCTCGGCAGCCAGGCATGGATGTGGAAGGAACTGCGCGACGCCTGGGGTGCAGAAGCCAATGATCTAATAGCTAAGCTTGATGATCCCAAAGTTTACACCTTGACCATCAAAGGAACCCTGGAATACAGCCGGGCGATGGACGTGCAGATCAAGCAATCAAATAGTCCAGGAAAGACCGCGGATCCCAAGGCCTAATCCACCCTTGAAGCGTCATCCGGTCGGGGTGGCTGGTAAGAAGGTCCAAAGTGGCCCGCGTTTGTTGAGGTCATCGATGTTTCAACGCTACCAATTGTTACTGGTCCTCAACCTAATGCTAATCCTCGCGTGCCGGCCTTTTCATGCGGCTGACGGTAGTCAGGTGCAAGACGCTGGCACGGTAACAGGTGCTCAGGGTGCGACCGATGGAGTACCGAGACGGTCGCGCCTGTGCGGTACCAAAGCGGCTGATAGCGGCACCGATATATTTGTCAGCGCAAGACAAAATTTGGAGCGCAGCAATAACACCACCTATGCTGTGACAGATGCCTCATTGGCTGTGGTCTCGTTACTGCGGGCCATCGGCAGTGGCCGTGCAGACCAGACCTTATTTACTAAAGCCCAGGCGGATTTGCAGGATCTGAGAGCGTCGTTTAACCAGTCGACGCGGGCCGGCGAAGTCATCATCAGTGTGCTCCAAGGACTCGACGAAGGTCGTCATGATGCCGCCACTTTTAGTGGGGCGATAGCTAGTTTGCAATCGATACAGTCGTCGTTTAATGAACTGACCCGGTCAGCAGCGGTGATCGTCAACCTGCTTAAGACCCTGGACGGAGGCGTTACACCTGCCGCAGTCTTTGACCAAGCCCAGACCGATCTGCTTCGGATCGCCAACTCGTTTGATGAAGCAGCGAGGGCGTCGATAGAGATCACCACAGTGCTTCAGGCGATGTGCCCGTAAATGCGACTGTAGGGCCCGTCCATCAATCGGTGGTACCGTTGAGCATCAGACGCGGGCTGACTGCGGCGCCTGTTTAAGGGAACAGGCGCCGAACGTCTGCTAGCACTAGCAGCTCGGCCCGCCCTCCTTCGTCACCGTGCAGATCGACGCATCGCTAAGATTTTGGTTGTCCTTGGAGCACCATAGGCTGCCGCAGGTCCAGTTGCAGCCGTAACCGCTACCGCCGTTGGTTTTACAGTCGGGGTAAACCTGTGACCGATTGGAATAGGAAAAGGTGGCTACACCGCTGGGTGCCGGGCTTTTGTTTTTGTCAAAAAGCGAACCGATGAAGGCACCGATGACGCTGCCGAGCGTTTGACCTGCCTGCTCTGGGTTCACGTTGACAGCCGTAGCCTTAGGCGGAGGGCCTTGGACGATCTGCCAGGGAACCGTCGTCGGCAGGTCATAGGTGGTGTGGCTCATCACATTGCAGGCAGTTGCCGGACTTGTCTCGGTGATCATGCAGCGGTCATAGTCGCGCAGCTCGATTTGCAGGGTTCCCGATGCGGCGACGCTGGGTGTCCAAATGATCGATTCCTGCGTAAAAACAGCGGTGCCATTGAGGACCGGACTCAGCTGCGCGCCTTGCGGTAAGCCTGATAGGACGACGGCGACGCGGCGGTCACTGCCCTGAAGGCCAGGAGCAATTTGGGTCGAATTCAGCGAGCTCAGGTCGCGTCCATAGAACACCCAGTTCACTGGCTGACCCGCAACTCCCACCAGCTGGCTATTGGCCCTCGTCATCAACAGATCTTGTTGTGCGGGATTGCATGCCGTGGCTGAGGTGCAGCTAGCGCCTACTGGCGCCGTGATGGGGTTGATGGCACTCGCAGTCGGCGGATTCTGCGGGCCGGGAGGCGCGGAGCTAAATGAAGTGCCGCTAACCGCCGGCGGCTTTGGCGCATCTTCTTGCTTGCAGCCTAGCGACGCGAAGCTGAGGCCAGTCGCCACAAAGAGGGCCAGGGTTGCTACATGATAAACGCGTTGGTGGATCATGGTCGAGCCTCTTGTATAGTCCTGTTGCCGGGATGCTGGGTTTACCAAATTATAGCACAACTAGCCTGGGTACTGATGTTCCAGGGGCCACCTTTGGCCAGTGGCAAGAGTGAAATTATTGATCCTGACGCCGTCTTCTTAGGGTACTCTCGGTGCGAGGGTGACCAAGACATCGCTTCACCCTCCGCTGTCAAACCCGGACTATGGCCGTTGGAGGATTCGATGAAGTGGATCGCCTTGTCTCCCTTGGTTCTTGTGGCCACCATGGTCACCTCACCTGGATCTGCCGCCTCGGATCCGGCAACGCGCAAGCCGGCAGAGGACCGTCACGCGGTCCAATTGCAGCGGATGGAATCCCCGGCGGTTCATGACAGCCTGCTCCAGGGCTTGGTGACGCTGGCGGACATGCGGGTGATCGATCGCCCTGGCCAGCACCATCCGTTTTACGATAGCTGCGACACCGGAGACGGCTGCCTTTCAATGTTTCCGTTTGAGGATCCGCGTCTGGTGAGTGGGCTACCGACACCACCGCTTTGGCCCTTAGTCCGAAACTATCCCGGCGAATGGTCGTCGAGCATCCATGCCCTGACGCAGTATATCCATACCCCGGATGGTCAAGCTCCGATCACGATTCCCGATTCGAACATGTTTGTCACAGCGAGCATCCTCTATCCTTTGGCCTTTATCACCGAGGCCGACCGTGGACCGCTGCATGCGATGATTCAGGATGCCACCGCGTCGATCCGTCACTACAAGCGCGGCAGTGCGTACAGCTTCTGGCGCGAGCATCCCTCGTCGACGCCTCCGTATCAGGTGATCGGCCCTCTAAACATCCCGGTGAAGCTCCTCGACATCCTCGCCGGCAGTATCAAAAGCGGGCAGAAGATGCCCGAGGATCACGGCGGCCCAACGGTGCGTCCAGGCTGGGTGGAGGCCATCCTTGATAAAAGCGTCAACCCGGTTGGCCTCGAGTCCTTTTTTAATATTCCCCCAGATGCCGATGACACGGCACTGGCGATGATCGCCTACCGACTCTTTCCCGACGCCCAGGCGCAAGAGGTCGAAGCGCTCAGTCAGGTATTGTTAGATCATCGTGACGTGAGCCGTGCCTTTGAAGACACCCGCGACCGGTGGAAAGGCCACAACTCCGGCGCCTTTTTGACCTGGCTCAAGGACGAGTCCCTGTCCATTCAGGAGGCCTTTCGGCCTGGTGGTGGGACGATGCCGTTTGGCGTCAACAACGTTGATTGCGTCGTCAATGCTAATGTGTTGTTTGCCCTTGGACTAAATGGCCACCGTGACGATCCAGTCGTGCAGTCCACCCTCGGCGTACTCAACCGTGCTATCGACCTCGAAGCATGGCCCTATTGTGGCCTTTATTACCCGCATAAGATGATGCTGCCCTACACCTTGACTAGGGCCTACCGCGACGGCGGACTGCGCCATCCGGGGATGAATCAGGCGCTGGGGCGTATCGTCATCCGCCTGCTGGCCGATCAAAAGGAGACGAAGATGCTTGATCCAAGCCGTGCCGGGGCTTTCTCCGGTGGCTTCGATCGGACCTATGATTTGTCCACAGCGCTGGCGGTGAATGCGCTGTTGAATATTGGTCGCGACATTCCGCGCGAACTCGGCCTTCTAGATGACTATCAGCGCGCGATCGAGCAGGGCATCCAATATCTGCTAAAGAGCAAGATGTTGATGGACGTGCAGTATCCCGAATCACTTGGCGGTCTATACCAGCCAGGCATTCGGGCTGCGGTCTGGACGCCCGGCATCTTCTTTTCGGCGTCGGTACAAAAAGCTGCTCAGTGGCGCTCGGAGCCTTATACCGCGGCGATTGTCGTTGAGGCCCTGGCCAAGTATTTGCTGGCTTGGGACTATGGCAGCAACAACATCATGCAGGTGCAAGGCCTGCAAGTTGCGGGCGGCGAGCTGACTTTTGCCGACTGACAAGGCGCCGCCCCTGGCCGTGCTGTGGCGGGGGGCGGCGGATGGGCGTGGGCATGAAGCGATAAGTCTAATGGCCAAGGGCGAGGCGACGATCAAGATCCGCCAACGGCGATGACTAACTTAAAAGAAGAAATTTGGGCCGAGCACTAAATTGAAAAGTTGGAGCCGTTTCGCAAATTTCTGCCAATAGCCGCGCAAATGTCTGGGGAGACCATCAACTATTCGAGCATTGCCCGTGATGTTGGCGTGCAGGACAAAATCGTAAAAGCCTATTACGAAATCCTTAGCGATACTCTGCGCAAGATCAAAGGCGTGTAAACAGCGGTAATTCAACAATCCCCTTCTGCTGCAGGGGTGCATTGATCTGCTTGAGGCAGACGCCTTGCTTGACATTGGCAAACTCGTCCATCAACACTCTTAGACTGCGCATCCGGCCGGTGCTGCCACTCTTAACCTCAATGGGCAAAACCTGCCCGTGTCTCGCCAGCAGGTAGTCTACTTCGGCTTTGGCGCTTTTTTGCGGTCTGATCCAGCAGAATAGTTGACGCCCTTCGGACCCAGCTGCCAGACCTTCGGCGAGCAGATTTTGGCCGACAAACTGCTCGGCCGCGCGTCCGTCATAAGCAGCCATCAGGTCGCTGCCGCGCAGCAGCGCCGTGCTCTCAAGGCCAGCCATCCGCCGGGCCAGGCCAATGTCGAGAAGGATGCATTTAAAGTGCTTGTCGGCGGCGCTGCCAGCGAGTGGCAGGCTGGCGGGGGAGGCTGAGCGGACACGGTGGCAAAGCATGGCCTTCTCCAGCAAACTGACCGAGGTTGCGGTCCTTTGGCCAAGATCGGCTTCGCCCAAGGTCGAGTAAGTGACTTCCCGACCCACGAATTGAAAGAGGCGTGTGAGGACTAATCCGACGTTGGCGATCTGCTTGTCTCCGCGCGCGTACTTATGAATATCGTCGAGAAACGATGTCGCAATCTGGTCGAGAACGTCGTCGGACTGGGCAAAAGAGCCCGTAGCCAGGTAGGTGACTACGGCTTCGGGCATGCCACCGACGATCATATATTCGTGGAGCGCCTTGTACATTTCCTGGACCATCACCTCGGTCAGAGAAAAAGTCACGCCATGCTCGACGTCATAGGTCGGCATTTGTTCCGCCAGTGCACCTCGGCCTGAGGCGTTCAGGTATTCAGAAAACGACAAGGGATAGAGCCAAGCAAATTCGACGCGCCCCACGGGCATACCGACTTCTTCGAGGGCGAACTCCAGCAAGCTGCCTGCGGCGATGACATGCAGCTCGGGCATCTCTTCGTGAAAATAGCGCAAGCTCGCGATAGCCGCAGGGCAGTCCTGAATTTCATCAAAAAAAAGCAGGGTCGAGCCGGCTTTAATCGTGGCTCGTGCTTTGATCTCCAGCTCGGCCAAGATTCGCTTCGGATCGAGATCGGCTTCAAACACACCGCGATAGTCGCGCCGGCGCTCAAAATTGATCGTCACAAATGAGTCGAAGGCCCGATTTGCAAAGATTTGCACGGCAGTTGATTTGCCGACCTGCCGAGCGCCGCGCACCACCAGTGGTTTTCGGCGCGGTGCGTCCCGCCAGGCGAGCAAGGTGCGGTCGATTGTTCTTGTAATATTAGACATTTAATCTGAATGGCTTCATTTTGTGTCTTTCAAATGCGAAATACAACCATATTTTCCATTTTATTTATTGCTAAGGCAATCATATATTACACCTACCAGGTATTACTGAAAAATTTCGGCTTCCGAGATTCCCGAGTCGCCCGCATTTAGTGGCGGTGATTTTGACGGACTACTTACGGGGCGACGCTCTGCAACGGGACTGCGACGGGTTTTGCCTCGTTGAATTCAAGCAGTAGGCCGTGTGGGATGAGCCCTTCGATAGGCAAATATTATGGGGAAAACCTGACGTGCCAAAGTCTTTTTAAAATAGGCACTTTTCTCCGCTTGAAGATCCGCGCATAGACCGGCACAAGAAGCACATGCTTATTTCAGGCCTGCGGCGACGACGTCATTGCAATAGGCTGATACTCCTCAGGCTATGGATAAGGAAATCAGCGCTTCCGCTCTTCCGCGCTGCGGCGGCCAAAAATCAGGATGGACGTTCCCTCATAGCGATGTGACAAGTCGTATTCTGTCTGCCGCCATCCATGTTCACCGCCAGCTTGGTCCAGGTTTCCTGGAAAAAATCTATCAGAGTGCGTTGCGCATGGAGCTCACCAAGCGGCGTATCGCGCATGAATATCAGCTCCCCGTTCGCATCCACTACGATGGAGTGCAAATCGGGCTGCACCGTTTAGATCTGGTCGTCGAGCGCAAAGTCATCGTGGAACTTAAGGCAGCCAAAATTATCGACGACATCCACCTTGCCACTATCCTTTCTTATCTGCGCGCAACCAACATCGAAGCTGGACTCATTCTCAACTTCTCGGGCTCCAAACTGGCCATTCGCAGGGTCGTACGTTCATTAAATTTAGCCGCAGAAGCGCAGAGTTATGGAGGCGCAGAAAATTCAGACTAACGGCATGGCCGGCAATTTAAGTGGGTGAGCCCTGGGCTGGCACCTATTGTTTGTTGAAAACATCATCATAGAAATTAAAGCCCGCCTCATGATCAAGCGGATTATTGCTACCAACATGCAAGATATGTCTATCAGGCGGAATCGTGTAGACGAAATTTTCTGAAGACGCGAAGGAAGCGTTTTCGCTTTTAGTACTGGACATCGATCGAAAGTTAACCATATTGCCATATTTATCTCTGTCAATGTTGCCGTTTGTTCCTAAATGTATCGAGTATTGTGAATAACCATGAGCATTGCTATAGGATGCCTTGACAGGTGCACCTGTTGGATTGTGTATCATCAAGACTTTTTTATTTCCATCGTTATACTCAAAACCGAGTAAACCATCGGCTAAATCCAATTTTTTAACTTCAGAGAACGAGCTCCATTCAGGAATTACCTCAATTAAATAATAGTAGTTTGCTCCCGCCTTATAGGCATGAGTGTTGCCTTCATCGTTCATACTTATTGAGTCTTTAAACGTAATGATTCCTTTTTTATCGTCTTTGGATTCAGCAGATTCATACACATATGTGTTACCGTAGGACATGTCAAATCTACCGAAATTGTGCTGGATCACTCTGATTTTTAATTTGCCGTATTGAAACGTGTTGCTGTCTAGTAGTTGCTTGAATTCCTTTTTTTGACCCCATTTAGACCGCCCACTGACGAAATTGGCCACTGCATTTATAGAATTTACGTTATTGTCCGTACTCGATTTGATGGCCATCATGCCGATGGCGCGGTCGCTCGAGGTTACCCATTGCTGGGTGTTCTCAAAGCCACGCAATGGCCTAATACGTTGAGTTAATGAATATTTTGCGCTTAAACTCTGTATTGTTTTTGTCATGCTAACAGAGCTCGAAACATCTGCAGCGAGAAAGTATTTTACCGAATCCTTTGTGATATTTCCCATAAACTCCTGAGCAGCTGCATTTAAATTCCACCCTGCGGCGTCATTTAAAACAGCCATACCGAAAAAGGAACCAAGCCCCCTGCCCATGCTGGAACTTAAAACTGACTTAGAGAAGACGTTATACGCAGAATCACGTGTAAACAGCGCATAATTTAAATTTCCATACTTGGCTCTTGGGCCGATGATGTTTCTATCAAAAAGAGCGTAGTTATCGGGTTTAGCTTTCAGCGCTGGTAAACCTGATTTCCAAAGTAGCGATGCGAGGAGGTCAGATTGAACAGGGGCTAGCTGAAAATTATAAGGGTCTTTGGTTAGTGAAGCGACCGTGCGAGAGCCTGCCGGCTTAGCATTCCAGTAATATTTCCATGAGGAAGCGGTATAGTACTCAGAAATAGCGGCATTGTTATTCATCGGCCAATATCCAACTGAGTTAAAAGCGAAATCATAAGAAATTTTATTACCTGTGAATAGCCAATACCATGCCATAGCGTCGATAGCGAGGAAGTGATAGGTCGGTGTTTCCGTCGCATAACCGGCATAATTGGTGGCACCATCAGGCAACAATGTTTTGAAAACGTTGGGTATCGCTTTATTCGCAGCATCAACCAGAGACTGATCATTTAAAGCCATGCCTTTGTAGCCGACTGAAAGAATTTGACTGATTTCGCCGTTTAGCCAGCTGTCTTTTACATAGTCACCGCTTCCTGCCTTTTTGTTAATTAAATCAAGTTCACTTTTTCCCGAATCTCGCATAGATGCTTCAATTTTAGCTTTTGCTGCCGGGAGGATGAGGTTCGGATAAACTTTGTTGATGAGGATGTATGCTTGTACAGCAGCCGTTGAAAATGGATCGTAATTATAAACATTTTTGCTAAAAATAAGCGTCAGTAATGATTCCAAGATTAGGGTATTGCCAAGGTTGGGGCTCTGAGGATGGAGAAAAGAATAGGCAAAGGTCAGCACAACATCCGATGCTAGTCCAGGCACAGATGATGGGACTATAGTGCCATATGACTTTACTTCGAAAATATCCTGCTTATAAGGGCAATCAATTGTGATATTTGGAAATAAACTTAATGGCTCGTTATTTTTTTGAGTTATGTGCGAGTCGCCGTAAAAAGTTAAAATATCAGACCATTCCCACTTAGTGTGAGATCAATCCCATCTAAGTATTGTCTGGACTGGGTTTGAGAGCTTGAAAGGCTGGCCGCAGGCTTGGGAGTAGGCGTCCAGGGGTTTATCAGG
>CAIYRB010000168.1 GCA_903928445.1 uncultured Pseudomonadota bacterium | reverse complement strand
GCACCTTGGCATGCCAATGTTTCTAAAAGGCAGGTCAAAGCACCCAAAGTCTACTTGCGGGACTCTGGGATGTTGCATCAGTTATCGGGGATTTCCAGTTTTGACATGCTGCAAATGCATCCGCGGCTTGGCGCCTTATGGGAAGGCTTTGCCCTAGAGGAGGTGATTCGCAAGAAGCAGCTTGCGGCTGAAGAGTTGTACTTCTGGGGTGTGCATGAGCAGGCTGAACTTGACCTGCTTTCGACTGCGGGCGGGCAGATGATCGGCTACCTACCCGACCCATGACTGACCACAAATTCCTCTAACGTTTGAATAGAATTTCCAAAAAAGGCCTGCCTCGGACATCGCTTTTGGCATAAGGTTTTTTCCTAGAACTCATGCGCCTGTCTTGCTAGAAGTGCGTCGTCTTTGCAGGAATGGCGTAGTTGTCTTTTAAAAACTACTCGTCGTGGTCGATACTCCGCTGGGATTGCAGAGACAAGGGCGCCCGAACTATTCGGGCGCCCTAACTCTAAAATAGTACGCCGCAGTACCGGACGCACTTGGCGCGGATCTGGGCTCCGCGAATAGCACCAGCGCGACCGACCGCGGAAGTCCCATCGCTGCAAGCGCTCCCTGACTAAGGTCGAGGCATGAGTCGGTACCGCGTGCTTACCTCGTTGTCATCATGCGGATTCAGTAGTGCGCGGTTGAAAATGGCCGCTTGTTCGAAGGGCTTTGCAGGCCGAGCGATCAGCCGGCTAGAGCCAGTGACTGACCCGAAATGTTCCAAGACCGAAAACTTCGCACCTCAAATCCCTTCCTGTTAGTCCGTGCGTTTGCCGAAGCCAATCGGCTTTGGTTTAAATGCAGGTGGTTCGCGACTCCATACTCAGTGAAGGCATAAGGCAGGGAGCGGCGGCGGCCGCCCCAAGCGGCACTTGAAATCACAGATTGTGACTTCAAGACCGCAAGCTCCTGATTTGTTATCTGAAACAGAAAGTCAGTAGGGAACCTTTCTTGGTTTCTTTTGACCGCTTGTACGAGGGCCCGTGTTTCCAGACGATTCCTAAAAAGGTGGCGGAGATTCTGCCTCGCCAAGAGGGTCGCCAGGTGATTGACGAAGTGTAGCTGAATCATCAAAAGGCACTTAAAGCAGCCAATCCAACCGGTTCCTTGCCGATGGCAAGGTCAATGGCCCCTAGGAGGCTGTCTGCTTGAACGTCCCCGTCTGAACTGAGAAGTACCCGGAGTTGAGGGCGGTGCTTCTTCAATAGACGGCCAACATCGATGCCGTCGCCGTTAGAGCCATCAAGGTGCATGTCGGTCACCGCGAGAAGCAGCCTACCCGCAAACTCCGGGTCGGCCTCGAGGCGCTCGCTAAGCTCTTCAAGGCTAGAAAACACATGTACCGTGGCATCTGTCCTAAGCTCGGCTTCCCACGCATCTAAAATAAACGGATTATCATCTATGATCGCTACTTGGGGCTTGAGTTGGGCCGCCGCTACTGCACCTTTCCGCTCAACCTTCGGCGCTGACGCAGAGTGGGTAGTTGCCACGATTGCTTGCAGAACAAGCTTCAAAAGCTGCGCCCTCGCCACAGGTTTTGGTAGGAAGGCATCGGCGCCGGCCTCGATAGTGGTCTTATGGTCGGCAGCTACAATCCTGTTACTGTGGATACAGACAAGGCCAACGCACCCATTTGCTCGCATGTTGCGCACTAACTCGAAGCCATCAAGTGACTCGGCCCCCATATCGACGTCGCTGATTATCAGGTCAAAGACGCTGTTCCTTAGCGCTTGAAGTGCCACCCTTGAGCACTCGGCCTGATGGAGGTGTAGGGCGCCAATGAAAATGGGGCCACGCCGCCAACGAAAATAGGGCCACCTAAGCCGACATTACTGTCGGCAGGAGGCTCCTATGGTTTGTGTGCAAGATCCTGATTTGACTGCCTGCCACAGGCACCATGCCATTTCGCTGCTACTTAGCCACGATGTGCGCCTGCTATCCCTGTTTGTAGAGGAAGGTTTTGGGCTTCGGCAGGACTCTGGGTACCCCTGGCAGATCCGGAGTGACGCTAAATATGGTCGCGAGCAGCACTTGCTAGCCGACATCGCCCAGCACGTCTGGGCTGGTGGCAGAGATATCCCGCCGCGGCAAGCTTACCGCATTCTGAGCGACGATCGGCTCCTAGGATTGGAAATGGCAAGCGGTCTGCTTAAGACCACTGGCGGCTGCAGCTGCCCAAACTGTAGCCGCCGGCTTGGGCGTGATTTGGCAGGGCAGCCCCTTTTTCCTCAATAATTTTGGGAGTCGTGGATCCCCCATCGGCTTGCATCTCCAAGGAGGAGATTGCAGCAGCGGGGGTAGCCATGATCAGCGTCTATATGTTTCAAAAAGTTCGAGATTTACATGCGAAGGGTGTCAGCGGACGCCAAATTGCTAAACAGCTCAAGATAGATCGCAAAACAGTGGCGGAGTATCTCAAGAGCAATGCCCCGCCAAAGTATCCACCACGCGTCCGCGAGAGCCGTATAGACCCGTTTGCCAGCTTTGTCGGCTTGGCCTCGTCGATGCTGGAGGTGGTGCCGAATCTAACGGCCGGTGAAATCTTCGTCGCCGCTAAGGAGCATGGCTACGACGGCAGCGAGCGCACTGTCGAGAGGCGACTTGCGGCCATAAGGGCGCAGCAGCCGAAGGAGCGCTTCTTCGACCAGGAGTACGAGGCAGGAGAGCAAGCCCAGTTTGACTTCAAGGAAACAGTACGCCTGCCCTTCGTGGACGGGGTGCGAATCTGCAATCTGCACTTCGGGACACTACCATTCAGCGACTTCTTCTGGATCAAAGGCTACGGGATCAAGACTTTCGAGGCCTTTATTGATGGCATTCACTCCTTCTTCGAGCAGGTGGGTGGGATGACCGAAAATATCCGATTTGACAACCTCTCGCCGTGCGTGCGCCGGGTGCTCAAGGGAAACAGCCGTCTCTATACGGAGGCGTTTGAGCGGGCTACGGCCTACTACGGCTTCGGTCTTCTGCCGTGTGCCCCGGCCAAAGGCTCCGACAAGGGCGATGTCGAGCGAGAAATACGTACTCAAGCCCAGCGCCTTCAAAATAGCGTCAAGATCACCGGCAAAGTCTTTCGTGATTGGGATGATCTTAACGTGTGGCTAGGAGACTACTGCCGTAAATACCAGCTGCAAAAGACCGCCCCGCTCTTCGCCCAGGAACAACTCGTGTTAAGCCCCCTACCACCCCGTGACGAAGCAATTTTGTGCAAGGTCAAGACGATGCCAGCGACCTCATACGGCACGATTCGCATCGCCGACGCCATCTACTCCGTGCCAGACGCAGCCATCGGCGTCGCCTGCCGGGTTGTGGCCTCAGCATATCAAGTCAAAATCTATCGTGCCGGCGGCAAAGAAGAACTCCTCGCAACCCACCGTCGGAGGGCGGAGGGCGAGAGCTCATTGCCACTCGAACATATCCTGCCCTCACTGATCCGCAAGCCGCGCGCCATGGTCCGCTGGGCCTATCGTGACATCTTGTTCCCAGAGCCAATTTTTAAGCGGTTCTATGAGCAGTTAAAGAAACTTTCGCCCGACGGCGCCGAGCGCGAATACTTACGCGCCATCAATCTCGTCCAGTATACGACCCTAGCTGAAATTGGTGCAGGTATGGAGCTTGTGCTCGAAACCCAAGCAAATGCTCCCTTTGAACAGCTAAAGGCACTGCTTCTGCCTGGTGGCCACCGCCCATCAGGGGCCGCGGGACTGTCCCTAGCAGAATTGATTCAAGTCCCTCTGAAACCTGAGCTGTCGATATACGACAGCCTGATTCCTCAACTTAAGGAGACCGGAACATGAAGCATGAAGAACTAATTTCGAGCCTAAAGTCCTTGCACCTAATGGCTATGGCCAAGGAGTACAGCGAGATTGCGCGCCAGTGTGAGTCGGCCAAAAAGACCTACGAGCAGTATTTGGCGGCAATGGTGACTCTAGAACTGGCAGCTAAGAAGGATAATCGCATTGGCCGACTGATAAAGGATGCCAAGCTGCCAAAGGATCAACGACTTGGCGCATATGACTTTAGGTGCAGGACTGGCATCTCTGAGATGCAGGTGCGGCGCCTAGCAGAAGGTGACTTCGTGCGGCAAGGATGGAACGTTGTTCTTTATGGCGGCTTCGGGGTCGGCAAGAGCCACTTGGCAAGCGCCCTAACGCGACTGCTCTGTGAGGCAGGCTTCCGCTGCCTCTTCATGTCAACTCACGAGCTAATAAATGGCCTATTAGAGGCGCAAAAGACACTGACGCTCGCGGCTCATTTTCGGCGGCTTGATCGATTCGATCTTATCACTCTCGATGAGCTTGGCTTCACGCCACAAAGCAAAGACGGCGCCGACCTATTCTTCCAGTTTATTTCTCAGCGCTACGAACGCAAGAGTCTGATGATAACGACCAATCTCACCTACTCCGAATGGGACCAGGTGTTTCTAAATGCTGTCACAACGGCTGCGGCTGTAGATCGCGTGATTCACAACTGCGAGACATTTAATATCAAGGGTCCAAGCTGGCGGGCGGAGGCAGCGAAGAAGCGTGCTCTCGCGACCAAAACGGAACTTGAAAGTGCCGAGCAACTAGACTAAACATCGGACCTCAACTGGCCCGTTTTTGCTTGGCGACGATCCCACCTTTTGGTCCAGTTTTCGTTGGCGGCTTACAGCAAGACCGGTGTCGGCATTTTTGAGAGCGCTGCAAAGGCCTGGTTTAAACTCACGACAGCTTTACCAGCGTCTCGACCACTTGGGCCTGTCCTGCGCCGTCAGCAGGGCCTTGCAGAAAAGTAGATGGAAGCGCTCGATGTCCTGACGAATAGCCATAGTTCAATATTCCGTTGAATCAACAAATATGTCAAATGGGCGGCATATTGATGGAGCCTCGCGTGCAGCGCCGCTGCTCATGCTTCTTCACAGCCTGCGCGGCCGTTTAAAAAGTCATTCAGAAAAGCAATACGCATCCGACCACCGTGAACTGAGCTATCTTTTTCTCACTAGATCAACCAACTCATCAAGTGATTCGTCCGATAGTCTTTTTTGCCGCAAAGTCCGAAACATTGCCGGTAGCTGTCCCATTAGCTCGGCATCATCAAGAATATCAGCCGGAATGTGACCCTTCGCCGCCGCTGCCAAATCGAAGAAATTTAACCATTCATCGGAATTAGGGACTAACTTCAGAGCATGGGCATACTTCTCAAGATATTCGCGGCTAGGAGGGTTGATCAATCCGCGCTCCAGCTTCGAGTAATTTCCTGCATCGATTCCCGCCTCTGCGCAGAACTCCCTAAGAGATTTGCCGGTTTGCTCTATTCGAGTATTTTTCAATAATTCTGAAAACTTAGTCGTCATATTTTGCCTCCCAAACACGGCCAGAAGACCGTTGTATAAAACATACAACACTGGTCGGCTGGTTTCAAACCAAACTTGAGCTGGGGCTAATTAGCTAGTTATCGCAATGCTTTTTCTCGACGACCCTCGCGTAGCATCACCGCTGCTGTTGCCGAAGATGACCGACCCAGTGGTAAGGCTGAGGTATCAAAATTATTTTGGCTGAGCGGCCGCAATGCGACATGTTGGTCGGCACCCCGCCACCTAGAGAAGAAAGATCCGAATCGCTTTGGCACAATCGTAATCGGCATAGGCCGTCTTCAGCGCTTGCTCAAGATAAGCGAACAAATCGAACCACATTTCTAGATAGACCTTACCGGTGATGATGAAGCTCTGGCACGTGATCGTACCGCGCAGAGGCGAGTAGTTCTCACCAAATGAGATAGATTCCTCAGCCTCCTGGAACAAATAGGAGGCATATTCCCTGGCGGCAAGCTCAGCCAGGTCACTGTATGATTGGCAGGCCTTGATCGACGCCGTCATGGTATTGATCTTAGGATCGAGAGGTCGCTTTGACGCGCCGGCTCTGGAATAGAACTGCACCCACTGCCGCTCAAGGAATTCAGCCACCCGATTCATATCGGAAAAAAGCTCTGGCTTTATGTGCCAAGTGATCTCGTCGTCAACCACAGTCTCGTTAAACAATGAGCTGTCGAATCCTTGCTCCATCTCCTTGCGTAACCTGACCTCGGAGCACAGACCATTGCTCGACTTCGGTAGGTGGATTTTCTTGATAAAACCGATATGCAGGAATTGTCCCATGGCTTCGCTCCTTATGAGTGGATAGGCGTCGACAAAGCTTGACCGAAAGGCCGTCGATCATCGTCGACACACCTTTAGCAAGCCCGACCTCCTTATTGCCACGGACATCTTCAAGGATTTTGATCGCGCCGCAATTCTCCGCCAGCAGCCAATCTCTGTGGGTCACCACAACAGAGCCTGCAGACAGGTCTGCGGCAGCTCTAGGGTAGGCAGCTCCATGAACGACCGATCTTGCAACTTGGTCACCACCGCCGGTGGACTACAGTCCGTTCGACTCCAGACGACGAGCAAGGCGGTTAAAACCAGCAGCATCCGCGGCGGGGCATCGACCGTGCCCGTCAGCCAAAAATACGAGAGCACCGGCTCGCCCACCTTCAACCATGCCTCGCCATGCGCTCAACCTTTTCGTCGATCTGCCGCAGTTTGCTTTCAAACTCTTGACGCTCTTGAGCCATC
>CAIYRB010000167.1 GCA_903928445.1 uncultured Pseudomonadota bacterium | reverse complement strand
GCCCGACAGGGTTTGAAGCACGGCCCAGGCAAACACCAGCTGGACGTGGAACAAGTCCCTCACGGGACAGTGTGAAAAGTCGACAAGCCTAAGTATTTTAGGTGAAATGGACTTTTCGTACAGGTTGTAAATGAAGACGCAGATCCCGGGCAATAAAATTGAGGAAGATTTGGGCAAGATCAACTTGAGGCCAATCGACCGGCAAGCAGTCCTTGCCAGACCTGGTCAAGGGGCGCCGCAAAACGCAGAGCTTCGCCGGAGTCTGGAGCCTGGAATTCTAAGTCTCTGGCATGCAGCAGCAACCTATGCACCTGCAGGTGGCTGCGGTAAACACGGTTGTGGGCACCATCGCCGTAACGGGTGTCGCCGATAAGGGGATGGGACAGGCTCGCTAGGTGGCGGCGTAGCTGATGGGTGCGACCGGTCAAGGGTTGTAGCTCGACCAGGCAGTAGCGCGAGGTGGGGTAGGGGCGGACTGCGATGGGGAGTTCCCACCGCGCCAAGGTGCTAAACAAAGTGATGGCTTCCTGCGGCGCTTGAATCACAGTGTCGGTGCTGTCAAGGCGGCCCA
This sequence comes from uncultured Pseudomonadota bacterium, assembly GCA_903928445.1. Lineage (GTDB taxonomy): Bacteria > Bdellovibrionota_B > Oligoflexia > Oligoflexales > CAIYRB01 > CAIYRB01. Next base: position 11,091 of record CAIYRB010000167.1, on the reverse strand, counting down.
GCGGGTGGTCGATCTTGCCGGTGCCTGGCAGCCAGCCGCGGCAGACGCCGACGTAGGTTTTTGTCACCGTGCGGCCTGCAAACTGTCCGGCAAGGAGGCTGGCTACTTCGGGTGTGAGCGCCATGACCAAAACACCCGATACCGGCGCGTCGAGGCGATGCACCGGATAGACCCAGCGCCCTAGTTGTCGTCGCAGCCAGGTCATCAGCGAGGATCCAGGAGCGCAACCAGGACCCGGGTGAGTCGGCATGCCGGCTGGTTTGTTGACGACCACGAACTGATCGGTCCGATGCAGGATGACTGGGCGACCAGAGGCGGTCTCAAGACAAAAAGACATGGTGCACCATGGAACAACCACGCCGGCCAAGCTGCTGCAGCTGGCCGGGCAAGGTCGCCGTCTGTTGGGCTTTTGGACTAATGCGCAGGTGGCGTGTAGTTGGCGTCAGTGCTGTCGTAGATAGCCTCGACGATCGCCTGATACTTTGCCTCAATCACCTTGCGCTTTAGACTGAGCTTAGGCGTTAACTCGCCGGTATGGACCGCCCATTCGTCGCTGACCAAACGGAATTTTTTGATTTGCTCCCAGCGGCCGAAGCTCTGGTTGAGGCGCTCCACCTCAGCATCAAACAAGGCTTTAACTTTCTCTGATTCGAGCAGGGCTTGATGCGACGGCGCCGTGACACCGGACTCCTTGGCCCATGCCTCCAAGTGAGCAAATTCTGGCACGATGATGGCACAGGGAAACTTGCGGTTTTCGCCGATGACAATCAGCTGGCTGATATAAGGTGACTCGCGGAACTTATTCTCGATGGCTAGAGGCGCGACGTATTTGCCACCGGAGGTCTTGAACATCTCCTTTTTGCGGTCGGTGATGCGCAGGAACTGGCCTTCAAAGATGCCGATGTCGCCGGTGTGGAAGTATCCGTCGTGGTCGATGGCCTCGAGCGTGGCTTGCGGGTTTTTATAGTATCCAGCCATCACCGAAGGACCCTTCACCAAGATCTCGCCTTCACCTGCGCGGTAGCCTTCTTCCTGTTGGATTTTCACCTGCAGGTTGGGTAGCACCTTGCCGACGGTACCGATGCGGTGCTCATCTGGCGAGTTAAAGGAGATGACCGGCGAGGTTTCCGTCAGGCCGTAGCCCTCGATGACGGAGAAGCCGGCAGCCCAAAAGACCCGGCCCAGGCGCGGCTGCAGCGCCGAGCCACCGACGATGATGATTTCGATGTTGCCGCCCATCGCCGCATGCCATTTGCTGAAGATCAGCCGGCGGGCAATGGCTAGTTGCGCGGCTTTGATCGGATTTTGCCAGCCGTTTGGTTCGTACTGCAGGCCGAGGACGAGGGCCCAATTGAACAAGGCCTTTTTCGCGCCGGTGAGGGCGCGGCCCTTGGCGACGATGGCATCATAGAGTTTCTCTAGGACTCGCGGCACGCAAACGAAGACGTTTGGTTGCACCTCGGTCAGGTTTTTGGCGATGGTGTCCATGCTCTCGGCAAAGTAGATGCTGGTGCCGTTTAATTCATAGAAGTAGATGACGACGCGCTCAAGCACGTGCGATAGCGGCAAGAAGCTGAGCGCCTTAGTGAACTTCGGGCTGTTCATGACGGTATCGACGGCGAGGATGTTGGCGAGAAAGTTTTGATGCGACAGCATCACCCCTTTCGGCTTGCCGGTCGTCCCGGAGGTATAGATCACCGAGGCGAGATCGTCGGTGGTGACCTCGGTGCGCGCCCTGGCGTGGGCCTTCAGCAGTTCGGCATTGGCTTTGGCGCCGACGTCGGCCAGCTCTTGCCACGGCTTGACCCCGGCGATCGGATCAAAGGAGTAAATTTCTTTGAGTTTTGGCAGCTTGGCCCGGATGCTCTGAATCTTTTCATAGATCGCCGCGGACGACACGAACAGGTAACGAGCCTCGCTGTGGGCGAGGATGGTTTCGCAGTCGTTGACGGTCGCGGTCGGGTAGATCGGTACCAAGGGGCAGCCCAGTTGGGACGCCGCGAGATCGGTGTAGACCCATTCCGGCCGGTTGTTAGCGATCAGCGCGACGCGCTCACCCTTGCCCAGGCCTAAACTGAGTAAACCGAGGCTTAACTCCTTGGCTCGCTGTGCCACCTGTGCGTAGGTAATGGTCTGCCACTCGCCGTCTAGCTTGACGCCGAGGCAGACAGCCGACGGTTGCTCTTGCGCTTGTCGGTCCATGATGTCAAAAAGCCGTGTCGGCTGCATGCAGCGCTTCCTTTCCTATTGGCATGAAGCGGTCTTACTCTAAGCTGTGGTCGCTTCACCCCTATAGCAATTCCTTAACATAAGCGAAACCACGTATGAGCCCTGACTTACCGCCAACCCTGCGGATCCTTTATGAGGATCATCACTGCTTGGTTGTTGACAAGCCAGCTCGTTTGATCACCGCCAGCGACAAAACCGGTGACGCGACCCTGTTGGAGTTGGCACGAGCCTATCATTTTGCCCGACAGGCCCCCGGTAAGAAAGGCTATTTAGTCCCCCTGCACTTTCTTGACCGGCCGGTGTCCGGGGTCGTGATGTTCGCCTTGAGCAGCAAGGCCGCCGCCAGGCTCTCCGAGCAGTTTCGTAAGGGTCAGATTCATAAAACCTACCGTGCGGTCGTCGAGGGCGCTGCCAGCTCGAGCGAGCTGCATACGGTAGACTCTTACCTGCTGAAGGACCGGGACCATAATCTGACCAAAGTGGTCCCTGCCGGCACCGCGGGTGCCAAAGCCAGCACCCTGACCTACCGGTCGCTTGGCCGAAAAGGCCCCCTTTCGCTGCTCGAGGTGCGGCCCAAAACCGGGCGCAGCCACCAGATCCGCGTGCAGCTGGCGCAGTCGGGCATGCCGATCTATGGCGATGTCAAGTATGGTGCTAGCAGTATGTGGAAGCACCAAATCGCCCTGCATGCATTGACCGTGACCTTCACCCATCCGGTGGCTAAGACCCCCGTCACGGTGACGACCCCACCCCCTGCCATCTGGCAATCGATTTGGCCTGGAGTTTTAGATGTATAAAAAGCCGCCGCTGGAACTTCAGACTTCGACCCTTTGGGAGTATCCGTCGCAGCACTACGGCGAAGGTATGCAGGGGAGCAAGGGCTACAAAGGTGCCACGCCCTCCTATGTCATTTGGAATCTGCTTAAACGCTACACCAAAAAGGGTGCGGTCGTCGTCGATCCGATGTGCGGGAGCGGGACCACTCTGGATGTCTGTAAAGATCTAGAGCGCCGAGGCCTCGGCTTTGACCTCCAGCCGCAACGTCCGGAGATCACCAGGGCCGATGCACGACACCTACCGCTTGAGGACGCGAGCGTCGACTTTTTATTCGTTGATCCGCCTTACTCGACGCATCTGAAGTATTCCGGCGCCCCCGAATGCATCGGTGAGCTCGATGCCGATGGTGGTGGCTATTATGAGGCGATGGACGAGGTGATCGCCGAGATCGATCGCATCCTCAAGCCGGGCAGTTACATGGGCCTTTATGTCTCCGACTCATGGCGTCAAGACCAACCGTTTTGTGCCATCGGTTTTGAGCTGTTTTCGCGCATGAGTAAGCGCTGGACTCCGATCGATATCGTCGCCGTAGTGCGGCATAATAAGACGATGAAGAAGGGCCACTGGCATCGCTCGGCCGAGGCTGGCAATTATTTTCTCCGCGGCTTTAATTATTTGTTTATCATGCAAAAGCCGAGCGGCAAGGCTGTGGCAAAGACGCCGCGTGCGGAGTCTGCGCTGCCTGGCACTGAGGCGCCGGTGCAGAAGCCACGCCGCCGCCCGCCGCCGCTAAGTCCGCCGCCGCCGAAGCTGCCGCGGGGCAAGCAGCTAAAGAAGAAGAAGCATCGCATTTGAACCGGTCGATGCCCGATTGGCATTCTGAACCGTCGTCTGGAGTGTGGACTCCTTAGGACTAGGTCGCCTTGCGACGGCTAGGGAGCCATCAGCCGTTGCATTAAACCGAATGCTCATAGCGGTCATTTGACCGCATTGCAAACGGCTGAAATGCAAGGGTATTTGGCGAATACTTGCGGCAGGATCAAGTTCTTTGCGCCGCCGGCCGATAATTCTGACATAGGTGCCGGTAAAGAATTTACCCCAGCCCGCGCGGAGATCCACTCTATGAAATCGCTTTACAGTGCTACATTCATGATGACCGTCATGGCCTTATCCGCCTGCTCCGGCTCGTCCTTTGAAGGTGGAGCAAAGCCGATGGCCAGCGCTCCGCGCGCAAGCACTAGCACCAACAGTAGCAGCGGTACGCCGACAACGGATTCCGGTGCGACCGTTGACCCTGGCACGGATGGTCAAGCCACCGCTGCCACGCCAGCTGCACCGTCAAACGACACGGCAAGCGGGTCGCCTAAAGCTGTTCTGGCCACGACTCCACCTCCGCCCTCAAACATAAACTTTGGTCTTTTGGTCAACGACTTCAACTGCACGTTCTGCCATATGGAAGTGCACGGTACCGTGGTGTCGGTGGGGGATGCGGAAGCACTGCGTGAAGACTCCAATGGAAAGGTATTCGGCAAGTGGCTGGTAGCAGGAGCCTACCACGCGGCTGATATTCTGACTGTGCCGCCGCGGCTTGGTGGCATCGTCGTCGCCGGCGGGATCACCCAGAACTACGACAATTCGGGCAAGGAAATGCCGATCTCGGCGGCGACGGGCAAGCCGGGCTTTCCTATCCTCAGCTTCACGGATCTGGCTGGGAAGATGCAAGGTAGCCTCAGCGCCAAGGCCGCTCCATCGACGGTCGCTAGCATCAGCAAGGTTTATACCGGAAATGCGCTTTTGGTTGGTACCGCGGCGGCGCCCATCGTGATCGACAAGGATGTATTGGTCAATGGGGATGTGGTGATCAAGGGCGTGTTCACTGGCGTCGGCACTATTTACGCCACTGGCAATATCTATATCCCGGCCAATCTGAAGGCGGCTCACCTCGCATCATTGCCCTACAGCGATGATGCTGCCGCCGCCAATATCCAAGCCAAGGCCGACCTTGCAGCGGCCAGCAGCGATGGGTTGGGTTTAGCATCGGCAAAAAGCATCTTTGTCGGCGACTTGGAAAACTACATGGACAGCGGTAATGGACGATCGACCCGGGCTAACGGCTTGCATGGCATTCGCTACAACTCGATCTACACCAACGACCAGGGTACGCCGTTTACCGGCACCGTGAATGGTGTGTGGAATGTCTACAATTGGCTCCCAGAGGCGCAGTTTGAAGCCCTCTATGAGACCCTGACGCCATGTTGGACCGCGAGTGATCGGCCTCTCGTTGCCGGTCATAGCTGGGGCGAGCGCACCTTTACCCAGATCGATGCCTATCTCTACGCCGTCAGCGCCGTTGCCGGCATCAACCGAGCCTCCAGCTGGACTCTCAATGGCGGCGTCATATCCCAGTCGATGCATATCGTCTCAGGTGCCGACAGCGACAGAATTAACGCTAATGGCAGTTGCCATCCGGCGCGGATCAATTTTGATTACCGCCTGCAAAATGGCCTGCAGTCCCTGGAGCAGGTCGGGGCGTTGTTCGCTAAGAAATCTTGATTGACCAAGGGAAAAGCCGGCAGTTTGACAGCTGCCGGCTAAACAATTTATCGGTAGTAAACTTCAAATTTCGCTTTGCAGCCATTCGAAACCCAGAGGCCGTACTGATTGACGCCCCAGCTTTGGTTCAGAATGCAGCTCGCATCTGAGTATTGCTCCGTGACAAATGCTCCCTGAATCGCCGCATCAAAGGGACAGCCAACGCCTTCGCCATCGCTGCCGCAGTAGATGCTGGTCACGAAGACTTGCGGATCATAGATCGGAGTTTCAGGGCCCCAACCCGGACCCCAGTAGCCACCCCAACGACCGACCACGCCCCAATGACCGCGGTGGTAATCCCAACGGTCCCAGCGCCCGTGGTCACCACGGTCCCAGCCGCCATGATGATCACGGCTTGGATAGCCGCCATGGCGATCTCTGTCGCCGCCGCCCGGCCAACGTCCGCCGCCACCCGGTCCGCGTCCTGGTCCGCCGCCGCCCGGCCAACGTCCGCCGCCACCCGGTCCGCGTCCTGGATTACCGCCGCCGCCAGGCCCGCGCCCTGGATTACCGCCGCCGCCTGGTCCACGTCCTGGATTACCGGCGCCGCCAGGCCCACGTCCTGGATTACCGCCGCCGCCAGGCCCGCGTCCTGGATTACCGCCGCCGCCAGGCCCGCGTCCACCACCGCCGCGCCCCGCGTTGCCGCCTCCGCCTGGTCCACGGCCGCCACCGCCGCCGCGTCCACCGCCACCACCGCCACCGCCGCGTCCACCACCACCACCACCACCACGCTCTTCATCAATCGTGCCCGGAGCGTCCATGGTCCCGACATCGCCTTCCTCTAGCGAGTTTAGCGCGTCACCTTCGTTACCATCCGTTACCTCAGCATTCTGAAATTCGGCTTGAGAAAGGCCAACGACAGGCGCCAATAAAGCAACACTGACCGCAAGTCGATTCATCATAAAAACCTCCTGTTTTATTATCAAACATGGTCTGCAAGGCACTGTCTTCAGGCCTAGGCCTAATAGTGGAAGACGTCAACGCATGTTTTGTAAAAACAAAATGGATGTTGTTGCTGGATGTCGTCCATTTCATACACTTGTATGAACGCGTGGTCAGCCAATTTGGCAGGAAGTTGCGGCGAAACTTTTTCGATCAGCGCTCGGTTTGAGCCAGTCGCTGTCGCCACGGTGCCATCAGTCCAAATACGGCAAACAGTGCCGCCGCTATGGCCCAGGCACTTTCCGCTCGCTGTTCGATCAGCCAGCCGCCGAGCAACGGCGCCAGGATTTGCGCCATCGACTGCAGCGATTGACTGAGTCCAAGTACGGCACCTTGTTCTTTCGGACCCGCCGATTGCGAAACTAAACTGGTTAGTGTTGGCCTTAGGATGCCGTGGCCAAGTGCTGTGAAGGTTGCCGCCAGCAGCGCCACCATCAGTTCATGCGCGGTGGCTAGCACACCCATGCCGATGGCCATGGTGATAAATCCATATGTGACCAAGCTGAGCTCGCCAAAGCGCTTGATCAATCGGCTGATCAAAAAGCCTTGAATCAAAATACCCAGCAGGCCACCGTAGGCGAGGATATAGGCCACATCGCTTGGACCAAACATTTTTCCATTTATTTCAAGCCGCCTTCCGGCAAATAATGCGATGCCGGAGGTGTACATCGAAAAGGTCATGATAAAGGTGAATAGTTGCAAGAGCCGTAGCCGCAGTCCTGGTACGGCAAAGAAGCCAGCGAATTGTTTGATATCGATCAATTTCAATGGTACGGCGCTTGGCGCCCTCGCCGCCTTGGCGCGGTCAGCAGGCAACAGCAAGATCGTCGCGACGATACTCAGGCCAGAGAGGGCCGCGCCCGTTAAGATCGGCACCGCGTAGCCAAAGCGGGACAAAAAGCCGGACAGGGCGGGTCCAATCAGGAATCCGATGCCGAAGGCGACGCCGACTTTGCCAAAGGCCTTGCCGCGTTCATGTGGTGCTGTGACATCGGAGATCGCGGCTTGCGCTAGCGAGATATTGCCGGCCGTGACGCCATCGAGGATGCGGGCTAGAAACACCCAGGTCATGTTTGGCGCAAACGCCAGCAGGATAAAGCTCAAGCAGGTGCCGGCTTGGCTCACCAGCAGCAGTGGCTTACGGCCGATGCGATCGGACCAGCGGCCAAAAAATGGACCGGAAATTAGCTGACAGGCCGCGTAGGATGCGAGCAGGGCACCGATCACCAGGGGGCTGGCACCAAACCTTTCGGCATAGAACGGTAGCAGCGGTAAGATGATGGTAAAGCCGAGGACATCGACCAAGACGATCAGAAAGACCGCCGTCACGGGGCTGAAGCGCTGGCGCAAGCTAGACCTAAGCATGGTTGAGATCCATGATGATGGTGCGGACGATGGCGGGGGCCTCCTCCTCGATAAAAAAATGGCCCCCGGGGAGCATCGTCAGCATAGCACGAGCGCTGGTTTGGTCTTGCCAGGCTAACAGGTCATCGACGCTGACATGTGGATCGGTCAGTCCACCGAACAGCGTGATCGGGCAATCCAGAGGCTGCTGCAGCGAGCAGCGGTAGGTTTCGATCGCGGTGAAATCGGCGCGCAACACCGGCATCAATGCAGCCATCAGCTCCGGGTGCGCCAATACGCCCGCGGGAGTGCCACCGAGCTGGCCTAGTGCCCGCAGGAAGGATGCATCGTCCAGGCTATGGATGATCGGCCTGCGCCAGGGTAGCTGGGGCGCCTGGCGGCCGGAGGCGAACAGCCACGTCGGCGGTCGGCCGATGCGGCGCAGCTCACGGCCAAGCTCGAATGCGACCACGGCACCCATGCTGTGGCCGAACAGGGCATAGGGTTTGCCGACGATTAATTTGCTCAGCTCAGGCGTGCATTGCGCGACGATGTCTGCGACACTCACTAATGGTGCTTCGCTGAACCGCCGTAGGCGGCCAGGGAGCTGGATAGTGTGCAGTTCGATGCTGTCAGGTAGTAGCGAGTCCCAGCCACGGTAGGTCCCAGAGTGACCGCCGGCGTAGGGCAAGCAAAAAAGGCGGCAGCCCGCGGCTGGCTTGGGTTTGTGACAGAGGGTCCAGGGTCCAGGCAAGGTCAAGGGCAACTCCAGCGAAGGTGAAATGATGGTGTGCAGAACATTGACAAAGCTCTTATCCGATATGGTTGCCACGTTGCGCCATGCATGATAGGCATTCTATTGGACTGAACGACTAACTTCTAGACTCCAAGCTCCGATCTGAGAGGAAGCGATGATTTTTGATTGGCTCGCGGGTTTGTTTTCCAATGACTTAGCCATTGATCTGGGGACCGCTAACACCCTGGTCTACGTCAAGGGCGTCGGCATCGTGATGAACGAGCCATCCGTCGTGGCGATCAATAAAAATGTGACCGGCCCGAAGCGGATCCTCGCCGTCGGCCGCGAGGCGAAGGAGATGCTTGGGCGTACCCCCGGCGATATCGTCGCCATTCGCCCGCTTAAAGACGGCGTTATCGCCGACTTTGAAATCACCGCGGCGATGATCCGTTATTTCGTCGAGAAGGCGCACAATCGTCGTACCATGGTGAAGCCCCGGGTCATCGTCTGCGTGCCCTACGGCATCACCAATGTCGAAAAGCGCGCCGTCAAAGAGGCAGCCGAGAGCGCCGGCGTGCGCGAAGTCTTTCTGATCGAAGAGCCGATGGCGGCGGCGATCGGCGCCGGCTTGCCAGTGACCGAACCAAGCGGCAGCATGATCGTCGATATCGGCGGCGGTACCACCGAAGTCGCGGTTATCTCTCTGGCTGGTATCGTCTACTCGAAGTCGGTCCGCGTCGCTGGCGACAAGATGGACGAGGCGATCATCAATTACATCAAGCGCAAGTACAATCTCCTTATCGGCGAGCGCACCGCCGAGGAGATCAAGATCGGCATCGGCAACGCTTATCCGAGCGATGTCATCGAGTCGATGCATGTCAAGGGACGCGATATGGTGGCGGGGATTCCCAAGACCATTCAAGTCACCTCCGAGGAGATCCGCGAAGCGATCGCCGAGCCGGTTAATATCATCGTCGAGGCAGTCCGAGTCGCTCTGGAGCAGACTCCTCCGGAGTTGGCTGCTGATATCGTCGACAAGGGCATTGTGCTGGCCGGCGGCGGTGCTTTGATCAAGAACCTCGACGTGCTGCTGCGCGAAGAGACCGGATTGCCGATCATGATCGCTGATAATCCGTTGACCTCGGTGGTGATCGGTAGCGGCAAGGCGCTTGACCAGATTCATATCTTAAGCGGCATCACACGCTGAAAGGCGTTAGGTAGGTAGATGCATCACTGGCTTCGGGTCAGCCTTCGGGTTGAACAAGGCATTCCGGTGATGCAGTGCCCATACAGCGTGGACCGGCATGAGGCCTAGCCCCCAGCTTACGCACGCTGGTTGCTAGGCCCCTTCACAATGGCTGCGTATTACTCGCCGACTTCGGTTTGTAGCGTCTTGCCGGCAGTCACGCACTTAATCATGTCGCCGCGCATAGCCTGGAGGTAACCCTTCACCTCGGCATTTTTGGCGCTAGGAATCAGATCCGAGTCCAGGAGGTCGATCAGGTGCTGTTCAGAGGCGAGGTGCTGATGCAGAAACTTTCTGTCAAATTCAGCACCCTTTAGCATAATCAGCGTCGAAGCGTCACGTAGCGCAACAGCCCGTAGACTAACGCTAGTGGTGCTTTCCTCGGGTTTGATCGATGCCTTGGTGAGCACTGCGTTGAATTCAGCAGCAAAGCGCTCGTTATCGCGAATCACGGCATTTGCATATTCGACCAACTTAGGGTTTGAAGCACCTTTCTGTGCCGACTTCGCTGCCTTGACCGCCTGCTCAATCCCGACGTTGACCACTCCTGAGATTTGCGCATCATTGAGATTGGCGGCTTCGTCGAATCCTGCTTCTTCAGCGGCCTCGGGCATGCTGTTGGCCGCAAATGCAGAGGCCGATGGGACCAGCATGATGGACGCTAACACTGCTGACTTACCTTTTGTTAACAACATGATAAAATTCCCTGTGCGCACGCCTGCCAGACAGTCGAACATTCACCATGAATGCATGTCCGGCACAGCCTTGTCTTGAGCTACTGGCCGCTGCCGCAGAATCAGCGGAGATCTCCGCCACTCTGCTAAACATCAACCGCAGTGCCTCGTTATGCACGATGTGTGCCGTAGTGGCTCATCTAAGAAAATCAGGCAAAGTCGATCTTCTGTAGGGGCACTGATACTCGGAATCGCAAAAAATTGTATGGATCCGGCGACAGGGTGTATCTAGAAACGAGCTCTTTCAGGCAAGTTATTTTAAGAACGCTTTTGCAGAGTGGGCCTCGGACTCGAAGCGCTGGCAATGTGGTACGATTAAGCTATGCAAAAGCCATTGATCATGCCAAAAATCGACGCTAAACATCTTAGATCGGGTCTTTTGGTAGACCCGTTGCCAGCTTCTCACCCGATATGATGTCGCCGAGTATATGGCAAACGATCTCAACCTTTTTGCCTTTGAGCTTTAGCGTGTCTGAGCGCTGAATCTG
>CAIYRB010000166.1 GCA_903928445.1 uncultured Pseudomonadota bacterium | reverse complement strand
TGGGTGTGACGTGATGTTTAAAGCGCGCATCGGAAGCGCAGGTACCGCCGAGGAGGGTGCCGGCGGCGCCTGTTTTAAAACAGCCGGTGGTGCGGGTGTCGCCGGTGACATCGAGTGCGTAGGCTGGGGAGGTTGTCCCGATACCGACATGCCCAGCCCGCGAAGTGGGCGTCCAGGCATCCCATCGGGAGATCTGCGCGACACCTAGCCCTCGGTCTGCCCACGGTTTTTGATGTCCTTGAGCATGGCAATGGTCTTACTGATGGTGTCTTCGTAGACTAGGTGCCAATCAGGGGCGAGGAATTGGTTGCAGACCAGGTTTGGATCAGCGTCTCCGTCTGCCAGGTAATATATGCTTCTTGGTCCTGCTACGAACTGGTTCACATACCCCACAGGTCCCACAAAGGTGATGATGTGGTAAGCAGGATCACGCTGCACAAAGTTCAAGATAGTGTTTGCCTTATCGCTAGAGAATCCACCCGACATAGTGTCCGGCACGAGACCTAGGCACAGCAGCTCTGGCCAACGATTCAACTTTCCGGTCCGCTCATCAAATGCAACGCCGTCAGTATATAGGGTGGGACTTGGCTTGGTGGTTGCTCCCATGTCTGTAGCCTCCGGGGTTGAATACCTTCTGACGGGTATCCTTCGGCATAATCACCGGGGGGCTTTAGCATAGTAAAAACTGTCACATAATTGCCTAGTTCCCATGTCGTTGGACGTCATGACGCCCAGTTGCTAATAACGGCTCATTCACTTGGGGAGGCATTTATGGTTGAGGCGGTGCAACATGTTGGAGTCACGCGTAGTGGCAAGGCCATACAGGCCCCGATATTCGGCGATGATCGGGAGATCAAACTGCCGGCGGTGTGCGCGTCATACACGCCGGCGGATTACTTCGATGCGCATGCGGTGTTCGAATATTTAATTTCAAGGGAACTGAGCCTTCGATCAGGGGATATTCGTGCGTTGAGCACTTATGAGCGGATGAGTGACGAACACAAGTCGAAACTTGATATCAACGCACTTGATGCTCAGCGATTAACGCTCGGTCTGCCCACGGTTTTTGATGTCCTTGAGCATGGCAAAGGTCTTACGGATAGTTTCTTCAAAGACTAGATGCCCAGTATTGGAGAGCGCGCTACACTCGGCGTTTTATCCGGGCGTCTACCCGTCTCAACACGGTGGCATCGGGAGGGTCGCAGGCGCCCGTGCTTCTATTTGACTCAAGCGCACGTGTTCTACGACTGCAGGTCGAAAGGTAGTTCGAATATTCGAATATTCGGACCTCCGCGGTAGCGTTCTGTTACGAACGCTACCGCGGATCAGCCACAGGTCTTAAACTCGCAGTGCCTTGGGATCCTAAAAGTCCAAAGGGCTCAGCGTGGCCACGGGCACGGAGTGCCCGCGACTTCCCACACGCAACAGGCGCCACTTTCCCAAGTCTCACGGCTGCCACCGACCAATAGGCGCAACGGAACCCGATGTTCGTGTTCACGTTCGACGGCGCATTGTTCGGATTGGCAGCGAACACTCCGTCGTTCGCACCATTGTTCCAATCGCCGCCGCGCAGCATGGCGCTGGCGTCAGGGACACGGAATGGAGCGACCATGGAGTGACCAACTTTTGAGTTCAAGACCTAAACCAAACGCGCAAACGCCGCAAACGACAGCTCGCGCAAAGCAAGCTGGCTGGGTCGCGCGCCTAATTTTTTAAGACGATTCATTCTCTTGCCGTGACGCCGCCCATTGCGCGCCAAAATTCGGTACCCGTCATGATCCAGCAGATAGCCCAAAAAAGGGACCGGCGCGTTGCCCAGCGGCATACGCTTGGTGAACGGGATTTCTAGCCTCAGCTGGTCGGTCACGAAATCCACGACCTGGCCTGCGGCATCGAGGACCCGCTTTTTATCCGGACCGCCCAGCACCATGTCATCCATATAGCGGAAATAAAAGCCGTCGTCGCCGAGCCTAGCCGTGGCCAAGGCATCGGCTTCGGTCAGGTAGTAGTTGGCAAACAGCTGCGAGCTAAGATTGCCGATCGGGATACCGTAACCGCGTGCGGCATAGGCGGGGTGACTGCGGAGCAGCGAGTCAAACAGCAGATCAAGGCTTGGATCCGGCAGGATCGCGCAAACTCTCTGGAGGAGGCGTTCATGCGAAATTGAGTCGAAGTAGCGTTTGACGTCGAGTTTCACCACGAAGCGTTCAGGGCCGATCGCTTGCAGCGCGGTCAGGAGGTGCTGAGCGGCGAGGCGGTTGCCTCGGCCCTTGCGGCACGCATAGACGCTGGGCAGCAGCCGCGCTTCAAAGATCGGCTCGACGACGCGGTGGATGGCCGTATGCACCACGCGGTCCATGAACGGGGCCGCCATCACCAGGAGTGCTTTCGGGTCCTTGACGAGGATCTCCCGGTAAGGCTGCCAGACGTAGGTGCCTTGGCGTAGCTTCTTTTGGATGGTCAGCAGTCTTTCTCCATTGGCAAACATGGCGCGCTGGTAGCCAGCCGATCCCCGCTTGCCCCGCGCGCATTGTGCAAATGCCCGGACCAGATTGTCAAACGTGCTGATCTGCTCAAGTAACATGGGGACTCTCACCGGTAGGTTGCGCCCCGTCAGAGGCACCGCCGCCACCCGCACCACCGTCATGGGGGGCATTGTCGTTCGCCAATCACAACCGCCTTGGCGAGGAATTCAGCAATGCCGTCCTTCGTCGCTTTTGATTCCGAATCATCCGCACTACTGTATTTTTGCCTAAATACCTCCTTGAGAGCCTTGGCTGATGCCTTAAATAGGATCGAGTACAGCAGTGCCTTGTTGGTGATGACCAGTTCGTTTAGCTCATGGGGGACTGTGAAAACAACGTGGTGATATGCGACATCCAGTACATCTTTGATTCGTTCCAAGGTCCATTCCCGCTTGGCAGAGTACTGGCACTTGGGACAATGGCGGTTGCGACATGAATTATAGGATTTGTCCTGTGTGCCGCACCCGTCGCACTGATATAGGTGGCCACCAAGCACTGGGGTGCGGCAGTCGAGTATAGCACTTACCACCTTGCTATTGTTTCGGCTCAATAAGCCCAATTGATGACCATGATCGCGAAAAATATCCGCAAGTTCGAGTTTATTATGGTTCATTATTTAGATTTTCGACCATGTACGCTATCAAATGGACTGATCACTTTAGCGACAAATTCCTTGGCGACCTGCAAGTAGATGCCGTCGAAGGACACCCAGCGGAGAGCTGTTCAAAAGCGCCGGCTGCGGCAGAGGTTGAGCCGATTCCAACGCTGCGGTTGAGGGCCGCAACTGCCCCGGCAATAGCGGAGTATCCGGCAAAGCTCACGCCTTGTTCAGAAGAGAACAACGTCCTCTGGGTCGTCAGAGAACGCCTTGGCTCCTGCCAGCGTCCGCTGCGCAGACTCGAAGGTCGTATAGTCGATGGATGCCGCGAAGCACTGGGCGCGCTGCAACATCTTTATATAGACGGCCGGATTGTCGCTGCGCGTTAGCTTCTTCACGCCGCCAAGGTAGTCCAAGCGGTACACCGTCGGGATGATGATGGGTACCTCGGACGCCGCGTACAGCTCCCGGTTCATGGCAATTCGGCTCAATCGGCCGTTGCCGTCCGTGAACGGGTGTACCTCGGCAACCAGGAATTTGACGAAAGCAGCGCGAGCAAAACCGGGCTCAAGCGCCTGGAGGAACTCGACACCCTTACGGAGTGTTCCTTCCACCAGCTCTGGTGCGACGAAGGCGGTGGAGCCAGCAAAATTGCGGACAGTCTTGAACTGGCCAGGAAGCTTGTCCGGGTGCGCCTTCATGATTGACGCGTGGTAACGCATCAAGTCAGCCGCCATCGTTCCATAGGACACCCAAGCCTCGGGAAGGCTCGAGGCAATCCCCATCAGCGTGCGGAAGGTGCCGAGTATGTCGTGTCCGTCCGGACGCCGGTCTGGAATCTTGCCCTCAAAGGCGATGGCGCGTGCTTCGTCAATCTCAAATCGGGTGCCCTCGATGTAGTTCGAGAAGTAAGCGTCGAAGAAGCACAATGTCGATGCAGCGCTCCCCGAGCGGATAACCGCAGCTAATTTTAGTTTCGTGGGCAGGCTAGCCGGTTGGCGAAGTGCCTGAAAGAGTCGCTCGAAGCGAACGATCCTCTCCGGATCATACGGGCAGCCGGCCGCCCTCTGTTGCGCGCGGTCCGACTTGAGGGTTCCATCGGTGCGGGTCTTTAACATGGTGCCCACCAGCTTTTGGAACCTCTCCGCCTCCAGGGTGAATCCGTTAGCCTCTGCCAGGCGGTGGAGGGCATTTATTCTCTCCCGAAAGGCGTTCTCGCCGCTGACGCGGATGTAGTCGTCGAGCTGCTCCTCTAGCTTCTCCTGGGAGAGCACCTTGCTGAATTCGCCGTGAGCCTTGACGCGGCGCAGATTCTCCAACCAGGCCCGCTCAGGTGAAGCAAGATGCAGCCCTCCAGCGAACAGCATGTCGCCAGGGAGCGCCTCCGGCCCCTTGACCAAATGCACGGTGAGGCCCGGGAGTCGCACCTTTTTATCGTACTTGTAGGCGAGCACAATGTGCCAGCCGTCACTCAGATTGGTTGGGCCTGCCTCCAGAGCGCTGCGGTGGCTGATAATCGCACCTGCATAGAGCGCGCCCAGGACCTGGTATAGATTACGCCGGAGCACAACAGCCGGCTCTTCCGCAATTGCGGTTGTATAGACGCCGGGGGCGAGGCGGCGAAGCTCCCCTACCTTGACGGCCTCCGAGATAGCATTTGCGAGAGTCCCAGCGCCCGTCGAAAGGACCAACTCGCCCATGAGGTGTTGACGGATGACAGGTCGCATAAGGCCTCCCGGCGGGCGTGAACTTCTGTCCGAGGAGTGGCACGCGTGCATGGACTATCGGTAATTTTTATCCAAAATCATGGTCTCTGTCGTGAATTTTTTTCCGAAATAAAATAGATTGTTAAATCAGCTTGTTATATAGCGCAAGAGATCATCGAATCCGAACATCGGAAGATTTTTCACAATAAACCAGTAATTTTGGATGAATCTTCACATCTTACCGGCATCAAACTGCGACCCCGCATGGTGAACACTCGGTTTCTAGGCTCATTGGGCTGTGAGGTCACCATACGACCGAGGGCGTCGCAACGTGCTTCCAGACGGAAGGCAGGCTAGGACGCTACGCCGAGGACATTAGCGTCGTTGTCGTCCGCGGCTATTGCAGGCGCGTGATCGACAGCGAGGTATTTTGGGGGGCTGCGCCCGCAGCGATTCGCGACGGACACAGTAGATCTGCGTTCTAGCGATGGCGCCATCAGAATTTAACGAGGAGTCAACGGACACTCTCGGCCCAGGGCGTGATAGCCGTTCTCCTGCCGATGACAAAGTTCGCAGAGCCATTGGCTGTGCCGCCGGCGCCGGATCCCAGTTGGAATTAATATAACTACCCGATATTATGTCAAAATAATTTATCTAAAGATTTGATATATAAACGCCGATATACTGATATCAGCAGGGAGGTTGGTCATGCGTACTCTTGTCGATTTGCGGACAGAACAGGTCGAGAGCCTAGATAAAGTTGCGGATGGCGAAGGTATTTCCCGTGCCGAAGCTATTCGGCGTGCCGTTGAGCAGTACTTGCAGATCAAATCCGCGCCAAGAAAGTCGGCTTTTGGTCTGCTTAAGGGCTGCGAGATTGACGGCCTGCGGCTCCAGCGCGAATCGCGGCAGGACCGTTGATGGCTGTATTTGACACCAATATCATCATCGATTACCTCAACGGGCACGCGCCGGCCAGGACTGAGTTTGATGCGGTGCGGCGGCCGGTGGTGAGCATCATCACGTGGATGGAAGTCCTTGTAGGTGTCCCAGCCGACGCCCGAGTCGAGGTTGAAGAGTTCCTCGCCGACCGTTGTGACATAGCACCGATCGACGAAGAAGTTGCGCGGCATGCTGTAATATTCCGCACGGACCGCAGACTCAAATTACTCGATGCGATCGTCCTCGCGACGGCGTTCTCGCGTAATCAAGTGCTCGTCACAAGAGACAGTGGATTCAAGGCCGATGATCCGCTGGTGCGCATTCCTTATCGCATCTAGATGATTCTATCCAAGATTTAAGGCAGCCCCAATCTGCCCCGTCTGTTATGCAACGGCTCATGGCTGGCACATCGGCGCGTTGGGAAATTGACCGCAAAGGAACGACTTAAGCTGCGCCGCGTCGGCCTCAGCCTTGTCAGCG
>CAIYRB010000165.1 GCA_903928445.1 uncultured Pseudomonadota bacterium | reverse complement strand
CCGTAAAAAGGTGTGGGGCCATGGCTACGTCACTCGTTTTTTCGAAGGATTCGCTCTGCCGTTATGGCTCAAGCGCTACCGGTGTCCAGGGTGCGGCACTGTTTTTACAATGATACCAGCTGGTTTTGGGCGTCGCTATCAGTCACCCGCAGCCACGATTTGGTCATCAATTTGCGCCAGACTTACTAGTCGCACGTGGCCTCGGGGTCTCCCTCGCCAGCGGGGCGGACATTGGCTGCATAAGTTTTTAGCCGTCTGCCGGATGGACTTCCCTGACGACGACCCGCTGACGGTTTGGGACCGGCTTCGAGGCAATGGCATTCACCTTTTCTAACAGGGATTAAACTGCAACTTTTTTCGACTCAGGCGACCCCACCATCTCTTGTCGGCGCACAGTCGTGCAAACAAAGTTATCCAACTCCCCGCATCACTGACGGCAATGAAGCCGATCAGACACGGGAGGATTTTGTCGTGAAAGACGACACAGATTTAGCGATGAAAATCGCGACATTTAGATTTGGTGTAATTGCCGACTTCGTTACGGGCGTGCGCCTTGGCTACGGTGACAAAGAGCGTCGACTCGCGGAGAAGACACTGCAGACCTACGAGATACCTGGCTCAATGCGCTCAAGAATTACCCGGGCGAGTATGCTGGCTTGGATTAGTGCTTACCGTAAGGGTGGCTACAGAATTGAGGCACTTTGTCCAAAAAAGCGCGCCGATAAGGGCGGATTTCGCAGCTTAGATACAGCTGTGCGAATGGAAATCAAACGTCTAAAACAGGAAAACGCTTATTATACAGTGCCCGTGATCATCAAGAAGCTGCGGCACAGCAAAGTGATCGGTCCGAACGACGTCGTCAATAAGGCAACCATTTACAGATTTATCCGCACCGAATGCCAGCCCCTAAATCCAGACGAGGGAGTGGACCGCCGCCGTTTTGAGGCAGAGCATTCAAATGATATCTGGCAGTGCGATGTGCTCCATGGTCCGATGGTGCAGGTCGAAGAGTCAGATAGCCTGAAAAAGTCCTACTTAATGGCGATCATCGATGACCACTCCCGATTGATAATCTTTGCTCGCTTTTACTTGTCTGAGGACTTCTCAACCCTGAAAGATGCTCTGCGCGAGGCCGTATCACGCCGGGGTATCCCGCAGAAATTCTACGTCGATAATGGTGCTTGTTACAGGTCTGAGAATCTTGAGCGAATTCTTGCTTGTCTTGGCACTGCGCTCAGTCATTCTAGACCCTACAAACCGCAAGGGCGGGGCAAAGTGGAGCGATGGTTTAAGAATATACGCGACTCATTTTTGCCGATGCTGCCTCGGGAGCTAATGACGCTAGACGACCTCAACGAACGCCTAGATGAATTCGTAAGCGGCTATAATAATGTCGAGCATTCACGTATCGGAATGACTCCGTACGAACGCTATAGGTCAGATTTAGCCTGCATCAGGCAGGCTCCGGATCGACTTATGGATTACTTTCGCAGCCACGAGTATCGGCGCGTGAAGAAGGACCGGACGGTACAACTAAACCGCAAGGTCTATGAGGTATCGGCAAAGCTAATCGACAAGACCGTCGACCTCCTATTCCATGACAACAACGCTGACGATATCGAGGTCCAATATCAAGGCATCAGCTATGGCAAGGCCGCCCCCCTAAGTCTAGCGATCAATGCTCGTGGCGGCCGCGACTGGGGAAGCGACTCAAAGCCTAAACTAGAGCCTGCTGAAACCGATGACAGGCAAACACTCGACCCAATACCCCATACCGGTGGACAGCTTTTCAACGCGATGATTAATCATGCTATGTCAGATAGGGAGGTCCGCCCATGAGGCATAGGCAACACTTTGGCTTTAAGGCCGAGCCATTTGCCAAAGACATCGCCACTAAGGATCTGCTTAAACTGGCAAGCATGATTGGTGTCAAGGAACGGCTGGATTACTGTCTAAACTTAGGCGGCATCCTGGCTATTTTTGGCGAGGTAGGCAGCGGTAAAACAACGGCGCTGCGCTGGTCGCTGGCGCAGTACCATGCATCAGATATAAAGATCGTCAGCATCGTCGCCACGACGGGATCGATCACTGAGTTTTATAAGCAGCTGTCATGGGGGCTTGATCTAGCTCCAAAATCGATCTCACGCACGACCCTACTTTGCGAATGCAGAGCTGTGATCAAGGAGCTGGCGACTGGTCGCAAACAACGAGTCCTAGTCTGTATCGACGAGGCGCAGTTACTCCGCCGTGATGTACTAGCCGAATTACATACAGTCATGAACTTCGAGCATGACGGCGCTAACTATTTAGCCATGGTTCTTTGTGGTCAGCCGGCCCTCCTCGAAAACCTGCAGTACCGAGCTGCAGCGCCTTTAGCGTCGCGCGTTATGAGCAAAGCTCATGTCCGCTCCCTCACACAGGTCGAAATGGAGGAATATCTGAGTCATCATCTTCGTGTTGCAGGTGTAAAAAGAAGAGTGTCTTATCAGAGGCGCGCACCCGAGTCGGCACTGTCAGGCATCCCGACACCGAGTTCTCGCGCCCCCTACGACCGGTGGGCGGTTCGGATAAGATCCCGTTGAACGAAACGCGCTTCCTCTATGGGGAT
>CAIYRB010000164.1 GCA_903928445.1 uncultured Pseudomonadota bacterium | reverse complement strand
ATTATAAATTTAGTATAAAATACGTTAGAATGTGACATGCATCAGTAGCCTCTCCAAAGTCATTGGCTCTTTGGCAATCACGGCGTCAATAGCAGGGTGGTTTGCCACCTCGATTGAGGCATCTGAGGACAACAAGATCGGTACGGAGCACTGCGCTCGAATGTCCTCGGCGAGCTTAAATCCGTCAGCGTGACCATCGAAGTAGAGGTCTAGGACAAAGCAACCAACCTTTTTCACCTCGGCTGGGTTGGCCTTGATCCACTCCAGCACTCCAGAAGAGTCGGCAAAGGTTAAACACGGCTCTGGCGACAGCGTCATCTCCCAGGCTTCGCGCACGAAGATATCATCGTCCACCACGACGATCAGATGCGGACGCCGCCATGGCGTGGTCACGGTCTGTTCGTAAGTCTCAGCTTGGAAGGACTTGGCCGCCTTCGCGGCTGAGAGGACCACCTCAAAAAGGTGGGAACGACTCATCGGCTTTGGTAAAAAGCTATCGGCTCCGCCATCAATGGCCCGTTTATAGTCGGCTGGAAAGCTACGATTGGAGTGCACGCAGACAAAGTGCATCAGACCCTGGCTTTTGTAGCGCTTTATGAGGGTTAGACCATCATAGGAGAGGCTGCCCAAATCGACGTCGACGATGGCTAGGTCGACTGCTCCAGCGGCTAACGCTTTCATCGCGTCGCTTGGATTGGTCACTGCGTGGACGTCAAGCAAGGACGTAGGCCCGCCATCAAAGGGCTCGGCGACTTGATCGAGTAAGGCACTGAGTGCTGCGGTGTAGATGGGTTCATCGTCGATCAAGAGGACGCGCAGGGAACGGCCCAAGGCCTGGACCGTCGCCCGAATGTGCGTTCGGGCTGCCATCTCACGCGGCGTCAGTTCATCGCCCGAAACGACCCCGACGTTCGCGGTGATATGACGGATTCTCTCGCTAATCAACCTCGAGTGAGCCGGGAGGAAGGGAAGGGATATCCCTGGCTCTCGCTGCAGCTGATGCAAAGCGGTCGGTAGTTTTATGATGAACTCGGTGCCATAGCCCTCCTGTGATCTGCAGGTGATGGTGCCCTGGTGCAATTCCACGAAGGTGCGTGCGACGGCTAGGCTAAGGCTAGCGCCTGATGCGTGGCCCTCGACGAAGTAGGCATCGAAGATGTGCGAGCACTTATCGGCGGGAATGAAACTGCCTGAGTTGCCAATCGTGAGGGTTACCCAGGCCCGCGGACCCTCCAGTGCTTCGCTGGTGTGAAACCAGATCCGGCACTTTGATTTGGTGGCGCGTAGCGCATTTTCCAGAATACTGGTCAGCACGCGGAGAATCTTGATGGAGTCGATATAAAGGGCTGACCGATGCTCGAACCTGTAGGAAAGCTCAGAATCCGCGTCAGGGAACGCAGAAAACACCCGGTGGATACCGATGGACACGATGGCATCAACGAATACGGCATCGGCAACCAGTTTAGGCTCTGAGCTAACCGTCATGATGTCCTCAAGCATCGCATTGACCGAGCGAATTGCTCTTTCGACTTCGGTCACCACGGTCGTCACGACCTGGTCGATCTCCTCTGCGGACTTGGCCCTTTTCAGCAACGCCGCGCCGGTGCGTAATAAGGAGAACGGTTTGCGCGTATCATGGGCCACCATCTGAATCATTTCGTTGATGGCATCGCGCTTTGATTTGAGCAGCGCCGTGCTGGTCACAGCGGCCTGTAGGATGCGGCGGCGGCGCCAGGCGTCGGTGACGAGTACGAAAAATAGCGGAAACGTGGCGAGGCTGGTCAGGTAGCGTAAGCTTTCGCTGTCTTGAACGACGGCAAGATGCGCCGTGAGTTCAGGCGTGCTGACAAGCGCTAGTGCAGCGCCCAGAGCGAAGAGGTAGGCAACACCGACCCTGAGTCGCCCTCCGCTCCATCCTGGGCCGGGTAGGTTTTTGGAATCACGTCGCGATTCCTTGTAGAGATGGTGCCAGACGATGGCAGCTGGCAATGAAACACAGGTGCTAAAGATGATCGACAGACATTGATCCGCTCGTTCTTGGTCGGTGCCGGCATAGTAGCAGAATGCAGCCGTCATGAAACTCGCAAGTCCCAACGCCGGTAGCCATTGCCGCCATGTCCACCTAGCGTCCACCGCGAAGTTGCTGAAGATAAGGAGGGTGCTGAGCACGACTGAGGAACATAGGACGGGTAGGCTGGGCGAGTGTAGCCAATCGGCACCAACAATGGTCTGCTGTGAGCCAAGTTCGAGCACGTTGGCCAGCAGAAAGCGGCTGACACAGATAAGGGCAAAGGCCGTATAGATGCGCAGGTCGCCGAGAAACCCAGCGAGGATCAAGGCGCATGCCGCGTACACTAGGAGAAGTCCGAAGCTTGCGCCGGCCAACACCTTCAGACCAGTACTGGCGTCTGAGGACGATGCGACATGCTCCGAACTCGAGGTGACGACGTAGCCTGTCACGGTGCTTGGAGATTTGAGAAAGGCGGCATGGTCAGCGATCACCCAGACATCGATCCATTCAGTCTTAACTGGCAATCGCGCCTCGTCCAAGGTCACAGCTGCATGGTCGCTGTCGGTGTCATAGCAGCGGCCGCCATAGCACAGCCACTGACCGTGAAGATCGCCAAGATGCAATCGATTCACTGCACCTTGCTCAGACGGGGACCTAAAGGTTTTAAGTGGAAGCTGAAAGCCTAATAATAGCTGCTGATCTTGGTCAACGGCGCGCATCGTCTCGCCGCGTGGCCGCAGACCAAGGTAGATGCTCTGGCCTAGCCCTAGCGTCGATGGGCGCTGCTGGGCGGAGATGGCGACAGGCTCGAGGTGACTGAGCCGGCCGTGGTCGGCCAAAGTGAGGCGAGAGGTGCAGGCTTCCAGTCTGGTCAATCGTTCGATTCCAGGAGTGCCCGCGCATGAAGAAGGTAAGCGGCCAAGCCAAAGTTGATTGACTGCAGATTCAGAGGCGGCCTTTGGTGGTGGTGTGACTGCTACATGTTTCAAGAACTCGCCGGTGAGCAACGCCAAAAGCAATAGGAAGCCCACGACCAACGCTAACCAGCGTCGGGATTTCAAGGCAGCATTTAACCAAACTTTGTCCAAGGTCCCTCTTTATGAACAACTCACTCATCTTTCTCGGCACCTAGCGATGCAAACATAAGGTGCTGACAGCGCTGGAGTTTGGTCGTGTGCGAAAGCGTATGAGAAGGGCGAGGCATGTTAGATGTTTAAGGCGTCAAGAATTTAACCGCGTGGCGTTGACGTTGGCCAATCGGCCATCCACTCTGCCAGCGGGTGTCGGGCTTTGTTACTTAACGCTCTGATTAACTGAACTTTTCCCATTGGCATGAAGATTGCTTTTAATTGCTTGTATGCAGTCGCGACGGCGATTTAATTAAAGGGATGTTTACCATGCGTTCAAGAACAATCACCTCTCAGTGCCTATGGATGCTGCTAAGCCTCAGCACGTTGGCTGCGACGCCTGCCACCGGGGCTGGCACTGATGGGACGCTAGCGCCGGTGCCAAAGCCAGCGGCCACTGGCAGTGAATGGGCGTTGCGTGATCGCCCACGGGTGACTGGCGCTCAGATGGAGCAGCAAGAGTCCTTGCCAGCCATAAATGGTGCATGGACCTTTAGCCCATGCAGTGCAACCCTAACCGATGGCTTTGCCGATACCTTAGTCCTCCGCGACGATGGGACCTTTACTGAATTTCAGACTGTGTTTTCTGACTCGTCGTGCCAACCGAGGGCCATCGTCAGCCGTGTTGAAGGTGTCTATTTTCTTAGGGCGGATGGGACAGAGGCGCGAAGGATGACGCTGGTGGCAAACAAGGCGACTGCTGGTGCTGATGGCCGAGCGACCTTGCGAGATCTGTCACCACCGGTGAGGATTTTTGCGCATTTCGAGTTGGACGACACGACTTTGAGCTTGGCTATCGACAGTGACTCAGGGCCGAGCAAGGGCGCATATTCAAAGCTGAGCTTTCCTTACAGAAGGAGCAGGAGCTAGATGATTCCCATGAGCCAACAAGGGCCGCATGGCTCGGGCTAGATAGCGGTATCGCCAAGGAGCTCCTGCGCCAACTTAGGCGGTGCATGGTCTTGAAGGTCGGCGGCAACCGCGCTTAAGGATAGTGACGTGTTTAGTCCCAGTGCTGCCAAGCATCTGGCGTAAACTGCGTCGCTAGGCTGAGTGGTTTTGCTACAACCTCGACGCGCCGCGAAGGCCGCAGCGTCTTCATAGGTCCCGTGAGCATCATAATACTCGGTGCTATTTTGACCTGGGCCAGCCAATTGGATGGCCAACGGTTGTCCATCCTCCGTCGCGATGAGTCCGCCTGAGGATCCAGTCAAAGAATCGCAGTCGTGCCGCACGTGAATGTGGTCTTCATCGGATGAAGCGCGACAATTCTTCGCTAAGGTCAACGGTAATCCGTTTGGATAGCCGTAGATTTTCGCTGGTGCGCTGGGCACATCCGGCATGGTCCGATGGGCCAAGGATAGGTGCGTCGGCCCAAGGTCGTAGGGGAACACCAACACCGCAAAATCCAGAGCTGCGCTTTTGTAGGCTGCCGCTGCAATGGGCGCGACCTTTTCGCTGGTTGTGGCGGCAGGGATCATGTCGCCGCTGAAGTTGGCGCGAAATGCGGCACCAAAGCGCTCCATGGTAAACCTGTTAACATCGGCCTGGGCGGCGATGCGGCTTTGATTGAAGATCAACCCGGGACGATCGCAATGTGCGGCGGTCAGTACTTGGCGCGGGCCAATCTGCACGCCGCTGCAGAACGGGAAGGCATAGGTATTCTGCGGATTTTGCGGATCTGGTAGCACAACCATCACCGCGCCCATGACCAAAGCCAGCGGGTCGGTCCCAAGCTCACGTTCCCCGAGCAGTTGAAAATCAAGCGTCCCAAAGACACTGCTGGGGTTTGACATCGGTGCCGAGTGCTGACTGCCGCAGGCGCTAAGGGCCAAGTTTAAGGCGATGATCGTGTAAGCCTTCATGGCGTTTGACCGGCTGCAACTTGGGCTAATTCAGCGGTGATGAAGTCATATTCTGCCTGGGCGTCGGAGCTTGATAACTTACCTCCTGCTGCCAGCAAGGCGCGACTGAGACTAGACCTTGCTAAGGCAGCATCGGCAAGGACTTTGATCGTGGCAAAGGCCACGACCTGCTCGTCTTGTAATTGGCTAAGCCCGGTCTGGCTATCTGTAGCGAGTTTGGTCAGAGCGCGCCCTACGGCGTCCAGATCGAGGCTCGCCAACTGCTGCAGCCTCTGCGTATGTAGGAGCGCCTCAGCGCTGATAAAATAGGCGTTGACCAACTTAAGCGCATTGGTTTCTACGGGTGACGCGCTCAGCCTTTGGCCAAATGCCGCGCTTGAAATCATGGATAGGGATAAAGACGTCATCGCAACTTTGGTCCGTACCGACGTCGATGTTAGCTTGCACATGGGAGCATCCTTGGTGAGATGGGTGATGAGAAGCAAGAGACACTGGGCTGCAACGGCGCTTCGCCCAGTGTCTCATGGCAAGGCGACATGCTAGGGGCAGTTAGCAGAAAAGCGTAGTGCATTTAGTTCCGTGACGACTTGTAAGAGGTCGGCACTGAAAGGCGCTAGCAGTCCCGTGGGCGGCTGTAACGCGGCCAAATTTGCCCGTGCGATTTGGCTGCGCGAGATGCCCATGCGAGAACATGCCATAGCGAATTCGAAGTTGCCTTGCTGAATATTGCCGCCAAGCAGGTCGATCGTGGAGACGTCGACAAAGTGTCCGGCGTCAAACAGGCTACCCGATGCCTGGGTAAACACGGGCAAAGCTAAGGCATCCGACTCGTTGACGTCGCCACTGTCATACAGTTCAGGCAGACTAGTCAGATCAGGTTCGACGTAAAATCCACCGTGCCCGCCGCCGCTGGGGACGCCGGGATTCGTCGGAAAGGAACCGCCGCCTCCGGTTGAGCCATTGCTTCCGGCGGCGCGCAGAGCGTTGTCGACCATGGACTTCGCCCGGTAGATGCCGGCCTTCAAGACCTGTGCGTCTTGGACGGTTGCCGCTTGGGCGACGGTGTTAGACAACATGGCGACGACGGCTGTGGAGACTAGGGACTTGATCAGACTCATCTTGGGAACTCCTTGGGTATAAAGGGGCTAAGTCGCTACCTAGCGCTCAGCTCGGTGCCAACGGACATTGCGGATCTTTCGCGAACCTAGGTGCGCAGCTCGGCTGCGGCAGAGTGACGGCTAAAAGCAGCCGAGCTGGCTTTTAGCGGCGACCACTTCTTGGATGATCGGGTCGAAATCCGACCCGTGGATCAACACTTCATTTGGGATCGCGGCTGAAACACGCCCGGCGATGGCCTGGGGCAGAAGGCGGAGCGTCATCCCGCACGCTTGGGCAAGGAGGAATGGAAACTGCACTTGGCCGTAGCTTGCAGTGACCGCATCGATGTCCTGACCGAGGACGTTGAGTGAGGCGCCAAGACCCTGCAAGGCAAAGCCGGCGAGTTGGTCGTTTTCGAGTTCCTCGCCGTCATCAGCCCATCCAAGGTCGCCACGGCCGCGTCCGGGGCCCTGAGGATAAGGCTCGCGGCCACCGCCGCCACTCCCACCATAGATGCGCCCGAGCAGCTGCTGGACCATACCCTGTGCTGCGCTGATGCTAGCGCGAGCCTGGAGTAGGTTTTGGTAGCTTGGGGTGCCGTTACCGCTGGTCGCGGCGACGGCAAAATTTGCAGATAAACCTAAAGCTGCCATTGCTGGTAGCAGGCGCCAACGCGTCGGTGCAACAAAACGTGCCATGAGTTCCACTCCACTACTGATTTAAAAGGTGTCACCAAAGTGTCTCTGCATATCCCTTTAGCAAGGGGCGTACCAACTGCTCCTGGATTTAAAACTCAAGTGATTATGGGTGGATACGTCTATGTGGGCCAGGGACACTGGTTGCAAAAGCGAACCATCTCGGCGTTTCGGTTACATTTTGTCACCGCCGCGCATGGCGCATGGTAACCATAACCAGTGAATAGCACGGCGTAAAATCTTTATAACGAGGCGGCTTACATTCTATGGGGTGCCGAGTGAGTCATTCGGGTCAGCTGGATCGAGCCGCGGCGGAT
>CAIYRB010000163.1 GCA_903928445.1 uncultured Pseudomonadota bacterium | reverse complement strand
TAGCATCAATGTCGCCAGACTTATACGTTTCCTTTTAGTTAACCATCACCAATTCAGCTTCTATCTCTACGACAAATAAAAGGGTCAGGAACATAACGCTGAGAGGCTATTTTATGACTCAGGATCTGAGGTATATTGAAGGTGTTTCCGTACAGGTTGTTAGTCTTGATTACCGACTATTTAAAAAAGCAGATCTTATGACTAAAGTATCATCAGCTGTCTACCGCGGGATGCGCCTTCATGACTTAGCGGGGAAGTCTTACGCCAGGTTTTGGAATCCTGTCATCGACCCATTGCGCGACGACGTCTCAGCCCTCCTTGAGCAAGGCTATCAAGCACCGCAAGGGGCCATCGAGCTGGCCAATGCTGCAGACCTTCTCACGATCGGCATCAAGCCAGAGCGCTTTTTCGAGACTGGATACGCCAGACTCAAATCGGGTACAGTTTATGTTGCCGTATCAACCCCAATGCCAGAGGTCACTGGCCGCATGCTGCTGTGGTGGTTTGGCTGGCACGGCGAGGAATCACAACGCTACAAGCTCTGGCATCCGCGGGATCACCTGTCGGTGAACACACACCCTAAGTCAGACGTCTCTACATCGATGGATCCCTACGCCCGACACTTGGGCATCGTCTCCCACGTCAAAGAATACGTCGGCGAAGAGCTGCAACGTTTAGCCATAGCGTTCGCACCGCCGTCCGCGTTTGGTCTGACCGAAAAAGTCATGGCTGCGGCAGGAATTGAGGCAGCAATCTGTGCTCGGATCGGATACTCCTTTGCTCCCACCATAGCCTTTGGCACCCTCATGCACTTGCTGCAGAAGCTCCCCACGGGCGAAACCGTCATGCGCAGCCGCTTCTGGCTGGGTGATATCACGATCGGGCCCGTCGTTCATGCCGGCGGATTTAGGCCGACGTTAGCAAGCGCATTCGCCAAGCGCTTTTTTATCAATGAAAAACGGGCACGCGCCCTTTTGGTCCATTGCGCCGAAGAGATGCGGCATCTGGCTAGCTTTCTTCCCGCGATCTATCAGTCTGAGCGGCTTGACACCCCATAGAGTCCATACCCACTAACCACTAAAAAACCCGTCCTATACGCGACCCCTCAAATTAATCCTCCGCACGATTAAAGTTTAAGCCGAATCAGTCGAATAGATAGTACGAACACTATCGCTCGAAGGGATTAAAGATGGCGACTAAATGTGTATCCGCACGACGTATGCTAATCTCGTTTGCTCTTTTTACGCAAATTTTTACAATAACCAACCGCGGCTATGCTGAGCAGTCAAGTGGAGACGGCGCGACTGATACCTCGGGGCACCTGCTCGCAAATGCAGGCGGACTTTATAAAACTCTAAATGACACCGGCGTTGATTTGTCCCTGATCTTTAAAGGCGACATCAATAGAACGTTGATTGGCGGAGTTGACCGTAAGACGACGCAGCTAGCCAACCTGGACCTCAAAATAGGCCTTGATATTGATAAGCTTGGGGGATGGTCAGGGGCCAGTGCATTCATTTACATCCTAGCCAACCACGGCGGACATCCATCCGAAAATGCCGGCGATGAGATGGGCACCAATAATATCGAAACTGCAGACAAAATCGCTAAAGTCTACGAGCTATGGGTGCAGCAGGCCCTGATCGAAGGCAAGTTTTCTGTGTTGCTCGGCGTGCATGATCTAAATAGCGAATTCTATGTCACTGATTCATCGGGACTTTTCCTAAATGCTTGCCTTGGCGTAGGGACGGAGCTTGCAACAACCGGAGCCAATGGCCCCTCCATCTTTCCCATACCTGCACCAGCCGTACGCCTAAAATTCGAACCGCTTGCTAGCATTTATCTACAGGCAGCTGCGTTTGATACAGAAAACACCGACCCGAAGCAACCGGGTAAAACCGATTTGCGCACTAGCTTGAATGATGGAGCCTTACTTATTGCAGAATTGGCCTACCACACTGAGGACAACTCGACTTCAAGAGGCCGCAAGGTTGGCGTTGGCTATTGGAGTTATAGTAAGGCGATTGCTCCGGCATCGACAAGCCTAGCAGCAACAGAAAGCCTAAACGGCCAGTCGTCGGAAAAAGCCAAAAGCAACGGTGTTTACGTGCTTTATGATCAGTACGTTACCGAGAAAGCCACGGCATTCTTACGATATGGTGCGGCATTTGGTAACGCCAGTCCAGTAAGCAGTAGCGCTAGTACTGGCTTAGTCGTGTCGGGCCCCCTGCCATGGCGGAGCAAAGATCGCCTTGGCGTCGCAGTGGCTAGGGCGCACACAAGTCCGACGCCCGCTAGGCAGCGCGGCGACTTAAGAACAAAGATGAGCGAATTTGAAATGGCGCATGAACTGACCTATCGCGTCGAGCTATGGCCCGGAGTAGCGATCCAGCCGGACATTCAGTATGTGGTACATGCCAAAGAACCTCAGGCGCCAGCCGACGCCTGGGTGGCTGATATGAGGTTAGAGGTTGCGTTCTAGAGTCAATGGCTCGACCGACTAGAATGACTGCCATAACTTGGTATAGATCGCAACAAATTATTTCTATTGTGAAGTAGCTTTATCATAGAACCTAGATCCAAAATAAATATCTCTCATTACGGCTAAAGAGGAGAGCTAAATGTCCGAAAGACTTTATTAAGGAGTCCGTGCCACCCGGGGACCTTTCGGCATCATTCATTCTAAAAAGACGACATTCAATAGAACGGATTCATAAATGGTTGACATCGATTTCTTACCAACATTTCTCGATGAAGCAAGTGAAACATTGGAGCGATGGGAGTCGGTCTGCCTTAAACTCGAAAATACTGCAAATACTGAACTTCTCGACGACTTATTTCGGTCTGCTCACAACATCAAAGGATCTTCTAAAAGCGTTGGTCTCATTGAGTTTGGTGCCTTGGTTCATCGCGCCGAAGATGTCATCACGCGAATGAAAAATGACGAAATAAAGCCGAATGCGGCCGTTATTTCCGTTCTTTTGGAATGTCAAAAAGTGCTCAGTGATTGGGTGGAGAAGCTTCGCGATGAACCGACATTTGTCCTCCCAACGCAGCAAATTCTAGAAAACTTGTCCGATTTTTTGAAAGTCAAAACTCCGCATAAATTGCAAGAGGATTTGGGATTTGGGCTATTTGATGAAGAGCCCGGCAGCGACATAGCTATCGCTAGCAATCGACCTATCCATAAAGACCTTGGGACCATCTTGATTGAATCTGGCAGTGCATCTGCGCAACAAGTAGAGGATGCTGTCAAACTACAAACCAGGCGACTTGGGGAGGTGCTAGTAGATGCTGGTGTCGTGACGCCAGACACTATCAAGTCGGCACTAGAGATACAAAAAGGGACAGGTCAGAGGCAAGAAGAAACAATTCGTGTCTCTCTTAGAAAATTGGATTCCGTCATTCAACTTATCGGCGAGCTTTCCATTCAACATGCAATCGTTTGCAACGCTAGGGACGTCGGAAGGGTTAACGAATTCTCGTCAATAGAAGCGATTGGTCTCGCCCACAAAGTGATTCAGGACTTGCAATCGGAAGCGATGTCGCTGCGCATGCAGACTTTAGACGTCCTGTTTCAGAGAATGGAGCGTGTCTGTCGTGACGTAGCAAATCAGCAGAAAAAGAGCATTCAGATCGTTCTTAAAGGCACTGAAGTCGAATTAGATAAGACGGTCATTGAGCGAATGAAGGATCCCTTGGTCCATATTCTCCGCAATGCGGTAGATCATGGAATCGAAGACGCTAAAGTACGGGCACTGAGCGAGAAAGACGCGACCGCAATCATTACAATTGAGGGCATACAGACCGCAGGTAATGTGTCGATCCGCATTTCTGACGATGGACGAGGATTGAATGAGGAGAGAATTCTAAGCAAAGCGATTGAGAGAGGCTTGGTGTCAGCTGGTGCTAAGCCGTCGAAAGAAGAAATTTACCAAATGATTTTCCTTCCCGGATTTTCGACCGCTGAAAAATTGACAGATGTATCTGGGCGAGGCGTTGGCTTAGATGTTGTAAAGAGAGCTGTCGATGATCTGGGCGGTAGTATCGCCATAGAGAGTCGTCTTGGCCATGGCACACAATTTCTAATCAATCTACCCTCGACATTAAGTATCCTCAATGCTGTCGTCATAAACCTTTCGGACAGGTTATATGCGGTACCCGTTCAGGACGTAGAAGAAGTCGTGGATATGTCCTCTATCCAAATCGAGCGAACAACCCAGCGCGGAAGAATTATAAATCTCAGGGGTAGAATTCTACCGGTTGAGCGCTTGGCAACATTCCTGCCGCCCCACACGAATGACAGTATGCAGTCGGAGAAAAAGTCGATTGCGATTATTGCCCGCCATCAATCAACTACAGTTGCTTTGGAAGTCGATGGCATTGTCGGCCAGCAGTCCATTGTTGTGCGACAACTTGAGGGCAAATTATCGCAGGTTCCTGGATTCTCCGGCGGCACCATTTTGGCAAGTGGTGAGCCATCAATGATTATCCACCTTCCGCAAATCGTTAAATCGTACGCGTCGTTAGCAAAGTGAAGGAGTCATATATGCAAGAATCGTCGCGATTACAGGCAGTATCCCCGATAGATCCTCAAGGCGATGTCGCCGACGAGAACAAGTACATCATATTTTCACTGGGCGAAGACTACTATGGTGCGAAGCTACTCGAGGTGCGAGAGGTTGTCGAAGTTCTGCCTACCAAGAGTGTGCCGAATACGGTCCCATCGTTTAAGGGAGTATGCAATCTACGTGGTCAAATTATTGGCGTTGTCGATTTAAGAATCCGATTTTCGATCGAAGCTCCCAAAGCTATTCGCTCAGTCTTATTGGTATTTGAGACGGAGTCGGGCGCTATTGCCTCATCTGTGGACCAAATTGCATCCGTTTCTGTGATCATGCCGAATGACGTTGAATGGCGCCCTAACATCGTTTCATCGATACCATCCAAGTATATTATCGGCATTGGAAAACTAGATCAGAAAATGATTACACTCATCGATTTGAAGGCCGTCCTTTCTCATGATGAATTGACGAACATTGAACGATCAAAAATGTTGGCCAAGGAAGCATAGTATGACAGAAGTCTAAGGCATCTTGATACGTCTATAGCAATAAAAGGAGATAGGACCATGCGTTTAACATTGAAGCAACGATTTTTGATTCTGCAAACACCGTTTTTGGCTCTAGCATTGACAGTGTCTTCGTTCGCGTACAAGACAATGACGGGGATTGAGTCAAATTCCGACATTGAGCGTGTCAATGAACTAGCACTACTTTCCCGCGCCTATGTTGCTGAAATGGGTGGTGCTATGAAGGGCTATCTACTCAATCCAAAGGATGAGTCGGAGGCCAAAAAGAAGAAGGAATCTGATGATAGAAATGCGGATGCCCTTAAACAGATGATTGCGCTAACGAAAGACCCTGAACTCCTGGCTGCGATCGCTGAATTGGGGGAGTTAGACGAGAAGAAGCTGAATCCAGCAGAAGATGAGGTTATGGACCTAGTGAAGAAGGGTAAATTGAAGGATGCACAGACTGTGTTTCTAACTAAGTACCTACCGCTGCGCAAGAGCTACGATTTGCTTTCGCAAAGGATTTCAGAAACATCCATCAAAGTGACAAAGGAGGCAAATGATAGTCTTGTTTTAGGCGTTCATAATAGCATGGAGACTATCATACTTTTGATGTTGGTAGGTTCTCTGATCGCAGCTACCTTTACGATGATCGCTTTGTCAAAGACCTCGGGCAGCCTTTTAAAAGTGCAATCGCATATGAGCAGCGCAACTCAGTCTATGAGGCGCGAGGCTGAGGGAATACTTTCGGTGTCGACCTCCCTCGCTGAGCAGTCATCGCATCTATCAGCATCTATTCAGGAATCTGTTAGTTCGATGACGCAAATTAGTGCCATGCTAAGCCAGACAACGAGAAATGCATCTGTCACTGCAGAATTGTCGAAAGATGTGCTAGTGGAGGCGCGCGATGGTGTCGCGGTTATGGAAGACATGGCAAGCTCAATGAAGTCCATTTCAAGCTCAAGCAGCCGCCTTAAGGAAATAGTCAAAGTCATTGAT
The DNA here is from genome assembly GCA_903928445.1 of uncultured Pseudomonadota bacterium. Lineage (GTDB taxonomy): Bacteria > Bdellovibrionota_B > Oligoflexia > Oligoflexales > CAIYRB01 > CAIYRB01. The sequence goes on along the minus strand of CAIYRB010000163.1, from coordinate 87,580 downwards.
AATATCGCAGCCAAAACCAATGTCATAAATGACGTTGTCTTTAAGACTCAGCTTTTGGCAGTAAATGCCTCAATCGAGGCGGCACGAGCGGGACATCATGGTAAAGGCTTTGCGGTAGTAGCGAATGAAGTAGCGAGTTTGGCCACGCTGTCAGGAAAGGCGTCAACCGAAATTCGCGAATTGCTCGGGTCATCTGCGACACATGTGACAGATATTATCGAAGGCACGACCAAATCAGTTCAAGATGGCGAAAGAACGAGCGACCTGTCGTCTAAAGCCTTCAGCTCGATTATGAAGTCCGTAGAGTCAATTTCGGATAAGGTTGATCAAATTAGTGCAGCATCTCGCGAACAAGAATCGGGGGTTTCCCAGACCTCAGGCGCGCTTAGTCAAATGAATCAGTCCACCACGACCACCAATCAATTGGCACAAAGCAATGCCAAGTTAGGTGCGGAAATTATGAAAATTTCTGAAACCTTACGGGTAGTTGATAGAAGCATGAAATTTATCGTGACCGGCAGTGAGATCGATAAAGTCGTCGAAAAGAAGAAGAAGAAGCGTTCCCAATTGGAACTCATTTTAGACGAAAATCAGGATACATCCAAAGTGTCAGGCGCAGCCGGCGAATTGGAACAAGGTGGGAGTAAATCGGCTCAATTGAGTCGGCGGATCCTCGGGCGAAAGGGTCGAACTCTAGGCAGTGAGGGTCACGAGGAAAGTCTCGAACTGAAATCAAAGAAGGTCGGTTAATAAATGCTGACTTTTGACGCAGAAGATACAGAAATTATTATGAACCTGGCCCGTGAACTTACGGGCACAAAGGTTAATAGTACACATCACAGCGTCATAGTTCAAAATGTAGCAACTCGGATGATAGAGCTGGGCTGTCAAAATTTAGAAGATTATCTGGTTGTAGTCGATTCGAACGACGAAGAGATGCCATACTTAATGTCGGCTGTCACAATTCATACAACAGGGTGGTTTCGCGAAGGTGGAGCATTTGAAAAGCTTGAGACGATTCTCTCTGAGAGATTCAAAGACACGAGCGAAAGTACTGTTTTTCGTGTCCTATCTGTAGCGTGTTCAACTGGCGAGGAGGTCTACTCGATTGCAGCTGTCCTTGAAAATTTCAGGAGAACGCATTCGAATTTCACCTTTGCAATAGAAGGCTGTGATATCGATCCGATTAGCTTACGAACCGCTCGCCAGGGCCTTTACGACGCAAGGAAAATCGATGGCGTTGAGAGTCGATTCTCATCCTATCTCAGTCAAATTGGAGAACTTCATGACAAAGAATTTGCGATAAGGCCTAGCATTCGTGCGAATGTGCGTTTTAAAACTGTGAATATTTTGCAGCCGCCAATCGACGCCGAAAAGTACGACTATGTCATTTGCCGCAATATGCTCATATATTTTGAATCAGAGGATGTTAAAAAAATTATCGAACACCTCTCAAATAGAGTGGCCGCTTCTGGTCATTTTTGTACTGGTGTGAGCGAGACAAGTGCATTGTCCGGCTCGCATTTGGTCTCGGTTGGTCAGGCAACTTATGCAAATAAGGACCGGGTTGGAAGCCGAAGTCCTCGCGCTATTGCCGTAGAACCTGCCATCAAAAGTGTCAAGCACGGGGCGCGAAGGATTTTGGTCGTAGATGACGACGAGTATATCAGAACCATGATGGTGGAGTTTTTATTCGCAGAAGGATTCGACGTTTTGGCAGCTTCATGTGCTGCTGAGGCCATGGACCACTTAGCAAGGAACGACTTCGGGCTTGTGATGTCCGATTTCCGAATGCCAGGAATGAATGGCTTGGAACTGTGCAAAGCTGCTCGCGACATTGGCTATAAAGGCGCATTTATTGTTATTTCCGGTCTGGCAGATAGCAGAATGGCTGAGGATGCGTTGCAGATCGGTTGCAGCGAAGTGATTCTAAAGCCATTCAGTGGCGTCGATTTGGTTCGGGTCGCCAAGGCTTATCTCGGGGTGGCTGTTAAAGTGGCAGAAGGTGGCCACCCTGATTTAGTCCTGTTTGGGGCTAGTACGGGCGGCACAGAGGTGTTAGTTGGGATTCTAAAGAATCTGCCGCATGGGTCGCCGGCAGTTTTCGTGGTACAGCACATCGCTCCGGTCTTTGCCAGCGAGTTCGCGGAAAGATTGTCCAAGTCTTCGGGACTTCCACTCGGCCGAATGGAGCATGACTCTTTAATAGAGAAAGGCCACCTTTATGCGGCCCTTGGGGACTATCATATTGGTGTTAAAAATGTCGGAGGACAGCTTCGCCTCATTGTTAGCAATACACCTCCCATTAGCAGTCATCGGCCCAGCGTTAATTTTCTTTTTGATTCGGCTGCACTCTGTCGCCGGCAGATATTTGCAGGACTCCTTACCGGTATGGGGCGCGACGGAGCCGAAGGTTTGTTGAAGCTTCGTCAAAGCGGAGCGGAAACGTTTGCGCAGAATGAAGCAACTTGCGCTGTATACGGAATGCCAAAGGAGGCAGTAAAGTTGAATGCGGCGGTGTATATTTGTAGTCCTGAAGAGATTCGCAAGCACCTCGATAGGCGAATTAAACAAGAGCTTGCCGGTCCGCGCATTAAACTGGCCCAGTAGCTGGCATTAGCCAATTTGAGTATTGGCGAAGCACAACGACATTCCGAAATCGATACAGATTAGCTTTGGATTCATGCGGTCGCTCACCGTAGCACCGGGGCCGCGACGAATTGGTGCAAGGACGTCCCCTAAAACCCATAGGGATATCCGCAACCTCCAAGCTAGGCCTTATTGCAATTGAGAATCATTCTCTTTTGGGTTGACCCCCTACCCCGCCTTTGCTATATGTCAGCACACATGGATCTTGCGGCCGTCGGCGCCCACCGCCCGGCTGTTCCTACCTGGTTTAAGAGGCCTCATGCGTTTTTACCCTGCCCTGTCTCTATTGCTCCTCCTACCAGTCGCCACAACGGCCCTGCATGCCGAGAGCGAGCCTCGCGTCGCCGCCGCACCACCGGCCGACATTCGCCAACTCAAGGTATCGGGTTACGGCGATCTGCAGTTCTCCTATTTAAACTACGGCGCCAATCGCAATCTCAAGCATGGCGCCCAAAAGGACTCGCGACTCATCTTTGATGCCAGTCGTTTTACCGTCGAAGTAAACGGACTCTACGCACCCTACGATGTCGAGTTTACCGCCGAGGTCGAATTCGAACACGGTGGAACCGGCACCGCCAAAGAACTCGAGTATGACGAGTCGGGCGATTATCAAAACGATGTCAGCAAGGGCGGTGAGGTATCGCTCGAAGAGTTCAACCTAAAAAAGAGCTTTGGCGAACACTATAGTCTGGCCGTCGGTCGGGTCGAGGTCGCCGTCGGCCTGTTGTCGCAATACTCGCTGCCAACCGACTACCTAGGCGTGCAACGCTCGGAGACCGAGACCTCGATGCTGCCGGGCAAATGGACGGAGATGGGTGCTAGCTTCGCTGCTGAGTACGAGCCCGTGCAGTTTAAGCTGCAGGTCGTCAACGGCCTCGACTCGACCGGATTCAGCTCGCAGTATTGGATCGCCAAAGGCCGGCAGGGGCGCTTTGAAACCATCTCCGGCACCGGTTTGGCCGGCGTGGTCAGAGCCGACGTGACCGCTATCCCCGGCCTGCTCATCGGCGCATCTTATTACTACGGCAACACCTCGGCCAATCGGCCGCAGCCCGACTTGGCTCGCACCTGCGCCAGTGTCGACCTAAACAAAGTAGCACCATGCGGCTATATCAGCGCGCCGGTGCAGATCTTCGATCTGCATGCCGCCTTCCAGGTCGCCAAAGTACGGGGCAGCGCTGCCTTCATCCAGGGCAGCCTCGGCCATGCCGACTTGGTTTCGGAACGCAACAGCCGGGTCTCCAACGCTCTCCAGGTCTACCGCTCACCCGTCGGCTCGGCGGCGCGTGGCGCCTGGGGTGAATGCGGCTATGATATCGCCAGCCTCGTCGGCTTGAGCGAGAAGCATCGACTTGAACCTTATGTTCGCTATGAAAGCTACGACACCATGTTTAAGACGACCGCAAACGTCGTCAAAAGCCCGCGTTCACAGCGCCTTGTCACCAGTGTCGGTGTGGCTTACGCCGCAAGTCGTGCCCTCTTTGCCAAACTCGGCGCCAGTCAGCGTGCCTACGGTGACCATGACCTAAACAAAGAGGGTTCGATTGATCTCGGCCTTGGTTTTATCTACTAATTCTAAAAATCAACCGGTTGCAACGAGGACGAATGATGCGTTTTTTATATGTTTATAGTTTGGTGATGGCATTACTTGGATGCGACAAAAGCAGCGGCGGCAAGGGCAATCAAGTAGACGGCAACCACTCTCTAGATAGCAATCCCGCCGAGCAGACGCAGATGCTCACCGACACGGTGGATATCGTGATCATTCCTACCTACCAAGAACTATCGAAACGCGCCGACGCCTTGCTCGCTGCGGTGATCACCTTCGATAAGGACCGCTCCCAGACCAATCTCGATGCCATGCGCGCCGCTTGGAGCGCTACGCGGTCACCGTGGGAACAAACCGAGGGCTTTCTCTTTGGCCCAGTCGAAATCGGCGGCTACGACGAGGCCATTGACACCTGGCCCCTCAACGCCACCGATCTGCGCAAGGTCCTCAGCACGACCACCACCGATGCCAAGGTCGCCACCGCTGATCGCAATCAAAAGGGCTTTCACGCGGCCGAATTCGTCATCTACGGCGAAAATGCCGCCAACTTTGACAGCTTCAAACCAGCCAGCGCCTTCACCGATAACGAAGTGGCGTATCTGAGTGCCGTCGTTCGCGCCATCAGCAAGATCGGTCAGCAGCTGGCCGCGGATTGGAGCACCGCACAAGGCGACAAGCCAGCCTACAAAGACACGCTGATCACGGCTGGAGAACCCGGCAACACCACCTATCCCTCACGTCAAGCGGCCATACAGACCCTGATTGAAAAGATGGCTGGCATCTGTCACGAAGTCAGCAGCGCGAAGATCGCCACGCCGCTGTCGACACGCGCTGCCAGCGATGTCGAAAGTCAGTTCAGCTTCAATTCGCTCAAGGACTTCGCCGACAATGTGCGCAGCGTCCAAAACATCTACACTGGTACCTATCCAACGACCGGTCAAAGCGGCGCCTCGCTGTCGGCTCTCGTCGCCAAGAGCAACCCGGATCTCGATCAGCGCGTGAGGAAGAGCATCACGGATGCAATCGCCGCCATCCAGGCCATCCCAGAACCGTTTCCCAAGGCCATTGCGGATAGCAGCAATGATGCCGTGATCACCTCGGCACAACATGCCCTAAGCGCCTTGGAGACGCTGCTGCTGAACGACGTTGAGGCCCTAGTCAAATAACTACAGGTGAGCGGAGGAGCTGCAGTGCAACAGTCGAACGCCGGGACACATCATAAGCACGACCATAAACTGGGCTTAACGCTGCTCCTTGGGCTTAGCTTTGGCCTTGGCCTTGGCCTCGGCGCATGTCATGGTGACGGCAAACAGGCGGACAGCCCTGCAGTCGTTGCGCTCAATGGCCATGGATCAGGTGAAAATGGCGTCGGTTCCATCGGCCCTGCGGCATTCAACGAGCCGGTTTCCTTCCTCAGCGACGATGAACTTGCGCTACACGGCAAAGGCGACCGACTCACCGAGGCTAGATTCATTCCCGCTCCCGCAGCAGTCAATCCAGGGCTTGGCCCTTTGTACAACAACACCTCCTGTGTCGCCTGCCACCGCAGTGATGGCCGCGGCCCTCCGGTTTTGGCCAATGACGGCAACGGATCGCAGCTGATCGTCAAATTGAGTTTAGCCAGCGGCGGCGACCCCGAGGAGCCAGGCGGGTCTATTCCCGTGCCTGGGCTCGGTACGCAGATGCAAGATCAAGCGATCCCGGGCGCGGTTGCTCCAGCAACCGGCCAACTCAGCTGGGTGAGCAAAACCGTCACTCTAGACGACGGCACGGCCGTCAAACTAAGGTCGCCGCAGGTCACCATCACCAAGGCCGATGGCAGCAATCTCGCGAATGAGGTCTTGACCTCGGTCCGTCTGCCGCCCGCGTTCATCGGCTTGGGCTTACTTGAAGCCGTCAGCGATGACTGGCTCATCGCCAATGAAACGGCCAGTAGCAACACCCCAGGGCGCATTCCTGGACGCTTGAATCACGTCTGGAGTCGCAGCAAACAACAAGAAGCGATTGGCCGCTTTGGCCGTAAAGCCACCAAGGCCTTGGTCGAAGACCAAGTGGCCGCAGCTCTGGCCTTGGATATTGGCCTGAACAACAGTCTGTTTCCAGGCAAAGACGGCGCCGTCAAGGTTAGCGATGAGACCATGCAGGCGCTGAGTTTCTACGTTCAAACCCTGTCCGCCCCCCTGCCCCGCACCAAGAAGAGTGCGACGGCTTTGCACGGCCAAGCGCTATTTCACGACCTCGGCTGCGGCGGCTGCCATCAAGATGCGATGCACACCGGCCCTGACCACAAAGTCGCGGTACTGCGCAATCAAGAGATCCATCCCTATACCGATTTGCTGCTCCACGACATGGGTCCGGATCTTGCGGACCACCGTCCCGACTTCATGGCAAGTGGTAGCGAATGGCGCACGCCGCCGCTGTGGGGAATCGGCGTGCAGCACACGGTGGCCTCCGCCGCTTGCTTCCTGCACGATGGTAGGGCGCAGACCTTGACCGAGGCCATCCTCTGGCACGGCGGCCAGGCGCAGGGAGCACGCGAGGCGTTTGGCAAGCTTGCGGCGCAGGACCGCGACGATCTGCTGGCATTCCTCGGGTCTCTGTAGCGACTTGAAGTGCCGGGGGATTCATGGGACTGTTTGTCTGAAGTGCGGCGCATCAGTACCCGCACCGCAACACAGCCAGTTCCCACAGCAAAGGCACAAGGCCATGACGACGCGGCGTATTCACAGTTTTGAATTCAATGATTCCGCCGCGACTCCGCTGGCGATCAAAGAGAGCATCGTCGAGACCCTGAGCCGCGGACTGGAATGGGGTGGGATCTTGACCAGTGTCGCCAAGCCCTTTGCCGCATTTACTAAAGCAGCGAAGGTGCACGAGGTCCTCGACCTGTGCTCTGGAGCCGGGCGGCCGGTGCGCATCCTAGCACGAGCGATGCGCGAGAGCGGCGGCACCGTGCCGCGGTTTTTGCTCACCGATATGATGCCCCATCCCGATGCCTGGAATGCCCTGCAGCTGGAAATGCCAGAGGCCATCGCGTTCGTACCGACGGCGGTCGATGCCACGGCCGTCGGCGCCGAGTTATCGGCCCGGCGCGCCAGGTTGATCATCAATGCCCTGCACCACTTTCCGCCCGAGACCGCCAGCGCACTGCTCGCTGATGCCGTGCGCAACAAGGCACCGATCTTCATTGCCGAATGCTTTGAGCGCGGCTACCGCAATTTTTTACCCTTGGTGCCACCGCTGTTTTTAGCGCATTTAGCCAACCCCCTGCTTGCCCCACGCCATAAACTGAGCAAAGCACTGCTCACCTGGCTGACTCCGGTCATCGCGATCGCGGGCCTGTGGGACGGCTTTGTCAGCTCGATGCGGGTCTACTCTGAAGCGGAGCTACGCGGCATGGTCGCCGGTTTTGGCACTGACTATGAGTGGACTTACGGCACGTTTGGCTTCAGCTTTGGCGGCAAAGGTTACTACTTCCACGGGATGCCGAAGCAGAGATAGGCAACCTGGTGCCCAAAGTGCGGCCGCAGCCAAATCATCCGCTGATGGGAGTGTAGCTCGGCTTAAGTAGCTTGTGCCCGTCGGTGCAATCCAGCTTTGGATCGCCGACAAAGTCCTTGTAATAGGTCAGAACCGGACCATCCGGTGCGTCAGGCTCCAATTGGCAGGTCCCGACCTTATTGGCAGCGGGACAAGCGCTGAGAGGTGTCTCACTGCATGCGACCAGCTTACCTGAGCGCAGCGCCGCGCAAAGACCAGGCTTCGATTGACAGGCCGCGCCAGAGGTCTGGGAGGGGGCGGCCTTCTTACAGGCAACCGCTACGACCAAGAGCGACCATATCAAGATGACCACGCCTTTTTGCATCGACGACTCCCTAATAATGTGAACCTTGGGCCTATCATAGCTGATCTCAGCTCAGCTTGTCACGGTCGCATGACTCATAATAGCTACTGTCTACTCCGCGGCTCCGACGACGTGCCTAAGCACCTGCGCTTGCAGGTGGACATCGATCTGCGCCTGCGCCTGCGCCGATTGGGCCTGAGCCAGCACCACTTGCGCCGTGGTCACGTCGAGAAAGGTGGCGGCACCGACCCCATAACGAGCCTCGATGCGCTCGAAGGATTTGTTTGCAGCCGTGACACCACGCCGCGCCGTCGCTAGCCGACTCGATGCCGAGCGGAAGTCCTCCAGCGCCTGCTTAACCTCGGTCAGTACCTGGCGGTGCAGATCATCGGCGTCAACACGGCTACCCGCAGCATCGACCTCAGCGCGAGCCACGGCCAGGCGCGTCACGCCGCGGTCAAAGGGACTCCAGCTCAAAGTCAACGCGGCGGTGTAGTTGAAGTGTCCCTGTAGCTGCTTTGAGAGGGGATCTTGAACGAATGGGCCCTGATCGACGCCGCTTAGCGATTGGTGTTGGATCCGCCGAGTCAGGTCATTAAGGCTGAAACCAATATCCAGACGCGGATAGTAGCCTGCTTCGGCCACCGTGACGGCCGCGTCGGCGGCACGGCTCGCTGCGTCCGCGGCCTTGAGATCTTGACGCTGCTCCATCGCCTGACGCACCAGCTCGTCTGCGCGGGTCTGTTCGCCAAACGGAGCCACCTCAGTCAGGCGCGGCGGCAGCCAAGTATAGACGCCGCCTATGACCTTGAGGCGCTGCAAGAGATGCATGATATCGCTTTGCAGCCTGCTGCCAGCGCTGACCACTGCGGTTTCGTCGGTCGCCGTCTGTGCTTGCTGGGTGTAGAGATTGCCGATGTCTTTAACACCGAGTTTGGTTTGTTCCCGCAGCAACTCCTCACGGTGGCGCGAACTGCCGAGACTCTGCCGGGCGATATCCAGGAGGCGCTGGTCGAGGATGACCTGAAGGTAAGCTTGGGTGATATCGATGGCGATTTGCTGTTTAGCTCTGGCCAGAGTCATAGTCGCGGCATCTTTACGTTCAAGTGCGGCGCGTACGCCGGCCTGATCAGCGCAGCCATTAAACAAATTTACATTTGTAGATAGTTGCATGGTTAGCCCGTAGTTGGCCGTGTTCAGGAGCGCAGGCTTTGGCGTGTATTGGTAGGACTTACCCCAGGCCTCGCCGGCTACAGCGCTTAGCGTCAGATTCGGCAAAAACTGGGCGTAGCTTTGCAGTAGTTGCGCGGCACTTAAACGTAGGCTTTGATCGGCTTTACTGATGGCTGTAGCGTTTTTAACGCCAAGTTGCACGGCCGCGTCGAGGGTCATCTGCTGCGGTGGCGACGAGGCTGCGTCTAGTTCTGGATTGTCAGGCGAGGTCGGACCGACCGCCGGCTGCAACTCCAGGCGACCGACCTCGGTCTTGGCCGCCGCAGGTCCACGGTCGGTTGCGCCGGCGTAGGCTGTGACCTGGGCGCCGCTCCAAAAGGCAACAGCAGCGCCAGCTAAGACTATCCGTATCGACCGGTCCTTTTGCAACAGCATGAAGTCCTCAAAGGAGCACCGCCGCCAGCGCCAGCGGCGGCGGTTAGGGTGCAATGATCTGAACGTGATCGCCATCGGCAACGTTATCAGCAAGGTCTAAGGCAACCCGCTCCCCCTCGACTAAACCGCTGCGCAGTTGGAGCGTGGTGCCATCGTTTTCGCCGGGTTCGACCTGGCGATAATGAACCACACCGCCGGCATCGACGATGCTGACCAGATGCTTATCGCCCCTGGTAAATAGAGCGTTGGTGGGGACTTCGACGTAGCTGGAGGTCTGGATCTTGACCGCCACCTGAACGAAGCTGCCAGCGACCAAGGCCCCGTCGTGATTGTCGAGGTCGGTCTCGACCAGGAGCATCTTGGTATGAGCGTCGAGCTCGCCCGCTAAGCGCGAGACCTTGGCTTTAAGCCGCAGCTCCGGGCGTTCCAAGGTCCAGACCTCGGCACTATCGCCGATTTTGACAAAGCTGGCCCAGCGCTGGTCGACGTAAATCCCGACGCGGAGGTGATCGACGGTCGACACCGTGACGACGGGGACGGCGTTCTGCAGTAGCGCACCGAGATCGGCGAACCTTTGGGTCACTTGCCCATCAAACGGTGCGCGCATGATCTCGTAGCCGCGCAGTGCTGCAAGGCTGCCGCTGCGGGCCTCAGCCACCGCAGCGTCGGTCTGTGCCTGCTCGGCCTCTTGATCCGAGGCCAGAGCGCGCTCGCGCAGCTTCTGCATCCGGTTGGCCACCGACCGCTTGTTTTTGGCGTCGGCCTTCGCCGCATCATAGTCCAGCACGGTCTCGACGGCCTTGATCGTCGCCAGGACCTGACCCTTTTTAACGCGGTCCCCCTTATCGACGAGGATGGTGTCCAAATAGCCGCTGACTTTGGCGTAGATGGTGACCTGGGCGAAGGGCGCAGCTTCGCCAACCAGCTGCAAGGTCCGGCTACTCGGCGACTTTTTCGCCACCGCGGTCTTGACGCGCAGGGCCCCGGCGCCCTCGTCCGCGCTGCCGCTTGCGGCTTCCCGCGCGGCCCGGCTTTGCGAGGTGGCCACGTAGGCGAGGATCAGCCCAGCCACGACCAGCAGTAAACCACCGACGGTATAGAGGCCCTTGCGGGGCGGTCGCTTGTCCATGATCAAAGTCTCCACGGCTGCATATCCATTAAGTCCACTCGCCTTCTGGATGACCAGCGGTTTCACGCTTTAAGCGTTCATCCATAAGATGCAGCGTCGGCGTCTTTTGGCGCAGGATCGAGTAGATGATCGGAACGATAAACAAAGTCACAACGGTCGCGACGAGCAGGCCACCGATGACGGCGCGGCCGAGCGGCGCGTTCTGCTCACCGCCTTCGCCAAGACCCAAGGCCGCCGGCAACATCCCGAACAACATCGCCAGGGCTGTCATGAGCACCGGTCTAAGGCGGGTGCGACCGGCCTCCATGGCTGCTTCGAGCGGTCCAAGCTGGCGCTCGACGCGAAGTTCATTGGCAAAGCTGACCAGTAGGATCGAATTGGAGGCGGCGATTCCGACCGCCATGATCGTCCCCATGAACGACTCGACGTTGATCGTCGTGTGGGTGAGAAGCAGCATCCAAAGCATCCCCGCCAGAGCCCCCGGAACAGCAAAGATGACGATAAAAGGATCGAGCCAAGACTGAAACAACACGACCATGAGCAGGTAAACCAGGACGATGGCGATCACCAGTCCAGCGCCGAGTTTGGTAAAGGCTTCATCCATGACCTCGGCCTGGCCGCGGATGTTGATGCGCATGCCCGGCGGCAGCTCGCCGAGCTTCTTGATCGCTTGTTTAACTTCGTCGATGACACCACCGAGGTCGCGACCCTCGACATTAGCCGTGACGTCAAGAACGCGCTGGACGTTAAAGTGCGAGATGGCAGAAAGCGCGGTGCGGCTATCCAGCGTCACGAGATTGCCAAGACTGACGACGCGAAAGGGGTTCGCACCGGGACTGGTCGTAGACGTAGATGTCGCCAGCGCGGGATTGGCGCCGGTCACCGGCATCTTCAGCAGGTCGCTGACGGTTTGCATCGACTGTAGCGGAATTTTGACGACAACGTTGTAGTTTACGTTGTTGGCGGGATTAATGTAGAAAGAGGGCGCCACTACGGCGCTTGACGATAGGCCGATGAGCATCGTGTTGGCGACATCGCGTTGGGCCAGACCAAGGCGCGCGGCACGCTGCCGATCGACGTTCAATTTTAGCGTCGGATAATCCAGCACCTGGCGGATACCGACGTCGGTGGTGCCGCGGATCTTACGTAGCTCGCCGCTCAGCTTACGGGCGAAGGGGAAGGTCTTGGCCAGGTCGCTGCCTTCCATTTGAATATCGATCGGCGAAGTGACGCCAAAGTTGATGACCTGGCTGACGATATCAGCGGGCATAAACTGCAAGAAGAGGTCCGGCAGGTCATGATGGATCCGCTCGCGGATACGCGCCACATAGTCTGCCGTCGGCCGGTGCTCGGGACGCAGGGCGACCAGGAGTTCAGCATCCATCGAACCGACATTTTCACTCGGGACAAACGCCAGATTGAATGACGACGGCACGCCGATATTGGCATTGACCGAGGCACGTTCGGCCGCAGGGACAACCGCAGCGATGATCTGCTCGACCTGGGCCACGACCTTTTCCATAGACTCCAGGCGCAGACCCGCCGGCGCACGGATATGCATCTTCATCAGTCCGGCGTCGGTGCTCGGGAAGAAGTCCTTGCCGATGAACCATGGCAGGCAGAGGCTCATGGCGATCATGCCTGTCGCCACGACAAGGGTGAACCTTCGCTGCTGCATCACTGCACCCAAGGCAAGGTCGTAGCGGCTCTGGAGCCAGGTAAAAAATCCCTCGCGCCGTAGGTGAAAGCGCGCCACCAAACCGGGATGCGCGGCATGTGCCTTCTGGTGCGCCAGCGCCAGCTCATGGTCCTCTTGACCCATCAGCAGGCGCGCCAGTAACGGCACAACGGTCCGCGACAGCAGATAAGAGGCCAGCATGGCAAACACCACCGCCAGAGCCATCGGCGTAAACAGGTATTTCGCTGGCCCTGTCAACAACACCACCGGAAAGAAGACGATGCAAATCGCCAGGGTCGCCATAATGGCCGGAAGCGCAATCTGCTGTGCTCCGCGCAAGATCGCGACGGTGATGGGAAGTCCTAGCTCGTGCAGCCTGTGGATATTCTCCACCTCGACGGTCGCATCGTCCACCAGCATGCCTACGGCCAGCGACAAGCCGCCCAGCGTCATGATGTTGATGCTGTTGCCGGTGAGCTTTAAGCCGACGATCGCGGCGACAATGGCCAAGGGAATCGAGGTACAAATAATGACCACGCTGCGCCAACTACCAAGAAACACAATGACCATCAGCGACACCAAAAGGGCGGCAATCACCCCTTCCTGAATGACGTTGCCGATGGCATTGGTGACAAAGACCGACTGGTCAAAGGCAATATCGATCTTCATTCCCTTAGGCGCCAACGCCCGAAGATCCGGCAGTAGCTGCTTGACCTTGCTGACCACCGTCAGCGTCGAAGCATCGGCCTTCTTCAGCAGGTTGAGGAAGGTCGAACGCTTGCCGTCTATGCGGACGATATTGGTCTGATCGGCAAAGCCGTCGCGGGCAACGGCGACATCACCGATGCTGACCACGGCATTGCCGCTGCTCTTGATCGGAATCATGTTGAAGTCGTCGACGCTGTCCGGACTAGAGTTGACCTGAACGTTGAACTCGGTGTTGGCGATCCGCGCCGTCCCAGCCGGCAAAATCAAGTTGGAGGCCTGCAGCGCGGTGACGACGTCCATCGGCGCCAGACCTTTGGCCGCCATTCGATCTGGACTCAGATCAATGATGATCTGCCGCGATTTCCCCCCGTAAGGTCCAGGCACCGACAGCCCGGGGATGGTAAACAACTTTAAGCGGAGAAAGTTCATGGCGTAGTCAGCAATGCGCTCTTCTGGCAAGGTCTCACTGCTCAGCACGAGCTGGATCACCGGCACATTTGCCGCACTATATTGAATGACGCTCGGCGGTGTCATACCCGGTGGCATGCCGCGCACGATGGTGTTGCAAATCGACACCACCTGAGCAATCGAGATGCCGATATCGACGCCCTCTTGGAAGTGGATGCGCAGTAGAGAAATCCCAGGTAGGGACTGCGATTCGATCGAGCTAATGCCATTGACCGTCGTCGACAGTGCACGCTCAGTCAGAAACGTCACCTTGCGTTCCATCTCCTCGGCTGAGAGGCCGTTGTAGCTCCAAACCACGGCGACCACTGGGATATCGATCGACGGGAAGATATCGATGAGCATGCCGCGAAGCGACAAAACGCCTGCCATCACTAAGACGAGGGCCGCCACGGCAATCGTATAAGGACGGCGCAACGCAAGGCGGACGATCCACATGGGCGCAGGGCTCCGTGGCAGAAGTGAACTAAAGCTCGTAGATGACCGAGAGATACATGGGGGGACGGGGACGCGGTTTCAACAATAGCTGGTTATGGGCGAATACTCTAGGAATGAGTGAAACTTTTGTGTCAACTCTCCTTAAGAACACCCCGTTGCTTACACACGTGTTATGGGCACCGCCGAGCCTAGGCCGTCTTTGCATTGTACACTGGACTTGGCTAAAATATCTCGAACGCACCCACGTTTGGGCATGGACCCATCCCAGAGAAGGGAGGCCTGCGGTGGCGAGACGAAGGCTCATTTTAGTTAGGCTAGCCGCGGCGCGTTGACCCGACTGCCCCACAAGGTACGCCATGGCAAAGATGCTGTTTTTTTCTGCAGGTAGCCCGCAGCTGCAACGCTACCAAGAGGCGATGCGGACGATGATCCAATCCGAGGCTTGCAAACTCGGCGTCGCCAACCCCGATGCCTACTTTACTGCAGGCCATGACTACGGTCTCGCCGTGCAGGGTGACGAACTGCTGAGCCTTTGCGTCATCAAGCGCAACACGCTACCGCACGCCACCTACCTCGGCTACTCCTTGGCAATTACCAAGCCCGAAGCCCGCCGCAGCCGACTCGTTGCGCGGATGCTCGTGCTCTATTTGCTGCGCGCACTACCACAGCTGCTATGGTCGGCGCTAAAAAACCCAAGCCACAAGCTGTTCGTCTACGGCGATATCGGCTCACCGCTGCTCTACGCCAAGACCTGCCAACTAAAGACCGAGATCTACCCCAACTTAATTCGCGGCGACACTCCAGAGCAGCGAGAACGCGGCGTTAAACTACGCCAGGACATCATCGCTCACTGCAATATCCGCAATATGTGGCAGCGACCTGGGGTCGAACGTCGCATCGACTGCAGCACCGGCCTCATTCAAGATCATGGCGAGGCCGCTGCCAAGCAGTCGGTCCCGCCTCGCGGCGAGGAATTCAGCCTCGATCGACACTGGCACACTCGGTGGCAGGACTACGTTCCGGCCAATTCCGACCTGCTGGTAGTCCTGCCGCTGACACCGCTGCTCGTGCTACGCCAATTAGATGACTTTATAAAATTTGGCTTTCGCCGGTCAAACCTTGTAAAACCCAGCCAGCTCAGGTTAGTACAGGACCAGACGTGATGCCCAGAGATCCCCAAAGGCGAGGTGTTGCCCATCGACTTCAGCTCCGAGCTTGCCCTAGAACCCAGTTGGAAACAGGCCCTGGCGGACGAGTTCAACCAGCCCTACATGCGCCAACTGCGGCAGTTCCTACAGCAGGAAAAGCAGGCACGCAAGCTCATTTATCCGGCCGACACTGAGATCTTTGCCGCACTGAACCTGACACCACTTGCGGCGGTGAAAGTCGTCATCCTCGGTCAAGACCCGTACCACGGTCCAGGCCAAGCGCACGGGCTGTGCTTTTCCGTGCGCCCCGGCGTACCGGCGCCGCCCTCCTTGGTGAATATCTTTAAAGAACTAAGCCAAGACCTTGGTATCGCCCGTCCCGAGCATGGATGTCTGGAGGCTTGGGCGCAGCGCGGCGTCCTACTGCTCAACAGCGTCCTAACCGTGGAGCACGGCCTGGCCGCGTCGCATGCCCGCAGAGGCTGGGAGCAGTTCACCGACCGCATCATCGACGTTATCAATAGCGAGTGCGACGGCGTCGCCTTCGTCCTATGGGGTGCCTATGCCCAAAAGAAGGGCGCGAAGGTCGACGACAGGCGGCACTTGGTGCTCAAAGCCGTGCACCCGTCGCCGCTATCGGCGCACCGCGGGTTTGCCGGCAGTAGGCCTTTTTCCCAAATCAATGCTTATTTAGAGGAGCACGGCAAAGACCCGATCGATTGGCGGTTGCCGCCGTGCGACAAGGCGACTTCTGCGGTACAATAGTGCCAAATCCATCCACAGGAGACGCCCATGGACAAGATCAGTCATGACACCCTGCTCAAGCAACTCAACTGGCGCTACGCCGTCAAGAAATTTGATCCGAGCCGCAAGATCGCCGCCAAAGACTGGGAACTACTCGAGGAATCGCTGCGCCTAGCACCATCGTCCTACGGCCTCCAGCCGTGGCGTTTTGTCGTCGTCCAGTCGCCGGACCTGCGCAAGAAGTTGACTCCGGTATCCTGGGGCCAACAACAGGTCGAAGGCTCCTCGCACTTTGTCGTATTCACCCACCTAAAGTCTTTGGACGAGGCTTATGTCGAGCGCTACATCAAGGAGATCGCGACGCAGCGCGGCATCGGCGTCGCCAACCTAAAGGGCTTCCATGACGCCATCGTCGGCGACGTGGTCAAGGGACCCCGCGCCGCCATTGCCGCGCAGTGGACCGCACGCCAAGCCTACATCGCCATGGGATCGCTGATGACGGTTGCGGCGCTGTTGCATATCGATGCCTGCCCCATGGAAGGTCTCGACCCAGTGCAGTACGACCAGATCTTGAATCTGGCGAAAACCCCCTATACCACGGTCGCCGCCGTGGCCCTTGGCTACCGTGCTGCGGACGATGAGTTGCAGCATGCCAAAAAGGTCCGCTTCGCAAAGAAAGACGTCATCCACTACGTCTGAGTCCCCGCCGCAGGCGCCAGCTACAGCCGCGGCGCCGAGGATTGCCGGCAATTTGACCCCCCGCTTCTTGCCTTTTTATCCTCCGGTTGTTCTAATGGAGATTATCCTATTTAGCGTAACCGTTTAAAACTTTGCCCGGCCCCCGAGGCAGACGCGTGACTCAGTCGCCAGCCTTGTGTTGGGACTGGGCTCGCAGGTCGTTCCCGATGCTCATATCTCGCTCTAGCCAGCTCGGCCTGGCGCTGCGCATGCTGTCGTATTTGAAATACCTCCGCCTGACGGCCGTGATCACCGCGGCAGTCATCGTCGGCAGGATCTGCAGCGAGATCCTGTGCGTCTACTTTTTAAGCCCGACGATTACCTCGGTGGCCGCGCATATTCCGCAGCAGGCGGGAGCAGCCGGTGCCGGGTTCTGGGACTGGCTGAGCGGCTCAAGCTCCACCGTCACCGAGCTGCGCCGTCTGCTGCTGTGGATGGCACTGAGCCAAGTCAGCTTAGGTCTGTTTACCTACCTGCGCCATGTCTGGGACTCCAAGCTGAGCATGCATGCGGTGTTCCACCTGCGCGGCGAGCTCTATGACCGACTGCAACAGGTCGGCTTTGCCTTCTACGACCGAATGACCAGCGGTCAGCTCATCAATCGCGCGCTATCGGATCTACAATCGGTCCGCGGCTTCATCAATGTATCGGTGATCAACATCCTGGATATCACCGTTTCGGTTACCGGTTACCTGGCGCTACTCGCCTATAAATCACCGTGGCTGGCCCTAGCGGCATTGCTGCCTACACCGATTTCACTGTACATCGTCATCCGCTTCACGAAGCAGGCACAACCCCGCTACGACGCCCAGCAGGTGAGTTTGGACCTGCTGATGGAAAAGTTTACCGAAGCCATCTATGGCGTCCAGGTCATCAAGGCCTTTGGCGCCCAAAAGCGAGAAAGCGCAGCCTACGGCGAGGCGAATCGTCATCTGCTCGGCCGCATGGCAGCGATGATCAAGTTGCAGTCCAGACTAAGCCCAAGCCTCAAGGCGGTGGCTATTTTATCCCATGTGGCGTTGTTTGTGCTGACGAGCTGGTTGATTCAACGCGGCCAGATGCAGATTGGCGACCTGATGATCCTCGGCGCTGCGATGGGCACGATTTTGGGCAAGCTTGAACAGGTCAACCTCATTGCCGACGTCTTTCAAAAGGCCATGGTGTCGGCGCGGCGATTGTTCGAAGTGCTAGACGCCCCGGCCGAAGAACCTAGGCCACTGGCTGCAAGCAGCGCAGCTGCAAACCACCCCCTTGGCGACATCGTCTTTGATCATGTGAGCTTCGGCTACTGCGGTGGTAAGGCCGTTCTAAAGGACCTCAACCTGACACTGCCGCAGGGCAAGGTCACCGCGCTGGTCGGGCCTACAGGCGCTGGAAAATCAACCCTCGCTAGCCTTCTAGCCCGCTTTTATGACCCTGACGTTGGGTCCATCAGCATCGCTGGCGTCGACCTGCGGACTTGGCATCTGGCCGAACTAAGGAACACTGTCGGCTATGTGTTTCAAGAGACCTTCTTGTTCTCTGACACCGTACGTAGCAACATCCTCTATGGCCGCACCGACGTCGCAGAGGCGATGCTGCGCCAGGCCATCGAGGTGGCAGACGCTGCCGAGTTTATCGACGGCTTGCCGCAGGGATTAGACACCAAACTCGGCGAGGGCGGCGTGCTGCTCTCGGGTGGGCAACGCCAGCGTCTGGCATTAGCCAGGGCCCTTATCTACAACCCGCGTATCCTGATCCTCGATGACGCCACCGCAGCCCTCGATGCCAGCACGGAAGCCTCAGTTCAGGACCGCTTGGTGCCACTGCTGCAAGGCCGCACCGTCGTCTTGATCGCGCACCGACTAAGCACCCTGCAGCGAGCTGACGGAATCATCGTCCTTGACCAAGGCTGCGTCGTGCAACAAGGCGATCATCACTCGCTCCTGCGCCAGGCTGGTCCTTATCTTGACTTTGTTCGCCTGCAGTCGAGGCAGGACGCCGCAGGGCAGCGCTATGACCAAGAGACCACAGACGAAGGTCGACGCCAACCTCTAACGGACGACCAAGAGCGCCTGGGAGCTTCCGCATGAGGCGTCGTAAATTGCTCCTCGCGGCGATGCAGTCGCGTGACGAAGGTGAGATCGAAGCACTACACCGGCCGATCAACTGGCGCATGATTTGGCGGCTGATCAGCCTCCTCGCGCCATGGCGCAAAGCCTATGTCGGAGTTGCCGTCGCTGGCCTAGCGATCGCCGGTTTAGAGATGATTCCACCGCGCTTGGTCGGCAACTGCGTCAACCTGATCGCCAAGGGCGCGTTTAGCATGCGACCCGTGCTCGAGGTGGCAGCCGTCTGGACCGGCCTGACCTTGGTCTGCCAGTTCCTCCACTCCTGGCAGATTCGGCAAGCCTGCTACAGTGGCGAAAGCGCTCTTGCGGCCATGCGCCAGGAGATGTTTGACCACCTCCAGCGCCTGTCGATGGCCTACTACGACCGCGTCCATCCCGGCCGCATCATCGCGCGCGCCACCAGCGATATCGACGCCGTGCGCGGCGTCCTGGCTTGGGGCTTTAATACCCTCTGCGCCAATGCCGTGATGATGCTGCTCGCAGCCACGATGATCTGCCGCACCGACCTGCGCCTCTTTTTCGCAGTGGCTTGGCTCGCCCCCTTGATGAGTTGGATGCAGATTCGCTTTGGTCGCAAGATCGGCCTGGGCTGGCAAGAGGTGCGGCGCCACTTCACCGCCCAAAGCACCAACCAGGCTGAAAACATCGCCGGCGTCCGGGTCGTCGCCGCCTTTAACCGTCAGGCGAAAAACCTCAGCCGCTATACCAAGATGCAGGTCATCAACACCGCCAACAACGTTGAGGTGAGCGCCATCGCCGGCGGTTTTTCACCGCTGTTGCAGGGCTGCCGCTTTTTCGGCCAAGCCACCCTGCTACTCTACGGGGCCTACTTGGTCACAACGACCCGCCTGCAAGCGGGTGACGTCGTCGCAGCCGCCCTGTACTGGGAAGGCTTTATGCAGCCGGCGATTAACTTCGGCAACTTCTTCAACGAACTGATGATGGCCATGGCAGGCGCCGAGCGCCTGTTTTCGCTTCTCGACGAACCCCCGACCAACGAGGACCAACCCGGTGCTAAGCCGCTGCCGCGCCTCAAGGGCCAGGTCCGCTTTGATCACGTCACCTTTGCCTACCAAGAAGGCCACCCGGTGATCAAAGATTTACAGTTTGACGTCCCGGCAGGTAGCACAGTGGCATTGGTCGGCACCACCGGTTCTGGCAAATCGACCATCATCGCTCTGCTGGCCCGCTTCTACCAGCCACAACGTGGTCGCATCCTGCTTGATGGGCATGACCTGGCCACGGCCACCGCCGAGTCCCTGCACGCGCAGATGGCGATCGTCCTGCAGTCGAATCACTTGTTTAGCGGTACAGTCCTCGACAACCTGCGCTACGGCAAACCTAACGCGCCTGACAGCGAACTGCACGAAGCAGCCCGCCAACTCGGCTGCCACGAGCGCTTTCTCGCGCTCAAGGATGGCTATGACACCCATGTCGGTGAACGTGGCGCGGCCCTATCCCTGGGCGAACGCCAGCTCGTCTGCTTTACTCGGGCCTTAGTCTCGAGTCCACGCTTACTGCTGCTGGACGAAGCCACCAGCGCCGTCGACTGTGCGGCGGAAGTAGCATTGCAACATGCTCTACAACGCCTGGTAAAGTCGCGCACGACCTTTATCGTCGCCCACCGGCTCAGCACCATCGTCAACGCCGACAGGATCTTGGTGATGGAAGGCGGCCGCATTGCCGAGACTGGTACGCACCATGAACTGCTTGGCAAGCAGCAAGGCGTCTATGCGGGGCTGTGTCGGCATGGGCCTGGGCTGATGCCGAGCTAGGGTGCCTGCACAAGATTCCGTCACGCTTTAGGCAGCGGTAACTGGTCCGCTGCGGCGTGCTTGCTAGGCCCCACCTCCAGGCAGCGGTAGTCCATATCCATGCCGGAGATCCCCTTGTCACTGAGGAAATGACCGATGAGATAGGCGTAGAGGCCATAGTGCAAGTGCAGCGACTGCAGCCCATGGGGACAGCGCAGGTCGCATCGGCCAAAATTGCCAGCCCATAACTTACCCAAGAGTTAAAGAATTGTTCTTTCAATCGTAAAACAAAGTAATGATGATCACAAGTAGGATTGAACCATGCACATCGAGGGCGCAGCTGCGAGTCGTGACGGACGGCAAGGAAGTGGCGGCGACGATTTACCGGATTAAGCGCCGCTAAATGCCTGCATAATGGGATAAGTCTCCCTCCTGTGTTAAACTATTTTATGGCTATATTCGTCTAACATATTCGCCCACTCAGATGGAGCTTAGCTTGATGTTGCAACCGATGAGTGCCGGTGTCCGCCTATTCACAGTCGTTGCTGCGATCGGTGCGGCAGGCTTCCTCCATGCCTGCAAATCCAGCAACAACAACGCCATCAAAGCCGCTGACTCGGCAGCCGCAACGACGGGTCGTGGGGACCAGTGCGGCACCTTGAGCCCAAAAGAAGGCTTCACTATACCTGCTGGGCTAACCCCCGCGCCTAACGCCACCTGTGAACAGCTACACCTCAGATTTGGCAGCAAGTTTAGCGACGACAATCCCGAAGATCTGCGCGTCATCTGCCCCTTCCTGCGCATCGTCAACCGCAGCAAGGAATGGGCGACAGAGACGCAAAAGTTCCTGATCGCCGCCAAGATGAACCTGATCTTGCCGGTACCACTCACGTCGGTGGCCGGCAAGACGCGGGAATTTGGCTGCGATGGCGGGGCCTGCACGTTCATCGCCACGGTCGCGGGCAAAGACCAACTCTTGGCGCATGTGGCACCACCGCTCGTCGTCGATATCGGACAGCTGTCACGGGCCGTTGGCTCGGCGCATGACTGCGGCTACAACTTCAGCCACGGTGACCATGCCGTCAACCCCGACATCCGGGCTGCGACCCTGAGTCGCTTCAAAGAATTAGCGGATAAGGACGGCCACCTATCCTATGCCGACTTGGTCACGGTCAAGAAAGAGCGCTGTAAAGCCGACTACGCCCAGTTCAGCACGGTCGGGGGCAATAAGTTCCGCAATCAAGTCAACGATGCCAAGGACAGCTTGGTGCCGGATGATCATGACCAGACCGAGGCTGCATTGATTTATTCTTACATTGGTGGGCCAGATCGCGGCTACATCACCTACTCTGATTTAGAACAGCTGTTTACCGCGCAGATCCCCAGCCACCGTTCTGCCTACTTGCTCGACGGCACGATCCTTAACTACTCCAAAGCGATTGGCCTGACCACGGGCTTTGCTGAGAAATAAGTCACCGAAACTAAACCAGAAACATCCCAATCCCGGCGCAACGCCTCCTTAGGTCTTGCCGCGGCAATACGCTCCAACGTTGGCCGCATCGATGCGAGCTTGCTCCATACCACCTCAAGCGTCAGAGCTTCTATGCGTGGCACTCTGACCTGACCATACTCCGGCGTCTGCAATGCTTGGTGCCGCTCATTCATCGGACACCACGCCACGGCAGAGGTGTGACCATGGAGCTGCAGCGAGGGCAAGTTGGCGGCAACGGCGACGTGACTTGGACCATTCGAATTACCAATAAACAAATCCATATTTGCCATCAATGCACTCATCTGGGCAAAACTGGTCGGTGGCGCTTTATAACTTGGCTGACGGCACAACCCCTGCACTTCGTCGATGACGGCGGCTTCACCCGGTCCATGCAACCAGACCACAGCAGCACCCCACTCGCTGCTGAGGCGGTCGGCAAGAGCCGCGTAACGGGCTAATGGCCAACGCCGCAGTGGCCGCCGGTGAGTCGGACTGAGCAGGATGCGTAGCGGCGCCGCCTTTAAGGCCGGAGTCGCCGCAAAGAAGTCTGCGACATCATCCGCGGCCGCCGCCGGCCACGGCAAGATCAACTGCTCGCTGCCAGAGGCCACGCCTGCGGCCTGCAGCAGCATAAACTTATGCCTTACGATGTAATCCTCTGTCGTTGGTTTGCGCGGTGCTTGCGTGTAGGCCCAGGAACGAGCTGAGGCAAAGCCAAGGCGGCAAGCGGCGCCGGTCATGCGCGTGTAGAAGGCGCTGCGTGGATTGTTCATAAAGTCAAAGACCAGATCGAAGCGACGAGCCCGCAACTGCCGCGCCAAGGCCCATTCCGCGCGCCAGCCGGCACCTGGATCGTAGGTGACCAGCTCGCTTAAATGAGGGTT
This sequence comes from uncultured Pseudomonadota bacterium, assembly GCA_903928445.1. GTDB lineage: Bacteria > Bdellovibrionota_B > Oligoflexia > Oligoflexales > CAIYRB01 > CAIYRB01. The sequence goes on along the minus strand of CAIYRB010000163.1, from coordinate 64,641 downwards.
ATCTTTGAGAATGAGTCGGCCCATCGGATGACTGAGAAAGACGATCTCGGCCTCGGGCCATGCCTGTCTCAAAGCGCTAAGGCACGGAGTTGTCAGTAAAATGTCGCCAAGCTGGCGAAGCTGCACGAGCAGAATCCGCTGCGTCACCGGTGGCCTCCGATCTAAGCAAATAAGCAAAGAGGCCAAAGATAGCAGCGACCTAGCCATAAATACAGGGATTTACCGCGCAGGAGCGAGGCGGCACAGGTACTGCTCTAGCCTCAAGTTTGCGCAAAGCCAGGCCGATACTTCGTCAGGCTCTAGATCCTGGCTTTTGCCGGGGATCTTGCCCCACCTCAGGAAAGGGAGACGCGGCCATGCCTATCGAACGGATCATGATCGTCGACGAAGTCGAAGCCAATATGCTGTTTTTCAACGTCGTGCTGACCGCCCTTGGCTATAAGAATGTCGTCACGGCAGCCAATGGTGAGATCGCGTTGCGCGAAGCCAAGAAGCAGAACATCCAGCTGGTGATCTCGGCCTGGGAGATGTCGATCATGCCCGGCACGACGATGGTCCAGCGCCTGAAGTCAGACCGTAAGAAATATGTCCCATATCTCCTCTATTCCAAGCGAATGACGGATCAGGACATCGCACTCACCCGCGACCTGGGCCTCGGCGATATCCTGACCATGCCGCTTGACCGCGCCAAGGCCACTACGGCGATCGAAGCCTTGATTGAGCGCGAGAATACGCTGCCAAAAGAGGAAGTCACGCTGCGCAAGATCGAGGTCTATTTGGCTGAGGGTAAGCCTAACGATGCCCTGCAACTGATCGACGCAAAGCTCAAGAAGCCACCCTATTCGCTGCGCTGCAACTGCCTGCTCGGACAGATCTGGACGATGACTGGACAATTGGCAAAGGCCGAGGAGTGCTTCAAAGCTGCATTGGCTGAAGATCCAAACCATTTCGAAACGGCCAGCGCCCTGGCCAACGTTTACTCGCGCACCGGACGCCATGAGCTAGCGATTGAGCAACTGCAGTCAATGTCACAAAAATCGCCAAAAAATATTTCAGTCATGGTCAATCTCGGTTCCGCTTATGTCGAGGCTGATCGGCCAGAAGACGCGAAGAAGACCTTTGCCACAGTCAGCAGCATCGATCCCGATTTCTCTCCGCTCAAGGATGAGCAAGGGAAATTGGCGTTTAAAGAAGGCGACCTGTCCCTTGCCGCGCAGCTCCTGGCCGAGACGCAAAACGGCGACGGCCTCGCCCGTCATTTCAACAATATGGCCATCGGCTTAACCCACCGCCAGGCCTTCGAGCAAGCGATCGCCACCTATGAAAATGCGATCAAGCTGCTAAACAACAAAGCCAAGACTCACGCGCTACGCTACAATCTTGGCCTAGCTTTGGCAAAGAAGGGCGAGCTGCTCCGAGCCTTTACCGAACTGGTCATCAGTTTTAAAGCTGATCCAAGTTTTGATAAAGCCTATGCCGCCCTGGCCAGGGTCAGCAAGCAGATGACGGAGCAAGGCATCGCCTTCGATAAAAACCTCGTGCGCGAGGTCAATCAATTGCGTGCCCAGCAGAAGCCGCCGGTTCCCATAGCCTCCTGAGGCTACTAGTCAGCTCATCAGGTCCTGCGGCTTGTGCTGCTCGCCACCATCGAAATTGATCGGCGCCAGCATCAACGGCGGGAATCCCCCAAGCAGCAAAGCTTGATCAATGGTCTGGCGAGCATAGGGGAAAAGCACATTCGGGCAAAAAACGCGCAGAGCTTTTTCTAGACCGGCACCCTCTGGGCCGCGGATATCAAACAAGCCGGCCTGCTCCAGCTCGACGATGAAGCCGGTATCCGTTCCTGCCTTGGCCTCGACGGTGATGCCCAGGGACACCTCATAGAAGTTGCCCTCGACCTTTTTTGGCCTGACGCTGACGTCAAGCTTGATCTCAGGCCGCCAGTTGTCGCGGAAGATCTGCGGTGCCTTGGGCGACTCGAACGACAAGTCCTTGAGGTAAATCCGAACGATGCCGATCTGTAGCGCCTGTTGCTCCTGCATAATGTCTCCCCTGCGAAAAGCTAAAACTTGGCCTTAGCGACCCTGAGTCCTCTCTTGTAGCAAAGACCCAGCCGAGAAAAAAGGGATCTGCGTGGCAATCTTACGGGCGGTCCTGCTATGATCCGCTCACCCCCCTTGGTTCTAGGTCGCCACCCCATCGAGGCCGCTATGCTCGTTACACCGACTTCATCCCCACCCCAGCGTCAAAGCTCTAGCGAGATGCTCATCGTCCTGATCTTAGCCGGAGTCCAATTTTCGCACTTGATGGATTTCATCATGATGATGCCGCTGGGCCCACAGCTCATGCGGGTGTTCCACATCAGTCCGCGTGAATTTGGCCTGGTGGTCTCCGTCTATACCTTCAGCGCGGCTTTCAGCTGCTTCTTTGCCGCCTTGTTTATGGACCGCTTTGACCGCAAACAGGTGTTGCTGACGATCTATGCTGGCCTCACTGTTGGCACCTTTTTATGTGGCTTCGCGCCAAGCTTTGGCTGGCTACTCGCTGCTCGGGTGTTGACAGGACTGTTCGGCGGCCTGCTGCAAGCGATCATCCTCGCCATCATCGGCGACGTCATCCCAAAGCAGCGCCGCGGCCGAGCCACCGGTTTGGTCATGGCGGCCTTTGCCGTCACCTCGGTGGCCGGCGTGCCGCTGGGACTGATGGTGGCAAATTCCCTCGGTTGGAACGCAACCTTTCTGTTGCTCGGAGGCTTTACCGTTGGCAATTTGGCGCTCGCCTGGCGCTACCTGCCAAGCGTCACGGGCCACCTGGCGCAGCAGCGCACCGATTCGGCATGGGCCGGAATCGCCAAGCTGCTGCGTGAACCGAATACCTGGGTCGCCATCGCGCTGACCATCAGCATGATGTCGATCTTTGCCTTAATGCCCTTTGTCAGCCCTTTTCTCGTCGCCATCGCCGGCCTGTCCGAGGCCGATTTGCCACACATTTATCTGGTCGCCGGCCTCGCCTCGTTGTTTATGGCGCCGCTGGTCGGTCGCTTATCGGACCGCTTTGGCGCCCGCCGGGTGTTCATCATCTCCTCGTTCTTTTCCGTGCCAGCTCTACTCGCCTTTGCCCACATGGGCCACGCTGGATTTGCCGTGGCCTTGGTGCTCAACACCCTGGTCTCTGCTGTCGGCGCGGCGCGGATGACGCCGTGGCTGGAGCTGGTCAACCGCAGCGTCGATTCCGCCCGGCGCGGCAGCTTCATGACGCTGATCGCCTCCGTTCAACAATTGGCGGCGGCCGGCGCCTCCTACGGCGGCGGTTGGCTGATCGGCGCGAACAGCGAGGAGTTGGCCAGGTTTAGCCAACTCGGCATCGTCGTCGCCGCCTCGATGATCGTCTCGTCGATCCTCAGCCTGCTACTGAGGCCGGTTGTGGAAAAGCTGGCGCCGGCGTAATCTGCTGGTCCAGATGCGGCCTCCATTGCAGTCTTTTAGTGGGCCTGAGAGTCCGGCAAACCTCCTGACACCTACACCATAATGGTCAACCGATATGACACTCCTGGAACGGTCACTCCGCGCTCGCCTCATCGTGACTGTTTGCTGCGCCTTGTGGCTTGCTTCTAGCTACGCCATGCCGCTCGAAGCCGAAGTGACGCATCCGTTTGGACCGGTCTGGTTTGCTATTAAAATCTTGTTTACCTTTGTGGCCCTACTGCCGCTGTTGCACGGCCTTGGCCAACTCCCTCTGATGCCGCTGCGCCGCGTCGCCACGGCCTTCGCTGCTCAAGACATATCCGAAAAATTCGGCGTCTCCCTACTTCCGCGCCGCCGTGGTCAAACCCAAACGCCCAGTTTTGACCACAGAGCCGCGGAAGTAGGGAGACAGGGAATTTCTCGGACAGTCACTAAGCCTGATCCTGACGACTGGGGCGAAGAGCGCCGGTGGTTGAAGCTCACTCTGCCTGCTCTTTTAGGGACCGCCACCTGCGGCCTGGTGGTGTTTGTCGTCGGCCTGATCACGCCACCAGCGGCGTGGCTGGTCGCCGCCACCTCCTGCATCGGCTACGCCTTATTTTGCCTTTTCCCGCCGCCTTTACCCCCGTGGTCGGAGGTCTGGCCTGAGACCAAATGGGAACGTGCGCTGCTGCTGCTCGTCGCGACTGGATATGCCTTACGCTGCGGCAATGCACTGTTTTTTCAGGGCCAAGAAGATGCTTACCTGTATCATCTAAGCCTCGCCGAGATGTGGCTACGGCACGGTCAAACCGGCGTGCAGCTTGCCAATATCTATTCCGGTTATGCCCTTGATATCGAGCACTACTACCTGTGGCTAAAACTATTGGCGCGCGGCACTGCCGAACAAAACGCCTTGGCCCAGCTGACGCATCTGACGATTGGCTACGGCGTCTGTCTGGCGGCATTGCGCGCCTTGGGCGGCCGCTGGCTTGGCGGCGTTAAGACCACCGCGCTGCTGGGTCTATGCTTAAACGGAACACTCATGGCAACGATGATGCTGCCGAAAAACGACGGCTTCCTCGCCGCCTGCGCCTTGACCTCGCTCTATGGTCTGATGGCGTCGCAGCCGCTGTATTTCTTGGCCGGGGCGAGCTTTGCCATGGCCATCAAACCCACTGCCGGGATGATCTATGTCGTTATCGCCATCACCGCGTTGGCCCAACCGGTGATTGATGCGCGCGCAAATCCATCACCGCTGCCAGCCTGGCCAAAGAAGGTAGGCCGGTTGCTCCTGCTGTTAAGCTGCGGGGCAGCGTTGATGATCTGCGGCTTTCTACCCTACGCTTGGCGCAACTGGGCCATCACCGGCGATCCGTTCTTCCCGCTACTTGGTGAACTGTTTGCCACGCCCTATGCCCCTGGTCTGCAGAGCGTCATCGTCGAAGCGCGGCCCCTGAGCCTCTCACCCTGGGCGCTGCTGCGTTCGCTCGTCACTTGGCTTGCGTCCGAGCCAGCATTCATCTTGGCTGTATGTGCCGCGCTAGCCGCACAACTGAGCCGTGCCTCAAGTCAGGGCGTGCAGCGCTTTATGCGTTGGTCCCGGCTGATTCCACTGCTGTTATTTGTCGTCGCCGGCTTTGCTCTGCTGCAAGAAGCGATGGGAGCCTATGGCACGATGGTCGCTCCGCGCCACTTCCTCACCGTGCTGGGCGTTTTAGCCACGACTGCTACGGCGCTATTGTTTGCCGGCTGTGTCCAGCGCCGCCAGCTGATGGCAGCGGCCTTCCTGGCTGTGGGCATCGGCCTTGGTTATTCTAGCCTCGATGTCTTAGCTCGCGAGCTCGTCAAGCATCTCTACGGCGGCAACCTGACCCAGCAGATCATGGAGAAAAAGCCGATCTTCCGTCTCCATACCGGCCTCAACGAAAGGCTCGGCGCCGGTGCGTCTGCCCGCGTCTATGCCGCGACGGAGACCAATATCAGTTCCTTTCTCACTGCGGCCGACCTGTGGCACTCGAGCATGACCTACCCCGCTTGGACCTGGAGGCCCGGTGTCAGCGGCGAAGAGCTCGGCTGCTTACTGCGCCAAAACGCCGTCGACTACCTGATCACTGAGACAAAAACCAAGCTAAAACTTGGCGTTCCCCGCGGCGCACGGGCCTTGATGCACGTCCAGGACATGACCCTCTGGCAGCTGGACCAGGCCGCTGCCGGCGATTGCCCGCCCTGAACGGCTGTGCTATGGTCCGCCACCTATGAAACAAACATCCGCCGCCAGTACCAAGCAAAAGCATCCGCCCGGACTTTATGTCCTGTTTTTAACCGAAATGTGGGAGCGCTTTTCCTACTACGGCATGCGCGCCATCCTCGTGCTGTATCTGGTCACGACCACGGCCAAGGGTGGCCTGGGCTGGTCGGAGCAAGATGCCGCTCACCTCTATGGTTGGTACACTGGGTTGGTGTTCCTGACGCCGCTGATCGGCGGATGGCTGGCTGACCGTTGGCTCGGGACGCATCGTTCGATGCTGATTGGCGGTGCTATCATCGCCGCCGGTCATTTCACTTTGACGCTGCCGGTCGCGATGGCGTTTTACCTGGGCTTGGCTCTGATCGTGATCGGCACGGGTTTTTTCAAGCCCTGTGTGTCGACCATGGTCGGCCACCTTTATGGCGAGGATGATCCGCGGCGCGACTCGGGCTTCACGATTTTCTACATGGGCATCAATCTCGGCGCTCTGCTTGGCACCTTGCTCTGCGGTTACCTTGGTGAGAGCGAGCGATTTGGTTGGCACTATGGCTTCGGAGCTGCAGGTGTTGGCATGGTTGCGGGATTGATCGGCTACGTCGTCCTCCGCCACAAGTACATTCCACCGGAAATCGGCGCTCCACCAAAAAAGCTTCGTACGCACCAAGCAGAACGCGCCCAGCGGGCCCCGCTAACAGCGGAAGAACGCAAGAACGTGCTGGTGATCTTGATTGCCGCCGTCTTCACCATCTTCTTCTGGATGGCCTTTGAGCAGGCGGGTTCGTCGATGAACCTGTTTGCGATGCGCTTTACCGATCGGACGTTCTTCGGCATCGAAACCCCAGCATCCTGGTTCCAATCGATCAATTCCATCGCCATCCTGATCCTCGCCCCGGTCTTTGCCGCCGGATGGTTGCGCCTAGGGGCTCGCGGCAAGGAGCCCAGCACGACGGTCAAGATGGCGCTTGGCATGTTGCTGCTTGCGGCCGGCTTTGTCGCCATGGTCGCCGGCTCGCTTGCAGCCCGCAGTGGTCAACTGGTGAGCCCACTGTGGCTGACTCTGGCCTACGTCCTGCACACCTGTGGCGAACTCTGCTTGTCGCCTGTCGGCCTTTCTCTGGTGACGAAGCTAGCGCCGCCGCGTTTCGCCTCGTTGTTGATGGGGATCTGGTTCCTCTCCAGTGCCGCGGCTAATTTGATCGCTGGCTATTTAGCTGGCGCCCAAAAGATGATCGAAGACGGCGAGGTCTTCCACATCTTCGGTGGCATGGCCGACTTCTACTTGATGTTCGTGGCGACGTCGCTTTTGGCAGGGCTTATCATGTTGGCTTTGACGCCAAAGTTAAAGGTGCTCATGGCGCACCACGAAGGTCGAGCGTAGAGATCGAGGGATTAGGTGCCGGAGCCGTTGCAGGCAGATCCGATCTTGGTTGAGAGTGAACTCCACACCGACTTTAAGTCATCGGGTGTCGCCGCCCGGTAGTATTGACCGACTAAATCAGGATAGGTCGTGCCAATTGTCGGCAGAGCCAGAGCCCGAACCACTGCCTCGCCGTCCGCCGGCACATCTGGACCAGAAGCGATGGCGATGATCGCGGCCTGTTGGCTGACGACGCTGGCCGCCGCTTTGCGAATGGCTTCGTCCCGGTCCTTATTGGGTAAACCATCGGTCAAAAAGATGAGGTAGTTGCGTGCCTTAGTACCAGCCGTCTGGCGGTTGATGTCGCTTAACAACGCCGCGGCGTCACTTAGCACCGGAGTGTAGGAGGTATTGCCGTTGGGATTGGCAGTAGCGGTGGTGATATCGGCCTTAATCAGGGCAGCATGGTCTGGACTAAGTGCCAACCAACCATCTGCGCTGCGGATCGAAACGGTGTTGAAGCTCAACACATTCATATTGACCTTAGCCTTTGGATTGGCTTGCACATAGGCCAAAAACTGATCGACGAAAGCTTGACCACCGGTGCCACGGACATTCGTCGGATCGGTATCAATCTGCGATCCGGTATTGTCGAAGGCAAAGACGATATTGTAATTCAGCGACGTGCTGCTGGTGCAATCGCCACTGTCCGTGATCTTTCCACCGGTGCCGGGGCCATTGCCCAAGCTTGGGTTAGAGCTGCCGACCGGGGCACCGCCGACCGGGGCACCGCCGACCGGGCCACCGCCGACCGGGCCACCGCCGACCGGGCCACCGCCGCCGGGGCCACCGCCACCGGAGCCGCTCTTGCTGTCAATCGACTGATCTCCCCCAGCGGCCGGTAGTCCCGTCGGCAGGCCTTCACCCGGTTGCGGCGCTCCAGCGACCGGCACCAGGGATTTGGCCGGACTGCTGCCGGCAAAATTAGACGAGCTGCAGCCCGCACTCAAGACCCAGGCCGTCAGTACCATTCCTTGGATAGTCGTCGGTTTCGCCTTCATCAACAGAACCTCCTCGAAGCGTGGTGGTGAGACGGTTGGCGGCTAGTGGCTCCTTGCAAGCCGCTCCAACGAATCTCAATAGGGTCCTCGGTCAAGCTTGGGAATTTCTTTAATGCGCGAAAATTTATGTTTAATATCAATAGGTTAAAAAAAACAAAAATCCGGTGGGACGGAAGCTCAGATTTTAGGGGGACCATTCCGGCGCGCACCCGGCTGTTCAGCCCGGCGTGGACGCTCAGTCCCGCAAATGGGGACTGCACGAAGTGACCAAGAACCTCGGTCAAAGTTCAGCTAAAAACTTTGCAAAATAGAGTGGCCATACCAGATGAACATCATTGCTGCCGCCAACTGTGCCGGCTAATTTCACTGTACGCACCGGTGAATACTTCTCACTAAAGACGCCTAGGCTCTTGGCGCGAGTCCTTTTACCGCTCTTGACTTCAACGGGGATGAGGTCACCCATTTTGGTCTTATGTATAAACTCAATCTCTGAATTGCGTTCGGACCACGAATAGGTATGGTTAACTCCCTGAGCGATCAGTTCACACTGGACGAAGTTTTCGGCCAGGAAGCCCTTGTACATCAATGATTGCGCTAAGTGTTCGTTGTAGCTGATCTCCAGCATATGCCCCAAAAGCCCCATATCGAAGAAAAACAGCTTAAACATATTGGGCTTAATCAGTGTTTTGAGCGGGCTGACCGGCTTGCAGTCTATGACGTAGTTTTTGGTCGCTAATTTAGTCTTACACAACCACTCTATCGGCGTGGCCAGATCAAGATAGCGAGTCTTTTTCGCAACAACATCTTTGAACGCGTAGCGCCTTACCGAATCATCCATGGTCCGCGCTAGCTGGATCGGAATGTCATTAAACACCGACTCGATATGCAGCGCATTGACCTTACCCGAGTACTTGCCAAAGTCGCGGTAATATCCGGCAATAAGGTCCCTATGAATGGCGCTGACGCCGCGGATGCGCGCGTTGATCCCAGCAGGGCTTCGCGCCGAACTAAACCAATAATCAACCGCCTCGGGCATACCGCCCACAAAATAGTAGTCGAGAAAGTGCGTCCAAAGCCGATCATGCACCGGCATGAGCCGCGAGCGATGGTTAAAGGCCGCTAGTAAGTCTGCTTCCTGTGCTGCAGTCAAAAACTCTTCAAAAGTCAGCGGAAACAAGCTTTCGGTATGCACCATACCGACGGGAAAGGAGTCAAGCAGACCGATGTTCGAACCGCTGGCGACGAGAAATACGTGCGGCATCTTCTCGCAAAAGTACTTCAGCGCATCGACAGCGCCCTGACATTCGCCGACCTCATCAAAAAAAATCAGGTCGGTCGCAAGTGAGATGTCTTGTCCCCGATGCAGTTCCAGGCTTTTGATCAACTGATTGGGGTCGAGGCCCGCGCTAAAGTACCGATGCAGTGCTCGGTCTTCACGAAAATCAAACTTATGGATCCGCGCGAATGCTTGGGCGCCAAAAATCTTCTCAACGAGATAGGTCTTACCGGTTTGCCTAGCACCATCAATCAATAGCGGCTTTCGCGACGACTGCTTTCGCCATTCTTCGAGCCTCGCTAGTGCGAGCCTTTTCATTTTTAGCGCCTTATTGTCTTGGATAGCAACCTTTTTTACAGACTTAAATGTATCATTTGCAACACTAATTGCAACATCATAGTGAGGAAAGGACTGCGATCGCCGGCGGCAGCAGGCCGCGGCAGCCGACGCATTGCCAGATATTTAGAGGCTGTCCGAAAATTCCAGGATAATATATAGGAGCTGCGCGTTGTTGGCACAGCGCGGCCATTGACGCAGCTCTAGCGAGTGCTAGCAGAATCAGATAGCAAGCTCAGCTCGTAGTGGAGTTTATCGCTCGTGTGCAGCTTGGCGTAAAGTACGCCGGCGGGCGCATCCCAATAGTAGCCATTGCTGTGAGTATCCAGTGTGGCACGGTCGACAAAGGCCACGAGACGACGGCCAGCGCTAAGCACTTGCGCTGGGGCCTTTGCCAGATGCACGACAAAGAGATACGTGTTTGGGGTGTATAACTTGTTGGATTCGTCGATAGTCAGGTCCACACGCTGGTCGCGCATGACCCGACTGGTCAATTGGGTTTCGGTAAACTGGCGGCCGCTTGCGTAACTGGTGGTGCGGCCATCGTCGTTATAAAGCAAGAACTGCGACTCACCGTCGGGAAACACCTCGATGGTCAACGGATCCCACGGCTTCTCCGCGGTGTATTGCATCGACGGCGCCTGAGGAATGATCGCACCGCTACGAATAAACAAGGGGATGCGGTCTTGCGGCGCATCGACCGAATAGGTGTCGCCACCACTGTAGACTCGACCGGTGTCGAAGTCGATCCAGCGGCCGGCAGGAAAGTAGACCTGACGCGAGGTCGTCCCTTCGGTGACGATGGGCGCGACCATCAGCTCGTTGCCAAACAAGTACTGGGTCTTGAGGTTGGTGACGTTGGGGTCGTCTTGGTAGGCGTAGACTAAAGGACGCATCAGCGGAGCGCCGGTGTTGTGCGCTTGCCAGTGGTAGGAATAGATGTATGGCAGCAGACGGTAGCGCAAGTCCAAGTAGTGCTTGCTACCTGCTTCGACATCGGCGCCAAACATATACGGAGCCGACGGGCCAACGTGGTGCGCCCGAGTGATCGGCGTGAAGGTGGAAAACTGCAACCAGCGCTGATACAGCAGGCCATGATCTTTGAGGTTGTCCTTGTACAGACCGGTGAGAAAGCCGCCGGAATCCTGGGTCCACAGTGGAATTCCAGACATCGCCGTGTTGAGGGCTTCGGGAACATGAGCTGTCAGTGTTTCGTAGTCCGAATTGATATCGCCGCTCCACACCGCCGCACCATATTTCTGTATACCGGGAGAACCGGTGCGAGTCAGGATAAAGGCGCGACTATCGGGTGCATGTTCGGTCAGCATCTCGTAGTAGTTCTTGCTGTTGAGGAGGGAATAGGCATTGTGAATCTTGGCACTTTGGCCGCCGTGGTAGACTGTCTGTGGGGGCTCACCCTCCGGCTCGGTGAGGTCCAGCCACCAACCCTGAATGCCTTCTTGATGCAGATGTTCTAACTGCGACCACAGCCAAGACTTCATGCCAGGGGCCGTGACGTCGAGGAGGTCGCCGCCATAGTAGCCGCAGGTGACCGGCTGACCCTCGCCGTCCGTAGCGAGCAGATTGCGCCGCTTGGCATCTTCATAGTTGCTGCTATCACGCCTGATCATTGGTCCAGAAGTCGATAGCAGGAAGTTGACTCCAGCTGCGGCGTAGCTACTGAGCTTCGCTGGACTTTGGTTTTGCCAGCGACTGCTCCAACGAAAATTCTGGATGTTCTCCGCCCAATCGTAGTCGAACACCATGGCGTCCAAAGGCAGGCCCCGTTTGCGCATCTCGCCCGCAACTTCATCGATCTCGCGCCAGTCCCAATAGGTGCACTTGCTTTGGATAAAGCCCAGGGTCCACAGCGGCGGCATCGGCATCCGCCCGGTTAACGCCGTGTAGCTTTGCAGGATGCTCGGAAAGGAAGGGCCAGCAATAAAATAAAACAACAGATCGCCGCCGCGCGCCTTCCATGAATAATGCTCGGACGACTCCGCTCCCATATCAAATTGGGCGCGAAAGCTGTTATCAAAAAAGATTCCGTAGCCTCCCCCCTGGTTCCCCGTACTCATAAAAAATGGAATCGGGATCTCAGCGGTAACCCGACCCTTATTGATCTTCTGGCCGGTCCACAGGTCGCGCTTGGTCCCACGCCGATCGAGCCGGCCAAGATAGGCCTCGTTGTCTTGGCCTAGGCCGTAGAAATGCTCCGTTGAACCCATGGCTCGGTAGACAAATCGCGAGCCGTCGTCACTCCAACCAAGCCCGTAAAATGGCTCCTCGGCCGAGATCAAGCGCTGGTCGTCAGCCGTGTAAAAGGCGATCCGACAGGACTTCTTGTCAATCCGTGCCGTCAGACCCTGGCTGGAGACGCGAAAATCGGCCTCCAGCTCGCGAACGGTGAATGGCACCTCGGCAAAGGCCTTATCGGTAACAGCAAACGACGCCTCTTTGCGCAATTGTCCATCGATCGCGACAAACACGCGGAGCACCTGCGGCGCAGCCCAGACCAGCTCAATTTTTGCTGCGCCACTGGTCTCGACGACCACACCCCCAGCATTGGCGGTGAGTGTCATACAGCTATATTCGTTCAAGTGGTGCACCACCGGCAAGCCGGGAGCACGTGCGGCCAGCCGCTTTTGCCACTGCCGCGCCGCGTACAGCGGACTGGGCATCACCGCAGCGGCAACGCACACAACCACACAACAGCGTTGGCCGTAGAGCAATACAGCCCTTAGCATAGGACTAAGGTCAGGCAAGGTTGTCTCTCCAGATTGGGGACAAGAGTGAAAGGAAGAGCCAGCAATAGTTGAAGCGGCACAGATTTTCTTGGGATACCCTGATTATATCTCTGGCGTACTAAATCGTCCAGTACGGCCGAGTCGCACCGGTAAAACTGAGTTTGGCATTTTCCCAACTGCACAGGCAGGCAAGCGTAAGCAGGAGGCTTGATGCGCGACGAACTAAGAGAACAGCTTAAAGTTGCAGCCCTGGAGTATCATGCACGCGAACCGCGCGGCAAGACCTTTACCGGCATTAAAAAGCCGCTTGATACGCAACAGGATCTATCGCTCGCGTACACTCCGGGGGTTGCCGCCCCCTGTTTAGCGATCGCAAAAAACGCGAGCGACTCTTTTCAATACACCGGCCGCAGCAACCTCGTCGGAGTCATCACCAACGGCACGGCGGTGCTTGGACTTGGGGATATCGGCCCACATGCAGCCAAGCCGGTGATGGAAGGTAAAGCGATGCTGTTTAAGCGCTTTGCCGACATCGACGTCTTTGATATCGAGCTGGACGCCAATGATCCGGATGTCTTCATTGCCGCGGTCAAGGCCATGGAGCCAACCTTTGGCGGCATCAATCTCGAGGATATCAAAGCCCCGGAATGCTTTTACATCGAGGAGCAGCTGCGCGCGCAGATGCAGATTCCCGTCTTTCACGATGACCAGCACGGCACGGCCATCATCGCCGGCGCCGCCTTCCTCAATGCGTTAGAGGTAGCGAAAAAGTCGATTAGCGAGGTCCACGTCGTCTTCTCCGGCGCCGGAGCCGCAGCGATCGCCTGCGCCTCGTTGTTTCTATCGCTTGGTGTTAAGGCAAAAAACCTGACGCTTTGCGACAGCAAAGGCGTGGTTCATGATGGCCGGACGGACCTAAACAAATATAAGCAACGTTTTGCCAAAACAACCGCACTGCGCACCATGGCCGAGGCCCTAAGGGGCGCTGATGCCTTCGTTGGCGTCTCTGCCGCCAATGCCTTGAGCGCCGAGATGCTCAAAGGAATGGGCGTAACGCCGATCATCTTTGCCTTGGCCAACCCTGACCCCGAGATCGACCCAGACTTGGCTAGGCAGGTACGACCGGACGCCATCATCGCCACAGGGCGCTCAGACTTTCCCAATCAGGTAAATAACGTGCTCGGCTTTCCCTACATCTTTCGCGGCGCTCTGGATGTGCGCGCCACCACGGTCAATGAAGCGATGAAGCTGGCCGCGGCGCTCGCAATTGCCGCCTTGGCCAAGGAGCCGGTGCCGGAGGTCGTGATGCGGGCCTACAAAGACAGCGAGTCGTACCAATTTGGTCGCGACTACCTGATCCCAAAGCCAGTGGATCCACGCGTCCTCTTTCACGTCGCACCCGCGGTGGCAAAAGCGGCGATGGACTCAGGAGTGGCGCGGCTGCATGTCGACATCGACCGCTACCGTGAGCAAATCGGGCGCCTGCTAAGACCGTCGGAGGTGGTCACGCAGTTGCTCGCGCCGCCCCCTAAACCGTAATGTGCTAGTAACCGTAGACAACGCCGGAGATCGCGACATAGCCCGATTCATGGCCGGGCCTGGTCGAGCGGTGGACCCAATGCACGATGGCTCCATCCGGAGATGCCGGGTAGGTCCCAGACTGAGCCGTCGAGGTGATGTAGTCGCCGCAGGTCTCAACCTCAGCGCCCACGACTACCTCGGGCAAGGCGCCAAACTCCTGATTATAAATCAACTCGATGGCGACGTCGGCGGTGCTGCCGATCTGGACGCTCATGTGATTGTGACCGGCATGGTCATTGTAGATCCGTACCACCGGGCCACGGACGTGAGCCCGGCTGTGGAACTGGTTAGGCGTCGTCGTCTTCCAGTACGCGACCTGGATGTTGTTGATCTCGAGAACGACGTGGTTGGTGTCAAAACAGGCAGGGATCCCGGAAATTTGCGGGGCCAGAGCCTGGCCCTGATCCGCACCCTGATCCGGGCCTTGAGGACCCTGGCCAGCTTGGGCAACCCCTGCCCACAGAGCCATCACAAAGGTCGCACAACAAGACGCTAACGAACCTACACTTCTAGACATTCCGGGCTCCTCATAGGCAGACATTACGGTGTCTGGTAGAAACGCTGGACCAATCTCCAGCTTATACGGGTGTGCTTTGTCGGGGCTGATATAGCGTCCGTGGCGGGCCTGGTCTAGTGCTTTTTTCTAAAGATCGCCCAAAAGCAAAAATTTGCTACGATCTTAACCGCCGCTTTTTGGGCGCTTTAACGCGGTTTTACTCTGTGGCCAACGCACCAGGCGCTGTTCGATCTCGGCCTCGGACAACCCAAGCTCGGACACCACCCGCCCGCGCACGGAGATCCCGGCCTCGTGCACCGAATCCGCACGACCGGAGACAAGTGGGTGCCACCAATAGAGTTTTTTACCCTCCTGGAGCAGCCGGTAGCCGCAGGTGGGAGGTAAACAGGTCATGTCTAGCATGGTCTCGACCGTCAGATTGACGCAATCTGGCACCAGCTTTTGCCGCTGCCGGTAGTTGCCACAGCGGCAGGACTCGGTATTCAGCAGCTTGCAGGCGACGTCGGTGTAGAGGATCTCACCGCTGTCTTCCTCGAACTTGTTTAAACAGCAGCGGCCGCACCCGTCGCACAGGGACTCCCATTCCTTGCGGTTCAGCTGCGCCAAGGTTTTACGCTGCCAAAATGGTTGTTTAGCGATTTCCGCTGCTTTTTTGGTTTTAGCTGTCTTAGTTGTCTTAGCTGTAGGCAAGGAGGAACTCCGACTAGAGACTCAAAGTCGTAACACTATAAAATAGCCAATCTGCGGAAACCAGCACGATGATCCGAAAGACCAGGCTAGAAGACCATGCTAGGATTCCCTCCCGCCGTCCCACCCCGGCGTTGGTCTAGAAGGAGAGCAGGATGCATCCGACGTCAGCAGCCGTAGGTCCGATGGACGCGCCGCAGCAAGCATTTTCCGCCGCACAACAGGGCTTTGACCGCTACCGCCACTTAAGCATCGCCGCGCGCCTCGCTGAGCTTGCTAAGTTGAAGGCGGAGATCCTACGCAGCAGGACCAGCATCGTCGAGCGCGTCATGGCGGAGGTGGGCAAATGCCGCACCGATGCCCTGATCGCCGAGATCATCGGCACGGTCGACTGGATCACCTGGCTTGAGGCCAATGCACAAGCGCTCTTGGCTCCGGAGCGCGTCAAAACACCGATTACTTTATTCGGTAAAAAATCGCTGCTGCTGCACGAAGCCCTAGGCGTGGTGCTGGTCATATGCCCCTGGAATTATCCCTTTCACAACGCCGTGACGGCGATCGCTGCCGCGGTAGTCACCGGCAACGCGGTCGTGTACAAGCCATCTGAGCACACACCCTGCACCGGTCTACTTGAGGCCTGTCTGGCGACGTCGCCAGTGCTGCAGGCCTTGGTGCAGATTGTCTACGGTGATGGCGCGGTCGGCGAAGCGCTGATCGAACAGGGTCCAGCGAAGATCTTTTTTACCGGCAGCGGACCCACCGGCGCCAAGATCATGGCGCAAGCCGCGCGTCAGCTGATTCCGGTTGAACTCGAACTGGGCGGCAAAGATGCCATGATCGTCTTCGCCGATTCACCCCTGCGGCGTCCAGTCGCCGGGGCCCTTTGGGGGGCATTCACCAACGCTGGCCAGTCTTGCAGCGGCGTCGAGCGGCTGCTGGTCGAGTCAGCGGTGTATGAGCCGTTCCTAGAACAACTGGTGGCCGAGGCGAAACGCCTGGTGGTGCGCTCAGACGATCCGGGCGATGCCGACCTTGGCCGCATGACGGTGGCCTTTCAACGCGACAAAGTGACCCAACACGTCGAGGATGCCCTAGCAAAGGGCGCCCGTTTGCGTTTTGGCCAAGTCCCAACTAAAGATCATTTGTTGGTGACACCGATCATCTTAGACCAGAT
This sequence comes from uncultured Pseudomonadota bacterium, assembly GCA_903928445.1. Taxonomy (GTDB): domain Bacteria; phylum Bdellovibrionota_B; class Oligoflexia; order Oligoflexales; family CAIYRB01; genus CAIYRB01. The sequence continues at coordinate 48,211 of CAIYRB010000163.1, read as the reverse complement.
CACCACCGACATGCTGGTTTGGCGCGAAGAAACCTTTGGTCCGGTCTTGCCGGTGATGGCATTCCAAGATGAAGCCGAGGCCGTGCACCTGGCCAATGCTAGCGACTACGGCCTGTGCGCCAGTGTCTTCAGCGCCGACAAGAAACGCGCCATGCGCGTCGCCGCGGCGCTTGAAGTCGGCGGCGTGTCGATCAACAACGTCAATATGAGCGAAGGCAATCCTGGCCTCCCCTTTGGTGGCGCCAAAAAAAGTGGCTTTGGCAAACTGCGCGGGCCGGAGGGTCTGCTCGGCTTCACCCGCAGCAAGGCGGTGCTGATCGATCAAGCCAACAGCAAAATCGAGGCCAATTGGTATCCGTACACGCGGGAAAAACTCCGGCGTTTTGACCGCTTCGTCGATGCACTCTATACGCCGCGCCTGCTGCGCCTCATCTATGTGGCGTGGCACGGGCTCAGGCTAGAGGCGTTTAGTCAAAAGCCACGCTGCTCCACACCAAATAAAATTTAAGCAAGGACGCAGGCGCTATACCGACAGGTCATTTTTCATCTCCTCGCCAGCAAGCAAGCGTTCAACATAGACGTTGCTGAACTTGCCGTGCGGATCAAGGTGTTGCCTAACCTTGGCAAAGGCCGCGAAGTCTGGATATAACTCGACCGGATTACGGTAAAACATCTTGCCCCAATGCGGCCGCCCACCTACTTCCAACAACTCGACCTCGACCGCACGGAAGAACGACTCATAGCCGGCAAAGGAGATATGCGACGCCACCGAAAACCAGCAGCTGTCATGCCCCTGAGTTGGGCTGAGTAAATTACCCAGGTCGCCTCGGGCAAAGCGACACTCGGTCGGAAAATTGGCGTAGTATGGATCCTTCCGGCGCGCAGCGAAGGCCTTGACGACGGCGCCGTAGCGCTCTTGCATCTCGGCAGCACGGTCGAGCGGAATGGCATACTCAATTTCAAAAGCCCGCACCCAACGCTTTGAACTCATCACCAACTCGGAGCGATCGACCTGGACCTCGCTCGGCACCAGGTCCGCCAGCAGCGCCATGGCCCGAGGCACCATGTTGGGCCGCAGCGACGCGACATTGAGGATGGTCCCAAGGCAGGCATTTTCAATGACTAGCTTGGCGAAAAAACTGCGCAACAACTGCTTTTGCGGCGGCGCCGTGGTGATGTTGCGCGTAACGCCCTGGACCTTATCCGTGAAGGGAAAGCGAAAGAATTCGAAGTGATCGTTGCTATGGTATCGTCGCGGCTCCAAGGCTTCGGCCAAAGTCATCAACCGGCTGCGCCGCTCGAGATTGTGGGCGGGTACCAAGTTTAAGGTGATGGAGTAGACAATCCCCAAGCAGCCTAGACCCAGCCTCGCGGCCTGCAGCAGCGGCAGGTCGGCGGGGCGATCCGCGTCTAGCGACAGCAAGGTGCCATCAGCAAGGACCAGTTCCATGCCGTGGACGAAGGCACCATCAGAGAGTGAGCCCCAGGCCATACCGGTGCCATGGGTGCCGGTCGAGATCGCTCCCGCCAACGATTGCACAACGACATCACCGAGGCTGGGAATCGCCAGGCCCAATTCGGCAAGCTCGTCATTGAGCTCGAACAATTTCTTGCCAGCCTCGACCTTAACCCGGAGGAGCACCGGATCCACCGCAAGAATTTCTGTCAAATCATCGGTTTGAATCATCGTTTCGTTGGTATGGGCACAGGGAGTAAAGCTGTGCCCGCTACCGACGGCTTTGACTTTGACCGCAGCGCTGACGGCAGCCTGAAGCTCCGCCAAAGTGCTGGGACGCACCATGGAAGCCGGGCGCGAGCGGATGTTACCAGTCCAGTTGCAAAACTCACCGTCGCGCGCAACGACGGAAGAACTAGCCCCATAGTCACCATCGGTGGCGACCTTAGCCTCCGTCACCAAGGCCGTGGCACCAACCACGGCGCTAGCCTGGATGAAACGCCGACGATTCAGCATGGATGGCTTTACCATAGGTGTCCTCTGGGCGTATGTCTACGCCGATCCGCCACAAGGTGCTACCCCCTTTCGCATATCATCTGGCGCATTCGTGACTTTTCACGGATAAGATACCATCATCAAACCGTAGCCGCATCTACCGCGAAAGGTTTTGCACGATGTCCAATGAATGGCTTAAAGATCTGAAAAAGGCCTACCTTTTCTCTACCCTTAGCAGCGATGAATTAAGCGTGATCGCGGCCGTGGCCGAACTTCACGCCTACGAACCCGGCGAGACTATATTCAGTCAGGGCGACAAGCCGGAATCCTTGTTCATCGTCCGCTACGGCACCGTCCAAACCGAGACCTGGGGCCCGACCAACCACACCGAGGACAGCTTTGGCCTGCTCGGTAGCGGTGCGCTGTTCGGCGAGACCTCGCTACTGTCGCATAGCCCACGTGGCACCTCCGTCGAGGTCGTCGAAAGGACCGAGGTCATCCGCATCGGCTTTGACAAGCTGACCCTTGCCATCGAGGCCAAACCGGCCGTGGCCCTCAAGGTCTACAAAGCCCTCGCTTGGCACCTGGGCATTTTATTCGAGAAGACCACTAAGGAAATCCGCTCACTGCGGGCCAAGCAACACGGCTCCCACCACCGCTAATTGGACGCAGCCTCTATGTTTACCGTGCTTTCGCCTGAAGATCGGAGCGCCTCATGACCTCGTTTAGCGTCGATACCCGCGATCAAGCCTTCGTCCTCTATGAAATGCTTGAGATCGAGCAACTGCTGCAGTACGAACCCTACCGCGACTACGATCGGTCGATGTTCGACATGGCCCTGGAACTGTCCGCCAAGCTCAGCCGAGAGACGGTCTGGCCAACCTTCGCCGTCGCCGACCGCGAAGGTGCCTCGCTCAAGGATGGCCAAGTCAGAGTTCCAGCGTGCTACCACGCGCTGCGCGATGCGTTTATCGAATCGGGCCTGGCCGCGGTGCACGTGCCGGTGGAACTCGGCGGCCAGGGCATGCCGCTGCTGATGGATACCGCGGTGCGCGAGCACGTCATCTTCAACATGGGTTTCAATCTCTATATGGAGGCGTCGGTCGGCGCCGCCAACCTTATTGCGAACCACGGTTCTGAAGCACAAAAAAGCACCTATATGGCGCCCATGTACGCCGGTACGTGGGGTGGCACGATGGCCCTGACGGAGCCTGCAGCAGGCACCGACGTCGGCGCTCTGACGACACGCGCCATCAAGCAGCCTGATGGCAGTTACCGCTTGGTGGGATCAAAGATCTTTATCTCGGGTGGCGACTCGGATCTATACAGCAATATCATTCACCCCGTACTGGCCAGGATCGAGGGTGACCCCGCCGGCGCTGGTGGAGTGTCGATCTTTCTGGTGCCAAAGTTCCTAGTCAACGCCGATGGCAGCCTCGGTCGCCGCAATGACTACACCATTTCCGGCATCGAACACAAAATGGGCTTAAAGGGTAGCGCTACGTGTGCGATGAGCTTCGGTGATCAACAGGATTGCTATGGTGAAATCCTCGGCGAGCCGCGCCAAGGCCTTCGCATCATGTTTCAAATGATGAACGAAGCCCGTATCGGCATGGGCATTCAAGGCGTCGGCACGGCTTCACTCGCCTACCTGCAGGCCCTCAAGTATGCCACCGAGCGCGTGCAAAGCTCAGACGCGACTCAGGCCAAGGACCCGAACGCAGCGAAGGTGCCGATCATCCGTCACCCCGATGTCAGGCGCATGTTGATGTGGATGAAGACCCACGTCGAGGGCATGCGCGGCCTGGTTTACTTTTGCTCACTCGCCGACGACAAGGCCCACTGCACCAGCGGCACCGAAGGGGCCACTTGGGACGGCATCAGGGATCTCCTGATCCCAATAGTCAAAGCCTACTGCACCGACATCGGCTTTCGCGTCACCGATCTGGCGCTGCAGACCCATGGTGGTTATGGCTACACCCAGGATTATCCAATCGAGCAGCTGATGCGCGATATGAAGATCGGCTCGATCTACGAGGGTACCAACGGAGTGCAGGCGCTGGATCTCATCGGCCGCAAGTTGGGCATGAACAAAGGCGAAACCTTTAAGGCCCTGGTCACGATGATGCAGGAGCGAGTCCATCGCCACAAAGATCAGCCGCTGCTGGCGCCGCTTGTCGGTCCGATGATCCAGGCCATCAAGGATTTAGTCGGCAGTGCCGTCTACTTCCAGGAATGTAGCAAGAGCGGTAAGCAGATCGTGCCTTTGGTCAAAGCCTATCCATTTCTCAATCTATTCGGAACGGTCGCCTTGGGCTGGTTTCATTATTGGGCAGCTGGAATCGCCGCGCCAAAATTTCTCGCTATTGCTGCCGAGAACGGCGTCGATCCAAACGATCAAGCTGCCGTTACCGCCTTGGCCAAGCGTCACGCCGACGCCGCTTATTATCTTGGCAAACTGCACGGCGCGACTTTTTATCTGAAAAACGTCTTGCCTGAAGCCAGCCTGCTCGCAGCGACCATTAAAAACGAGGACCTCTCGCTGCTTGCGATCAGCGACGAAAGCTTCGCCTCCTAGTGAAGGCGACCATCATGGAGGTTTTTGTGACGGGCCCTAAAACCAAGGCGGCGCGCAGCCGCTGCAGGGCCGGGTTCGTCACCTTTGTCCTTTGCTCGGCCCTTGGCTGCGTTACGACTCCTGACATGAAGGCGATCCGCCGCGTGAAAAAGGTCGCGGTCATCGGCTTTGCGGCAACCGCCAAGGCGGATGACCAATCTTTGAAATACATCCTGCATTCGCAGCAGACGGCGGAGTCCCTGTATCAACTAGTCGCGTATCGACTGCAGCAAAAGCAGCAGTGGACCGCCCTCGCGTCGGCAGAGGTCCGCAAAAATGACGTCTATAAACCACTCTATAAGCAATTTACCAGCCACCTAATGATAGCTGGCATCCGCGTAAGTGGGCTCCTTGCGGCGATCGAGTCGTTCAATCTAAGCTATAAAAACCGCAGTGATCTGTTCAAGTCCCTAGCGGTTGATGGCTTGATTGACATCGGCTTTCTCGTCGAAAAAAATGCGCTGCCCAGCAAGGCGGGGCCAGATCAAGCCAGCGTCAGCGCCAAGGTCTCCTTTGACCTCTACGTCAAAGGCACGCACGACAGCATTTGGCATGTCGCCTCACTGCCAACGCGCATCCAACAACCACTGCCAACGGTACCTGGTGCGACGTTTAAAACGCCGGAAGAACGGGCTCTAGGGGTCGCCATCAACAATGCTATGACAGCGATGTTTGACCAGCAAGAGGGTCGCAGCACAACCGCTCAGCCCGCGGCCAAAGCTCCGGCTCCAGCGGCAGGTCCGGCTCCTGCGACACGCTCCCATGGGCCAGCGGCAAATCCAGGACCTAATCCGGCGTTGAATCCGACGGCGGCACCTGCGCCGGCGTCGAGCGTACTTGGGCCAAAGCGAGCCTCGCCGTAATTGCGCCCGCAGCAGAGGCGTCACTTGTAGCTTTAACCTCCTACAAGAATTGACCTGTATTCGTTCATTCGAATATCGGCCAAAGGTCTATTCAAGTTCTGACGGGCAGGGGACGACATGGGTTTTAAGATGCCTTAGCAGCATCGCATGTGCCCCTAAACAACTTCTTAGAGACGGGTAAATCATGCGGCAAATCAAGATCATCGGGTTATTTCTGTGCATCAGCTGCGGCAACAATCCCACTGCGTTCAAACAGGAATCCAGCCACTCCTTGACCTCTGCCGCCGTGGCCGGCGGCGCCGCGCCGTCCCCAGGCGACGCCACCGCGCAGCACGATTCAGCACCGCAAAAAGACCCAGACGATGCGTCGTCTGCGGCTGCCGCTGCTAGTACGGATGGGTCTAAAGCTGCGTCTGCGGTGGTTCTAACAAGCATCACCATCACCCCCGGAACTCCGACCTTAGGCGACGGTGCCACTCAGCAATTCACCGCGACCGGCACGATGAGCGACGGCAGCAAGAAGGACATCACCGCCCAGGTCACCTGGAGCACTGGCGACGGTAGTGCGCTTGAAGCCAGCGATGCCGTAAACCATCCGGGTCTGATCAAGGCGACAAAGATCGGCATCGCCACACTCACCGCTAGCAGTGGTGGAGTCATTGCCCAGGCACAAGTCACCATCACCTCGGCACAGATCGTCGCAATCGCTGTGGTGACGACATCGACACTGAGCGCAGGGACACCAGCCACCGTCAAAGCGATCGCGACCTACAGCGACGGCCACACGACGGAGGTGACATCCCAAGTCGATTGGGGGGTCAACGGTCAAAAGATCAAAAGCCAGGGCGCTGGCGGCACCCCCCCCAGCGGCGGTGTTGCCACAATCACTGGCGCGCCCGGCAACGAGAGCCTCATCACCATACCCAATTCGGGCTCGACGACGATCACCGCTACGCTGGGTGGTGCTACGGGTAGCACCACGGTCATGGTCACCGGCGGCTTGGTCTGCGCGACCAGAGAAAGCATCGTTAAGGCAGCAACAACCACGCTCCTCACCTGGAGCGGCGTGAGTGGCGACGTCAGCTATCAGATCGTGCCTGATACTCTGACGCCGCCGGTGGATATCGGCAAGGTCGTCCCCGGCGCCGCAGGCTCGCACCAAGCGGTTTACCAGGCACCCGCAGTCATCACCTCCTCGTTTGATGTGAAGATCATCGCCACGCCAAACAAGGCTGGTGATACTAGCGGTACCTGCAGCATCCGTTTGCTTGCCGACGGTGCTATCGGCGTCGTTGACAACGGCACCACCCAGGGCCCAGTCGGCAATGTCTTTGCCATTCCCGCTGGCCAACAGGTAAGCACGGCCACGCTAACCGCCGCTTGGTTTACGCAAACGCCGATCGCCAACATCGTCTTGGCCAACTTTGATGTGCCTAACACCCCTTATCAGCAAGGTTTCCCTGGCTTTCCCAGCTTGACTGCGTGGTTCTCGGTGCGCTTTCAGGGCCAGATCAATATTCCCTCACCTGGTGCCTACGCCTTTCAGTTAAACGCGGACGATGGTGCAGTGCTCTATATCGATGGTCAAGTCGTCGCCAATGATGATGGCGTCCATTCGATCCAAACGGCGACTGGCGCTCCAGTACAGATGACCGCGGGGATGCATTCGTTCCGTTTGGATTACTTTCAAGGACCCCCGATCTACCTGGCGCTACAGCTGGCCTGGAAGGGACCTAATGATAGCGCCTTCAGCATCATCCCAGCCAATGTCTTTAGCCGTCCTAAAGCGAATTAAGTTTGTATAGAGGCTGAGCGGGCGTGGTCATGCAGACGGCCACGCCGCTCTATAGAGTCCCTGAGCAGCCGAAACGGCGTCTTCCCTGTCCGGGGACTAAGCGTAATAGATGATATTTATTGTAATTTGTCTGTTTAAAAAATTTTCCTAAAGGCATTGCTAAACCCTTCCGATAGTACCTGTAGGTCTCGAGATGTAGCCACTACATCGGAGGATTTAGGAGGTTGGAAGGGATGTCACGCGCTCTGACCATTGTCCATTTAGCCAAATACCTACCGTCCTATAGCGGCGGCATGGAGGCGGTGACTGAGGAGCTCGCCTGCGCCGGGGTTGCCATGGGCGCAAGGGTTGTGATCGTTGGCGCCGACCCGGGCGGCGCACTGCCGCAACCGAGTCGACGCGGCATCGAGCTGGCGCCGTTGCCTGTCTATGGCCGCTTTGGTCCGGTGCCGTTTGCTCCGGATTTCTTCCGTCTGGAATCCTATCTAAAAAGCTGCGACGTCGTGCACGTACATTTACCCAATCCCCTCGCCGAGGCGGCGCTGCTTAAATACCTGATGTCCACGCCCAAGCACTTGTGGCCGAAGGTCGTGCCGATCATGCATGTCGGAATGGTGCGCTGGCCAAAGCTCGGGCGACTGTGGGAGGCCTTGGTACAGAAGCCCCTCCTGCGTCGTAGCGTCCGCCTGATCGCAGCAAGCAGAGAACTCGCCGCTGGCCTTGTGTCGATGCAAGGCCTCAGTGCCAAGACCGATATCATCCCCTTCCCTACCGCACCCGCCGTGGCTCAGCTGCAGCGGCCACCCAGCAGTGGGATGGAGCTGCTGGCGATCGGTCGTTTGGTTAAATATAAGGGCTTTGATCTGCTACTTGAGGCCCTTAGCGGACTGCAAGGCGCGTGGAAGTTGACGATCATCGGCGTTGGTCCAGAGCGCGAAGCACTTGTTGCGCAATGCAGATCGCTCAACATCACCAGCCAGGTCAGCTTTGTCGGGCATGTGTCCGACGGCGAAAAGCAGCAGCGTCTGTCCAGCTGCGATATCCTCGTCGCGCCGTCGCGGACGGCTGCTGAGGCCTACGGTCTGGTGATTGCCGAGGCCTTTTCCTACGGCAAACCGGTGATCACCACCAGCTTGGCGACTGGCGTGGCTTATTTGGCGCGCGGCGGCCAGTGCGGCGCCGTGGTTCCTCCCGAAAACACCGCGGCTCTGCGCAGCGCCCTGCAACAGCTCCTCGCCGACCCAGCCAAGCGCCGCAGCTGCGGCGAGGGGAACATGCGCTTTTGGCAAAACGAGTTAACGCGGGAACGCTTCGCCGAACGCTACCGCGCCACCATAGAAGCCCTGACCGAAGACGATCCTAAACAGCAGTTGGCTAATGCCAGCTAATCTAGACACGGTGGACCTATGCAAATGGATGCAAGCACTAGCCCCATGCAGTTGGGCATAAAGTCTGAGGGCCAGTCTGAGCCTGAGGGATCCGCTTTGGCACAGAAAGCGGAGCTGACCGTAGCCGAGCAAGATACCACCCTTCATGCCTGGAGTGAGGCCTTTGATAAAACCGTCGACCTAAAGTCCTGGGATTATCCGGCGCGGCTGCGGCTCATGGCCAACCTCAATTACAATCCAAGCCGCGTCGGCTGGCGCTTTCGTCTGGCTAAACGCCTGTTCGACATGGCCTTTGCCGCATCGGCATTGCTTGCCTTGTCTCCACTCCTTGCCACCATCGCCCTCTTGATTCGGTTGACGAGCAAAGGCCCCATCTTGTTCTTACAGCCTCGCGTTGGCTTTCGCCTGCGCACCTTTACCATCTTGAAATTTCGCACTATGCATGTGGAAATGGAGAAAGTTGTACCGATTTTCGATATGACTCTCATGCGGTATCGTCGGCCCACCGTGACCGAGGATTTGCGCATCACGCCGCTTGGCCGCTTTCTCAGGCGCTGGAGCCTGGACGAACTGCCACAATTGTTCAACATCTTAGTCGGCGATATGTCGCTCATCGGCCCACGCCCGCTAAGCACCGAAGAGGCCTTAAAGATCCCTGAGGATGCCTTTTGCCGTTACGCTGTTCCAGCGGGACTGACCGGCCTAGCCCAGATCAAAGCCAGGTCAGTGGTCGTCGACCCAAGCCGCTTCAACTGGGATATTGCCTATTTGAACCAGCTCGGTGGCCGGCAGGAGCTCATAATTTTTTTACACACCTTTGCCGCGATTCGCGACAAGTGCTAGGTCCTCAGCATCAACCGAGGCTAAAGCGCTTGGATCGATGGTATGAAGCATGCGCCGCAGGACTTCGCGAGCCACTTCCGAGGTCTGGGAAAAAACCAAGCCCAAGTAGGTCGTTTTGACGCGAACCATGGCGCCCGACTCCGAATTTGCCTGCCAATCATCACGAACCAAGACATTATTCACGCTTACATCACTGACAAACCATAGCGAGTCCTCGGCAGCGGGCTGCTCTCTCACCACGGTGCCAGTCAGGACCTGGCCGATATGAAAAACCATCGAACGCCTGGTGTTGGCTAATTTCAGTCGCATGCCGCCCATCGAGATATCACATACTTCAATGATGCAATGATTTGCCAAGCTACGCTCTGAGCTATCTCCAGCTACGAACCGGCTGATTTCCGGGCTTAATTCGCAGACGACAGCACGGCTTTGCAACACGGAGGCGCGGCGACTCGCACGGCCCTGCGGAATTTGCAGCTGCCGCGGCCTCGCGCAAAGCAGCAGGCGGCGAAACCGCAGGATGATTCTTAGCTGGGTCAGCACGCTGACATGATTCACGCGAAAGCCGAGCTGGCAGGAGGCCCCGCTGCGAAAGCCGGCAATGCCGGCGTCAGCTTCCAACCGCAGAGGGAGCACCCGAACCAGCAGCAGCCAGCTCTGCAGAAACCGCACGGTGATCGGCCTAGCGTCGACATGAGTCCACATTTGGGCCAGCACATGCATCTTGCATGCGACCCTTAGCGTGGCCATCGTCTCCCCAGGAGTTTGCACCTGCGAATCGGTTTTAATGACGGCCTCCTCCACTCATCGCTGCCGGCCGAATATGATAAACTATCTTAGCAGAGTCCATGGTCCCGTGGTTAAACGAAGGAACTCCATGTTCAAACGCTGGATAGCCCTGGCCCTGGTCCTGGCCGTGTACATGCCAGCAAGGTCTTTTGCTGCCGAGGCCGAGGCCAACAAATCTGCCCAAGAATACTTCGCCCTCAATCCCGAAGGCCGTTTGCTGATCAGTGTTCAAGTATGGGGCGATATGACCCTGAGTGGGACCCATCATATCCCCGATAACACCACCTTAACCGCCCTACTCGGTGTCACCGGTGGTCTTAAGGGCGCCCTGGACAACGCCAAAGTGACGGTGCGCCGCGAGGTGAGCGTGGGCAGTGGTATGCAGACCGAGATCATCGTCGTCACTGGAGACGAGTTGATGGGAGAGTCAAAGCAAGGCGCTATGACCATGAAGGCTGGCGATATCATCTACGTCGAAACCGCTCCATCGGGCGAACTGACCCTGCGCAAATTGACCGTCATCTCGACCATCATCGGTATCATCAGCTCCTCGCTTTTGACCTACTTTCTGATTACTGGTCGCAAATGACGGTGCCGCCACGCCGAGTGCTGTATGTTTTTGCCAATGCCCACCTGGGTGGAGCCGAAAATATCACGCTGCTGATGCTGCGCAGTCACAGCCCAACGCGCTACCTAGCGCAAGCGCTGTTTTTGCAGCAGGGGCCTTTGGTTAGCGAAGCCACGAGGCTGGGATTTACGGCTCATTGCCTGCCAGGACTCCTGCGTCTTAGGCATCCGCGCGCCGTCGCTCAGGCGATATCGGCCGTGACCCAGGTGATCGACGGTGAACGCATTGAGCTAGTGCACTCCTGCATGCCCTACGCTCATATCATCGCCGCTGCGGCGGCGTGGCGCCGAAAGATACCGGTGGTGATGTTCCAGCATGGCCCGGTCGGCGGCAGTCTCAACCTCATCGCTAGTCTACTGCCAACGCGCCTGGTGCTGACCAATAGCGCCTACACTCTGGGTAAACAAGCCAAGACCCAAGTGCGACCATGGCCCATTCGCGTGATCCCTTTAGCGACGGAATTGACCCAGATCCCTCCACAGGCGGACCAGGTGCATAAGGATCATGTCGTGGTCACGATGCTTTCGCGCCTGGCTCCGGGCAAGGGCCTGGATTTTGCCATCGAAGCGCTCGCCCCCTTGATGCAGCGCGACCAGCGACTGCGACTAGTCATCGTTGGCGGGCCCTTTCGCCAGTTCTTTCCGCGTTACCAAGAACAGCTTCAGCTGCTAGCCAACGCCCATAAGGTTGGCGACCAAGTGCAATTTACCGGCTTCCAGCGCGACATTAGGCCCTACTTAGCGCGCAGCCATATCCTGCTCAGCGCCTCGTTTGAAGAGGCCTTTGGCTTAACCCTCATCGAGGGACTAGCGGCTGGAGTCGCCGTCATCTCGTCGCGGGTTGGGGGTGCGGCAGAAGTGTTGCAAGACGGCGTCGACGGGCTCTACTTCACCGCCGGCGACGGCGCCGACTTACGCCGCCAGGTCGAACGCCTACAACACGATCCGGACCTGCGTGGTCAACTTATCCGCGCAGGCCTGCGCACGGTTGCGGCAAGGTATCGGCCTGGCGTTATGATGGAGCACCTTGAACGGTGCTATGACGAGGCGCTATCACGGCAAGCGCCAGAGGTCCCAGTAAGGACCGCGCTGTAGCGGCTGCATACTCAGCTTGACGGCAAACTCAGTCGGTATGCCATTGGGCTTCACCGCAACATAGCGCACCGGATACCGACCTAGCCATGGCCTAGGATCGGCGCTGATTTGGTCAAACGCCGCCAGGCGTCCAGCGAGTCGGATCGCTCGGATGCTCGCGCTGCGTGGTGAGTTAATCTCAAGGTCAAGACGCTGCTCAGAGACAAAATCCGCTCGCAGGGTGGCCTGCAGGTAGCCGCTTAGGGCGGCGCGTTCGTCCCATTCCTGGTCATCGATCGACGGACTAGAGAGCACGGTATAGTGGAGTAAAGGCCGCTGATTTTCCAACACCGAGGCAAAATCAACAAAATCCTGTTGCCCAGCAACGAAAGCGTTGGGCACCAACGGCAAGGCCTTACCTTCAGGACTAAAGCGCATCTGCTCATAATGTTCGAGATCATGCAGAACAGTCTGACTTTCCTGGGTCTGCGTCGCTTCAATATGTCTAAGCCATAAACTTGACAAGAAGATCACCGGCGTCATCACATAGACTGAGGCGAGATATTTGCCCTTCCAACTCGGTCGCCTAACTATTTCACTCCAGACCAGTGCCACCAGTAAAACGGCGTGGACTGGGCCGATCGTATAGAGCCAGTGGTAGTTTTGAATCTGCAGCGAGGTTAAAATCTGGTGATTAAGTAAGACCAAAGCGGAAAACGCGAAGACCCAAAGATAGAGCAGCTGCCGTGCCCGCAGCAGACACCAAAAGAGACATAGGCTGGAGTATAGGATCGCCACCTTAGGAATAAGGAGCTCGCTGGTGCGGGGAATGGTCACAAACATATCCCAACGATGCAGCCAATCGCTCGACGTCGACATGGATAAGGCAGATTGCGACAGTACATTCGGTAGACCACAAATCAGGCCGATCAATCCCGTAAAAAAATAAGTCCACCGCCGCCTTGCGTCGATCAGCATGTTGAGAAAAAGACCTAAGCCGACGGCCATGACAAAGTAAAAATAGACGTAAAATAACAGGCCGCAAGCGATGCCGGCGGCGATGGTCCGCCGCCAATTAAACTGCTCCAAGGCCCGCGTTAGCAACCAGATAAACAGAAGTAGGTAGCCGAGGCTAAGGGTCGGCGTCACAATCCGCCAAGATGGAGCGATCTTCGGATAAGTCGCCAAATATCCCTGACCATGCCCGCAAAGAAAGCTGACGACTAACCGGATCTGGCGTAACAACGGCATCGAATAGAGCACACCGACGTCCGCACAGATCGACACAGTGAGGCACGCGGCTAACGCCTTGATCCTGGTAATGCGGTAGGTCAGCAGGTAGTAAGTGACGCTAATAAATGCCGCGCCCATTGCACGCCAGATGAGCCCGACCGCCAGTGGGCCAAGTCCAGCGGCTTTGGCGAGGACAATACCCGGAATCATCTGGATCCAAGGATAGGGATTTTGCAGACCGTTGACGAGCATCGGTTCGGTGAGGAGCCAAGGATGGTTATCATAGGCTTGGCCAACAATGGCCAAGTAGAACATCTCATCGTGGTCGGCGATCCAAATCGGCCGATGCCAATGCGCAAGGCCCAACCAATGCGGCAAGGTGGCGAGAAACATCGCGGCAAGCATACAAAGCAGCAGTGCTGGAAGGTGGCTCCGGATGGATCCTCGAGATATCATAGTGCCCTGGTTATGGTTTGTTTAAGTTCTATATGTTCCTATCATAACAAAATCGACCACGGATCACAGCGCCGCACCAGGCCACCACGCATTCCTTCACGCGGCGCGGTGCCGGGTCTCAGCGTTAGAATCTCCGGCATGGGGCGGACCGAAGGCCATGGCCTCGTCCAGTACGGTAGCCATCCGCTCGATAAATTGGCACATGCTGCCTTGGCGCAGCACTTTGCTCCGAGCGGCTAGTCCAAGCTGACGGCGCAGTTCAGCATCAGCCATCAACCTAGCAACCTGTGCCCGCAAAGCACCGACATCGTCCATGGCGACCAAAAGACCATCGACACCAGCTTCGATCTGCTCCACGGCCCCACCTCCTGCTGTCGCGATCACCGCGCGCTGCATGCACATCGCTTCAGCGATGACGCGACCAAAGGGTTCTGGCCTTTTTGCCGCATGGACAAAAATGTCTAGACAGGCATAGGCCGAAGCGGGACGCAGCTGATACGGCAGAAAGACCACTCGGTCGGCTATTTGTAAATCGCCGGCCAACTGCTTTAAGACGCGGTCGTAGCCCTGATGACCGGCAGTGTCGTAGAGCGGATCACCGACAATCATCGCTTCCCAGCGTGCGTCGGCCCGGAGCAGCGGCTGCACGGCGTGCAAGAAGACGTCTAAACCCTTCCACGGGGCAAGGACCGAGACCATGCCCACACGCAGCTTCGAGGCACCTGAGACCAGGTGCAAGGACTGTTCTGCTGCGGATTTGGACTGGGGCAAAAAGGCATCGATATCGACACCGCAGTAAATAACTTTTGTTTTGCTTGACGACGGCGGCAAAACCCCAGCGGACACGGCCTTTGAGTTGGCGACCAACATCCTAGTGCGCCCTTGTAGGTAGCGGTGCAGGCGTCCTAACCAACCGTCTTTGGGGACAAAGGTATGCAGATGCCAGACGACGGGGAGGCCTAACCAGTGGCTAGCGATCCCAGTCAGTAGCTCGGCTTTGAGGCCATGGGTATAAATCAGCCGTGGTTTTAAGCGCGCCACTAGCCGTGTGTAGAGCCACAGATAGCGCATGACATCGACCACAGCGCCCAGCGCAGCCTTCGCCCTAACTCCTGAACGCCCCGCCTTGCTAAGCCTCCCGCCAAAGGACAACACTTCGTAGCTGACCGGCAATTGATCTAGCTCCAAAGCGAGACGACCGAGCCTAGGCAGCACCACGTGAAAGCGGAACCGACCAGGCGGCATACCCTGCAGCAGGTCAACAAGCATGCGTTCGGCGCCGCCGAGTTCGGCGCTGGTGACGACGACACAGATGAGCGGCGGCGGGTCCGTTGCAACGCTCATGCGACCTCCCGCCGCGGCTGCACCTGGTAGCCGAGCCCAGCGTATAGGTCCAAGTGCTCGCGTGCGACGCGGTCCCAGCCATACCACTGGCGATTGGCCAAGGGCGTCTGAACCCCCATCCGCAACATCATTTGCTGCGCCATCTCATCTAAGCGCCGACCTAGCTCGCCCGCGCCACCACGCACTGCGACAGCCTCGTCAAGCAGCTCGACGTCCAGGATCGTGGTGCCCGGATCCTGTCGCAGCACTTCGGTTGCCGGGACAGCGGCACTAGTAAAGACGTTGGTGCCGCATAACCTGGCTTCGATACACGGCAAGCCATAACCTTCATAACGCGACGGAAACACCAGAGCCGCTGCCGTTTGATAGGCATGGACCAGCTGCATCAAGGTCGCCGGCCTCTGGACGATGCGGTGGCCGAGGTTTAACGCCGCAATCAGGCGCTGCTGCTGCGACGTAAACACACCACCGAGCTGCAGCAAATGCACGGAGCCTGGCAAATGGGCCAACAGTCGCAAGATCCGATCGATGCCCTTGCGCTCCAGCGTGCTCCCGACATGAAGCAGCTGGTTGGGATCACGCGGCTGCATAGACAGGGCAAAGAGCGCTGGATCAGTTCCCAAATAAATGACGCGAGTCGCCTCGATGGCCAAAAGCTGCTGCATTTCTCCTGCTGTCTGCTGCGAAATGGCGACAGTTGCATCCGCCACCGCCAGGCCACGGACGATGCGCCGTCTCAGCCAAGTGTTGGCGCGCGTGCGTTGGCGCCAAAACGCTACATCGGTCACACTTGCCACGAGGTGATCGCAGCGGCGTCTTGCGATCAACAGGCTATCGGCGTAGGCCGGATCGAGTAGATGCAACAAGGACGCCGCCGGCAGATCCAAGCCAAAGCGCAATCGGCGCTCCCAAATCTTCGGCGCATGCCCAAGCCATGGCGCGTGCAGCGCTGGTGCCGCACCTAGACCACCGCCATGCTGCCAGGCCGCTACCTGCGCCTGGTGCAACTGCTCGGCATGCAGAATCGTCGACAACCAACCATCGTCGCGGTAACCCATGGCGAGGAGCACATGGTTTTTGCTTGGTTTCATGCGCGGCCCCCCTTGGACGGCAGGACCGACCGCAACACCGCATCATAGCGTGCCGCAGCTTGATCCCAGGTCCAGCGCGCCACGGCTGCCTGCGCTGCCGTGACGACCTGACTGCGGTCGGCAGATTTTTCCAGTAGTCGGCGCAGGCTAAGCGCCCAGGCCTGGTCACTATCTTGGGCAGAAAGGTTCAACCAGGCGTCACGCTCGTCCCATAACTCCATGGCCCCGCATTCCCGCGAAACCAGCGGCGCAACACCATGCGCGATCGCCTCAGTGACGACCAGGCCAAATGGCTCGTAGACGCTGGGAAAGAGCAACACCGCCGCCGTCTGAAAATGCTTTGATGCCGGCGTCTGCCCGAGAAACTCAGTCCGCGCGCCAATGCCCAAAGCCGCAGCCGCAGCCTGGCACCTTGCCACGTCGCCGCCACCGACCACGGTAAACTGCCACGGCACATCCTGCAGCAAGGCGAGGCAGCGCAGTGCCTTAGCGATGCCTTTGCGTTCCAGAGCGCCGACAAATAGCACGGTGGGGACCTCGACCATACCACCATCGCTTGCCATGAGCGGCGGCGTCAGGGTATCAGCGGCATGATGGATCACAGTGATCCGACTTTCTACCGAGCTTGGTGTCCAACGCCGAACATCCGCAGCGACGCCTCGCGAGATGGCGATCAATGCCAAGCAGCGATGCAGCAACAGGCGCTCCATGCCAGCTTCGACACGGGCATAGACTCGCTGATAGAGGCCGCGCAGCCACGACGCAGAGTTAGGATAGGGAACTAGACCTTGGCGCAGGACCGCCAAGGCGGCCCCGTGGACAAATTGAACGACGCGAACATCAGCAAAAGGTGCTGCGGTACCAATAGTCAGCACCACTGGCGAGGGGGTACCAGACAACCATGCGAAGGCTTTGCGCGCCACGGTGAATCCACCGACCAAAGCCATAAACCACATATTTTGTAGCAACTGCACGGGCACTGGAAAACGCCACAGTCGGTGCCACAGCAACGGCAAGTCCTTAGGCCAATCGCTTAGGTCAAAGGCTAACAACTCGACGGTCCACCCTGAGGCCACGAGTCGGCTTAGGATGGCCAAGGTCGACTTTTCTTGGCCGCCAACGTCGCCTAGACGCTGAATCGCCAAGATAAGCCGTAGCGGCTGTGTTCGAGATGAGGTCACCGATCACCATCAGCTAAGAAAATATCTGCATGAGTCCGGTCTTAATCGCTATCGGCAGGATCAAGGTCGACTTAAATGCCATTGCCTCTTCGCCCCCAGCCCAGCCTTTGCAAGCTCGCACCGCTTTTAAGGCAAGACAACAAATGCATGATTTAGCTGCAATGTTCGCCCCTCACTCCCTCGCCGCGTCGTCCTGCCTCGGCGCCAAACTCAGCAATCGACAAAGAATACCGAACACTAGAGCGACACCTCAGGTCTTTAAACGCAGGAACTCAGCAACCGTGGCCAGTCTAGCTTTGCCAAAACGAATTCCCTCAGCCGCTCTAGCTGGGGCCGCTGCATTGGGTGCTTGCGCCCTGTTGGCTGGCAATGTCAATCCATTGTGGCTGGCGCTGTTTCTGATCGCAGCGATGGTCGCGACAACTGCCTACTTGGTAAATCCCGGAAGGTTGTTCAGTGCCTATATGGCTTACCTACTCATTGAAGGCGCCCTGAAGATCCTTTCCAACTACAACCTGGTGGTGCATGTCGGCTCGGATCTGCTGTTGATGTTGTTGTTTGTCCGTCTGCTTGGACGCCGTAGTCAGATGATGCAAGAACACCCAGCCCCAGACTTTAGCCAGGTACGCCTCGTCGTCCCCTACCTCATGCTGTTCTGGCTCTGGGTTGGGGTGCAATTTTTCAACCCCTGGGGCCTTGGTCTGTTGCCCTCGCTGGCGGCTTTGAAAATCTACGTCATGCCGATGCTCGTCTTCTTTGCGGTCGCCTTTCTCCTCAGCGACCGGGAGCTGGAGAACGTTCCCTTCTTTATCCTCTGTCTGGGTCTGGCGGAGGCCATCATTGCCACGATCGACGGCGCCCTTGGCGACGGCTACCTGCCAACCCTCCACCCGCGCTACCTAGCCACCATGTCCGACCGCTTTGTCGGCATCCTCTATCGCCCCTTCGGTACCACCTCGCTACCAGGTGGACCATCGGTTTGGATGACCCATTGCCTGATTGCCGCACTGCTCACCCTACACGGCCTAAACTCAAACATACGTCTAAGCAACCTGGCAAAACTCTGGCGCAAAACCATCGCCACGCTGTTTTTTCCCTTTGCCATCGCCACCCTGATCCTGTGCCAAGGGCGCACCATGCTGCTGCGCTTTGGTATGTTAACTGCCCTGGGCGTCATGTTGTCTGGTCACAAAAAGTCCATGATCGCCTTAGCCATCATCGGTACGCCGGCGGTTTTGAGCTTTCCCTTGCTCGATAGCCTGGCGCGCGACGGCACCTTGGCGCCAGCAGACGCCCTGCGCGTTTTGCAGATCACCAGTCGCTTCACCTCGCTAGGTAGTGGCGACACCTGGACCACTGCACGTGAAGGTGCGCTAGGTGCGATGCTTCGCTTGAGCGAGGATACCAATCTCGGCATCGGACTGTCACGGGTCGGTGCCGCATCGAGTCTGTGGGGTGCAGCGATCGCCGATGACCCGGTCTTTGGTGATGACTGGTCCTTTGCCGACAACCTCTACCGCTGCTTGTTCACCGAGGTCGGAATTGCCGGTCTCAGTGCCTATTTGCTGCTGCTTGCGGCGATCGTCACTCTTTGTCTAAGGCGAGGCACGTTTGCCGGGCGACTGATCGCAGTCAACTGCCTGGTCTTTTGTTTGGCCGGCTTTGGCAGCGAGGGCGTGCTGTATCAGCCTGATGCCGCCTTCTTTTGGCTCTATGCGGCCTGGGCGCTCCGCCTGCCACGCCCTGGGGAGGTAGCGTCATGAATGGCAATCCAGCGCTACGCATCCTCGATATGGTCAAGCATCACAAGATCTTGCTTCTAGCTAGCGCGCTGATTGGCGCTGGTGCCGGGGCCGTCGCTGGCCTCACCGCGCCGACGCTGTTTCAAGCCGAATCGACGATAAAAATTGAACCGCCAAAACGCACCCGCAACGTCTCTAACGCCGCATCTGCTCTTCTCGACAGCTCGCAAAGCGATGCCGGCGTCGCCCTGCGCAATGCGCTGATGCTGGCCATGTCCAAGGATGTCCTCGAAGGCGCCGTCCAAACCTTGATCAAAACCGAATCCTTTGACTACGAGGCAGCCTTTCCTCGCAGCATTCACATCACCGATCTAAAGATCAAGATGCGCCTGATGGCTAAGCGACTCGGGGCAAAGCGCGACGTACCGCATAAACTTGATCCAGATACTCTTGATAGAGAGTCCCTGGTTGGACTTATCCGTAGTCAGATCCGCGTTAGCGCCGATAATGAAGCACAGATCATGCGGATCAACACCGAGGCGAGTACGGCCGAGCTAGCGCAGCGTATGTGTAGCATTTTAACCACTGAGTTTATCAATACCTCTCTGCAACGCGACAAAATGGAATTAACCAAGGAAGAAGAGTATCTGGCAAACACCATCAAGCTGCAAAAGTCAGAAATAGAGGCGGTCGAAACCAAGATGCGCGATATCCGTAAGCAGCATCCAGAGATCATTGGGGCTGGCGATGGGCTGCGTTCGCTATTCGCGCTACGTCACCAAGAACTGACTCAAGAAGCAGCACGCATCGACCAGGAGATTAAGGTCGGGGAGCACCTCCGTCAGCTCGATTTGAAGCGCCTCGGCAGCATCGACTACCATACGGAGCTGGAGAACGAGGCGATGCGTAAACGTGTGGAAAAGGAGCTAGGTGACCTTGAGTTTCGGCGCACTGAATACACCCGCGTCCTCAATTATCCAACATCCCACCCGGACATCATCGCCCTAGACCAACGCAGCGCCAAGCTACGCGCTCTGCTGCAGCCAAGTCCAAGCAAGGGCACCGACCTTAGATCATCAGAGGGCAGCGGCCATCCGCTGGTCGAACAAGGACGCGGTGTCGAACAGATGCTGCAATTTATGGTGACGAGTAGCGACAAACTACGCACCCTTAAGGCGCAGCAGGAGCAAATCGGCCAAGCCCTAGAAAAGAATACCGAAAGCCTGAAGAAGGGTATGCCAATCGAATCCGAAATCGCGTCCCTAGCCAGGGAGCTCACCGCCCATCTCGAGGTCTCCACCGAGCTGAGGCGTCACTTGGAGGAGGTCAAAATCCAGTTGGTTGGGTTCAGCGGCTCAGCTTCTTTGCTGGCGGCACCAATTCTCCCGGTTGTACCAACCTCACTATCGACGCCCAAGCGTCTGATATTCGGCCTAGTGGTAGGCATCGCCTTTGCCATCTCAGCGCTGTTCCTCCTCGATTTAATCAACCCTCGTCTACGCCTCATCGACGATCTGGAAGCCATGCATATCAGTCACTTTGGTATCTTTCGCTTCCATCAGGACTCGGTGCATGACTTCACCTCATGCCTACTCACCTTGCAGAGCCCCAAAGAGGGCCAGCCGGATCCTGGTCCACTAGGCCAGGTGGTCCTGTTTTGTACGGTGTCCTCGCCACTGCATGTCGATGCTTGGCTGGGCGAGGTCGCACGACTCCTGGCTCAGGCCGAATGCCGCGCCGGTGTGTTGATCATTCACGACACCCAGGGGAGCAGCATATGCCGTGAAACCGGCACCATCGATGGCATCGAAACGACTCGACTCCTAGCGAGCGAGGTACCGTTTGTCTATGATCAGATCATCGCTGACATGCGGCGAAAATACCGCTGGGTCTTAGTCCTATCTCCCCAAGTCGACCAAGGCCCGATGACCGTTTTTATGTCCAGATCGGCCGCGCACATCTTTTTCATCACTCATCTCGGCAAATCAGAGCTGCGGGTTTTGGAAAGTTACCAAAAGTCACTGACCTCATCTGACATCGCGCGGCAGCACGCCCTCATTTTTGCCGCTTGAACGGCGGGCGAGATGCTCTCTGCTTTAGGGCCAGGTAAACCGCCAAGGTCCGCAGCGCCGCTTGGCGCCAGCCAAAGGCCGTCGCATGGGACTTGGCGCGTGCCGCGCGAAGGACTCGCTGCGGATCATTTAGAGCTAACATCCACGTCGCCGCGGCGCCTTTAATATCACGAGGATCAACGCACCAACCGCAGTCACCCAGGACTTCCGGCAAGGCGCCCCAACTACTGCAGACAGGCAAGACCCCCCGACTCATCGCTTCGAGCGCTGGTAGACAAAAGGTCTCCAGCCAAGACAGTGAGACAAAGAGCTCAGCGCCATCATAAAGTTCGACCAGTGAGTCGCCGACATCGACTAAAAACAATATTTTGCTTTGTACACCTAGGCTTGCAGCAAGCTGCTGCAGCTCATGCGGGACGCCGCGGCTACCGACCATGACCAGTTGCATATTGGGGCGCAAGGGACTCACTTGGGCAAAGGCCTCGATCAATCCATGCGGATTCTTATGCCGTTCGTAGCCGCCGACACTCAGCAGATAGGGACCAAGGATGCCGAGGCCACGCAAGATGATGCCTCGCTCAGCGGCGTCCTTGGGCGGCCGCCGAAACACCTCAGGCAGGCCAAGCAGAGTCGTCGTGACACGGTTAGGCGCGACACCAAGATGCTTGATGATCTCTCCGCGGCAGTACTCCGACGGCGCCATGATGGCATTTGCTCGCAAGATCTGAGCACGCCAGTAAAGTCCGGCAAAGCTCCACAGGCGAAGCTCATAACCCAGGTAGTCAGCGACCGTTCCTGGTAGCTCACCTGCACGCACAAGGGCGAGGTAGCCTAGGGATATGACGCTATGCACGGTTAACACCACCGGGCAGGTCATGGGCAGCAAGGGGACACCCTGTTCGGCAGGAGCATGGTAGAGGTCGCAGCCATGCTCTTTTAAGGCCTTAGGCAGCGCAACCTGAGTCCAATGCAAGCCGCCACGGTCGGGCAACGCCACCACCGAAGCATCGAGTCCGCGAAGATGCTGCCGCTGAATGGGTGCTTCGGCACGGCAAAAAAAGCTGAGTTTGATCCCAAGATGTTCCAGTTCCCGCGCCAGCTCCAGGGTATACCGGTCCCAGCCACGTAAACTGGAAGCTGCCAGCGAGCGGCCATCAAAGGCAACATGTAGGTCATCCCTCACTGCCCCCTTGCCTCCATGATGCGAGCATAGACCGCTTCATACTGATCGAGGATGCGCCCAGGATCACAGTGCGTCTTCAGCATCTGCCGTGCCGCTTGGCGCTGGCGGTTTTGCCGTGCCGGATCGTTTAGCAAGGTTACGGCGGCGTTGACCAAAGCATCGTCGCTGGCGCCAAGCATCGCCCAAGGCACTTCGGTACTGGTTTCGGAGCTAGGCATGGTCGGCAGTCCCTCCACACCATCCGGGGTCGTCACCACGGGCACGCCCAAGGCCATGCATTCGAGTACCTTCACCTTCATGCCACTAGCATGCTCGGGTGCGTAGAGTAGAACCGACGCCCGTTCAAAATACGGCCTGACATCGGGCACGCTATCATTGATCGTGACCTGTCCGAGCCTCTCGTAGCCACTTAGCACGCGCTGAGCGCCCCAGCCGGTCAATTCCAGTTCGGCACCTGGAACCAATGCGCGGATCCTCGGCCAGAGTCTAGTCAGCAGCCGCCGTGCGGCCGACCGGGTCGGTGCCCACTGAAACGAGCCGATCAACGCCAGACGCTTCGCGAGCGGACGCCGTTCATCAGCAATATACGGATAGAGATCCAACTCAAGCGGAAGCGGGATGACATCGACGTGAGCCTTTGGGTTAACCAGACGGATCGCCGCCGCTAGTTCGGGAGTTAAGGTCACCTGCTCCTTATAGAGCCGAAGCATTTTCTGCTCCATATGCAGCGATCTTGACGTCAACAGTCGGTCTTTAATACTGGCAGGACGCTCGCCCTGCAGGTCGATGGCTTGCAAGCAGTGACTGTTTAGCAGCACCTTAGGGCGATGCTTGATCCCTACATAACCGGTCCACAGGTCCTCTAGGTGCAAAATATCAAATCCATGACGCAATTCGCTCGCCAATGCGGCGTGAAAGCGTGCATCAAACTGATGCGACATCGGCTCACGTATGGAGCGCCACTTACCACGCAGGCCCCTTCCAAGAGGTGCGGAGCTAGGCGTAAAAAATCGCAAATCGTAGGCACCTTGAGGAAAAAGTCGCTCAGCTTCCGCTCTCGACTGAGGCGTCGCCGCGGCGATAAACGTCGTCAGTTGGTAGCCGCGGGCCACCAGGCCCTTTTGCGTCGTGTAATAAATGCGCGCTGCTGCCCCGCCAAAAGGCAGCGGAGCCTCGGGTACAACCATGATAATGCGCAGCGATTTAGCCACGTGTACTCCCTGTCTCAACTTAAGGCGAGAACCTTTTTGGCCAAACGAAAGACATTAAACGCTCCCGCCAAAGCCTGCGCTGGTCCGCTGTCAGCATCACGTAGGCGGCAAATAGCAGGAAGCTGCATCCCGCGACAAACATCGCAGCAGCCAGGCTAAACCAGTTAAATGGAGCGATGGCGGCAAAGGCCCAGTGGACCAAATAGCCGTACGGTATAGCCCACAGCGCCGGGAGAATGCAAGCTTTGGCGATCAGACGCGGCTCCGTACCAAAGGTCGTATGGAGCATCCGCGGCAGGTACCATAGCACGGTGCAGACCTGAGCAACGGCTGTTCCAAGCAGCGGACCACGAATACCCAACTGCGCCGTAAAGATGACACTTAACACCAGATTAATAGCCGTCTGGATGACAAAAATCTTCAGCATCGCATGTGGCTTGCCGGTTCCAGTGAAGCACCATCCCCACAGCGACACCAGCGAGAGAATGTAGGTCGTAATCGCCGCGCAGATTGAGGTGGCATGACCAGCAAAGTGATCGCTACCGACCCAGAGCACGACGAAGTGATGATTGCCGATGACAATCGGCAGCAGTCCCGCAATCGCCAGGATAGCGACGGTCCGGGTCAATTCAACCAAGCGCTCGTTAAAGCGGTCGTGTTCACCGTGCGCATGCAACTCGATCAAGGCCGGCCAACTCGAGTTGCCGATGCTTTGCAGCACCCTTTGGGCGATCTGCGGCAGTCGACAGGTGAGAAAAAAGGGCACGATTGCTGCCGGTCCCAGCAGCGCACTGATAATGATCTGATCGCTCATCAGTCCCAGCTTGCCACAAAGGTTCATAATGAAATTAGGTCGATTTAGATGCCATAGCTCCTTGGTGACGGCCGACTGCAGCGTGGTTGATGCACTCGCAGCCGTATTCTTGCCCAGCAATTTGATGGCATAAATCGCGACGCCGCCATGAAAAATGCATCCACCGATCATTAAGGCAATGAATTGACCGGTTAACTTCCAACCCCATGCGGCGAATAGCAGTGAGAACACGGTCACGATCACGGACTGCAAGACAAGCAGCATATTGATATGATAGCCACGGTTACTAGCCTCGGCAAAAGCCCGAAAGCTGGTCAACGGTAGCAGGGCAAAACTAATCGTTGCGACAAACGCGCCCCAGCGCAGGTCGACCAGATGGTCTGCATGCACTGGCACTAGGCCGTGGATAAAATAAACCAGGATAAATCCCACAATCATATAGATCGACGTCAGATATGCATAGGCTCGAAGCCCAATCGCGATGACTTGACGCAGCTCGGCCCTACAGACCTCGGGTGCGATACCCTTCTGGTGCATGACGCGACTTAGAATGGCCAATAACGCGCCGTCCAAGCCGAGTTCGAGCAAGGTAAGATAACCGTAGCAGTCCAGGGTCGCGCGAAAGGCGCCGTACAGCTCCTCGCCCAGCCATTTAAGCAGTAGTGGCGTGGTGACAAAGCCGATCAGCATGGTAAACGCCATGAGCGACACGCTGCTGATGAAATTCAGCGCTGAGCGCCTGGTTCGACTCATGATGCCAACTCACTATAGATGCCGATCAGATGGTCCCAGCTAAAGTTTGACATATATAGTTCTAAGCCGATTTCGCCGAGTTCGCTGCAGGTCTTGCCATCAAGCAACAGCTTGGACACAGCCCTGGCCATGGCCACAGGCGCATTTGGCGGCACCAAGCGAGTCGCCCGACTTTCCGCCCACAGCGGATCGCTCAATGGTCCAAGGTTGGTCACAACTGCTTTGTTTAGGCTAAGACACGCCATCATGGTGCTCCGACGCGTCGTGACCCCGTCCGGATAAGGCTGCATCATCACCTGGCATAGACCAATCAAGGCGGCAATGTCGGCCCCTGGAGCGGCATCGATACTGTAGACGCGTGCAGCATTTCGAGGCGGCAGACTAGGCTTGAGAGTTGCGGCGAAATCGGCTGCCCCGTAGCCGATCAGCAGCATCGCCGGGTACGGCGGCGAGGCGAGCACTACGGGGATCGATAGACTAAGAAATTTCGCGATGGCAGCACCGAATGAGCCGAAATGGCCGACTATGGGCGATTCGGGCACGATTTCAAGCCGAGCCCTCAAGCTATCCAGAACCGCAAGGACCTGCGGATCTTGCGGCACACCCTGTATGATATTGCTGGGAATCGGTGCGAGCACCGGCCGCAAGGTCTGCGGTGTCCACCGCTGGAGCAGACTTCCCCAGCGTGGGATCGTGACCAGCACTTTAGCTGAAGATCGCAGTAGCAGCACGACCATGAGGCGCTGGACCAGGCCAAGAAGCTGGTGCTTGAGCGGCACCCGCCAGCCAAACGGCATATACAGTTCGTGAAACATGATCCACAATTTCGCCGGTCTGCGCAGCGCCATAAGCCAGCAGAAGGCGACATTCATGCCCCGCCAGCCATACATTTGCGGCACGTAGTGCAGTAAAATGATGGTGTCCTCACTGAGTGCAGCGAGCTGGCGATGCAATAGACGCAAAGTTGCCAGGTTGTAGCGCGCGGGTAGATCGTGGATGCGGATACCCGAGATGTCGCCTACCTGCCGACCAGGATGCGGCGGGGCCCAAACTTCAACATGATCCCCCTCTGATGCGAGCAGCGACGCAAGAATCCCGCAATGGTCCGCAACCCCGCCACGCTGGGGTGGATATTCACCAGTGATCACCGCCCAACGCCTGGCCGTCATCTTGCCTCTCAAAACCAGTGGTTGGTCTTAGGGGCTAGTTTAGCAGAGACGGACAAGCTGTGCTGAGCGGCATGAAACAAAGGCCGGTCACCCCGCTCACTGCTGAGCAAAATCGTCGGCTGCGCGCCTTATTCGGCTTGGCCGCGCAGGCCGGGCAATGGCGCGGCGTCCCCGCGTAATATCTTGGTAATTTGGCGTAGTATCAACTCATCAGCAATCATCGCACCGTGTTCCACCGCTAAATAGTAGCTATGGCCTGGGTGCAGTGCGTGGGTCTTGCCACCGATATTGGCACTGCTACGCAACACCGCCCCATCACCATCAGCCACGACCGGCTCACAGTCGTCATAGACCTCGTGTCCGCCCTGGTCCTTGAAGATATAATCGACTCCACCAACAGTCGGCTGTCCGTCGCCGATGATGAAATAGGCATCGACTGAGGCGAGGGTTTTCAACACATCCGTCTGGTGGAACAGCCGATCATTGCTGACCACCATGTCATGATTGCTCCAAGGCCTCGAGCGGACGAAGGCGGCGGTCGCATCGTAGCCCTTAATTTCGATGGACGATTCCGTCGCTCCACGCACCACCTTGCGGACATAGGCGGGTTGCAGGCGAAAAAATTCCCGATTTGGCAGTAGCTGATACCAGGACACCTCGTTCTTAAACAGCTGGCGAAACTTCGGTCTGGCCAGGTAGGCCAACATCCCCTGGCCAAAGTCGCCGCGTTCTAGGGTCTTAAGGCTGCCGGGTGTACCAAGAAAGGGCGTCCCGAGGGTAATGAGCTTAGCCACCTTTTGCTGGCCAAAGCGGCTTAGATAGTTCACTGAGACCAGACCGCCCATGCTATGGGCGACAATCGCCACCTGGGCCGCGCCGGTGGCATCGATGAAGGTCGCCAGCTTTTCGGCATTGACCGCATTATCCAGGCGCCAATCGTAGCCAAAGGGGTAAACCTTATGCCCAGCGGCCTCTAAGCTGCGCACCATGGGACCATAGAAGTCCATCAACGGCTCGCCGGCGTTGATACGCTGCTCCGACTTGCCATCGGCACGGCTTAGCAGGGCCGCAAAATCACTCAAGGCACTAAACAGTCGCGGTGGCCATACCTGCTCATTAGACTCGGGACGTATGAGCGCGGAACCGGTGATACCAGGAATCACGATCACCGCCATACCTGACGGCGCCGACTCGACTGGCTCACCGGATCCTGAGCCTTTGCCAGCACAGCCACAACCGAGCACCACCACTGCCAAGCCGCAGATGCGGCGCATGAGATCAATGGACATGAGCTAAAATATCCCCAAAAAGCGCAAGGTGCGGCTACTAGTATAGCAGTTTAAGAACATGTCCGAAAATTCCGCGTCTCCCTACTTCCGCGTCTCTGTGGCTAAATTGGGCGTTTGGGTTTGACCACGGAGGCGCGGAAGTAGGGAGACACGTAATTTTCGGACAGCCTCTAAGTCGCGCTAATATCACCCAAATTCAGGTAGATAGAGCGAAGGAAGGCCCCTGTGAACAAAGCGCCAAAGCTCATCATCGTCTCCAACCGCCCTGCGATATTGGCGTATCTTACTGTCAAGGAGACGACATAATCGCCTGTCTTTACGGTGTCTCCCGTAGTTTTACTCAAGTTTTCCACATGAGTGACGATCCTAACGTTCGCGGGCGCCAGAAGGGCTGCCAGGGCGCATGTTGGGAGGCCGGAATGTCGAGGATGCTTGAAGATACATCGCTAGCCACAGAACTCGAGGCCTCTGCCTATCGGGGCGGAAAAAAGCTCATCGACCGCATCGGCAGTAGAGCGACGATCGAGCGGGTTCACAAAATCTTTTACGACAAGATTTATGCAGACCCATGGCTTGGCAGATTTTTCGCTGCTATCGATCAAAAGCATATCGAAGCCCAACAGACGGACTTCATAGCCATGCTCTTTGGCGGCCCGAAAGCATACAGCGGCCGCATGCCAATTGATGCGCACGAGCACATCATGATTGGCGAAGACCTATTTGCGGCCCGCAGCGAACTGCTGCGGCAATCGCTAAGCGAGGCCGGAATTGGCCCCGCCGAAATCGAGGACTGGCTTCGGATCGACATGGCCTTCAAAAAAGTCCTGGTCAAAAAATCATCCGCCGATTGCAAAAAGCGATTTTTCACGGATGAGATTCTCGACTTCCCAAATCCAGGGGTATCGCTTTTAAATAGTTAGCCATAACAAATACTTAGGAAATCATTGGGCTTTTCAGTATCTGTCTGCAGCACCCACGCTGCAGATGGACGCCAAAGTGGCAGAACTCAGCAAGTCCATGGACGACAGCATCTTTGGGAGTCGAGAGATGAAGAACTTTAGAGATGCCGTGACCACGATGGAAACGGAGGTCCATGGTGTCGTTCAAAATATAAAAGACGGCAAGCTCTTTGGCGGTTGAAGCTATTTCGCCTGAAACTGTCCTGGGATGGTGCCAGCATGATGGTTCCATTTCCCCGCCCACAGGACAGCAGAAGAATGGTCGAGCTGGCGAGATTCGAACTCGCGACCTCCGCGTCCCGAACGCGGCGCGCTACCAGCTGCGCTACAGCTCGTCCTCAAAAACACCCATAAACACCGATCATCAACCAGCCCAGACTATGGCAAAAAGCTCACAGCCAATCAAGCACCACTTTAACCGCCTCTCCTGCATTCAACGCAGCAAAGCCCCGCTCAAACTCAGCCACCGGCAAGCGATGCGTAATCACCGGTTGAATATCTAGGCCGCTTTGCAGCATCGCCGCCATCTTGTACCAGGTATCATACATCTCGCGACCGTAGATCCCCTTCAGCACAAGGCCTTTGAAGATGACTTGGCGCCAATCGATCGCCACCTCGTTGGGAAAGATCCCGAGGATGGCGACGCGACCGCCGTGGTTCATGGCTTCAAGCATGCCTTGAAAAGCCGCGGCATGACCGGACATCTCCAGACCGACGTCAAAGCCCTCGGTCATCCCGAGCGAGGTCATGACATCGGTCAGCGACTCGCGCTGCGACATCACCGTGCGGGTCGCACCCATTTTCTTGGCATAGCTGAGGCGTAGCTCATTGACGTCGGTGATGACGACATGACGGGCGCCGACATGCTTGGCGATGGCCACGGCCATGATGCCGATGGGGCCGGCGCCGGTGATGAGGACGTCTTCCCCAGTCAAATCAAAGGACAGCGCCGTGTGCACAGCGTTGCCGTAGGGATCAAAAATCGAGGCGATCTCATCGCTGATATTATCTGGGATCTTGAAGGCGTTTCCCGCCGGGATCTTCAGGTATTCGGCAAAGGCGCCGTCGCGATTGACACCAACACCGATGGTGTTGCGGCAGAGGTGGCGCCGGCCAGCGCGGCAATTGCGGCAATAACCACAGGTGATATGACCTTCGCCAGAGACGCGGTCGCCGATGACAAAACCATCGACGGCACTACCGATGTGCTCGACCGTACCGTAAAATTCGTGACCCGCGGTCATCGGCGTCTTGATCGTCTGCGCCGCCCAGGCGTCCCAGTTGTAGATGTGCAGATCAGTACCGCAGATCGCGGTTTTGTGGATCTTGACCAGCAGATCGTTCGGACCGATCGCCGGGATGGGCACCTGGCGCATGACCAGGCCCTTGCCGGGCTGGGCCTTCACCAAGGCCTTCATCGTCGTTCCTGCGGACATAACGGCACTCCTCGCATCGCTTATCGGGTCGTTTCAAAGAGACACCGCGCGTCGCCGCGGTTCATGGAATCAGGCCGAGCTTGCGGCCGACTTTGGCAAAGGCAGCGACCGCCTTGTCCAAGTCGGCACGACTGTGAGCCGCAGACATTTGCGTACGAATGCGCGCCTTGTCTTTAGGCACCACCGGAAAGGAAAAGCTGATGACGTAGACCCCCTCGTGGAGCAGCGCGTCGGCCAAGGACTTGGCCTTCACCGCATCGCCGATCATCACCGGTATGATCGGATGCTGACCGGGAGTTAAGTGATAACCAAGCTGGGTCATCAGGGTGCGAAAATATGCGGCGTTTTCCTGCAGCTGCCGGCGCAGTGCCGGTTCGCCATCAACTAAATCCAGCGCCTTGAGCGAGGCCGCTGCAATCATCGGCGCCAAGGTGTTGGAAAACAAATACGGGCGCGACCGATTGCGCAACCATGCAGTGACCTCGCGACTGGCGGCAACATAACCCCCCGAGGCACCGCCAAGGGCCTTACCTAAGGTCCCAGTGATGATATCGATCTGCCCGTGCACGCCGCAATGCTCGGGTGTGCCGCGACCGGTCGCACCGACAAAGCCCACGGCATGCGAGTCATCGACCATAGTCAGCGCCTGATAGCGCTGTGCTAGCTCGACGATCTTCTGCAAATTGGCGATGGTGCCATCCATGGAAAACACGCCATCGGTCGCGATCAGGCGAAAGCGGCAGCCGGCCGTCTCTTGCAGCCTTGCCTCGAGATCCGCCATGTCATTATTGCGATAACGAAAGCGCTGCGCTTTACTCAAGCGGATCCCATCGATGATGCTGGCGTGGTTCAATTCATCGCTGATCACCGCGTCATCTGGTCCAAGTAAGGTCTCGAAGAGGCCGCCATTGGCGTCAAAACACGAGGAATACAACACCGCGTCGTCGGTCCCGAGGAATCCGGCAAGGCGTCCCTCCAGCTCTTTATGCACGGTCTGAGTCCCGCAGATAAAACGCACTGACGACAGGCCATAGCCATAACGTTGCAGTCCTGCGGCGGCGGCCTGTGCCAAGGCTGCATGGCCAGACAGGCCGAGGTAATTGTTCGCGCACAGGTTGAGCACGTGCTCGCCGCCGACTTCGATGCTCGCACCTTGCGGCGAGGTGATGATGCGCTCGCTTTTGTCCAAGCCCTGCTCTTTTAGCTTGGTCCATTCCTGCTGCAGATATGGGCGAAACGTTGGATCCATGGGCAAAGTCCTACGAGTTGTACGAGTTGGATGAGATCTCGGTCATACCGTAGTCGACCAGTACCTCACAACGCAATCCACGCCGTTCGATTAATTTTCGCCGTCTCACCCGAGCCTGCGCCGTAAGCCACTAATATTAAAGAAGCCACCACCCCCTTTGGGAAGTGGCGGCGAAAGACGGAATCTATGCAGAAGTCACACTCTAGGAGATCACAAAAGCCCCCCGGCCATGGCCGAGGAGCGGAAACCTGGAATCAGTGCGCGGAGCAGTCAACGACTTTGACGTCTTTGGATGACAAGACCGAGACATCTTTCAGCGACACGACGTTGCTTTGGTGGCAGCTGGTGACCGAAACTTGGTCGAGTACCGAAACGTCTTTCAAACAGTACAGCGCATTGGGATTGAGCAGGTTAAAGTGCATCTGCCCGAGGACGCTGACGGCCTTGATGATGATCAGTGAGTGATCGGTCGTGTGGTCATCGTAAAGACCACCGCTTAAGACGCTGATATTCAGCGAACTACGCACATCGATAGTCCACTGACCGTTGGTGTTGAGCCCTGCGCCATGAAAGGCACTCATGCAAGAGGCGACGTCGTCATGGCTGTAGCTGCCGCCGCCAACGGCTTTAACTGGCCACTGTGGTGCTTGGCCTGGGCCGCCAGCACAGTAGATGCTGCCCTTACCGCAGTGAGACTCATTAACAGCAACAAGGGGCGGCATTTGTCCGGGACCATTGTCAACGATCGTGGGCGTTTGGCTTGGGCCCTGAGGCGCGCAACTGCCAATCGGTGGGGTCTCGGCCAAAGGCGGTGTTGCATCGGCAGTCTTGCCCGTAAGGACTGGCGCCGGAGTCGTCGCGTCGGGAGCCTTCGCAATGACGGCAGGCAGTGGTGCTGGTACGACAACCACATCAACTGGACCCTTGCCACCTTGGTCGATCATCTGCGCGGGCGAGCCCTTGCCACCGATCATTTGTGCAGGTGAGCCTTTATCGCCATCATTGCTGGCCTTAGCCTGCACTGGCGCGGCGTCGCCCAATTTTAAGCAGGTGGTGTTGGATCCGCCACCAAGCTGCACGCCAGAGGTGCCTTTGTCTTTGCGGCCGCTATTGGTGTTGGCGCAGGCAATCGTGATCAGCATAAGCGACGTTGTTGTCACTGTGAGTAACGTGGTGCGATGGACCTTCTGCATGGACATGTCTCCTAAATCCGGTTGTAGCATCAGCTGTTGGAATCACTTCCACATAGTAGGTCCGCGGCTCCTCGCGGCGCACAGGACAAGCAGTCCTTTGCAAAAGCCCGGCCATGCCCATGCCAGGACCCCATACTCCAGTAAATTTCTGTTTATCCCAGGCTTTACATGACCTAGACCAAACAACAGTGGCAGCTAGACAAGTGCCAAGAGCGCTGACTAGTTGGTCACTAGCGCAGTCAGTGACAACTATTTGGACAGCGCATGCGCCGAGGTCACGGCAGCAACGAATGCAGCAGTGACCCAAATATCTGTGTTATTTTTTGCCGGGCCCTTAATCTTTGGCGGACCGCGACGCTAACGCGATCTCCGCGAGCTCTGGCGCACTACGCCGTCCGACCAGCAGCGCCACCACGCCAGGCGCAACCTGCCAGGCGACGAGGTTTAGTTCATTTGAGGCATAGGTCTGAAAGATCAGTCCGCGCATATTGCCCGGCTCTGAGGCCGGCAAGTCACTCAGCTCGCCGGCAAAGCTGAAGAAAAAGAATGACTCCTTGGCCTTAGCACCGCCGCGCTCGTACATCACAGCAGCGACTTTAGCGACCTCATAATCGATGACGGTCGCCCCATCGATCTGCCAACCCGCAGGCACTCCCGCCAGCATTTGCGCCTTGAATTCAAGTCCCGGATAGGACTCTAGATACTGGCGTACTTCGACGGGATCATGACTAGGTAGATTGAGGCGCTCCTGTGCATCCTCCTCCATCGCCAGGGCTTCATAACCGAGATATTCCAGCGGCCTAAACTTTCGTTCCTTAGTGCGACCGAACTTCCAAACGCTGGCGCCGATGGCGACGACGATCAATAGCAGCACGGCACCACGGCGGTAAAACGAGTTGATATTGCCGCGACTCAAGGCCTCGATGCTCGTCGCCTCGGCCTTTTGCTTTTCGCTCGGCGGCATCACCAGCGCGTTCAAGGCGCTCAACTCATCTTCTTTAAGGTAATAGCTCTGCATCGCCAGCTGCAACTTGCCGCGCAAGGCTTGAAAGCGACCAGGCAAACCGGAATACTCTGGCGTCTGCAGCAGCGGCTCGATCTTTGCCAAGACGTCCGGCGTTAACTCGCCGTCCAGATATTCGTCCAGATAGCTGTACAGGAGGTCTTCGTTCTTGAGCTCCGTCGGCGAAAACGCCATAGTCTATCGTCCTTTCGTCCAAATCAAAGTTGGGCGCCGCCATTCAACAGCGTCCGCCGCGCATGAGCCAGGTGAACGCGCAGATCCTTGTCGCTCATCTGCAAGACACGGGCAGCCGACACCGCATCCAACCCGGCGACATCGATCGCCACCAAGGCCGCCCTAGCGCTGATCGCTAGCGGCTGCAGCGCCTTGGTCACGGCGCTGTGGCCGCTGGCAAATGCCTTGCTCTTCTGTTCGTTGAACACGCGCCAACAGACCTCGATCAAAATCGAGTTAGCGCCGCCTTCCGCCGTATCGACATACTTCGCTAAGTTCGCCGCGATCACTTTGTAGGTCTCCCTAACGCATTGACTGGCGCCATCTAGGCTTAGCGTCAAGGCAAAGGCAAAGCGATAGACGGTGTCAGCATGTCTGAGAAAATGCTCTTCGTAGATATTGACCAGCGACTCGTCGATCGGCTGATTGGCGGACGTCGCCATAGGTCTATCTCCTCATGCGGCAGGCTCGAAGACACGAGAGTAAAAATTGACTAAGGTTTTCCTATCCTTAATTGTATATTATCATGGTAGCAACCTTGTCTGCACACTGGCAAGCTGCGCGCGGCAAAAAGCCTGCGCGTAGTCTATGTTGATTTACCAACACTCCGAGTCCCATGTGTATCACGACTGGCTCATCGCCATCCCGGCGCGCCTTGGTTCCGAGCGTTTGCCGCGCAAGCCCCTAGTCGATCTGGGAGGTTTGCCGCTGATCGTGCGCGTGGCACAAAATCTACGCAGCTTGGTAGCCCAAGGTGCAGCTCTCGTCGTAGCGACCGACGCCATAGAGGTCTTGGACGTTTGCGCGCAGCACGGGATCGAGGCGCGTATCACCGCCCCTGAGCATCAAAGCGGCACCGACCGCTGCGCCGAAGTTGGGCGCGCCTTTGACCGCACCCATATCTTGAATGTCCAGGGCGACGAGCCCTTTGTCGCGGTTGCTGCTCTGGAATCCTTGATGCAGGCCTACGCCGCTAGACCTGACGCCGACATGGCAACCCTGGTAAGCGCGACCACCGACTTACGGATCGCCAGCAATCCAAACGCTGTCAAGGCGGTGCGTGCTCGTGACGGCTATGCGCTGTACTTTTCCCGCGCCCCCGTCCCCTACGACCGCACGGCACAAAGTCTTTTGGCGCGAGGGCAGGCGCTAGCGCCTCCTGGGCCGCAGTTTTGGCACCACATGGGCGTCTATGCTTACCGTTTAAGTCGCCTCGAGGACTTCGTGCGCCTCGGCCCCTCACCGCTTGAGGAGATCGAAAAGCTCGAACAACTGCGAGCCTTGGAAGCCGGCTGGCGCATCTGGCTAGAACCCACGGCGCACAGCCACCTTGGCATCGACACGCCCAGCGATTTGGAGGCCGCACGTGCAAGGTTTCGCCCCTAAACCCAGATCGTGTGCGACCTGGGTGCGACGTCTTAGCGGCATGACCATGGCTGCACTAGGGGTTTGCAGCAGTACGGCATCGGCCTTACCGATCGGCTTTGGCATCAACCAAGGTCGACTCGAGTACGACCAGCTCTATTCCGATCACTTTCACATCTACTTTGACCACCGCGTGCCGAGCGAAGGCTGGATGACCCTCAATGCCCTCGAAGCCGCTCGCCCCTTTGTCGAGCAGTGGATCGGCGACAAGCGCCATTCCCCTCTAACCGTGGTGACCTCTGCCGCATCGGAGAATGCCTCCTTTGCCAACTTCATCACCGATGCCATCGAGGTCCAGACGATGGGCCAAGGCTACAAAGAGTTGGCCTGGCATGAATACACCCATTCAACCATGTACCGGTCTCTCGACACCATCTTTGGCCCTCCCTACAACATCATCTATTTACCGTGGATGCCGGCGTGGTTCCTAGAGGGTTTAGCCGAAGCCTTCAGCGTTTCCTCCGGTTCGGACGTCACAGCGGGAATCGAGCGCTACCAAGCTCTCTCCGGCAACTGGCCAAGCTACGACCGCCTGCACAGCCTTTACTCCAGCGTTAACTACGTCGAGCGCGGCTACGCCACCTCGGGCGCGCTAGTTACCTACCTGCTGAGGCGCGCCGAGGTGAAACTGCCGGAGTTGCTCGCTGCCTTCTACCATAACGCCCACCCGTGGTGGTGGCCGGTCACGATCATCCCCTATGCCGACTTGATGCCGCTTGACCGCGCCCTGAAAACGCTCATTCATCTAAACGGTGAAGAATTATACGAAGCCTATAAAATCGCGGCCAAGCAGCACTGGGAAGCCGTGCCTTCGGGACCATTTCTCGCCGCTGCCAAGGCCAAACACGCCGGCTTTCTCTCGCTCTACGGACTAAGCAGCGATGGCTTGCAGGTCCATCTCATGAGTCGTGAATCATACAGCTACTACGAATCGACCGTCGCCTTTGACGCCGCTTCCGGCTGGGCCATAGATACCACGCGCGGCACCATGGTCAGCGATAAGCCAGCCTTGGCTGCGGTGTTCAAAGGTCAGGCCTGGGACGGAACGGTCACCTACACGCCAGATCCACCTCAAGATATGAGCCTGATCGACTTCACCCAACATGCCAGCGGCGAGGGCGGAGCAAACGGCCGGCACATCACTCGCCCAGGCGGGGTGTATAACCTCTGGGAGACACCAACCCACCTCGCCTGGACCGAGCAGCAGCAGTCGGTCACGCGGCTGTGCGAAACCCCCATTGTCAAGTCCGCAGGCAAGACCCGCATCACCTGTCCCTTGAACGCACGGCTACCCGAGCAACTACGCGCCATCGGCAGCCGCAACAAAGTCGTCGGCGAGCGCATCACCGAGGAAATTTGGCTAAGCCACGCCACGCAAAAGATGCTCGGCACGGCCTATGAAGCGCGCGTCTTCGATACCAGTAAGCACCGCATAGTCCGCCGCATCCGCACTGGCTTTGGCATGCCGATCGGCGTCGGCTTTGCGGGACGAGACAGCTGGGTGCTGCTGGCAGAGCGCAGCGAACGCAGCCTCCGCCGCTATGACGAGCACGGCAAATGCCTCGGCATGTTGCGCTTTAAGGATCATATCCTCGATGTTAAAGGCTTAAACGATGGAAGTTTAGTCCTAGCCCTGTACGACGGCAGCGAGAGCCGCCTGCTTAAACTCCCGACTACCTCCATCCAACCCGAACCCTGCACCACGCCAACCGGCCAGATGTCGCCCTTGCAGTTCGCCATCGCTCAGACGGACAAGAACGTCAGTCTAAACCAGGCCCTCGCAGGCGCCTCACTCTGGGAACAGGATGCCGGCGAGCCCGTCGCGGCTAGCAGCGAGCGCTTTAAGCAAGCGCCCACCATCGACAAAGACCATCAGCCAAGTACCGGCAGTGATGGCAACATCGAGCCAGCAGGCTTCCACGCCAAACCGCTGTTTGTCTTTCCGTGGATCGGCGGCGATGACGCCAAGGGCCTGCAGGTCGGGATCGTCTCAGTCCCACTGATCGATGACCTGCAAAACGAGACCGTACGCGCCACCGTCTTGCTGGGGACTCAAAGCCTCTTTCCCTACCAGGAGCTAGCGCTCACTTCGACCCGCTTCACACCAACGCTCAACCTGGCCGTCTATCGCCAGCAGACCTACGAGGGGCTATCCTACAAACGCAGCGCCGACGAGGTCGTGACGAACTATCTCGATGAAAAGGGTGTCCGCTTTGAGAGTTTGTCTAGCTTTCGCCTCCTCGGCGGTATCGCCAGTAGCGGTCTCGCGCTCAAATACGCGTACTTGAAGCCCTACGCCGGCAACCCGAATCTGACCCGTGGCTTTTTGGCCGAGCCAGGAGCGACCTTCAGCCTCGTGCATCTAGTCCAACGCTTTACCTTTAGCAATTCGCTCTCCGGCCGCGTCGCCCCGTCAGGACTCAACCAAAACTTTGATTATAACCAGGTCGGCGCCGCCACGAGTGTGGCTGTAGCGCTACCGGCCTTCTCGCGCCTATCCCTTGGTCTTGAAGGCAGCCGCACCAGAGGCGCAAAGCGCCGCCTACTCAAAGAGGTCTACCGTCCACTCAAGACCTTCGTCCCTGGCTCCGGTGGCGGTTTAAACCAAAACAGCTTTCCGATCAGCTCGGTCTCTCAGGGCCTCTTCTCGGCGCAGTTCGGCGACACCCAGGCCCGCGCCAAGGCCGATTACACCATCCCGGTGGTCCGCGATATCGATAAGAATTGGTGGTTGTTATATTTCGAGCGACTCGACTTCACCGCTTTCTTCAACTATGGCGCGGCTTGGAGGGACTCTAGACCGCCCGAGGGCTGGAGCAAGCTGACTC
Organism: uncultured Pseudomonadota bacterium; assembly: GCA_903928445.1. Classification (GTDB taxonomy): domain Bacteria; phylum Bdellovibrionota_B; class Oligoflexia; order Oligoflexales; family CAIYRB01; genus CAIYRB01. The sequence goes on along the minus strand of CAIYRB010000163.1, from coordinate 10,399 downwards.
GGGCTCACGGCTATAACCTCGACCTGCAGATGGAAAACAAAGGCGTGCACTTCAACGTCGGGGGCGGTATTGGTCAAGTCTTCGGCCGGCCGCTTGAGCCCTATATCAACGGCGGCTTTGACGCCCTTTTTTAGCGACCGACAAGGCGCCTTGCCTGGAGATCTGACGTCATGCCCAATACCTTCGGCCACGCTTTTCGCATCACCACCTTTGGTGAATCCCATGGCGGCGGCGTTGGCGTCGTGATCGACGGTTGCCCCCCCGGCTACAAGATCGATCTGGAACTGGTGCAGACCTGGCTCAACCGGCGTCGCCCCGGACAGAGCAAGATCAGTTCGCCGCGCGACGAAAAGGACCGAGTCGAGTGCCTATCCGGTCTCGAAGGCGGCATCACGCTCGGCACGCCGATCGCCCTTTTGGTTCGCAACGAAGACCAAAAGCCCGGCCACTACAGCGACCTACAGCAGGTCTTTCGGCCATCGCACGCCGACTACACGACCTTGACAAAGTACGGTGTGCGACCAGGCAGCGGCGGCGGACGTGCAAGCGCCAGGGAAACCATCGGCAGGGTCGCCGCCGCTGCCGTGGCCGAGCAGATTTTAACCGCCAAGCTGCCCGGCTTTCGCTGTGTCGCTTATGTCGACTCAGTGAAGGGTGAGGCCGCCCAAATCGATGACCCCGCCAGCGTCACCCGAGACGAGGTCGAGGCCCACATCCTGCGCTGCCCTGACCAAGCCGGTCGCGCCCGGCTAGAGGCGATCATCACTGCGGCGCAAAAAGATGGCGACAGTGTCGGTGGGACGATTGCCTGCGCCATCAGTGGCATACCGGTGGGCCTCGGTGATCCAGTGTTCGACAAGCTCGAAGCTGACCTCGCCAAGGCCATGATGAGCTTGCCGGCTAGCAAGGGATTTGAGGTTGGCCTGGGTTTTCGCTCGACCTTGATGTTTGGTTCGGAACACAACGATGCGTTTACCAGCAGCAACGGACGCATCAGCACCGTGACCAACCGTTCTGGAGGCATTCAGGGCGGCATCAGTAATGGCGAGTTGATTTACTGCCGAGTGGCGTTTAAGCCGGTGGCGACGATCTTTAAAGTGCAAGATAGCGTCGATGCGGCGGGGGTTCCAGTTAAGCTGCGGCCAAAAGCCGGGAGGCATGATCCGTGTGTGCTGCCACGGGCAGTACCGATGGTCGAGGCGATGGCGATTTTGGTGGTGATGGACCATTGGCTTAGGCAGCAGATGTTGGTCGCGACGAGAGTTTGAGCGGCTATCAGGGGCGATGAAGCGGTCGGGAATCTGAAGCCTGATGAGCATCGCTTGGAGCTGGGCCTTGCCCAGCTTGAGGAACTCGTGGCCGCCCTAAACCGCCAAAACGTACTGACCTGCGAAGTGCATGATGACTTCATGATGTGGCCGCTCGACGCTCAACCGGACTGCGATGTGGCTCTAGGTCCGACTCCACGAGCCAGGCCAACCAGGCCAGCCAGACCAGCCAGACCATAGCTAGTCATGAACCACTGGCTCTGCACTCCCCTGACCCTCGCTGCTAGACGTCGGCGTCGGTTTTTCAGAGGCCGCCAGGCCTTCACCGCGTGGATCCGACACTCCATGCAGCTGATCCTTTTCAAAGGCGATCGCTTGAACTTTACAGCCGATGCCGCCGGTGGTCACATCGTAGCCGAGCGTTTTAAGTGACGTAGCCAACGCTGGTGAGAATCCTGGCGCCTCGACCACCAGAGTGGGTGGGACCCATTGGTGGTGATAGCGCAGCGCCGTGATCGATTCCCAAAGTGGCAGACGATAGGCGAGGTAATTGAGCGTCGTCAGCAGCACGCAATTGATAATCTGCGACCCTGAAGGCGAACCGAGTGCTAGCACCGGTTTGCCCTGCTCCGTGACAATGGTTGGCGACATACTGCTGAGCGGACGCTTTTGCGCCGCGATCGCATTTTCTTTGCCGCCAATCAGGCCAAATTTGTTGGGAACACCGGGTTTAACCGAAAAATCATCCATTTCATTATTCATGACCAGCCCGGCGCCACGCACGACGACGCCTGAGCCAAACCAACCATTGATGGTTTGGGTCGAGGCGACAACATTGCCCTGGCTGTCGGCGATCGAAAAATGCGTGGTGTCATGCGATTCATATTTAAGCGGGTCTTGGAGTTGATCGGAGCCAAGGATGAGCGCTTTGTCCGCAGTGATCTGGCGCCGCCAATCAGCCGCATAGGCTTTGCTGACGAGGCCACTCACCGGCACCGGGCCAAAGTCGCTGTCGCCCAAATACTTGGCGCGGTCGCGGTAGGCGATCTGCATCGCACTCACCGTTTCATGAATCGACCGCACGCTGTATGGCTCTGCAGTGGGAGCAAATCCTTCCATGATATTTAGCATTTCAAGAATATGAACGCCGCCTGAACTAGGTGGAGGCATGGAGTAAACCTGGTACCGGCCAAAAGCCGCTTGGACCGGCTTTCTAAACTTAACTTGGTACCCAGCTAAATCCTCAAGTGTGATCAGGCCGTGCGTGCGCTGCTGCTCAGCCACGATCGCCTCGGCGACCCATCCCTTATAGAAACCATCTTTGCCAAAACCAGCGATTTGCCGCAGGACCTTGCCCAACGCTGGCTGGACCAGCAGCTTGCCAAGCGTCAGCGGTTTCGGGACGACGCCTTGATCGAAGAAGGTGATCAGCGCCTCAGGACTGTTTTTCAAAACATCTTTGCGATCATCCAAGGCTGCGGCCAGGTGCGGGTAAATGGCGTAACCCTTTTCGGCCAGCTCGATCGCTGGTTGCATCACCGTCGCACGAGCAAGTCGTCCGTACTTTTCATGCACCGCCAGCACTCCCGCCACCATGCCCGGGACGCCGGAGGCTAGACCGCCATCGGCTGAGCTTCCCGGGATAACCTGGCCATTCCTATCCAGATACATATCCTGTGTGGCCTTTGCCGGGGCAACTTCGCGAAAATCGACGGCCAGCATGTCTTTTGTACTGGCGACATGAATCAACATAAAGCCGCCACCGGCAAGACCGGTCGACTGTGGGCGCTCCACCGCGACGGTGAAGGAGGCAGCCACTGCGGCGTCGATGGCACTGCCGCCGAGCTCTAACATCTTACGAGCGGCGCGGGTCGTGGCGTCTCCCTGCGACACGACCATATACTTAGCCCCGTAGGACTCATACACGTGCCTGTTGCGCTTAGGGAAGGTAGCCGTCGGCACGCTACTGGCTGTGGGCACGGCCAGAAGTTGGCTAGACGAGTCCGAGCGGCTAAGCGAGGTTTTGCACCCCAAGATCTCAGCCGCGATCAGGACGATGGACGGGATGAGGAGGCGCAGAGGATACCTCGTCACCTTCTGGACATGTCTGGCCAAGTGGCTGCCTCCGCAATAAGCCCGAGGTTGCACCCCCCAAACGGCATGTTCAGGAGGTCTCTGCAACTCATCATAGGGCTTGATCCGCGGAAGATCTGCAACGAACTTCGGCCTGAACCTGGCTTAAGCCGAAGCTTTTTTCTCTTTCTTAGGCGCGCCGCCGCCTTTGGCTTTGACCGGTGCGACAGGCTTCTTCTTTTTCTCTTTCGGAACCTTAGGCGTGGCCAGACGCTCGGCGCGACGGGTCTCGACATCGGCGTTGACGGCATCGGCCTTGTCGAGCGCTTTGAGGCGACGATGATACTGCCTTAGGACGGCTTGGACTTCGCGGAAGGTGACATCTTTGGCGGTGCCCTTTTTGCCTTCGATGTTCCGTTCTTTCAGTGTGGTGGTACGCTCTTTGAGAGCTTCTTCAGCGCGCTTGATGTGCTGTTCGATCACCTGGCGACGGGTAAGCATGACGGTCCTTTATAATAATCCGCCGGATCGGGTCTTGATCTCGGCCTTGGTCGATTTACCTTCGAGCATGGGGTTCTACCTTAACTCCTGGCTCTAGCCAAGCAATTGCCGCCATGACCTTCGGGACATAGCACGGGCCTCGTATTTTACCCGCGGCTTTGGCACAACTGGATCATCGTTCTCATAAAGCTTTCACGGCGTCTCATCCAAGATAGAACCATCGACCTTAACCGCATCGACTCAAGGAGCCCACCGCATGCCTCTTCCTGCAAAAAAGTCCCGCCTTAGCTTCATGTTAGCCGGCTTCCTCAGCCTGCTCGGCGGCCCTGCCTCGGCCTACACGGTCCCGACCGCGAGCCCTCAGGCCTCGAACAATCCGGAGTTTGAGATTCTGCAAAAGATGTCCAAAGGCGTCGCCCAAATCGCCAAGCAGGCGGACCAGGCGATTGTCTTTGTCTCCGTTTATAAAAATCTGCAAAGCATGCCCGCTGGAGTGGTCGATCCGTTTGACTTTTTCTTTGGCCCCGGCGGTCCCGGCGGTCCCGGCGGTCCAGGACCAGGAGGTCCCGGCGGACCGCGTGGGCGCGGCCAGCCCCAAGACCGCAGGCACAGCGACCGTCGCGAGGAGGGGCTGGGTTCGGGGTTCTTTATCGATGTGCAAAAGGGCTACATCATCACCAACAATCATGTCGTCCAAGACGCCGATGAGATTCAGCTAAAGCTCGCCAACGGCGAGACCCACACAGGCAAGGTGGTCGGGCGGGACCCCAATACCGACGTTGCGGTGGTCCAGGTCAAAGCGGATAAATTCAACCGCACCGGGCTGGCCGCTTTGACCTTGGCCGACTCCGAGACCCTGTCGGTCGGCGACTTCGTCGTCGCGCTCGGCGCCCCGTTTGGCCTCGAAGCCAGCCTATCTTTTGGCGTCGTTTCGGCGCTCGGCCGCGGCAATTTGGACATCGCCAAGATCGGCAATTTTATTCAGACCGACGCCGCGATCAACCCCGGCAATAGCGGTGGGCCGTTGATCGATATGCATGGCCAGGTGATCGGCATGAACACCGCCATCTACTCGCGGTCGGGCGGCTACAACGGCATCGGTTTCGCCGTGCCTTCGGCTCTCGTCCGCACCGTCGCTGAGCAGCTCATCAACACCGGGCATGTGCGCCGCGGCTACCTTGGCATCTACCTGCAGCCCCTGGACGACGAAATGCGCACCAGCCTCAACCTTCCCGCGGATCTGCACGGCGGCGCCCTGGTCGCACGCGTCGCGCCAGATGGACCAGCCGCCAAGGCCGGCCTCGAGGCGGGCGACGTCATCACCGAGGTCAACAAGTTGCCGATCAAATCGCCGGGCGAAATCACCACGACCGTGGGTCTGATGAAGCCCTCCAGCAGCGTTCAAGTGGCCTATGTGCGCAACGGCAAGAAGCTGTCCACTCAGGTCCAGATCGGCCAGCATCCCGAAGACGAGAAGGATGCCAACACCGCCCCCAATGAGGGTGATGAAAACGCCGCGCCGCAGCAAGGTACGGCCTTTGGCCTTGGCGTCACCGCGCTGAACAAGACCATCCAAGGCCGATTTAACCTAGAGTCAAAGGCCGGCGTGGCCATCACCTCGGTGGAGCCGGGTGGACCTGCGGACCGTGCTGGCTTACGCCCAGGCGACCTGGTGCTGAAGGTCGACGGGCAAAAAATCACCTCGGTCGAGCAGTGGCTGAAGGCGACAAAAGGCAAAGCCCGGGTGCTCGCATGGATCGAGCGAGCTGGGCAGTACTACTTCGTAACGTTGAAATAGCCAGACCACGGGCGTGACGAGGCCGCCGCTCTACGGCGGCCTCAGCTCGAGGACCTGGCCTAAAGCCGAATATGCGCCTCTTCAATCTCATAGGCGCTAGCCTCCTCGGTTACCACCGCCACCTTCGTTGCCACTGGGAATGGAATCACATTGCTGGCTACGGCATCTGCACTAGGCACGGCGGGTGGCAAGGCAGGCTCAGGGACGACCTGCTCGGTCAGGGCCGAGGACTCTTTTAACAATAATTTGCGCACGTAGGACGCCGAGCGATTGCCGCTGCCCTGGTGTTCAGCCTCTGAGCGCTGAAACCACGTTAAAGCGTCGCTGGGTTTACCCCACCGCAGATAACCCAGGCCGAGATTAAAGGCCACTCGGGCCCGGTCTTCACCGTCGGGCAAAAAGTTTATCGCGGCTTGATACTGGCCGATGCCACGGGCGAAGTTATGATTGCGCACGTAGGCGATACCCATGGTGTTCATCAGGCTAGCAAACGAGCTTGGCACCTGCATGGCCGTCGGCGCCGCAAACAGCTCATTCATATTGTCAGCCAAGATCAGCCCCTGCTGCGCCTTAACGTGCTCGGCATCGACATGGAGCGCTTTTTGAAACGACTTACGTGCGCTCTCGGGGTCATTGAGATTGAGTTCGACCTCGCCCATCAGGCAAAGCCGCGGAATACATTGCGGCGACAGATCCGCAGCCTGCCGCAGATAACCCAGGGCCTGCTCATGCTTGCCCATCATGTGCATGACTTTGCCCATTTCGTTTAGGGCGATCAGCGATTGGCCATCGACTTTAAGCACGCTTTCGAGGATGGCCTTGGCGGATATGAGTAATTTATTCTTGACCAAACGTTTGGCCGCCAGCAGCGCTAAAGGCATCGGCTTGGGCGCTTTTTTCAGCACCTGCTTGATCAATTGCTCGGCGGTTTTGCCGTTGCCTTTGACGGCCTCGAGCAAGCTATCGATCAAGTCCTCATTCTCTCTGTACCAAACAGACTCCTTCAGCAGGTCTTCGATACTGGTCTGCAGCAGCGAGTTGGTAAACGGCTTTTCCACCAAAGCGGTGCAGGGAAACTCTTGCAGCAAGCGAAAGTCATTGCGTTCGACAAATCCCGATACGACCAGGATCGGCGTCGTGCGATAGGCGGGCAAACTCCGGATGCGGTTATACAGCGCCAGGCCGCTCAGGCCTCCAGGCAGTTTCCAGTCGAGGATGATCAGCGAGAATTTTGGATCGTTGCTGAGGGTCAGCCATGCGCCTTGTCCATCCGCCGCTGGCACGACATCGCTAAACCCGGTGCTGGACAGGCAGTTGATGACCAGATTGCGGGCCACCTGCTCCTGGTCCACAACCAGGACGCGGTAATCAGCTGCTATGTAGGTTTGTTCGCTAGTCATGGCACCCCCAACTCCCGGCCGATCTGGCCACCGTCACGTTGCTCCCAACTCCTCATCATGGCTCCGCTTCGGTCGTTTCGATACAAACTTGAGGGGGTGGGGATTTCAAAATTATTTCAAGGAGATATACTGGTAGCAAAGGAGGGGGGTCATGCAGGCTTGGGCAACATTAAACGCAGTCCAGTGGCAGCGAGGTGGCGTGGCTGCCGACGCCTGGAAGAAGTTGGGGGCCAAGCACGGCTTCACCGGTAAGCATGAGCCCACACCGCCAGCGCTCCACCACGCCCGGCAGGTCCATGGCACCCGGATCGTCGTCGCGCCAGAGGCAGCGACCGGTGGCGAAACCAGCCGCAGGGTTGAAGCTGACGGCCTCTTGACCCTCACACCAGGCACCCGCCTCGCGGTTAAAACGGCCGATTGTTTACCTCTCCTGCTCCTGGTGCCAGGGCGCGCTGCGGCGGCGATCCACGCCGGATGGCGCGGCTTAACCTCGGGGATCATTGGCGAAGCGGTCCTCGCGCTAACCGAGTTGGGGATCGATGCTACAGATATTCATGCCGTTGTCGGCCCTGCCATCAGCCGCGGTGCCTTTGAGGTCGGCATCGAAGTCGTCGAATCGCTCCACCATGGAGCCTGCGGACTGACTCCAGTGCAGGCGGCTCTATGCATCTCCAAGGGCATGGCCGATCGCTGGCATGTCGACTTGCCGGTGGCTGCGGTCTTGTCGCTGGCCAATGCCAATGTCGATCTGACCAAGGTCAGTGTGATTCAAACCTGTACCTTTGCAACACCGCAGTGGCACAGCTTCCGACGCGACGGCAAAGTGCATGGATCGAATTGGTCCTGGGTCGAGTTGTGAACCAAGACCCTGCCGACTGGGAAAGTTTGGCTCGCCACGGAGGATAGGGAGTATACTGTTCTCATGGCCGATGTTTGGACACCACTGCTGGCAAACCTGCCGCTATCGAAAAGCGAGCGGGAAGTCGCCCGACGTTTTAGCGCCGAGCCGCTCGGCCGGAGCTTTTTGCCGGTCGCCGATATCCTGCGCGCGCACCGTCTGGTCGATGAAAGTCTCGAGCTTTTAACTCACGGCGTAGAACGCCACCCTGGCTTTACCGTCGCCCGCGTCGTCTTGGCCCGTGAACTCCTGGCCAAGGGCATGATCGACACCTCCTGGACGCTGCTAGAACAGGCTGCCGACTCCCTGCGCGAAAATGTCTTGGCACAAAAGTTGCGCTTCAAACTCGCCTTGCTGCTCGCGCACGAGGCCGACGCAAGGGCCTCGTATCAGCATCTGAAGCTCATGCAAATGCTTGATCCGGAAGTCAAGCGCTTGGGTGAGTTACTGGAAGTCAGTGGACTAAGCGAAGCCAGGCAAAAGCTGCACCAAGACCTTATGGCGCGCGGGACTGAGATCGCCTTACCGCCGTTACCGCAGGCCACTGCGAAGCTACCTGCGCCGCAAGACTCGCCCGGATTCAAAGAGGCCCGCACCCAGACCATCCCCATACCGCTGGCACCAACGCCAGAGCTGAGTTACGAAGCATCGATCGCTGCCTTTCACGTCGTTCCGTTAAGCGAGATTTTTCGACCAGAGGGCGACCATGGAGCGTCCAGCAAGCACGGCCTTGGCGGTCTCGAACTCGACTCAACCACGCTCGCTGAGATCTATGCCAGGCAAGGACATTACGGCAAGGCCCTAGAGGTCTACCGACGGCTGCTACGCGTGATGCCCGGCAGCGACCTACTGCGGCGCAAAGTCGCCGAACTCAGCAAACTAGAGCGCGACCAACGCGATGTCGACCTAAGCGTTGATCCGACCCTAGTGGATCGCATGGAAAGCGTCGAAATCATCGACCGTCAGATTAAGTTCTATAATGACCTGTTGGCGCGACTTAGCTAGCAGCGCATTCACCCACATGAGACAAAGCCATGAGCAAGAAACTGCCAGGACCAAGTCCAGCGCCCAGCGACCATGCCCCAATCCACACGACCAGGTCGACCAAGCCTGCACTGCGGATCCTCATCGCCAGCGGCGTCAATCTCGATCTACTGGGCAAACGCGAACCAGAGCACTACGGTCATGCCACACTCCCAGATATGGAGGTCCTGCTGCGGACGCAGGCTTCGGCCTTTAAATTCGCCGTTGATCTGACCTTTTTTCAGACCAACGATGAGGCCAAATACCTCGACATGCTGACGCGTGAATGGGACGGAGCGGTCCTCAACCCCGGTGCCTGGACGCATACCTCGCTGGCACTCGCCGACCGGCTTGCCGCGCTGAACCTGCGCTTTGTCGAGGTGCATCTGTCCAAGGTCACGGCGCGCGAACCCATCCGCCAACGGTCGTTTTTGGCGCCAGCGGCGATTGGCAGCGTCTCAGGATTCGGCATCGATTCCTACCGGCTCGGGCTACTCGGACTGCTTGATGTCATCCGCAAATAAGCTCGAGTCAAATGGCTTCAAGGATTCGTCAAAGTGAGAGTTACCGGCTGCGTTGTGCCGACGCCTTCAATGGCCACCCCTGCAGAGATGGCATTGCTGCCGGCGGAGACGCATTTAGGCCAAAATTCGTAGGTGATGACACCGCAGGTATCAGAGCACCACTCGGCTTGGGGCGTCACGATCCCAGCGTACTTGGCCGAAGACACCTTGGTCGTTTCGGCCGGAGTTGGATGAAACTCAGGCGCCGAGTTCTCGATCGAGACCAGTCCCTTTACATCTGGTTCAAAACCCACGCCAGCGACCGGGCGCTGACTTAGCAAGGGCTTATCCGTGGTCTCCCCGGCACCAGCAGCGGGGGCTGCGCCCCCAGCTGCCGGAGCCGCTGCTCCGCCCGCCGCAGGAGCGGCTGCTGAAGTGCCAAACGGCGGAATCGTCTCGACCAGGCGAAACCGCACCTGGAAGGGTGTCGGTGTCGCGTGGGAACTTTCACCAGCAGCAAAGCTGGCTTCGCATTTGATCGCAAGCGGCGACGGCGTCAGTGCCTCAAGGGTAAATTCAGCGCCGCCCACCCGGGTATTGTTACAACTTAGGATACACCGCCCCGAGGTCTTGTCCTCGGGCGTTGCGGCACAACCTAAAGCGACTGCCAACGGCAACAGCCACAGGACTCGCTGCTCAATCATCTAGACCTCCTCCCCCGCTGTTGCCGTTCGAGCTATTTTTGCTGTTATTTCCGGCTGCATTGCCATTGCTGCCGCCACTGTTGCCGCCACTATTGCCGTTGCCGCCGCCGTTGCCAGGTTCGGCCGACGCATGATTGCCACCGGCGTTACCACCACCGTTGCTGACGCCGAAGTTAGCATTACCCCCGGAATTACCCCCGGAATTACCCCCGGAATTACCCCCGGAATTAC